>CAJTXA010000007.1 GCA_910579865.1 uncultured Lachnospiraceae bacterium
CTCCCCAACTGTAAATCCACATAATACATTGAATATTTTTTGAAAGTAGAAACTTGACACAAATGCTTTGCTTGCAATTTCATTTACATCAATATCCTCGGTCAGATGCTCTTCAATGTAATAAATTGCATTACGTATACCATCATTCCAACTGTTCATGAGTAATATTCTCCTTCCTGTTTCACTGTAATGATATTGTACAACCAAATACTAAAATTTTCCCGATATTTTCTGCTCTCTAGTGCAGGATGGCTTCATTATACGACAATGTGAATTAATGCCATTCTCTGTGATTCTTTTTTCAATTCCACCATTATTGTTCCCTCTTGTGGTGGAAGATTTATTACTGAACAGTTTAATTACATCTAAAATATTACATTCACAGATTTGCACCAGTGTGTTCATGTGTAGAGGTCAATTGTTTTTATAACACTTATGGCTAAAAAATTAGTTTTTATGTTAGGAGGCAGTCCATACCTGATAAGAGGTGTGGTATCTACAACGTTTCTTTTACTCATCTAGCGGTCTGTCACACTTGCCAATGGGGTGTCCTTTGTTTAATATTGCTATATTATCAGCTATTGAAGAAATAACAAGACTTTTTCATGGAATGAGCCAAAAATTTCTGCTTGTTCCCTGCATATATCACATTTGATTTAAGTCCTCAAAAGAATAACATTTGGGAAGATTATGCAAGAACACTTGTATTTGAAAATGGCGTTTTATGTGATAAAACTGACAGAATAAAAAACGATGAGTGGCGGAGAGGATTGCAGATGGAAGAATATCTGCATAAAACGTTAGTTGATGTAGCAACGCCTGATATAATATTTGAGGAATTATATGATTTCATGAATGATTTGATTGTGAAAAATAAAAATGACAGGGTATATACTGAAAAGGGAAACCATAATATCCGATGTTGAAATGTTTACCTTTGAACCGCATATCAGTATTCCTGATTCCAAATATGGATATAAGAGAGAAGATATCTATTAATACGAGGTTCCTCTGGCATTGTACAGCTCTACGATCTGCTGCTTGAATTCCGGAGTGTAAGATTTTTGATTTTTGGTCATGCCTTTCATCTCCGTTAATCTTTCATTTGATAGTATAGGTTGTTCGACTTTTTCTGTCTACACTTATATACTAACACCAGTTGTTATAGATGACAGATTTGTATATATGTTATTTAGTATTTCCGGTTATAGTATAGAGGATAAAATGGAACCAGGATTCGAAATGGTAAATATATATCAAGGAGATAATCCAGAGGATGACAATTCATGGGTTAATATGAACGAAACTATGTATAATGGAATTATTCCTGATGAAAATGGCGCACCAGTGTATGAAGATGGAACTTCTATAGAAAGTTACGAAGATGGAAGTATTATCTATCATTATACAGATAGTAGTGGAAATATGGAATATATTATTCAAGCAAGTGTTGTGGATGAGAATGATTCATTTCTTGGTAAGACAATGCATGTTGATTTTAAAAATCTAGGAACTTTTTCAAAAGCAGAATTTACTTCGACAGTAGAAGGAAACTGGAATTTTAAAATAGTCCTTCCTGATGTAAGCTCATCTCAAAATATTAAGACAAGAATACCTTACTTAGTTGATGATGGTAGTTCTGGATATACAGATAACAGTAAGTATAATGCCTATCAAATAGCGGGTTATAGTCAAGTCATTGATGTTGATGAGGTAGCTGCACTGATCGTTTTAATTTCGTATGAAAATGAAAAAGTAGAGATATCGATTTCAAACTAAAATATAAATGATTTTTAAATGAGATTGTCCGATTCAAGTTTATTGGGAAGATATACTAAGACTAATTTCTGGTGTGGTCTTTGCCTTGCTATAGGAAAAGCATTTTAAGTAAGACGAACATCATTTCATTTAAAGGTATATCAATTATAGAAGATTAGTTCAAAGATTAGATAAGGAAAAATAAGAAATAAGGAAACCAAAAATAAAGGTTTTTAAAAAGTGGGTTCATTTGAGTCCACCTTTTCATATTTTTTTTGAGAATTTGAAAACTTTTTCCAGAGCTATGACAATATATACATGTAAAGATAAATTTTTGCAAGTTGACTTGGAAGAAGAAGGAGGATAGCTGCTATGAATAATGATGAATTCGAGCAGTTTGTCCTGAAGTTTGGAAAGGACATCCTGCGGTTTTGCCGGATGACAGCCGGAGACGCAGAAAATGGAGACGAACTGTATCAGGACACTATGCTCAAACTGCTAGAGAAAAAGAAGGGGCTGGACTCTACGCAGAATATAAAGAGTTATGCCTTATCCATTTCAATTTATCTTTGGAAAAATAAGAAGAAAAAATGTGCAAATAGGATGAGACTGGTTCCGATTGACAGTATGAATGAGATGTTCGATGAAAGATATGAAGTTTCCGATTATGATAATGAGGCTTCACCAGAAGATATTGTATTACAACAAAATGAAGTAGACATGATTCAGAGATTAGTTGCATCTCTGCCTGAAAAGTATAGAATACCAATCTATTTGTATTATTCAGCGGATATGCAGATCAATGAAGTGTCCAAGATTCTTGGACTGCCAGAAGGAACCGTCAAAAGCCGAATGAGGAAAGCAAAGAAACAGTTAAAGGAAAAATTGGAGGCGATAGGATATGACAGATGAAAAATTGGATCAAATCTTAAAGCAAGCCCTTGCTCCTGAAATAAGTGACAGGGAAATTCGAGTATATGGAAGGAGAAAGAGTAAAATGAAGAAATTTGGTAAAATAGAAAAAGCTGCAGTTGTGGCAGTGGCAGTTGTTGGAATTGGTGGATTGGGGTATTTTAATCCAGCACTCTCAGCAAAGATTCCGCTGATTGGAAGAGTTTTTGAGAAGGTGGAAGATACGATTATATATTCTGGTGATTATACTGGTAAGGAAACTGTTTTGACAAATGAGAATTATGTAGGTAATTTAGATACATTGGACTATTCTGTATCTGATAAAGGGATTATACTGACCGCATCGGAAGTTTATTGTGATGGATATTCTATATTCCTTACAGTGAATATTGAAGCAGAAGAGGCAGATTTTACTCATATTCCAGAACATTATACAAGCATGAATGTTACAGATAATCAGACAGCTGCGGGATTTTATATAGGTGGAACATGGAGTGTTGATGGAAATTCACTTGAGCAGTTTGAAAATACATTTGAGGGAAAAGTAATTGACAGTCATACATTTGTAGGGATATTAAAGATGGATCTTGCAGAGAAACTTGTAGGTAAAGGAGAACTTAACTTAAATGTAAATGGCCTTGGTTATGATGATGACAGGATGCTTGACAGCCAAGAAATATCTGCATCCCATTGGACAGATGGGAACTGGAACATTGTCATTCCATTCGAGACAAACGAGACTGATGTAAAGACTGTTGAAATAGATGAGAAAAAAGGGAATATTACACTTGACAATATAGTAATATCTCCATATCAGGTAATTGTTCATGTGACAACACCAGGAAAACAGAGGGAATTGACAGATGACAGAAGAGAAAAACTGCTTTCAAAAGACCCTGATATGACAGATGCAGAGATGTTAGAACTTCTTGGATGGTCTTATGAACCTTGCCAGACAATTTGCTTTAATCAGGATGGGGAAATGCTTTACTCAGATATGGAAATGGCAGGCAGAGCAGGATTTGCTGTTCAGGGTAAAGAGATAAAAACTTTGTATATCTTCATTTTTGAAAATCTTAATGATTGGGTACAGATGGAGAATGAAGGAATAAACAGCAGTGTTGCAGATAAGGCTGTTATAGCTAAGGAAATTCATATAGAGTAAGTAGACAGTGATTTAAAAGTTGGAAAATATAAAAACAGTATATCTTATTTAAATGGATAAGTATTGAGGCAAAAAAAGCGTTTGTTTGGAAGAAAACCAAATAAATGCTTTTTTTGTTAAAAAGGATGATTGTCTTGACAGCTGTATTATAATATATTATACTGTACTTGTTACTATAATACAGAATAAAACAGGAAGGCGGTAACAATTTGGAGATTGTTGTAAGTAATAAGACAAGTCGTCCTCTGTATGAGCAGATTGTGTCGCAGATAAAGGCACAGATTATGAACAGCGAACTAAAAGCAGGGGAAGCACTTCCTTCTATCCGATCCCTTGCAAAGTCGCTTCAGATCAGTGTTTTGACTGTGCAAAAGGCGTATGATATCTTACAGGGGGATGGTTTTATTGAGACAGCGGCTGGGAAGGGCTGTTATGTATCCGTTCAAAACCAGGATTTTTATTTAGAGGAGCAGCAAAAAAAGATAGAGAGTTGTTTTAATGAGGCGATAGAAACAGCCCGTACAAGCGGAATATCGCTTGATAAATTGGTTAGTTTATTGACACTATTGTATGAGGAGGATTAGCGATGACAAATGCTTTGACGATATCAGGACTTACCAAAACTTATAAGGATTTTATTTTGGATCATGTTTCATTTGCTGTACCCAGTGGTTCCATTGTTGGGCTGATCGGAGAAAACGGCGCAGGAAAAAGTACAACAATTAATGCCTCTTTAGGGCTGATTCAAAAAGAAGATGGTATTATTTCAGTCTTAGGAAAGGAGAAACTTGACAGAGATATAAAAGAACAGATTGGTGTAGTATTTGATGGCAGCAATTATCCTGAAATCCTTTCTCCTCAGAAACTAAACCGAGTTATGAAAAACATTTACAAGTCTTGGGATGAACAGGCGTATTTCCGCTTGTTGAAACAGTTTTCTTTGCCATCCGATAAGCAGATCAAGCAGTTTTCAAAAGGGATGAAAATGAAGCTGGCTATCACCGCTGCATTTTCTCATCATTCCAAACTGCTGATTCTAGATGAAGCTACCAGTGGATTGGACCCAGTTGTCAGGGATGATATTTTGGATATGCTTCTAGACTTTGTGCAGGACGAGGAACATTCCATACTGGTATCTTCCCACATTACCAGTGATCTGGAAAAGATTGCTGATTATATTGTATTGATTCATAAAGGAAAAGTGATTTTTTCTAAGCCCAAGGATGAACTGACTGAGCAATATGGTATTATCAAGTGTGGTGCGGCGCAATTTGACGCATTAGATAAATCCGATATTATTGTATATCGTAAAATGGACTATGAATGGCAGATTCTGGTTTCCGATCGAGAAAAGATGCAGAAAAAATATCCAAAAGCTATGGTTGTTCCAGCAACGATTGATGAAATTATGCTGCTTTATGTAAAGGGGGAAAAGTGATGAAAGGTGTTTTAGTGAAAGATTTTTATATTGCTAAGAGCAATATCCTTGTAACTATTGTCAGTTTGGTTGTTTTAGGTTTAGGCTTATCGTTTTTACTTGAAACCAGTGCACTTTTGGTTTTAGCTCCGGTTGCTTCTACAACAGCAGCCTTTATTAGTATTACCAGTGATGCAGCTTCCAAATGGAATAAAAATGTTGTTATCATGCCAATATCAAGGAATCAGATTATTGGAGAGAAGTTTTTGTTTTATATCCTGCTTGCCTTATTGGGAATGATTACAGCACTTATTCCTTGTGTTACCCTTGCCTGTTTTAGTGCAGATGTAATGTTTCATTCTTTATGTCTGTATGGTTCTATTGGAATAAGTGCTACCCTGCTGGCAGGCGGCATCAGTTTGCCATGTGCATATTTATTTGACCCAGAAAAATCGCAGATTGTTTTTATGATGTCTTTTCTGGCGTCAACAGGGATTATTACAGGACTTGTATTTTTTATAAATCTGTTTATTTCTGTGAAAGAAAATATCCTTTTGGCCTTTAATCTTGTACTTATAATTTCTGTGGTTTGGTTTTTTATCTCATATAAAATTACAGTAAAGATATATCAGAAACAGGATATTACTTGATGAGTAAGTATGGGAAAAAAACTGTATGTTGTAACATTTTGCGGACATTTGCTTGTTATGCTATATAAAAATAAAAAGGAGGATGGACCGTGAAGAGGATTTTACTGGTAGAGGACGATGCCCTTTTAAATAAAACACTGACTTACAACTTGATTTCTGAGGGCTACGATACCACGTCAGCTTTGAATGTAAGTACAGCTACCAAGTTATTAACCCAAATGGAATATGACTTAGTGCTTTTAGACATTAACTTGCCAGATGGCAGCGGTTATGACTTGTGCAGACTTATAAAACCAGAAAACCCCGATACGCTGGTTATTTTTCTAACTGCCAATGATCAGGAGAGCGATCAGATACGCGGATATGAAGTCGGAGCAGTGGATTATATTACCAAGCCTTTTTCTATCGGGGTTCTGTTAAGGAAAATTTGTGCAATGTTTGCTATGCTGGAACATAGGGGATCGGCAAAGGATATTTATGATGATGGCAGGCTGTTTCTGAACTTTTCAGAGCAGGCTGCTTCACTGAACGGAAAGCCAGTTACACTTTCCCCTATGGAATATAAGATGTTGTACTTGTTTTGCAAAAATCCAAAACAGATTTTGACAAGACAGCGGCTTTTGGAAAGACTGTGGGATGCGGAGGGAAATTATGTGGACGAACATACTCTGACTACTTCCGTTAGCCGCATACGGGGCAAGATTGAGGCAGAAGGTGATATTTATATTAAGACGATTTATGGGATTGGATATCAATGGATGGGAGGCAAAAGAAAATGAGGCTGGAACGGATCTCTGTAAAAGGACTATTTCTGCTGATCTGCGGAGGTACAGCAGTTTCTATGCTGACTATCTGTACGATTCTCTTTGTTATAGCAGGCGAACTGTGGGTGCTAATTGTTGGTATGTTGCTGACAATCTGCGCCCTTATCTGGCTGTTCCTTCTGATGCTGTTCTTTGGTAAACGGCTTTCTGTATTTACAGGAGATTTGTGTCGGGCGATGGATCACATGATAAGCGGCAACGAAGAACCTGTGCATGCTGCCGACAGAGAAACACTTTTTGCCCGTATTAGCTATCGTCTTTTGCGGCTGTATGATATTATGCAGGAGAACCGTCGTAAAGTAGATGAAGAACGACAAGAACTGCAGATGCTGGTATCAAATATTTCCCATCAGGTGAAAACACCAGTAAGCAACCTGAAAATGGTGACAGACACACTGCTGACAAAGCCCATTGCTGAACAGGAGAGGCAGGAGTTTTTGCAGGGCATCCGCAGTCAGGCAGATAAGCTGGAATTTCTCTTTCAGGTTCTTGTGAAAACTTCTCGGTTGGAAGCTGGAGCAATTCAATTGGAAAAGAAAGAGGGTTCTTTGCTTGATACGCTGGCAATAGCCTGCAGCGGTATTGTATATGCAGCGGAGAAAAAGAACATTTCTGTAACAGTGGATTGCCCAGATAACCTGTATTTTTTCCATGATAGTAAATGGACGGCAGAGGCAATATTCAATTTGCTGGATAATGCAGTAAAGTATACTCCAGAAGGAGGAGCAATCCATATATCAGTGGAACAATGGGAGATGTATGTCAAGCTAGATGTATCTGATACAGGAAAGGGAATTCCAGAGAGCAACCATGCTGCTATTTTCAAACGTTTTTATCGGGAGGAAGAAGTACACAATGAGCAGGGGGTAGGTATTGGTCTCTATTTGACTCGAGAGATTGTCACAAAGCAGGGAGGTTACGTCAAAGTAACTTCAAAAGTTGGCAAGGGTTCTACTTTCTCTGTTTTTTTTCCTCGCAGATCATAGAATAACAAATCTGATTGATAAGAGAAATACACAATGTGCTGTCTGAGCTGTATGAATTTTCTGTTCTTAAAGGCAGAAAATCTGAAAGAGCACTAGGGAGGGAACATTTCACAGCAGTCAGAAAGCATTACACGGAAAATAAATTAACTTATCCGCTTCTATAACCGAAAAAGAAAAGGGAAGTTCTCTGTAGAGGATAATATAAAACAATTTAAGCATTGAAGTTTTAAGATTATACAATTGGGAAAATGAAGTAATTCATACAATAACAAATTATTAGAAATTAAGTCAATCATCAAATTGTTTTTTGAAAAATCTAACATATGGTGATGGCGGAATAGCTTTAGCTGTTCGAATTGTTTCGATTGGAGAAGAAAGATGAATAAGAAAAAATGGACTCGTATTGTATCGATTTATTCGATTATATATACAATAGTAACATTGTTAAGCAGCGTTTTGTATCTTTGTAATGGTATTTATGAAGATCCAAGTGGTAACTGGCATGAGTTAGACAGAGCTATTATTCTTTTGATTGGGATAACAGCATTTGAGTTATGTACGAATCTGCCTGTCAAGTCTTTGATTTTTAGATATGTGATTGCATATATTCCTTCTCAAGTATTGGCGTTTACATATGTCTGGTTTAGCGGATTGAGAGAACCTCTGGCAAAAACAGCATACAGGGACATTTGGATTAACTTTACAAGCCTTTTTGTGTTGTTATGTATTATCCATATTGTCATTCATATTTATAGGAAAAAAAGAAAAAGTTAATAACTTGTTAGAGAATTGGAAATAAGAAAGAAATTTGTAAAATTTTGTGAAAATAAAGGATAAATAAAATCTGCAGAGGATTTCTATTAGAAAAATATTTATAAGATTGACAGACAACCTTCTTTTTGCTAGGAAGCTTAAGCAGAAGAGAAAAAAATAACAGGAATTGAGTATTAGTGTGGGAACAGCAATTAAAGAAAAAAAGATTTTGTTTAAAAGAAGAAAAAAGCTGTGTCAATGGAACTATTATGGTGATAGTTGATACAAAGACAGGTGTTGGCGGTTCATCGATCACACCTTTGCTGGATAGTAATGGAAATGCAGTAATTGACAAATAAATTTCCATTTTTTGGAATAAAAAAAGGAGAGATTAATATGAACGATTTAAAAGAATTAGGAAAATTGATGAAAGAGCACCCTATTCTTATTGTTACAACATTGGCAGCGATGACAGTAGGTGCAATTTTGGGAGCAACCGCATTTTATCAGGGGTGGTTAGGATGAATGGGGAGGTAAATATAAAAAAAGAGCACATGTTCCTAGTTTCAACTGGCAAAGAAAAGGTGGGCAGCTTATAAAGGAGGCAAAAATGATGCGTCATATCTATATTCGTGGAATGATTGGCTTAATCTGGCTGATTACAGCCATTGTATGCGGCATATCTAGAAATTTCCAAATGATGGGACTTTATATTATTTTGGCAGGTGTTTTTTTATATTCTGCATATACAGTATGGAAGAAAGAAAAAGACGACAAAGGGGGCAGGTAATATGGAAGGAGCACTTCTGATTGTCAAAAATCTAAAAGCATGGTACAGTGAAGAAAAAATGGTGCTTTCAGATTTTTCTTTTGAACTGGCTGAACATGAAGTGGCGGGGCTGATCGGGCTAAATGGAGCTGGGAAAACTACAGTGATGAAAATGATCACAAACCTATGGAAACCGACAGAGGGAACAGTAGAGCTTTTTGGAGCAACCCTTGAAAATACATCTTATGATGTATTCAAGCGCATGGGAAGCATTATTGAATTTCCTACATTTTATGAACATATGAGTGGGAAGGACAATCTGCAGCTCCACTGTGAATATATGGGGTATTACAGTAAAGATAGCCTGACTGAAGCCCTAGATATGTTAGGACTTTCCAAGGCAGCGGATAAACCAGTAAAAAGATATTCGTTAGGAATGAAGCAGCGTTTAGGAATTGCCCGCACCATTTTGTGTAAGCCGGAACTAGTGGTGCTTGATGAACCAACAAATGGGTTAGACCCAGCAGGGATGAAACAGATTAGAGACTTGTTTCAGATGTTATCAACAGAGTATGGTATTACATTTCTGATATCTAGCCATCTTCTTTCAGAAATGGAAAGTATTGCAAATACCATTGGTATTATCAGCCGTGGAAAATTGATAAGGGAAATTTCTATGCGGGAAATTTCTGAAATGAATACAGCCTTTATAGAGCTTTCGGTAGAAAATACACAAAAAGCCGCTTATATACTTTCGGATAAAATGAAGTTGAATAATTTTAAGATTATGAATGATTCCAAGATTCGTATCTATGAGATTTCAGTGACAACGCAGAAAATTTCAAAAGAATTGCTTCTAAATGGAGTAGAAATTATATCTATCACAAGACATACAGAATCATTAGAGGATTATTTTCTGAAAATAACAGGGGAGGCGGAGAAATCATGTTAAAGTTAATTAAACTTGAATGGAAGAAAAACAATATCGGGAAATATATCCGTAATATAGTTATTTTAACAGCTCTTCTGTGTCTGTTTATATTTGCCCTTGCTTTTTTGGGAATTGCAAATGATCCAGATGGGACACTGGATGCTGCGTCAGGAATGGATACAATTTCTTCTCCAATTGAATTGTTTACAGGTATGACGTTTCTTATTTTTACAAGTGTTATGCTGGCATCTTTTATTGTGAGTGCTTATAAAAATAAAACAATGAATTTGATGTTTACTTATCCAGTGAAGCACCAGAAAATATTAGTATCCCAAATGATAGCGGTGTGGATTTTTAATTTTGTAGCATTGGTATTGTCAAAATTTGTAATTTATCTATGTATATTTATAGGCTCAAGGTATATGTGCTCATCGTTTGCGGTTGACTTTGACATTAGCAGTTTATCCTTTTATATTCAGTTGATCCTAAAATCCTTTGTTATTGTAAGTATGAGTTTTATTGCGTTGTTTGTGGGAATGGCGATGAAATCTTCAAAAGCAACGATGATTACTTCGTTTTTACTGATTTTTCTTACACAGGCAAATGTAGGTGATTTTACAATGGCAGATAATGCAGTATTTCCACTTGTATTGACTATCGTATCTTTCACATTTGCTATATTGTCAATATACAATGTGGAAAATAAAGATTTATTGTAAAATTTATGAAATATCCGAGTTTTGTAACATTTCATCTATGTTTTTATATAAATTTTTTTCCTCTTCGGACATTTCTGTAACATTTGAATTTTATAATGTTCTTATCAACAGGCAGAAAGCCTTGAAAGGAGCATTTGATTATGAATGTATTGCAAACAATTGATCTGAAAAAGTATTATGGCAGTGAACCGAACATTACCTGCGCTCTGGATAGTGTCAGTCTGTCTGTGGAACAGGGGGAGTTTGTGGCAGTGGTGGGAACTTCCGGCAGCGGTAAGTCTACCCTGCTCAATATGATGGGGGGACTGGATACGCCTACTTCTGGCAGTGTCATCGTTCGTGGGGATGAGCTGGCAGAAAAGAACGATGAAGAACTAACGATATTCCGCCGTCGTAATATTGGCTTTATTTTTCAGAATTATAACCTTGTTCCAATTCTAAACGTATATGAAAATATTGTTTTACCTGTAGAATTGGACGGTGATATGGTAGATGAGAAATTTATGGATGAGATTGTAAGGATGCTGGCTTTGGAGGATAAGCTGCAAAATATGCCAAACAATCTCTCAGGAGGACAGCAGCAGCGTGTGGCTATTGCCCGTGCCTTGATTACAAAACCTGCCATTGTTCTGGCTGACGAGCCTACTGGTAATCTTGACAGCAAGACGAGCGCCGATGTGCTGGGATTGCTAAAGTGCACTAGCATGAAATTTAATCAGACCATTGTTATGATTACTCACAACAACGAAATCGCTCAACTTGCCGACCGTATTGTAAGAATTGAGGACGGCAGGATTGCAGGATAGGGAGGTGGCAGATCATGACATGGCCTTTTGAAAATAACACCAGCAAGGTGGAAAAGAGATTGGCAAAGCGAAGTATAAAAGCGGATAAGCGTCGGAGCACTTTTGTGATTATTACCATTGCTCTTGCCGTTTGTCTTATGGGAACTCTTTGTTTTATTTACTCGGCACAGAAGATGCAGACCTTAGATTATATTTTAGGACAGTATCAGGCAGGTTGTGACAGACTGACTCACGAAGAGGTTGTGCGACTTGCCAATATGGGACGGTTTGAAAAATGGGGTTATGCCGCAGACGCTGGGACTGCTCGTTACCAAGATAGCGTTTTAAACATCAGCTTTGTCAGTACAGAAATGATTGATCTGATGGGCTATGGCAAAATCACTGGAACCTATCCCCAGAGGGAGAATGAACTGTGTATCGATCGATCCTTTTTCCGTTATTTTAACCTTCCAGCAGAAGTTGGTCAAATAGTCACACTGAATCTGGGTGGAGATGAGAGACCCTATACGATCACAGGTATTTTAGAAACAGAGAACAATAGTCGGATTTTTACAGTTTGGATTGCAGAAACTGCTGTGAATATGGACAGTCATAAGGTTCCTTATGAGCTGCGATTCCGTTTTGCTGGGAGTCAGGGGGTACAGCCAGATCAGCTTCGTTTGGAAATAGAACAGTTTTTTAGAGAAATGAATATCCCAGAGGAACAGACGTTTTACAGTTCCAACTACTTTAGTATAGTGGATCTCTATCTGGGAGGAGAGATGGAGATCTATATTTTGGCGGGTTTAATTGCTGTCATTTGTGCAATTGTAGTCTATAATATTTTCTATATCTCTGTAATGGGAAAAATGCGAGAATACGGCCGTCTAAAGGTACTTGGAGCAACACCAGAGCAGCTAAAACGAGTGGTAAAACGAGAACGGAGATTCCTGACTGCAATAGCAATTCCCCTTGGGCTGATTTTTGCCATGATAATTGTATTGGTTATGGTACCAGGCTATTGGTCCTGGAGTGACAATATCAAATTTACGATAGTTATTTCCCTTCTGACCTATGTGACAGTTCTAATCTCTACTAGAAAACCTCTGTCAATGGTAGGAAAGGTATCTGCCATTGAAGCCATTCGGAGCATCGCTTATTCCAAGCAGCAAAGCCATAACATTTCCAGACAACTGCACCGCCGTTTGACCATGACTCGTCTGGCTTTGATGAATTTTTCCCGAAATCGTAAAAAAGCATTTGTAACAGCCCTTTCCTTAAGTCTGACTGGGATTTTATTTCTCTGTATTTCCGCTTATGCAAACTCGATCGATATAAAAGAAATGGCTCAGTCCCAATTCGGAGATAGAAGCCAGTATCTTTTGCAATATGAGAATTATGTAGGTGAGGAGTTTGTTACAATGCAGAAAGAGAATCCCCTAGGAGCGGCTTTGCAAGAAGAGCTTGCAAAAATTCCAGGTATAGATTTTATTACAGCTTATAGTACAGCTTGTGTGGAAATTCCCGCCATTAGTGCAATACCAGGGAATCGGGAGCATGAGCCCTTCTTAGTCAGAGGAATTTCAGAGACACAAATGGCAAAGTTATATTCAAAAAAAGCAGTTTTGGATGGAATTACAGATTACCAGCAGTTGATGGAGCAGAATGGTATTTTGGTCTGCCCATCAGGCAATACCTTAAAAACAATTTATAGAACCAACTATCAGGTGGGTGATACGGTTACTTTTTCTTGTTACAACGGACAGATAAAAACATATACCGTTATGGGGATTGTCGAGAATATTCAGCTATGTAATAGTGCCCATTTTTTTATTCTGCCTGAGGAAGAGCTATCTGTGCTTTATCCTGAGATCACAGATTTTACCAGCTATGTGAACCTTCATACAGAACAGGACAGTGAACAGTTGCGGAGAATGGTGTTTCGTGCCGTACCTGATATTCGGATTTCAGTTTCTAGTGTGGACGATTTGGCCTCCGAGCTGGAGGTTGGACTAAAGAATGAGCTGACAAGAGATTATGGTATTCTAATATTTATCTTTCTATTTTCGCTAATTAATCTTGTAAATACGTTGATTACAAACCTTTTAGCCCGTCAACAGGAGTTTGGCGTATTTCAGTCCATTGGAATGAGCAATCGGCAGTTGTCCAAAATGTTGTCCTATGAATGTCTATGTTATATCGGGATCACACTGCTTGTTACCCTGACAGTCGGAACAGTATGTAGTTTGGTTGTATGTAATATTTTTGCTCAGGTTGGTTTGTTTGGAAAGCTTACTTATCATTTTCCAGTACGTCAGATGTTATTATTTACAGCTGCACTGCTGCTGGTACAAACAGTATTTTCTATTTGTGCAGTTCAGTATACCAAAAAGCTTTCGCTTGTGGAACGGATTAAAGCAGTAGACTGACTTTACTTGAAAAATCATCATAACCTTCTTTTTTATAAATTTGTATTTGGAAAATTATTTTGCACGAAAAAAAGGAGGTTATGGTGATTTTTTCGTTAAGGTGTTCTTATAAAGCGGATTGTAGATTCTCTTGCGATAATACGGGACTCCAATTCATACATACATGGTTCTGTGCCATTGTTGATCTGATCTAGCAGTATTTCTACAGATTTTTTTCTAATTTGTGGCACAACGGCAAGTCTGTGTGGCATTGAAAAGGTAGGATTTGAGCAGGATCCTGCAGCGATGGAACGGGCGGTACAGTTTGATCTGACACTACATGCTATGATGTTTATGCAGACTGGGATTCCTATGTTATACAGCGGAGATGAGTTGGCGCAGGTAAACGACTATAGCTATAAGGATGATCCAAAAAAAGCAGGGGACAGCTGTTATCTTCACCGAGGCAAATTGAGATGGGAGCAGTCAGAGCATATGCAGGATTTGCATGTCCAAGCTTATGGTTTTTATTATTTGGAACAAAGGAATGGAGAAAAAACGGATAACAGCGACAAATCTCTTTTGCTCTATCGAGCTGATAGAGGCTTTTCAGGTAATCCATATGAAATGAGAAAGCGAGACAGAACATATTCTATGGATTCCCTTCCGCAAGAATATAGCAGCTTTGGAACAGGTGACTATAGAATAACTTCCTTGAGAGTGCAAAATAGAGATGGAAGTCAGGCAGTGGAACTACGCTATAATGGATACTATGTACAAGAAGGAAAATATGCCATTCCAGGTTTGCCAGCGGTGTATGCAGAAAATGGGGAAGCACAAACTTTAATTATTCGGCTAAAAGATTCTTATTCTGGTTTAGAAGTTGAACTATATTATGGGATATTAGAAGAAATGGATATCATTACAAGGGCTGTAAAAATAACAAATCAGGGAACAGACAGGACGATAGTTCCAGCTTAGGCGACTGGTTTCCAAATGAAAAAAAGCTTGGCTGTACATTAAAGGAGCTAACAGAACGTATCACAGCAGAGGGGATGGAATTTTAAGAACTAAAATAGAGGATAATCCTAAAAAGCCACAGTATATTATTACGGTGTGGGGAATTGGGTATAAATTAGGAGAGATAAAAGATGAGTAATAAAACAATCATATTTTTTTTGTCAGCTATAATTTTGGTTTTATTTTTTATTATTTTCTATCAACAATTTATTTTTCGGCATGGGATACAAACAAAGATTAGGCAGATTAATGAAAAGTTGGAAGAAATTTTAGAAACAAATAGTGATGAAAAGGTGATGATATTTACAGATAATCCTGTTTTAATGGAATTAGGAAAACAAATTAATGGCCTGTTAATTGCGCATCAGAAAGTAAAAGCAGATTTTAAAAAAGGAGAGATTTCTTCTAGAAAAATGTTATCGAATATATCCCATGATATAAAAACACCTTTGACTGTGATATTAGGATACTTAGAAATTATACGTCTAAGTTATGCAGAAGATGAAATGTTAAAGAAAGTAGAAGCAAAGGCGAAACAGGTAATGGATCTGATCAATCAGTTTTTTACATTAGCAAAATTGGAAGCAGGAGATATGGAAATCGATCTTTATAAAATAGATATCTGTGAAGTATGTAAAGAAAATGTTTTGGAGTTTTATGAAATTTTGCTACAGAAAGAATTTAAAGTAGAATTAGTTATTCCAGAAACTCCTATTTTTGTACAGGGAAATAAAGAAACACTTCAGAGAATTTTATATAATTTACTGTCAAATGTTATACGTTATGGTAGCGAGGGAAAATATTTGGGAGTTTTTTTACATCAGAATAAAAGTAGTGTATTTGTAGACGTAGTAGATAAAGGAAAAGGAATTGAGCAAAAATTTGCATCGAGTGTATTTGATAGACTTTATACTATGGAGGATTCTAGAAATCGAGAAATACAAGGGAATGGATTAGGTTTAACAATCGCAAAAAATTTAGCTGTTCAGTTAGGAGGCGATTTGCTTTTAGACAGCATACCCAATAAAAAAACAACTTTTACATTAAAGTTAAAAAAGATAAATTATGAAATAAAAAAATAATTTATAACTGTTTATCTGGCAGGAAAAGGAAAATCTCCTCCCCTTCTCATTATTATTTGAAAAGGGGAGGTAAAGTTAAAAAGATATGTAAAATTTAATAGAGTTTAAATTTTTGTACCATTTTATTTAATATTTCAGCCTGTGAAGCTAGTTCCTCTGAAGTTGCAAAAGTTTCCTGAGAGGCTGCAGAATTGTCTTGTATACTATGAGTGATTTTTTCAATTCCTGTACGAAGCTGTTTCATATTTTCAGATTGAATTGCTACATTTTCTGCTGTTTTTTGAATCATTTCATTTACTTGGTCTACAGCTTTTACCGAGTCTTTTAGGGAACTCATAGTACTGGAAGCGATATTATTTCCTTTATTAATTTCTTCTATTGAAATTTCAATTAATTCTTTTGTTGTATTTGCTGCCTTAGAACTTTCTAATGCTAATTTTCCAATTTCATCAGCAACCACAGCAAAACCTTTTCCTGCTTCACCTGCACGAGCAGCTTCTATAGAAGCATTTAAAGATAAAAGATTGGTTTGTGATGCGATATCTTCGATTGTTTGGATGATGCCAACTACTTTTTGTGAAGTTTCATAAATTTTATTCATAGCATCCATCATCAATTTCATTTTTTCTTGGTTTTGCTCAATCATAATAGTAGTTTGTGCAGTCGCTTTAGCAGAAGTTTCGGCTTCTTGACGGCTGTTTTCCACTTGATCAGCAACAGCGTTTGTGGTTGTTGCAAGCTGCTCAATGGATGTAGATTGTTCTTCGGCAGTTTCTGCTAGAATTTGAGAGGCGGTAGCAAGCTCAGTAGCTCCAACAGAAACATGTTCCGAACTTTTGTGAAGTTCAATCATAACTTGATTCATAGAACTAGAAATATTAAGTAGGGCAGTTTTGATTTTCTGAAATTCACCAATATAGTTATTTTTTAAATGAATACTTAATTCTCCATTCGCAATTTGTGCTAATATTTCAGATGTTTCATCAATATATGTAATGTATTCTTTTAAACGGTTGACTGTTTTTTGAAAAGATTCACCTAGTTCTCCAATTTCATTTTCACTTGTTATAGAGAGGTTAACATCTAAATTTCCACAAGCGAGCTGTTGTGCGATATGATTTAGTTCTAGAATTGGTTTTGTTAAATTTGTAGCACTTTTCTTAATACGAATCGCTATCAATAAAATACCAATGGAGAAAATAAGAACTAATATAATGATCATTGTGATTAACATTTTATAATATTCAGAAAAAGGTAAACTACTAAGTACAATATATCCAGTGTCTCCAGCATATTGAAATGATCCATATTTAGTAGAGCCGTTTATTTTATATTTTAAAAATATATCTTTTTTTGATGCAACAGCATCAATAATATTTTGAGATACATCGATTTCTTTTATATTTTTTTGGATAAGCTCAGTTTGTGGATGATAAAGAAATGTACCAGTTTCAGATAATAATATAATATATCCATTACGACCAATCTTATATTCACTCATAATCTTTGTCATATGATCAAGAGAAATATCCATACCAACTGCACCAAGTACAGCTCCAGTAGTATCATCATAAACTGGAGATGCAGCACTTAAAATCATAGTTCCAGTTGAAGAATCGATATATGGTTCTGTTAAAATGGTTTTCTTTGTTTCAATACAACTGTACCACCCGCGTCCTGTAATATCCCAACCTTCTTCACTGGTAAAACCATCAGATTGTGTCAATATACTTGCATCAAGATCAGAGATCCATACAGCCATAACATTTTCAGAATCAGTATTTGCGATATTAACTAGGTAGTTCATAACAGTATCCATTTTTTCAGACTGCCAAATATCATCTCCTGCTTTCGTTTCCATCATAACAGACTTAATTTCTGGGTTGACAGCTAATTGTTCTACACTTTTTGTATACTGTTCTAGGAATCCCGTCAGTTGGTTTGCGGCTGCATAGGATTCCATTGTAAGTTCAGTTTCTTTTTGCGTAATAATCAATGAACTTACCATATAGGTTGCAACAATTGCTATTAATAAAAGTACAAAAATAGCGCTGCCTCCAATTTGCTGAAAGATTTCATTTGTTATTTTTTTCTTTGCATTTGTTTTCTTTTTAGGCTGTTTCATAATAAGTCTCCCTGTTATATCTTTATTTATCTTTTATTGTATCGCTATTTTTTAGTGAATACAATAAAAATTTGACTTTTTTTGATAAAATTGTGAAAAAATAACGATTTATTTCCAAAAAAATTTTTTTAAGGTGAAACTTTTTATACGAAAAAGAAATCCAATAAAGTAGAAGGGTATAAAGGAGGTGAAAGACATTGCACATTTTTTTCGAAAAAAAAGATAAGAAAAATAAAATTTTAATTGAACATGTTCTTTTAGAAAAGTACAATCAATATTATCGTCTTGCTTATAGCTATGTGCATAATGAAACAGATGCTAGTGATATTGTACAAAGTGGAGCTTATAAGGCATTAAAAAGCAGTCATACATTGAAACAGCCAGAATATGTAGAAACTTGGATTTATCGTATTATGTTAAATGAATGTTTTCAATATTTAAAACGACCACAGTTTCTTTCCTATGAGGAAGTACAAGAGGAAAATGAAATTGGAATTTTGGAAGATAATGATGTAAATGTGGATTTACAAAGAGCATTAGATGAACTTTCAGATAAAGATAGAGTGGTGATTATTTTAAAATATTTTGAAGACAAAAAGTTAGAAGAAATTGCAGATATTCTTGAGGAAAATGTGAATACAGTAAAAAGCAGATTGTATCGTAGTATGAAAAAGTTGCGTGTGGTTCTTTCAGAGGAAACAGATAAGAAGGAATATCATTTAAAAAGTGAAACGGGCAGGTGATAGTATGAATTATAATTTTTCTGAAATAAAAAAACAAGATAAGAAATGGAGAGAAAGTCAAAAAGAGAAAAATAACCAATTAGAAGAAGAACTTCAGCGATTAAAAAAGGAATATCAAAAGCCGCAGATGTCAGAGGAACAGATTGAAAAATTAAGGATGAAAATAAAGGAGGCAGATGAAATGGAAAAGAGAAAATACAACCAATTTAAGAAGATGGGATTTAGTGCAGCAGTCTTATTAGCAGCATTTTTGATTTTGCCAAATACTTCAAATAAAATAGCACATGCGATGGGACAAATTCCAATTATAGGACAGCTAGTAAAGGTAGTAACATTTCGAGATTATAAATATGAAACAGATAGATATATGGCAGATATTCATGTTCCAGAAATAAAATTGGAGGAATCAATTGAAAATAGCGAGATACAGGAAAAATTAGAACGTACAAAAGAAGAAATTAATACCGAAATTCAGAAAATTACAGATAAATTAGTAGAAGAATTTGAATCTCATTTGGAAGAAGAAGAGGGATATCAGGATATTGTAGTAAACAGTGAAAGATTAGCAACAACAGAAGATTATTTTACCTTAAAACTAATTTGTTATCAAGGAGCTGGCAGTGGCTATCAGTGGAATTATTATTATACAATTGATTTAAACAGCGGAGAACGTTTGCAGTTAAAAGATATTTTTAAGGAAGATACAGATTATATTACAATAATTAGTGAAAATATTAAAGAACAGATGCAAAAACAGATGTTAGAAGATGAAACAGTTTATTATTGGTTAAATAATGAGGTAGAAGAATGGAATTTTAAATCAATTACAGATGAGACTTCTTTTTATTTAAATGAAAGAGATAATGTAGTGATTGGTTTTAATGAGGGAGATGTAGCACCTATGTATATGGGGGTGGTAGAATTTGAGATTCCAAAAGAAGTATTACAGGAAATTCGAAAATAAATAAAATGTGATAAGAATAAACAAATGTCTAGAATAGAAACTAGGAGATAGTTTTTATTCTAGACTTTTTTATTAGTAATAGATTTTTTTGACTGTTTGTGGTAAGATAGAAACGAAATTTTGAAAAAATAATAAAAAGAATTACGATTATAAATATCAAATAAAGAGGGAATTGGCATGGCTATTCAGGGAGAAACAAGAGAAAAGACTAGAATAAATATACGGGAACCAAAACATTATAGGGTAATTATGCATAATGATGATTTTACTTCTATGGATTTTGTAGTGGATATTTTAGTGGAGATTTTTCATAAGGCTGAAATGGAAGCAGAACGGCTAATGTTAATGGTGCATGAAACTGGTAAAGCTGCAATCGGTTCTTATCCATATGATATAGCAGTCACAAAGGTTCAGGCAGCAACGACAAGAGCGAAGGAAGAAGGCTTTCCATTTCGAATGACGATTGAGGAGGCATGATAATGAAGGTGTCAGGGGAGGTAGCCCATATTATTAATACGGTGATTTCACTTGCAAAAAATGCACATTTTGAATATGTAACACCAGAATTAGTGTTGTATGTGGTTTGTCAGAATACAATGTTTGTACAAGCATTTGAAAATTGTGGCGGAAAAATTAAGGAACTAGATTCCAATTTGCGTTCTTACCTAGATCGCTATATGGAAGTAAAGGAAAAGGATTTTGAAAAAGATCCAGAACTTTCACAGGGAATGGGTAAGGTATTGTCTTACGCTTGGGAATCGGCGCAAAATAGTGGAAAATATATGGTAGAGCTGCCACATATTATTCATGCTATGTATGAGTTAGAGGAAAGCTATGCTGTTTATTTTATGCGTGTGCAAGGAGTAGAGGAAGCAGGGCTTTTACAGGAAATGACAATTGCCTATGAAGAAAAAGGTACCAATAAGCAAAAGAAAGGGAAAAAGAAGCAAAAAAGTTCAGATTTAGAGGAACAAGAAAGAGAAGAAGAGGCAGATACAGAGAGCCAAACAGGTGTTTGGCAGCAGTATGCAATTTGCTTAAATGACGCATTGGAAGGGCGAAATCCTTTGATTGGCAGAGAAGAAGAATTGGAGAGAACGATGCAGATTCTTTGCCGTAAGGAAAAGAATAATCCACTCCATCTAGGGGAACCAGGAGTTGGAAAGACAGCGATTGTATATGGACTAGCACAGTTGTTAGATCAAAATCAGATTCCGAAGCCTTTAGAGGGAGCTAAAATTTTTTCTTTGGATTTAGGAAGTTTATTGGCTGGAACACAGTATCGAGGAGATTTTGAAAAACGTTTTAAACGAGTAATGGATAGTATTGCTTCTGAGGAAAAACCAATTATCTATATAGATGAAATTCACAATATTGTTGGAGCAGGTGCGGTAAATGGAGGAACGTTTGATATTTCAAATATGTTAAAACCATATTTAGCAGAGGGACATATTCGTTTTATTGGTGCGACTACTTATGAAGAATATAAAAAGCATTTTGAAAAAAATAAAAGTTTGGTAAGACGGTTTCAAAATATTGATATTCATGAGCCAAGTATTCCAGATGCCATTCAAATTTTGGAGGGTTTAAAAGAGAACTATGAAAAGTTTCATGGGGTACATTATGAAGATGGAGTATTAAAGTATGCAGTTGAGATTAGTGCAAAGTATATGAATGAGCGTTATTTACCAGATAAGGCGATTGATTTGATTGATGAGGCAGGAGCCTATCGTCATTTACACCCACTTAAACAAGAAGAACAGGTTGTAAATAGAGAATTAATTGATGAAATTGTGTCAAAGACTTGTCAGATTCCAAAACAAGTAGTAGAAAGAGAGGAAAGCGAATCACTTGCAACATTAGAAGTACGATTGCAAAATTTAGTTTATGGTCAAGAAGAGGCAATTGCACAGGTGGTAAATGCAGTGAAATTTTCTAGAGCAGGGTTATTGGAAGAGGGAAAGCCTTTGGCGAGTTTACTTTTTGTTGGGCCAACTGGTGTAGGTAAGACAGAGATAGCAAGAAGTCTTGCAAAGGAGTTAGGAATTCGGCTGATTCGTTTTGATATGTCAGAATACGAGGAGAAACATGCAGTAGCTAAGTTAATTGGTGCACCAGCAGGATATGTAGGATATGAGGAGGGAGGACTTCTTACAGAAGAGGTTCGAAAGCATCCTCATGCAGTTCTTTTATTGGATGAGATAGAAAAGGCACATCCAGATATCTATAATGTTCTTTTGCAGGTAATGGATTATGCAACACTTACTGATAATCAAGGAAGAAAAGCAGATTTTAGAAATATAATTTTAATTATGACATCCAATGCAGGAGCCAATCAGATGGGAAAAAATGGGATTGGTTTTCGGGAGCAGGATAAAAAAACAGATGTGATATTAGAAGAGGTAAAGCGAGTTTTTCAGCCTGAGTTTCGAAATCGCTTAAATCGAATTGTTGTATTTCATGGAATGAATGAAAAGATGGCAGAGCGGATAGTAGAGAAAAAATTGAAAGTGCTTCAAAAGATGCTTTTACAGAAAAAAGTAGAGTTTTCAGTCGGAATAGATGCGAAAAAGCTAGTAAAAGAAAAAGGAATTAGTATAGAGTTTGGCGCAAGAGAGATTGAGCGAGTGATACAAAGTGAAATTAAACCCCTTTTAGTAGATGAGATTTTATTTGGTGCATTAAAAGAAGGAGGGGTATGTAGGTTAACTGCTATAGAGGGTCAGTTTAAAATTCACATTTTATAGGTGGTATTAAAAAATGGATCTCATAATCTCACTGGTTTCAGGTGGTGAGCATTTCACAAAAACAATTGATGATATAAAGCTATTTTTTGCATTTTGTGATTAATTGTGGTGTGAAAAGAAAGGAGAACGTAAGATGCCTGTTTATCGTTTAAATAAAACTATATCTTTTCCAAATCCAGTTCTAGCTCGTTCAGATGGGTTACTTGCTGTTGGAGGAGATCTAAGTGTAGAACGTCTTTTACTGGCATATACACATGGGATTTTTCCTTGGTATAATCCTGGTGAGGAAATTATGTGGTGGTGTCCAAAGAAACGCTTTGTAATTTTTCCAAAAGAAATTCATATTTCTCATTCTATGAGAAAATATATAAAGAAGCATAAATTACAAATTCGATTAAATCGAGATTTTGCAGATACTATGCATCGATGCCGAATTAAGAGAGAATGGCAGGAAGGAACTTGGATCTCAGATGAGATGGAAAAAGCTTATAGTCAGCTTTTTCAGGCTGGATATGCAGTTAGTGTAGAAGTAGAGGAAGATGGAGAGCTTGCAGGTGGGTTTTATGGGGTTTCAATAGGAAGCTGTTTTTTTGGAGAAAGTATGTTTTCAGAAAAAGAAAATGGATCAAAAACGGCTTTGATTGCATTTGCACAGTTATTAGAAGAAAAAGGATTTTTATTTATGGATTGTCAGTTTTATACCAAACATTTGGAAAGTATGGGAGGACGTTATATTTCTTGGGAGGAATATGATCAAATGCTGCATATAGGAACTCAGAGGGGAGATTAAAAAGAAGTAGCAAAATAAAACTATACAAAATAAAAAAATTAAAATTAGGGAGAAAAAATTTTGGATTATCAGGAATATATTCAAATGGGATTGGAAGGGAAAGAACCATTAAAAATTATTTTATGTGGAGCTGTGCAGGAAGAAGGAGAGGAAAAGATTGGAGTGGTTTCTGTTGTTTTTGCAACACAAGATAGAGAATCAGCAACAGAAAAAATACAAAAATTAAGGGAACAACATCCAGAAAATTATTATATGGTATATAGTGTTCCATTAGAGAGCGATTTGACAACACAGAATCATTATCCTTCAATTGCTATTAGGAAAGAGGACCTACAATAAATTGTAATAGAAGAAGTAAACTATGGAAAGTTATGATTTACCAGTTATATAAGCTTTTTAAAGGCGGGAATGTTGTAGAATGATAGACTACTTCTTCCCGCTTATAATTTGTATAAAATTTTATTAGTTAGTTTTTATTTTTTCTATCAATAAAAAAGAGATTCTTCTATTATAGATTTTTTGTAGATAGAATGACATCCGAAAATTATAAATTAGCAAATGCGGCTGTTTCTTTGTTTAATTCTTCTACAATATCTTGATTTGTTTTCATACGAAGTGTAATATCTTTCATATCTGTCACAAGATTTTGGGAGTTATTAGAAACTCCAGTAATACCAGCAGCACTTTCATCAATAGCTTTTGTAATAGAAGAGATCGATGCCACAATTTCTGTAATAGAATTTCTTAGATATATTGCTTTAGAATTAAATTCGTCCATAGTTTGCTCAATGTAGGTAGCATCTTTTTTATATTGATTTCCAGTTTCTGCAAATTGTTGAAATTCTGTAAGGATAGCAGTATTCATATAATCAATTAATTGTTGTGCATTTTCTGATAAATGATGAACCGTTTTGGTAACAGTGATATTGGTTTCTTGAATTCGATTTGCTGTTTTTTGACTAGAATGAGCAAGTTCTAAGATTTCATTTGCTACTATTTTAAATCCTCGTCCTGCATTTCCTGCTCGTGCTGCTTCAAGAGAAGCATTGAGTGCAATTAGGTTGATAGTAGACGTAATATTCATAATTTCTTTGGTAAGACTATTGATTTGCTCTACACTGCGACTATTTTCGATTGCTTCATTTAAAACAGCTAAGAGTTCTGCTACTTTATTATTGGTCATTTCTAATGTGCTTTGTGCAGAAGATTCCATTTGATCTGCACGAATTTTCATTTTTGCAGAGTATTTTGTAATATCATTACATTCTTTTGCCATTTCATTTGCGCTTGTTTGAATTTCCTTCGCATTGTGATTGATATGGGAGGAATTGGAAGCCACTTCTTGAATGGCATCGGATAGCTGGCCTGCTAGTGCAGATAAATCCATTGAATTTTGATTTGAATGTTTGGTTTTTGCTAATACATCTTTTGCAACGGTGTGAATCGATGTTGCACTTTTTTGAAGAGTATGTAAAATATGTTTAATTGGCTTTACTACATAACGTAGGACAATAGTAATTACAATAAAAACTAAACTAGAACATAATAAAATAGTAATACTGCTAATTATCATAGACCGGATATAAACAAAAGAAAGTTGTTTTCGAGCCTGTGCAGTCTGATTTTGGATAGAAGACTCCAATCGGTCAATATTTCTTTTCATAGCTGTACTAAAAGATGCAACATCTCCATTGGCATAGGCATAAGCGTCTTGTCTTTTTCCATTTGCACTAGCACATACTAGATGAACCAATGCATGTTTAAAAGAATCATAATAAGATAAAAGCTCCTGATAGGTGTCTTTATCTTCTTGCGTCAGATAATTCTGATAATCTTCTAATAAAAGATCGAGTGTATGTTCCTCTTCTTTTATCATAGTTACAACAGAAATCATAGTGTTATAATCAATTGCTACAATATGAGATAGTGCTAAGTTGTGAATGGTTAGAGTAGAATAATTGATTTTTGCTAGTTGGTTTTTTCCATTCATATAATTGTCTGCAATAACAGTAGCGTTGGCGTTGACATCTCTTATATTGGAAACCGCTAAAATATTTGAAATCAGTGCAACGATTCCCAATAAAATGACAGGTAAAATTAGGCGATAAGTAATACTGATTTTCTTTTTCATTTTGTTATGTCTCCTATTTTATAATTTGTTCAACCATCTTATCAAGTTGGATTTGAAGGGATTCATTTGTAGGGTTTCCAGCAGCTATATTTTGAGCAAATTCTGTGACAGGATCCCAATAACTGTTGCCAATTCTTTGTAAACAAGAGTAATCTGATTGTGCAAGCAAAGCAGAAATAGCTAACGATTCTTGAACTGCTGTCGATTTTGCTGCAAAAATATTAGAAGGACCTTGACCACGCAACTCAAATCGAAGTTGTTGGTTTTGTTCATTCGAAATCCATTCAGCTAGTTTAGATGCCCATTCATAATGAGCAGAATAAGCATTGACACCAATTAGTTTATAGCCAGAAAAAGAGGACATCTGTATTTGTTGTCCATTACAGGTATAAGTGGGAAGTTTGGCAGCTCCGTAATAGTTTCCCCAAGCTTGTTTTACAGCTACTTCATTCCAGATTCCGCTAATACCTGCAATTACAGAACCATTTTGTACGCCAGCTAGAAAATGTGTATCATCCATATTAGAAAAGCCCGCATTTTTAGCAATTTCCAACATAGAGTTTGCTACATCAATTCCTTTAATGGTACTATCTGTTTTATTCCAGGTACAGTAATTGGTAATGCCATCTGTGTTTAGTCCAACTTCCAATCCTGTATTGCCAAAAAAAGAATAAACATACCAGCCAGAAGACCAATCCATAGCAAATTTTTTATGCTGTGTGGCTGCAACTGCAAGAATTTGATCTAATGTTTCAATATCTTGTTTTGAGAGGTATTTTTGATTGTAATAAAGAAAATATCCATTATCTGCAGTAAGTGGATACGCATATAAAGTATCACCTATAGAGGCTGCTTCTACTGCTCCTTCTAGATTAGTTGATTTGATTTTTTCCATATTTTCAATTGGATTTATGGCACCTGCTGCGGCTAATGTATTTAGTTGATCGTCGGCAAAAGTAAAAACATCCGCACTATTTTCTAAATCTGCCATTAAGGCGTCTTTACAGCCAGATTCTCCTTGAGCTGCGAAAGTAATTTGAAAATTGGCTTGTTCTTTGTATTCTTCTTGAAAACTAGTAAAGATTTGATTTAAGAGTGTTTCATCTTCTTCAGAACCCCATACAAGTAATGATATCGTTTCAGAATTTGATGAATCTGGTTCTTTTTCTGTTTCTTCTTTTATAGTATTATTTTTTATATTTGGTATGTTACTTTTACATCCAGTTAATAGAATAGAGCATACTGTTAAAAGTAAAATATATGATATTTTTTTCATTTAATAATCTCCTTTATTTCTATAAAACATGTGGATTGGTATGGCTTTAGCTTGTGTATATTATCATACATGATGTCTATATTGATTACAATATAAAATTTTTAAAAATATGAAAGGAGAATTATGTGCAAAATGTTTACAACAAAGGTTTCCCATTTTTTTATGATATTTGAATAATAACTACAAATTATTGTCATAATTTACAACTTGTAGTATACGATATTTCTTTTATATGGTAAAATAAGAATAAAAGTTACTATTTTATGCATACCATTTTCTGTATCGAAGTCGATACCGGCAAGGTGATGCATCCACCCTACCGGTCTTCTCTTTAGAGAAAGACAGGTTTTGATATGAAAGGAGAATTTGATGAAATTAAAATTTAGAAGAAAACAGGCATTAAGTATGGTTCTTTCTACTGCTTTGCTTCTAACTCAACTATCACCTGCGTTAGCAAACCAACAGGTTTTGTCTTCCTCTATTTCTGTTTTATCTGGTGCATATGACAGTGTTACAGTTACTACAAACAAACAGTTTATGAATGCATTAGAACAGGGAATCGGACATATTATAGTTAGTGATGTTGTCACAATAGGAACAGAGGCAGAGGAAAGTGGAAGAATGTTGCCAGTTTTCATTCCAGCAGGTACTACAATTGAAGGGACATCAGGAGGTATATTAAATTGTCGCTGTCCAATTCAACTAGAAGGTGATGGGGTTACTTTTAAAAATATCGAACTATTATTTGAGTCCTCAGATGCTTTGGGAAGTATACCTCATAGAGAGATTTTTTTAGCAGGCTATAGTTTAACGCTTGATAATGTCAGTACTTATTTAAAAGGAGGAGGAGGAGCATTTGGACCTTTAGGAGGTTATGAAACGGAACTGTTACCAAGTGTGTTTGCAGGAGGGTATAAAAATACTTCAATTGGTTCAAACGCTGCTTTAACCATAAGAAACTCTAATTCAAAAACAATACTTCAAGATATCTATATGGGACATGAAGAAGGAAAATATCAACATGTTCCTTATACGGAAGATGTAACATTGGAATTGGATAATTCTGTTACAGTAAGAGGAGGCGTTTATACAGATTTAAATCGTTCTGCAGAAATATTTTTAAGTGGAAATGGAAAATCACTGTTTAATAATGTAAAAACAACAAATTTTATTGGAAATGATACAACCACATTAACAATAACGAATTGTTCTATTTTTGAAGGGATTACAGATGGGATTGGAACAATTGCATTAAAAGAGAATTCCTATTTTATGCCACATACCAATCAGTTTCAAACTATTTCTTTACAGGACAACTCTTGTTTGGATTTAAGTGAAGCAATAAATGTGACAGTTTCAGGAGATTTTGAAGGTGGAAATTATGATGCTTCTTTATCTGATAATAATACAGCAGGTCTTTTAGTTTTAGATAAGGAAGGAACACTAACAATAGAAGGAAATGTTACAGGGACTACTGTTTTCCAAACGGAAAATAGAAATTTTCCTGGAGATCCTGTGGTTGGAAGGAGGTATATTATTACAGACTGGAATGGAATAGACGAAGAAAGTTTTATTGTAACAGAAAAATATGATAATTATGAAATGCGATATCAAGCAGGTGCTTGGTCTGTCTTTAAACTTTATGGAGAAGACAATATGGATATTCCAGCGATTGGAAGTATAGAAATTTCTAATGCACCGTTGGCAGTTGATTTAGCAAAAATCAAGACAAATGGAGCTGATATTCCTGATAAATCTGCTTTTTGCAAAATTATCTGGAAGGATGAAGAAGGAAATCTTATTGACTTTTATGATATTGTATCAGATTATTTTTTTTACTATAATAGTTTATTTATAAGAACAGAATGTTTAAAAGACGATAATGAGAAAAATTGGGGAAATGCAGTTATTTTTGACTTTTCTGAAGATTATCCAGATAATTTTTATTTTATAGCAAATGAGGAAGCGAAAACAGGAAATTATACGATTCGGTTTTATTCAGTTGATACATCTCAGATAGGAAATGAATCAACGATTAAAGATGTAAAAGATCTAGATCAATATAAATTAGCTGAAATAGAGGTTTATTTCTATGATTCATCAGTAGATACAGGTACTTTACTAATTGATGAACAGGCAGAGGTACAACCTATTTTAGAGCAAATCTATACAGGAAAACCAATTTGTCCAGAAATAGAAGTAATTAGTTCTTCTGGAGATAGGCTAACGTTGGAAGAAGATTATATCGTTTCTTATGAAAATAATGTTAATATAGGAAAAGCTACAGTAAAAGTAGTAGGAATTGGAGAGTATAGTGGTGAAATTATACAAGAATTTTCTATTGTAAAAAGTGAATCAGATGTATTGCTGACAGCTACTATGGGTTCTAATGGAACAGATGGTAAACCAGTTTCTGCTACTTATGGCGATAAAATTCGTTTTGTTTGTCAGGCTGTTCCAACCAATGCTAGAATGGCGGCAACAGCTCGTCCAAATACAGTAGATTTTTATTATGAACAAGTGCTTTTAGGAACAGCACCAGTTGATTCGAAAGGGCAGGCAGTTTTTGTATATAATACAGCAGAGCAGAAAATACCAGTTGGAACTTCTACGATTTATGCAGATTTTGGAGGTACAGAGTCGTTAAATCCAGCTTTAAGTGATACAAATGTTTCAATTATCTTAAATAAACAGGTATTAGCTGTAGAAGATATAAAAAGTGTAACATTAGAGGACTTTACCTATGATGGAACAAAAAATACAACTGAAATTCGTTCTCTTACTTTAGACAAAGCAGAGCAAACACTTTTTGTTTCTGGTAAAGCAGAACTGGCAAGTGCACAGGCTGGTACATATGCAGAGGCAAAGATTCTTTCTTGGTCATTGAATGAAGAGGATTCCATTTGGTATGAATTACCAAATATTTCGGATAGCATTTTAGTAGAACCAGAAGTTACAATTGTTCCAGCAAAAGCACCAGAACAGATTACCATTCATTCGTCAGCAAAGCCAAATACAAGAAAAGAAGTTTCTATTTTAGATGCTATTCCAGCAGAGTTAAAAAATGGAAAAATAGATTATCAGTTAGGAAAAGAACAATTTGGAAGTAGTATTTCAGGTATTCCAACGATTGCAGATGGTATTTTAACTTATCAGACAACATTACAAAATGGTATAGAAACAATACCAGTAATTGTCACTTTAGAAAACCATCGTCCTATGACAGTTTTCGTTGTAGTTTTAGTGACAGATAAGGAAGAGGTGAAAGTTCATCTTACTTCACCAGCTATCGTTTATAATGGAAAGCCTTATGATAAATGGAGTATAGAACTTCAAGAAGAAATGCCAATGACAATTACTTATTATGATTTAATAGAACAACAATCTTTAACAGAGGCACCAACAGAAGCAGGAAGTTATTCCATTACAATTCATGTAGAAAATGATACAGAAATAGGAGAAGAAACTTCTAATTTTGAGATTATTCCAAAAGAGGTTCGGATTCGTCCATTGGATAAGTATATTCGGATTGAGGAAGAAGTTCCAAGTTTTGATAGTCCAAAACTTTTAGTAGATTATGAATTTGAATTGGGTTATGAACCTATTGAGGGAGAAGATTTAGGTGCGGTAAAAATTCTTTATAAAGAATTTCCAGATAATACAAAAGAAGGAGATTATGAAATATTTATTCGTGTTCTTGAAAAGGATCACAAGAATTATAATATAATTGAAAAAGAGGGAATTTTACATATTGCAGCGTCAGAAGAACATATACATCAATATATAGAAACAATTGAAAAAAAGGCAACTTGTACAGAAGATGGAAAAAAGATTTATACTTGTTCTGAGTGTTCATATTTTTATGAAGAAGAAATTCCTGCAATTGGTCATACAATAACAGTTCTTCCAGCAATTGAATCTACTTGTACAAAGATGGGAAAAACAGAAGGACAATATTGCCCTGTTTGTGAAACGATTCTTAAAAAGCAGGTCGATACTCCAAAAAAAGAACATTCTTATGGAGACTGGATAATTGATATTGCTGCTACTTCTACGTCAGAAGGAGAGAAGCATAGAGTATGTAATTTATGCCAAAATATAGAAACTGCTATTATTCCTAAATTAGAAGAGGATGATAACAAACCAGGAGAAGAGAATCCAGGAGAGGATGATAACAAACCAGGAGAAGAGAATCCAGGAGAGGATGATAACAAACCAGGAGAAGAAAATCCAGGAGAGGATGATAACAAACCAGGAGAAGAGAATCCAGGAGAGGATGATAATAAACCAGGAGAAGACGATAACAAACCAGGGGGGGAAGGTAATAAGCCAGGAGGAAATAAGCCAGGAAATAATAAGCCAAATAATACAATAGAAGATGACGATGATGATGATTCAGAAGACAGTGGAGATTCTGCTATAGAAAATACTACGCCTTCTAAACAGGAGGAATCTGTGATAATAAAAGCGGATTATAAGGACCAAATTAGAGGGTATATTAGTTTGGTGCAAGGAATTATAACAGGAAGTGGAAATGGGTATGCTAAGTGGAAACAGACAAATGGTAGTTGGTGGTTGGAATATGCAGATGGTACATGGCCTCATGGACAACTGACAAGTACTGGTCAACAAATCTACAAATGGGAACGAATCAATGGAGCATGGTATGCATTTGATGCAGATGGCTATGCAAAAAACGGCTGGCATCTAGATGCTGGATATCAAAGTTGGTTTTATATTGATATTAACAGTGGCATGAAAACTGGTTGGCAATTTATAGAAGGAAAGTGGTATTATTTTAATCCTGTTTCAGATGGTACAAGAGGTAAAATGTATGCAGACGGCTACACTCCAGATGGCTGGTATGTAGATAAAAGTGGTGCATGGGATGGAAAACCACAACAGAAAAAGTAATATATAAAAAATTTTGAAAGCAGCACAACACGATTCTATCGTGGTGCTGTTTTTAAAATTTATTCCAACACTTTTCTTTTTTCATTCGTCTTATAAGTGAAGGCAGATGAGAGGAGAAACAAAATGATTGAAGAATTGTACAATATGTATTATAAAGAGCTGCTTGGGTGGTGTAAAACAATGACACAAGATTCACAACAGGCAGAGGATTTGGTACAAGAAGCTTTTTTGCGGGCAATTAAAAATGCAGTATTATTAAATAATTTAAAGGAAGAGCAAAGAGTTTCCTGGATGTATCGAACAATTAAGAATCTTTATATTGATAAAATCCGTCATGCTTCCTTTGAAATGATTGTAGAAGAAATACCAGAATCTGTAACAGAGTTAAATGAATTTTCTCAGATTAGTTATAAGCAGGCAATTTTACAACTTCCAGAAGAAGAACAAAAATTGTTTATTATGCAGTATCAAGGGTATGATTCAAAAGAATTAGGACAGATATTTGGTATTCCGCCTGGTACAGTAAGAGCAAAACTGTTTTCTGCCAGAAAGAAACTAAAAACCATTTTACAAGAATAAAATTTAGGAGGAATAAAAAGTGAGTCAAGAAAAAAATTTATTAGTAAATTGTGTTATCTGTGATGCAAGAAATGTAAACGAGGAGGAATTGAAAGAATTTGAAGAAATACTAATAAATACAGATTTTTTATTGGTAGATAAACGAAGTAAAGTGATCATAAATCACCTTCCTATCAAATGGAATATAGAACATATGCTTCAATTAGAAGAAAAAGAGGAGATTAAATTAATGAGTTATAATGGTAAGTATGAAATAACTGGAGATGTGCCATGTGAAGAAAAGACAATACTTTGTGTAAATGGTGCACTTTTTATTCATCCAAAAACAGAGGAAATTCTAAAAAGCTTTTTTCATATTATTGTAAATGGACAGGTAAGTTGTCCAAGTAGTATGAGTAGTTTTATCAATGGAATTTCTGTAAATGGAAGTGTAGAGTATTATCCTGATAATTATACAATAATGACACGAAAATGGGAAATGGATCGTTATTTTCCAATTCGGGCGAAAGAGGGAGGAAAATATTTTTCATCAAAGTCAATAGAAATTATAGATACAGCAGTAGATACAACTCTATTAGTAAAAAAAGGTGTGAATTTTAAAACAAAAGAATTATATGTATTAGAGGAAAAGCTAAAGGATTGTATGGAATTATTTAATGAAGATGTGACAGTTCAAGTGATACCAACAGGATACAGTTTTATAAAAGAAGATATTATGTTCTGTAAAGAAACTCTTTTAAAATATGGAAATTATTTGTATGTAAAAGGAGATTTATTATTTGGAGCAGAGGATAAAGAAAGCTTAAAGCAGATAGAAGGGTTATATGTGAAAGGAACATTATATTTGTCAGAGGAGCAGTTTAAGGAATTGAATCAGAAAAATCTTTTCTATGAAAAAGTAGAGATAATAAAAGAAAATACACTATGGAAGAAAAATAAAGTTGTTGTTGATGCAGAGATGCTTTCAAAAAACAAGGAAGGAATCAGTTTAATTTCATGTTCGATAGTTGAGATTGCGGAAGATGTTTCAGAACAAGAAATAAAAGAAAAGGTTAGTTTGATTAACTGTGCTTTAGTAAGATGTAATAAAAAGCAGCATGGGGCAGTAGAGCTAGTTGGACGTAAAATAGCAAAAATTGCATACGATAAGGAAGAAAAGGAAGGAAAAGAAACAGTACGTGTTATCAATGCAGAACAATATATTTTATAAAAAGTATTAGCCTATGTAGAAAAATTTAATATTATTAAAATGGAAGGCTTGTATTGAGTGTGTTTACACTTAAAATATACCTTCCATTTTTTACTGAAAAAAACTTTTTATTGAATGATTTGAGCGTTTACGTCATTTGTATTTATAATCGGATTATTAGAACATATAATCGTTTTTAGTGAAGAAAGTGAAACAAGTGGAGTAAGATCCGTTATATAATTATTAGAAATATTCAGTTTTTGTAGTTTTTCTAGAACAGTTATAAAGGTAATATCGTCTAACTCATTTCCTATTAGAGTTAGTTCGATTAAATTTGGAAAGTTTTTTAAAGTATCACTATAATCAGAAAGCTGGTATGTATTTTCTCTTTTAATTTGTCCATATTCAGCATGATCCTTTGGCAAAATTTCAGCAAATATGGTATCTTCGATTTTCAGAATTTCCAAATTGTTATTTTCTGATAAATTGTAAAAGTCAAAGCCAACAGAGCAATTTTTTATTGTAAATTCTTTTAAATTAGGAAGAGTAAGTACTTCTTCAATATTTGTATAAATACGACAATCCTCTAAAGTAAGTTTTTCTAAACTAGAAATCTGCTTTAAAGGATCTAATGTAATAAAATAACCAGATAGATTAGAAAGGGTTAATGACTTTAGATCGGATAATGCAGTGAGTGCACTTAGATATTCTCCATTACAACCATCTAGTTTTAAGGTTTGCAGATGTAAAGCAGTGGCTATACTGCTTAGATCACTGACACGACATAGAGAAAGATCGGTAAGCCTTTCCATATGAGAAAAAGAAAGCGACGGATGGCTATAAGGAAGTTCTACTTGTAGAGAAATTAACTGATTCATGGTATTTAATATACTGAAATCCTCTACTTTATAAATATGCCAAAGAGATAAACTTTCTAGAGAGTCTGCACAAAAGGCCAATGCTTCAATTTGCAGTAAATTTGCGTCTTTAATAGAAAGAGATTTTAGATTTGGCATTTTTTCTAGAAATCCAATTTCTTTTAAAGAAGAGGACTCAATTGAAAGATACTTTAGTCGATTTAATTGATAAAGAGCAGAAAAGTCCTCAATATGATTGCTATAGATTAATTCTAATTTTTCAAGAGCAGGCAGTCGTTCTAGTCCATCCAATGTTTTTAAACTGCCTCCATCAATAGAAAGTGAAGTAAGACTTTTAAAATGTTCAATTCCTTCCAGGGAATTTAGAAAGAAATTATCATATATGCCAAGTATCTTAAGCTTTTCAGGAGCAGGTAATAGTTCCATTACTTCAGATGGAGTTTTATCTGATTGTAATTCTTGTAGGTGAATAAGTCCATCAAAATCTCCTTTTCGTATTATACCAGCTCCATCTTCTAGATTTAAACTTTTTAATCCAGTAAAACAAGATAGATCGGCATAATCATAGTCTAACGTGTTAGAAAACAGTACAACTCCTGTTTGAGAATCATGAATCGTATAATCAATTGCTTTTACATGATTTTCATTGCGATAAATTCGGATAGAGGTAATACAAGCGAATTCCTCTGGCTGAATTGCTGTAATATTTTTTTGAAATACTTGTTCTGCAAATTCAATAAAAAATGCAGATGTTGGAATGATTTGCTTATTTTTAGATGTGGTGTTGTAAGAGTCAGTAGGATATTCTAAAACGGTAGGAGTAGAAGAATCTAGTTTTCGAACTTCAAGGAATCCATAAATAATAGATGCCATAAGATATAAAAATACAAAAATTCCAATTGGCTTTATAATAAATCGTCCAGAAGAGACAATTTTTTTTCGAGGAGTTTGGGATGGGTGATTACTTTCGTAGTCAAAAGAGATTTTTTGGGAAATAGGTTTTCCATCTGCATGAAGAGTATATCCACAATGTTGACAAAGGAAGGTGTTGCTTTCTAATTTCATTTTTTCAGCACAGATAGGACAACGCATTTTTTTCTTTTCCATAGCTTTTTCTCCTTCCAAGTAGGCAAGAAATATTTTTTATTAGAAGAGATTATATCATAAATATAAAATAAAATCTATGATATAGGAGTAAAAATTGGTAGGATTGTGAAAGGATAGAATCAAGATTATCAACAACAATTTCCGTTTACTAATTGAAAAAAATATCAGATATGATATAATTTATATGGTTGTTAAAAAGAAAATAATATATAGTATCATAATATTTGGAGGAAATCAGTATGAAAAAGAAATTTGACAGTCGTGTAGAGAGGGCGGTGGATATTCTCTGGTTACATATGCAATTTGACAAAGGTCTTGAAGCAAGACAACTTTTGGAGGAAGCTGCAAAAGAAGGAGATGCAGATGCTTACTTTTTTCTGGCACGTTGTTACGCAGGAAGCTGTTTTGTAAATTCTAGTTTTGGTTTAGAAGATAATGATACACTTTGGGAGGAATATTTAAACAGAAGTATTGAAGGCGGAAGTGCAGTTGGTATGTTTGGAGGAAAGCGGTTTGGAGGGTTTCAACCAAGATGTGGCAGCTATATACAAAAGCCTTATCAAAGTGCAAAAGAAGTATGGGATGAAGTAGAACAGTTAGCAGAGGCAGGAGAACTATTTTGTCAGATTTTACTTGCAAATGCTTATTACTATGGAGATCTGGCTTACTTTTTTGGGATAGATGTCCAACGAATTAGTCAAAATGAATGGGAAGGAAAGCTCCATGAATGGACATTAAAAGCGATTCCAATTTATGAAAATCTAATTGCCCATGGCGTGATGATGGGATTAGTAAATTATATTGATATTGTGCGTTCTGGGGATAATGGTATTCCTAAGGATGAAAAAAAGGCTCAACAATTGGAACAAATTGGGGCAGATCATGATATGTCCTGGTACCAGATTAAAGTGGGGCAAAATTTGGAGAAAACCAATTTAGATAAGGCAGAGGAGTATTATAATCGAGCACTTCAGTTGCAAGATATGGATGCTTGCTATTATTTGGGAAAACTTTATAGTTTTAATGGAAAAAGAAAAAGAGATTTACAAAAAGCAAAGTATTATTTTGAAATGGGATTAGAAGCCGATCCAGAGTCAACTGGATGTAATAATTGCTTAGGAGAAATTTATTTTTATGGTGGCGATGGAATTGAAGCGGATTATCATAAGGCAGTAGCCCATTTTTTAGAGGCTTCAAAACAGGATAATCACTGGGCATGTAATATGTTGGGAACCTGTTATTTAAAGGGACTTGGAACAGAAGTAGATTATGGAAAGGCAAAAAAAGAGTTTGAACGATTTAAACCAGATACCCTTTCTGCAATTGGATTAGGAGAAATTTATGCCTATGGATTGGGAGTTCCAGTAGATATTGCAAAAGGAATGAGTTTTTGGCAGAGATATCCAGATCATGCTAGAGTAAAAGAAAATATGCAGAATTTTAAGCGTGGGTTATTGGGAGGTTGGAAACGAAGAAAGTAGATGGCGGTATTTTATCGTCATCTATTTTTGTGAATGAAGCTGTTTTATGATAGAGAGAAAAGGAAAAGAGGCAAGAATGAGATGAAAAATATTAAGAATAATTTATTTATGCTTCGTATTATTTGGTCGGCAGCTCCAAAAAGGATTCTATGGGAGTTACTTTCTGTATGTGCCAGTTGTAGTATAGGAATGATATATACCCTGTTCTTTTTACGGTTTATTATTGTATGTATGGAACAAAAGCTAACATTTTCTTTGATTATTGTCTGTATTGTAGGATATTTTGCTGCTTGTGTTGTATCAAGCTGTTGCAGTGTATATTTAAAACAAGTAGTAGTGCCGCAGACAAATGTATTAATTCAGTCAAAACTAATGGATCTAATCTATCAGCAGGCATTGCGAGTGGATCTTTCCTGCTATGAGAATCCGAAGTTTTATGATACTTATACACAGGCAAATGAAGAGGTATTGACACGTACAACGGAGATTTTAGGTACAATGTCTTTTCTTATAGAAATTATAATTTCTATGATTGGGTTTGGGACAGCCGTTTTAATTTATGAACCATTTATTCTTCCATTTTTAATTGTGTCTATGTTAATTGTGCAGATGGTTCAGAGAAAATTTGTAGATGCAAGATATACAAGACGAAAGAAAACAGTAGGGGAAAGACGGAAGATGGATTATGTAAAACGAATTGTTTATTTGCAGGACTATGCAAAAGATTTGCGTCTTACTAATATTTTTTCCCCAATTTTGCGAAATTTTCATGAAGCGGCAGAAAGCAGTCGAATGGTTTCAAAAAAGTATGGAAAACGTGCTGGAATTTATCGGATTTTTAGCAGTATGATTTCCAGTCTTACCGTGTTTCTTGGGATTCAGGGAATTATAATTTATCGCTATTTGGTATTAAACCAGTATAGCTTTGGAGTGCTGACAACTGTATTAAATGCTGCAAGTGCATTGGATGGCTGTTTAAGTGATTTAATATGGGCTGCTGCTAGATTAAATGAAAATGGCGTATTTATTCAGAATTTTAGAGAGTTTTTAACTTATCAGCCAAAGATGGTAGAGAAACCAGATGGAATTGTACCACAAAATGGAGCACATGAGTTAGAGTTAAAGGGAGTTTCTTTTTGGTATGAAGGTGCTAAAAAACCAGTGCTGCACAATATTAATATGAAGATTTTGGCAGGACAAAAGATTGCTCTTGTAGGACATAATGGTGCCGGCAAGTCTACTTTAGTAAAACTTTTTATGCGTCTATATGATGTTTCTGAAGGAGAGATTCTTTTAGATGGTGTTAATATTAAGGAATATCATGCAAAGGGATATCGTCGTTTATTTGGAACAATTTTTCAAGATTTTAAAGTATTTGCTGCGACAGTAACAGAAAATGTTTTGTTAAAACCAATCACAGATAGAGAAGAGGAAGAACAAGCAAAGAAAGCTTTGCAAGAAAGCGGGATTTATGAAAAAATAAAAAGTTTTCCAAATGGGATGAATCGTATTTTGACAAAAGAGTTTGACGAAGATGGAATTTTGATGTCAGGAGGAGAGTCACAAAAGTTGGCGATTGCACGAGTTTTTGCAAAAGAGAGCAGTATTGCTATATTAGATGAACCTTCTAGTGCGTTAGACCCAATTAGTGAATATGAAATTTTTGAAAATATGATGGAAGCTTGTAAGGGAAAGACAGTAATTTTTGTGTCACATCGCCTTTCTTCGGCTACTCTTGCCGATCGGGTTTATTTATTGGAAAAGGGGGAGATTGTAGAGGAGGGAAGTCATCAGGAGTTAATGGAGCAAAATGGAAAATATGCGCAAATGTTTTTAAAACAAGCAGAAAAATATAGAGAGGAGGAAACAGCATGAAAGAGAATTTAAAGATAGAAAACGAAGATAAAACAAAGCTGAGTTGGAAAGAAAGTTGGGAAAATATTCGTATGATTCTTGGATATTATCATCGGTTTACTCCTTTTTATTTTTATATTTATACTGCCTATGTATTTTTGGTTTCATTTGTTTGGGTGGCGACAGGTTCCTATTCGCTGAAATTTATTTTTGATGCATTAGAGCAAAGGAAAAGCTTTCAAGAGATTTTTTTATTTTTGAGTTTGATGTCAGGATTGATGATTTTTCGAAATATTGCTGGAGCCTATCTGGTGGAGTATTTGGAACCAACTGCACATATTACAATGACAGAAAAATTGCGGGCAGAATTATTTGAAAAGGCGGCGAAGATGGATCTTGCCTATTATGAAACCCCAAAGTTTTATACAGATTTTGTATGGGCAGCTTCTCAGGCAGATGTAAAATGTCAGCAGGTTTTAGGGGCGTATATGAATTTTATGGCACGGGTTTCGGAACTGTTGTTTTTAGGAGGATTGATGGTAGCTTTAGATCCGATATTGATTTTGTTTGCTTTGGCAACAGCGGCGGTTCGCTTGCTGTGCAATTCAAAATTAGTAAAATATCGTTATCAGTTAGATCTGAAAGCAAAACCGATTGAACGGGAACGGGATTACAGCCAAAGAATTTTTTATTTAAGTGATTATGCAAAAGAAATTCGTCTTTCTGATGTTCATAAGATTCTATATCAACGTTTTGTATCTGCGACACAAAGGATGAAAGAAATTTACCAAAAAGGAGGAAAGAAACTAGCAAAGATATCTGGAATTTCTAATATTGCTCAGGACTTTTTTCTAAATTGCCTAATACTTCTTTATCTTGCCTATGAGATCACAATCGCACATCGGATTACAATAGGAGATTTTGCAGCTTTAATTGGAGCAACCAATCGTTTTGCAGCTCGTATGCGGCAATTGGTAGATGTAATGATGTCAACAACAGAAGCGGCACTTTATGTAGAAAAGTTTAAAAAATTTCTTTCCTATCAGCCTAAAATTGAAGGTCAGGATGGGGTAGAGCCAGAAGAAGGGATACAACCCATTTGTTTAAAAAATGTTTCGTTTACTTATGAGGGAGAGACACAACCAAGTTTGCAGCAGATTAATATGACAATCCGTCCTTTGGAAAAAATAGCGATTGTGGGATATAATGGGGCAGGTAAATCAACATTGATTAAACTTTTTATGCGGCTTTATGATGTAACAGAAGGAACGATCTATTTGGGCAATACGGATATTCGAAAGATTAAAACAGATTCCTATCGAAAGAAGTTTGGAGCAGTTTTTCAAGATTTTCAAATCTTTGCCGCTTCTTTAGGAGAGAATGTAGCAATGGATTTTATAAAAGAGGGGGAACGAGAAAAGATTTTGGAGGCATTGTGCCATAGTGGGATGAAAGAGAAAGTAGAAACGTTTCCAAAAGGAATTGATACTGCCCTTACAAAAGAATTTCAAGAAGATGGACAGAATCTTTCAGGTGGAGAGGCACAGAAAACGGCGATTGCCAGAGTATTTTTACGGCCTTATCAGTATGTGATTATGGATGAACCTTCCAGTGCATTAGATCCCATTAGTGAATATAATTTAAATCAGAATATGTTAGAGATTGCGAAAGATAAGACAGTAATCTTTATTTCACACCGATTGTCTACTACTTGTATGGCAGATCGTATTTATATGTTAGAGAAAGGAAGAATTATTGAAGAAGGAACACACCATGAACTAATGGAGTTGAAAGGAAAGTATGCGGAGATGTTTTGGAAGCAGGCAGGAAAATATCAGGGATAGAAAAGTTTTCTTAAGAAGATATTAATGGATTATTAAATTAATGTAAACTCTTTTTTAAAGACATGACGGGATAAAATTTCTGTGATAAAATACAAGAATCCTGAATATGAAATAGGTGTGTATGCCTAAAAAAGAAACAGGGGAAAAAATACAAGTTTTGAAAGGGAAGAAAGGAAAGAGTATGGCAGAGAAAAAGAAACCGGGAGCTTCTATTCTGAAATGGATAAAGAAGCATAAAAAGTTGCTGATTGTGGTAGTACTGCTTTTGATTGGTGTAGGCGTAATACGAAATAATATCAAAAAACAGCAGGAAAGGGTAGCAGCACTTTTGCAGAATCAGATTAAAACAGCAACCATTGAAAAACGTTCGATTATCAGTTATATCAGTACAACTGGAAAAGTGGAAAGTGTGGAATCGAGAGAAATTACTTCCTCTTTAACGGGATATGATGTTGCTCAGGTTTATGTGGAAGTGGGAGATTTGGTACAAGAAGGGGATTTATTACTTTCTTTTGATACAGATGATATTTTAGATGATATATCTGATGTTTATACCGATATTTCAAATATCAATCGTCAGAACCAGATTGCAATAGAGCAGGCACAAAGAAATTATGATGCAGCGCAAACTTCAAATGAAGAACAGGCAAACAGTATGAATGATACCATTACGGATGCAAAGAAAAAGTTGGATGAAGCGCTGGAGGATAAATTGGCTTATGAGAAACAGAGAATGGCAGATGAGGCCTATGTGACAGCAGCATTAAATGCATGGAATGAAGTAAAAAGTGATTATGAAGCAATGAAATTAGAATATGAAAATCTAACTGCGGAAGTAACAAAGGCACAGACGGAGTTAGCAGATGCCAATTCTATTTTAAAGATGGCACAGATGGACTTAGAAGATTATAAAAGAGATAATGAAGATGAGTTTGATGAGGTGACAGGAAAAATTCTAGATGAAGCAAGTGGAGCAGCATATAGAAAAAAGGAAGCAGTGGAAAAGGCACAAGAAGAGGCGAATTATTTTCAGTCTGAATATGAAAAATCTAGTATGAAATATAATGAACTAAAGGACGAGTATGCAGATGCCACTACCATTTATAATCAGCTTCAGGCAGATTATGAGGCGGCAGTAAATGCTTGGACTGCATCAGAAAAACAGTTGGATTCACAAAGGGATTTGATTGAAACTTTAGAAGATACTTATGAAGACGCTTTGGATAATCAGATAACACAAGAGAGAAATAATACGAATTCTTTATTGACTTCAGAAGATCAGATTGAACTGCAGCAGTTAAGTGGAGCAAATAGTGTAAAATCCTTACAGGATAAGTTGTCATCCTATCAAAAAAATTTAGAAAAGACAGAAATAAAAGCACCATTTTCTGGAACAATTACGGATGTAAAAGTGGATCCAGGAGATACCTATACAACTGGTACTTTAGTTACACTGCAAGATTGCAGTGAATTGATCGTTGTTACAGAAGTAGATGAGTATGATATTAGTACCATTAAAAATGGGATGCGTGCAGTAATTAAAACAGATGCAACAAGAGAGGATGAATTGGAGGGAAAGGTTAGCTTTATAGCACCAACTCCAACACAAGGTGGAAATTCAGTTACATATCGTGTAGAGATTACACTGGATCAGCAAGAGGAACGATTACGACTTGGAATGACAGCTAAGACAAATCTTGTAATGGAGGATAAGGAAAATATATTGACTGTTCCATATGATGCCATTTTAAGTGATGCAGAAGGAAAAAGCTATATTACCCTTATGGAGCCAGCAGAGGATGGTACAACTGCACGAAGAGATGTCTATGTAACAGTTGGGACAGAAGGAGATTACTATGTTGAAATCAGCGGAGAAGAGGAGCTGGAGGGAAAAGAAGTTCTGATACCAGACGCTGGCGGTAATGCATTAGAAGATATGATGTCGTTGATGATGGGAGAGTAAAGAACAAAATGGGACAGGAATCAGAAAAGAAAACAGTGATTGATCTGCACGGCATTATTAAACGTTTTTACATAGGAGAACCAAATGAATTAGAGATTTTACATGGGATTGATTTAAATGTACAAGAAGGTGAATTTGTTTCCGTTGTGGGTGCGTCCGGTTCAGGAAAGTCAACTTTAATGAATATTATCGGAGCTTTGGATCGCCCAACAGAAGGCAGCTATTATTTGGATGGACTAGATATTACAAAAGCAAAAGATAATGAACTGTCACGGATTCGAAATCACAAAATTGGATTTGTATTTCAAACATATAATTTGGTTGCTAGAACAAGTGCATTAAAAAATGTAGAATTACCGATGTTATATGCTGGTGTAGGAAAATCGGAACGTACAAAACGAGCAAAGTATTTGCTAAAAATGGTAGGGATGGAGGAACGAATGCAGCATACACCAGATGAACTTTCTGGTGGGCAAAAGCAGAGAGTAGCGATTGCAAGGGCGATGGCAAACGATCCAGCGATTATTCTGGCTGATGAGCCAACTGGAGCTTTGGATTCAAAAACAGGGCGTTTGGTTATGGATATCTTTCATCAATTAAATAAAGAACAGAGAAAGACGATTGTATTAATTACACATTCCAATGAACTTGCTGAAGAAACCGAACGAATTGTGACTTTAAAAGATGGACAGATTATTAGCGAACGGGAAGGGAGTGGGGAACGTGCTGTTTTTTGAAAATATTTCTATGGCATTATCGAGTTTAATGGCAAATAAGATGCGGGCACTTTTAACGATGCTTGGTATTATTATTGGTATTACTTCGGTTATTGCCATAATGACAGTAGGAAATTCGCTGGAAAGCACAATTACTTCTTCTATGCAGTCAATGGGAGCATCGGATATTACCGTTTATTTAAAGTATAAAAATCAAGAAGTAGAGACTGGTGCAAGTGGAATGAAATATGATTCAGTATCAAAAACAAGAGAGATACTAGAAAGTGATTTGATTAATGAGGAGATGATACAAGGGTTTAAGGAAGCTTATCAGGATTCTATTGTAGGGATTTCTCTAACTGAGGTAACAGGAAGTGGTCAAGTGGTAATTGGTAAAAATTATGCAAATGTTACAGTAATTGGAGTAAATAAGGATTATTTTCTTTCTACAGATGTAAAAATATTGTCAGGAAGAACACTAAATGAGACAGATTATTTAAATGGCAGAAAAGTGGCATTAGTAACCGATAAACTGGTGAACAATCTTTTTAATGGAGATGTAAAAGCAGCAGTAGGAAAGGAAATTGAAGTAAAAGATGCACAAGGTTATTCTCACTATACGATTGCTGGAGTATATGAGCATCAGGAAAATCCAATGATGGTAAGTACTTCTTCTGAAAAGGATATAAACACGTATTTGTATGTTCCTTTAAAAACAGCACAGTCAAGAAACCATTCTTCTGGTGGATTTGAGTCAATTTCTATTATTGCAGGGCAAAATGCAGATAGCAATCAGATGATACTAGATGCAAAAAATTATTTTAATGCCTATTATCGAAATAATCATTATTATGATGTAGGAGCATTTAGTATGTCAAGTATGATTTCAGCTATGGCAACAATGATGGATACCGTAACCCTTGCAATTGGAGTAATTGCTGGTATTTCTCTTTTAGTTGGCGGAGTTGGAGTAATGAATATTATGTTGGTGTCTATTACAGAGAGAACAAGAGAAATTGGAACACGAAAAGCACTTGGAGCACCAAATAGTTCCATTCGTCTGCAGTTTATTATGGAATCTATGGTAATCTGTTTAATTGGTGGAATGATTGGTGTAGGACTTGGGGTGGCACTTGGAATATTTGCCTCCAATTTGCTTGGTTATCCGGCAGAACCTACGATATTTAGCATTATATTGTCATTAGGATTCTCTATGACAATAGGAGTATTTTTTGGATATTATCCAGCAAATAAAGCTGCGAAGTTGGACCCAATTGAGGCACTGCGTTATGAATAATAAGAATAGTGAAAAGAGAAAGGATAAAAACATGAGAAAAAAAGTATTGGCTTTACTGGCAATCTTTGGAATTATAATAGGAATATTGGGAAGTCATACTACAATCAGTATGGCAGAAAAGGAAGTACTTTCTCATATTGAAGTGGTTTATACTGGCTCTGTTCTAACAGTTGGCGGATATGTGGATAAAGAGGACTTTCAGGTAAAAGCCTATTATCGAAATGGGGAAAGAACCATTGGACGGATTGTTCGGATTACAGAAGTAGAAGATTTTGATATTTTGCAATATACCTTGACAAGTGGTGCAAATACGATTACTGTATCTTATACAGAGAAAGGAACTACTGTTGTAGGAAGATGTACAGTACCAGTTTCAGAAAGTGCGCCAGGATGGATTTATGATAAGGAAGCAGAAGCTTGGACATATCGGCTTGGAATAGATCTTATGGCAAAAGAACAGTGGGTTTTTGTAAAAGAAAACTGGTATTATATCGATAGTGAAGGATATATGACAACTGGCTGGATCGAATTGAATGGAAGTTGGTACTATCTGCAAGAGGATGGTTCCTGTGCAGTCAATACACTTACTCCAGATGGGTATCGTGTAGATAAAGATGGTGTCTGGATACAATAGGAGGAAAAAGAGGGATGAAGGAAGAATATAAACCATATATTCGGTGGGGTGTTACAGTTATTGCCATTTTTTCGGCATGTGTGATTATTTTTTTCTTTTTACTGCGAATGGATTTCATTGTTCGTTTTTTTGGAAAGGCAACAGAGGCAGTGCAATCCATTATTTATGGATTGGTAATTGCTTTTATCTTACGTCCTGTGGCTTCTTTTTGGCAGAAAAAGGTAGAATGTTATTTAAATAAACATTTTCCAACAGAGGATGAAAAGAAAGAGAAAAAGCATCATGCAATTGCGAAAGGAATTAGTGTTGCAATTGCAATGATGATTGCTTTACTTGTGATAGCGACTGTAATTGGAATGATTGGTCCTAGAGTAGTGGAAAGTATTAAAAATGTAGTAGCATCTTCTTCTGGATTCCTTGAAAAAATTGAACAGTGGGCATATGGCTTGCAAGAGAAACATCCAGATATTTTTACAGCAGGTGGAGAAGCATATGAAAAAGCAATTACTTATTTAGAGGATTGGGTAAATACCGATCTTTTAGGGTGGATGAATACATTTGTTACTGGATTTACAACATATGTAATTGGATTTTTCAGTTCCTTAATGAACTGGATATTAGGATTAATTGTTGCAATTTATGCATTGGCAGAAAGAGAAGCATTTGATGGACAAGCAAAAAAGATAGTCTATGCACTTCTTCCAATTGAAAATGCAAATGTAGTAATTGAAATTGCAAGAAAAACAAATCAAATTTTTAGTGGTTTTATATCAGGAAAATTAATTGATTCTTTGATTATTGGAATTCTTTGCTTTTTCGGACTTTCTTTGCTTCGTATGCCTTATACACTTTTAATTAGTGTAATTGTTGGAGTAACAAATGTCATTCCTTTTTTTGGTCCTTATGTGGGAGCTGTTCCAAGTGCTTTTTTAATCCTTTTAGTAAATCCAATTCAGTGTTTGTATTTTATTCTTTTTATATTGGTTTTACAACAAATTGATGGAAATATTATTGGGCCTAAGATTTTAGGAGATTCTACTGGATTATCAGCCTTTTGGGTAATTTTTTCTATTCTTTTATTTGGAGGATTATTTGGCTTTGTTGGAATGGTAATTGGAGTACCTACTTTTGCTGTTATTTATTATTTGGTAAAAAAGGGAGTTGAGTATCTGCTTCGAAAAAAGAAATTACCTGTAGAAACACAAGAGTATAATGGATTGTATCAAGTAGATGAAGAGCGAAAGGTAATTTTGTATTTTAAGGAGGAACAAAAGAAGGAAGAAAAAACAGTAGAGAATAAAACAGAGAAAAAGGTAGAAAAAGAAAGAAATTAAGAAAAAACAAATCACACCAAATGTTTTAGCAAGATAAGACTAATTCATCTGGTGTGGTTATTTTTTGCTTAAAGATATTATTTTTCCCAACGTCCAGAGCTGCCGCAAGGAAGAACAAGCCCTGTACTTTGTACAAGAAGACCAATTTCATCAGATTGTACAGTTCCGCCAAATTTTGGTATAATTTCAGTACCAATCAGATAAGTTAAAACAGCAGGAGCAAAACCTGTGGTATAGGAGTTAATAAGGAAAAAAAGGGGTTGATTGGATAAAAGTTTCGCACAAAGCTTTACCAAAGGATGAATGGCATCTTCTACTTTCCAGATTTCCCCCTTTGGTCCTCTTCCATAGGAGGGAGGGTCCATAATAATAGCGTCATAGTGATTTTCTCTGCGAATCTCTCTCTCTACAAATTTTATACAATCGTCTACAATCCAACGGATAGGAGCTTCCTTTAAGCCTGAAGAAATGGCATTTTCTTTTGCCCATGTTACCATACCTTTTGATGCATCAACGTGTGTAACAGAAGCCCCTGCTTTTGCAGCTGCTAAAGTAGCCCCTCCTGTATAGGCAAATAAATTCAATAATTTAATAGGACGATTGGCTTTTTTTATTTTTTCAGAGAACCAGTCCCAATTGGCAGCCTGTTCTGGAAAAAGTCCAGTATGTTTAAACCGAAATGGTTTTAAATGAAACAGTAGTTCTTTGTAGTGAATCGACCATTGTTCTGGTAGCTGCAGAAATTCCCATTCTCCGCCGCCTTTTGTACTTCTATGATAGTGAGCATTTGGATGCTTCCATTCACTTAATACTTTTGGCGTATCCCAGATAATTTGGGGATCAGGGCGTATTAAAAGATAATCTCCCCAGCGTTCTAATTTTTCTCCTTTTGAAGTGTCAAGAATCATATAGTCTTTCCAATTATTTGCAATCCACATAGTATAGTCCTTATCTCTTTCTCGAAGTTTAATAGAAAACCTCGTTGTTATTTTATATTTGTCTTATTATATAGTGAGTCAGGAATCTCGTCAACTGATATGTTTTTCTTTTACTTTATTGTAGAGGAAAACGTTTTATATTATAATAGAATAACATTCGTGTATAAATAGAGTTTACAAAAGTTGAAATGTCAAAGAGAATAAGAATAGGAGAGATAGAGATGTCATATTTTCCAATGTTTATTGAATTAAATGGAAAACACTGTCTAGTTGTAGGAGGAGGAAGGATTGCACTTCGTAAGGTGGAAGTCTTAAAAGAATTTGGAGCGCAGATTCAGGTGATAGCACCAGAACTATCATCTGAGATTCAGAAAATAGAAGGGATATTTTGTTGTAAAAGATATTTTCAACAAGAGGACTTAAATGATCAGGAGTTGGTAATAGCAGCAACGGATGATCCCATACAAAATCATCAAATTAGTCAGGCTTGTAAAAAGAAAAAAATTCCAGTGAATGTAGTGGATCAGATAGAAGATTGTAGTTTTATTTTTCCGGCTTATTGTAAAGAAAAGGAGATAGTTGCAGCATTTTCTAGTGGAGGTCAAAGCCCAGTGATTACACAATATCTTAAGTCGCAGATGAGTCCAATTATTACTCCTTATTTAGGAGAATTGGCAGCATGTTTTGGAAGCTTAAGAGAAAAAATGAAACAGTGTACAAGCTCAGAAAAGGAGAGAAAGAAGATTTATCAAGAACTCTTGCGGCTTGGATTAGAACATGATACAATTCCTTCAGAGAAAGAAATAGAGCAAGTAATTGGGAAATATAAAAGATAGATTTGAAAGGAAATAGAAGTTTATTATGGAAAGAATGAGAAGATTAAGAGCAAATGCTGCTTTACGTGGAATGGTAAGAGAAAATCATATTCGAATAGAAGAGTTAATTTATCCAATATTTGTAATAGAAGGAGAAGAGATTTGTAATCCTGTGGATTCTATGCCAGGAATTTATCAATACTCGTTAGACTATTTGTCCAAAGAATTGGAAAGAGTAATAGAGGCAAAAATTCCAGCAGTATTATTATTTGGAATTCCGTTACATAAAGATGAAGTTGGAAGTGGTGCTTATGATGAAAATGGAATTGTACAAAGGGCAATTCGATTTATAAAGTCAGAAGAGAGATATAAAAATTTAATTGTAATTGCAGACGTTTGTCTCTGTGAATACACTTCCCATGGGCATTGTGGATTGATTCAAAATGGAATAATTTTAAACGACGAAACCCTTCCTCTTTTAGCAAAAACAGCAATAAGTTATGCAAAAGCTGGTGCAGATATTGTTGCTCCTAGTGATATGATGGATAAACGTGTAGGAGTGATTCGAGAGGCTTTGGATCAGAATGGTTTTATTTCAGTTCCAATTATGGCATATAGTGCAAAATTTGCTTCTAGTTTTTATGGACCATTTCGGGATGCGGCTCATTCTGCTCCTGGTTTTGGAGATCGAAAAACTTATCAAATGGATCCTGCCAATGGACGGGAAGCTATGCGGGAAGTAGAAGAAGATATTTTAGAGGGAGCAGATTTTATTATTGCAAAACCTGCTATGGCATATATGGATATTATTCGGAATATAGATACAAGTTATCATATTCCAATTATCGCTTATAATGTAAGCGGTGAGTATGCTATGGTAAAAGCAGCAGCGCAAAATGGATGGATTGATGAAAGAAAAATTGTAATGGAAATTTTGACAGGGTTAAAACGTGCAGGAGCCAAAATGATTATTACATACCATGCTTTAGATGCAGCGAAGTGGATAAAAGACGACGAAAGGAACAGTTAAAAAATAGGGAGGATGAAATGGAGACAAAATCGAAACAATTGTTTGAAGAAGCAAAAAGATATATTCCGGGTGGAGTAAACAGTCCTGTGCGTGCTTTTGGAGCAGTAAAAAGGACTCCACGTTTTATAGCATCTGCATATGGGGACAGAATTGTTGATGTGGATGGAAATGAAATGATAGATTATGTTTGCTCTTGGGGACCAGGAATTTTAGGACATGCGCATCCTAGAGTAATAAAACAGATACAAAAAGCATGTGAAAATGGATTGACTTATGGTGCACCTACAGAGAAAGAGGTTATTTTAGCAAAATTGATTGCAGAAATGGTTCCATCTATGGAAGTAAGCCGTTTAGTTAGTTCTGGAACAGAGGCTGTGATGAGTGCAATTCGTGTAGCACGTGGTTATACCAAGAGAGATAAAATAATAAAATTTAAAGGGTGTTATCATGGACATTCGGATGGACTTTTAGTAAAGGCAGGTTCGGCAGCACTAACAACTTCTATACCAGATAGTGCAGGAGTTCCAGCAGATTATACTAAGAATACATTAGTGGCTTCTTATAATGATTTTGCTTCAGTAGAGGCATTATTTCAAGCAAATCCAGAAGAAATTGCGGCAGTGATTGTAGAACCTGTTGCCGCTAATATGGGAGTTGTGCTGCCAAAACCAGGATTTTTGGAATTTTTAAGAGAGATTACAAAAAAATTTGGGGCACTTTTGATTTTTGATGAGGTAATTACAGGATTTCGTCTGGCATTAGGAGGTGCACAGGAGTATTATCAGATAGTACCAGATCTAACTACATTAGGTAAAATTGTGGGCGGTGGTATGCCAATTGGCGCATATGGCGGAAGAAAAGAGATTATGGAGGTAGTTTCTCCGGTAGGAGCAGTATATCAGGCAGGAACACTGTCTGGAAATCCAATTGCAACTACAGCAGGAATTGAAACTTTGCAAATTTTAAAAGAAGATCCGAAAATTTATCAGAGGATTGAAGAGAAAGCGAAAAAAATTGCAGATATTGTTCGAGAAACAGCAAAAGGAAAAGTATATGTCAATCAAATTGGCTCTCTTCTCAGTATCTTTTTTACATCAAAGATAGTAATAGATTATGAAAGTGCTGTTTCTTCAGATACAGCAAAATATGCGGAATACTTTGGTTATTTGCTGGACAGAGGTATTTATGTGGCACCTTCTCAATTTGAGGCTATGTTTTTGTCAGATGCACATACGCATCAGGATGTGGAGAGTACTTGTCAGTTGATAAAGGAGTATTTTGCAGGGATATAACTATTTGAGTATGGAATATTTTGTCAAGAAAGGAGAAGGAATTTTTTTACTAACAAAGCAAAGTAAGAAAAATATCCAATAAAATATATGAGAACATTTGATCGGATTACAGATTTAATAGGTAAAACGCCATTATTAGAATTGAAAAATTATAAAAAACAGAATGGATTTGAAGCAACTATTTATGGAAAATTGGAGTATTTTAATCCGGCTGGAAGTATAAAGGATAGAGTTGCAAGAGCGATGATTGATGATGCAGAAGAAAAAGGTATTTTAAAGCCGGATTCTGTTATTATCGAACCAACCAGTGGTAATACAGGAATTGGACTTGCAGCAGTGGCAGCTTCTAGAGGTTATAAGATTATATTTACTATGCCAGAAACAATGAGTGTGGAACGGAGAAATCTTTTAAAGGCATATGGAGCAGAGCTAGTACTTACAGAAGGAAAGGAGGGAATGAAAGGTGCCATTAGAAAGGCACAACAGCTTGCTGAAGAAATACCAAATAGTTTTATTCCAGGACAGTTTACCAATCCAGCGAATCCAGAGATCCATCGAAATACAACAGGACCAGAGATATGGAAAGATACAGATGGAAAGGTAGATATATTTGTGGCAGGAGTTGGTACAGGTGGAACAATTTCCGGTGTAGGAGAATATCTAAAAAGTCAGAATCCGAATATAAAGGTGATTGCGATAGAGCCAGCAGATTCACCAGTGTTATCAAAGGGAATATCTGGTTCTCATGAAATACAAGGAATTGGAGCAGGGTTTATACCAGATACATTAAATACAAAAATTTATGATGAAATTATTACTGTAGAAAAGAAAGACGCTTTTGAAACAGGCAAAGCACTTGCTAGAAGAGAGGGAATATTAGTTGGAATTTCTTCAGGTGCTGCTGTTTATGCTGCAGGTGAACTGGCAAAGCGTCCAGAAAATAAAGGAAAGATCATAGTAGCGTTGCTGCCAGATACAGGAGAACGTTATCTTTCTACAACTATGTTTATGGAATAAATAAAAAGTAATATAACACGATTTGTAATAGCGTGCAAGAGCTGTCCTTATACAGTTTCTAAAATCATATCTGTAAAATCTTGCATTTGTGATGTAATAGGGCGGTTTTTATGATGACAGAGATAGAAATAGCGTTTCATAGAAACCCCCTCTACAGAACAAACAACAATATCGCCACTGTCTACATATTCTTTGATACATCTTAATGATAAAACCCCTAACCCTAAATTATGCCGTACAGCATCCACAATAGCACAACGACTACTACATTCCCATTTTGTAACAAAGGGAATATGATGTGTAATCATAATATTTTCAAAAATGGCTCTTGTACCACTGCCTTTTTCCCGCATAATAAAATTTTGATGTCGCAGATCTTCCATTGTAATTGAAGTTCTAGAAGCAAAGGGATGATTTTTTCCACAGATTAAACAAAGGTAATCTTCCAAGACAGGTTTTGTAATAATCTCCTGACGAATGATAATACCTTCTACTAAAGCGATGTCTAATTCATTGTGAATCATACGATGCTCAATAATTTTTGTATTGTCTACAAAGACAGTAATATCAATGTCAGGATATTTTTGTATAAGGTTGTCTACTAGTGTTCCCATAAGAGTATTGCCTATTGTAAGAGTCGCACCAATTCGCAAAGGACGCAGAGCATTGATATTTTTCATTGACTGTTCAAGCTGTTCATGGATGGCGACAATTTCTCTGGCATTGTCTAATAGAAGTAGTCCTGCTGGTGTAATCCTTAGTTCTTTGGAGAAACGCTCAAAAAGCATTGCCTGATATTCCGATTCTAAATCAGAGATTACCTGACTTACAGTGGGTTGAGAGATATAAAGGCGTTTTGCTGCTTCACTCATTTTTTTATATTCTGCAACTGCAATAAATGTTTTTAATTGTTTTAAAGTTGCCATTGTAAAACCTCCTGATGGGTAGCAATAAATTTGCTTATTTTGTTAGAAAAATAACTAGCTTTATTATAAAAAATTAGAAAAAAGAGTCCTAAATTGTTTCAATAAAGAATATAGAAAAGTAAGATAGTATAAATAAAAGAAAGAAAATTTGGGGGGAATTTTCTTATAGGTAAATGCCTATATTACAATTTGAATTTTACTATTTTACCTTCAATTTATCAAGTGTTATTATTAAATTATTAACAATTGTCGCTTTATGACAAAACAAGGAGGTTAGAGATGAAAGTATTAGTACTTGGTGGTGTTGCTGCTGGAACAAAAGTTGCAGCAAAATTGATGAGGGAGGACCGCAGCAATGAAGTAATTGTATTAAATAAGGGAAAAAATATTTCCTATGCGGGATGTGGCTTACCTTACTATGTAGGTCATGTTATTGAGGATAAAGAACAACTGATTGTAAATACTCCTCAAAAATATTCAAAATTGACAGGCGTTACGGTATTGACAGAAACAGAGGCAACAAAAGTAGATCCAGAGAAAAAGAAAGTAACTGCGGTCGATCAAAAGACAGGAGAAGAAAAGGTATATGATTATGATAAATTGGTGATTTCAGTAGGGGCAAGTCCAATAAAACCACCAATTGAAGGCTGTGATTTGGAAAATGTATTTTTTGTAAGAACACCAGAAGATGCGATTCAACTTCGGGAGATTGTAGATGCAGGAACAATAAAAAAAGCAGTAGTAGTGGGTGCTGGCTATATTGGATTGGAAATTGCAGAAAATCTAAAGTTACAGGGGATTCGTCCATTTGTACTAGATATGGCACCTCATGCACTTCCAGGTTTTGATAGCGAAATGGCAGAGTACATAGAAGGAAAATTGCAAGAAAGCGGAATTCCAGTTGTAACAGGAGTTACAGTAACAAAACTTGAAGGAGACGGCAAAGTAGAAAAAGTCGTTACAAATAAAAAGGCATATAAGGCAGATTTGGTTGTATTAAGTGCAGGAATCCGTCCAAATACAGCATTTTTGGAAGGAAGCCAGATTGAGATGTTTAAGGGAACGATTTTAACCAATGAACAAGGTGAAACAAATCTTCCTGATATTTATGCAGCAGGTGACTGTGCAATGGTACGCAATGCTATAACAGGAAAGCCAGCATGGTCTCCAATGGGTTCTACTGCAAATATCAGCGGACGTTTGATTGCACAAAATATGATGGGAGCAAAACTTGGTTATCGTGGTGTATTAGGAACAGCAGTATGTAAGCTTCCTGGATTAAATGTAGGAAGAACTGGACTGACAGAGGAGCAGGCAATTACAGAGGGATTCCAGCCAGTTAGTGTGATTACAGTAGTAGATGATAAAGCCCATTATTTCCCAGGTGCAGGTTCTTTTGTTATAAAGATGATTGCAGATAAAGAGACATTACGGTTATTGGGAGTCCAGGTAATTGGTGCAGGTGCAGTGGATAAGGTAGTAGATATTGCGGTAACTGGCATTATGTTAAAAGGCACATTGACTGATTTGGCAGATTTAGATTTGGCTTATGCCCCTCCATTTTCTACAGCAATTCATCCATTTGAGCATACTTTAAATGTATTAATGAATAAGATCAATGGCAAGTTTGATACCTTTACTCCTGTGGAATATGCAAAGGGAGCAGCAGAAGGATATAAGGTAGTAGATGCATGTTTGGCTCCTTCGATTACAGGAGCTCCTTATGTAGACTTAACAACAGTAGAAGGTGTAGTTGATGGATTAGATCCAAACGAAAAGATTCTTCTTGTATGCAACAAGGGAAAGAGAGCTTATTTATTACAAAATCGTCTGAAATTCTATGGATATCAGAACACAAAAGTATTAGAAGGGGGAATTACCTTTAATGAGGTAACCATATAAAAAAGAAAAGAATAAAGGAGGAAAGAAAAATGGGATGTACAATTAAACCAGAAGAAATCAAAAGAGTAAAGGCATTAGGGTTCTTAAATAATAAGGGAACAGATTTATTTAATGCACGAGTAATTACAGTAAATGGAAAAATTACTGCAGAACAGACAAAGGTAATTGCAGAAGCAGCAGAAAAATATGGAAATGGTGAAGTAGAGTTTACAACACGTCTGACGGTTGAAGTGAGAGGCGTTCATTTTGACAATATTGAGCCATTCCGTGAGTATATTGCAAAGGCAGGATTAGAGACAGGTGGAACAGGCTCTTTGGTGCGTCCTGTTGTATCTTGTAAAGGAACAACATGCCAGTATGGATTATATGATACATTTGCGTTATCACAAAAGATTCATGAGCGTTTTTATAAGGGTTATCGTACTGTAAAGTTGCCACATAAGTTTAAGATTGCAACAGGAGGATGCCCAAATAATTGTGTAAAGCCAGACTTAAATGATCTTGGTATTATTGGTCAGCTTGTTCCAAACGTAGATGAAGATATGTGTAATGGATGTAAAAAATGTCAGGTAGAAACCTCTTGTCCTATGAAAGCAGCAAAGGTAGAAGATGGTACAATTGTAATTGAACAGGAAGATTGTAATAACTGTGGACGTTGTATCAATACTTGTCCATTTGATGTAATTGAAGATGGAACACCTGGATATCAAATTTTTATTGGTGGAAGATGGGGCAAGAAAGTGGCACATGGAACACCATTGTCTAAAATTTTTACAACAGAAGAAGAGCTTTTAGATACTGTAGAGAAAGCAATCTTGTTATTCCGTGAGCAAGGACAGACAGGAGAACGTTTTGCAGATACAATTGCAAGAATTGGTTTTGAAGAAGTAGAGAAACAGCTTTTGTCAAATGATATTTTAGAAAGAAAGCAAGCTATTTTAGATGCTCAATTACATTTAGTTGGCGGCGCAACCTGCTAATTAGAAAAATAAAAAAGAGGAAGAAGGAATCGAATATGGATTCAAAGAAAAAATATGGTGCAATTGCATTGTGTCTATTTATCGGATTTCTGGCAACAAAATCAACTGATCTGCAAAAGACAATGTTTGATCGTGTGGTAATGGGAGGACCAATGGTAGCGTTGCTGGTTTCTATGATTATCTGCAATATTATGCCTGCACTTGACAAAGATTTTAAAGAAGGAACAACTTATAGTAGTAAACAGTTCTTAAATTGGGGTATTATTTTAACTGGAGGTACATTGAGTTTTGCTTCTATTCTTGGAACTGGTGTAAAAGCTCTGCCTTTGATTTTGTTTAATATTTGCTTATCTTTTGCAATTGCTTTGCTTGTAGGAGGAAGAATTGGCGTAACAAAGAATACTTCTGTATTGGTAGGAGGTGGAACTTGTATTTGTGGTGGTACAGCAATTGCAACATTAAGCCGTATTATCAAAGCAACTGACGCAGAAATTGCATTTGGTATGGCAGCAATCTTTTTATTTGATACAATTTCCGCATTTTCTTATCCTTATATTGCACCAATACTTGGTTTTACAGAAAATCAGTTTGCTTTTGTAGCTGGTACAGCAATTAATGATACTTCTTCAGTAGCAGGAGCACAGGCTACTTATCAGGCAATGATTGGAAATCCAGATTTTAATGGAGCATTAAATGTAAAATTAGTACGTACAACAATGTTAATTTTCGTAGCCGTTGTTTGGACTATTTTAATGGCTCGTGAAGAGAAAAAGAGCAGCAAAACTGGTAGCAACAGCAGTATTTTTGCAGTAGTAAAGAAGACATTTCCAATGTTTATTCTTTGGTTTGTTGTAATGGCTGGTTTAAATACATATGGTGTTTTCTCTCCAAAGGGAATTAGTCTTTTAACAACAGTAAGTAAATTTTTATTTGCATCTGCTCTAGCAGGAGTAGGATTTAAGATTAAATTTAAGGATGTATTTTCAAAGGGATTAAAGCCAATTGCACTTGGCGGAATTACTTGGGCATGTGTGGCTGCTTCTTCTTATCTATTTGCATTTGCATTTGCAAATTATATTGGATAGGAAAAGAAAATATAGGATTTGTAAAATAAATAAAATTGTATTATGCTAGAAAAGGCATAAATGGGGACTGTCAATGTGCAGTCCCTTTTTATGCATAGAGGTACAAGGGTTTGTTGTGAAAAAGGAAAGGAGAAAAATACCTTATGCAGTTTGGTTTTTGGGGAATTAATTATAAAAATGCACCACTTGCAATTCGGGATAAGACTTCTTTTACAGAGGAAAAGAAAGCGGCATTTTTTCAAAGGGCAGAAGAAATTGGAGTGGAACAGTGTATGGTGCTGTCTACTTGTAACCGAAGTGAAGTCTATTATATTTATGAAAAGGAAGAGCAACATAGACAGATACAAAAGATTTATAAAGAGATGTTTCCAGAGGTAGAACTGACTTCCTATCTGGTTGGATTATTTGGAGAAGAAGCAATTGCTTATTTATTTCGAATTGCAGCTGGTTTAGAATCCTTGGTATTGGGAGAGGATCAAATTCTTGGTCAAGTAAAGGAAGCATTAGATGATGCAAGAACAATGGGATATAGCGGGAAAGAATTAAATAAAATTGTGCGGGATGCAATTACTTGTGCAAAGAAGATTAAAACCGAATGGCGAATTAGTGAGAAACCTTTATCCGTAAGTTTTGTTGGGATTCGAAAGTTAGAAGAGGTTTGCGGCATCGCTGGAAAACGGATTTTGGTAATTGGAAGTGGGAAAACGGCAGTACTTGCTTTAAAATATATCTATGAATATGCAGTAAAGGATGTAATCGTGTGTAGTCGAACCTATGGACATGCTAAACAGTTAAGAGAGGAATTTCCTAAGATTAGGCTTGTTTCTTATGAGGAACGGTATCAAGTAATGAAAGAGTGTGATATTGTGGTTTCAGCTACTCGTTCACCACATTTGGTAGTAAGACAAGAGGAATTTTGTCCTATGCAAAAAGTGGTTTTTTTGGATTTAGCAGCTCCCCGTGATATCGATATAACATTTGCGAAGGAAAAATTAGTTACCTTGATCAATTTGGATACATTACAAGAGATTGTAAAAGAGAATCAACGAGAGAGGGAGAGATTGGTAGAGGAAAGTAAGACGTTGCTTGTTCAGGGGGTGAAGGAAACAAAAGAATGGGTATTTCAAAGTCGGATGGATGATACAATTGAATCTTTACAGCAAAGATGTAGTATAATTGTAGAAGACAGTTTTGCTTATTTGAATCGGAAGATAGAGCTTGGTGTTCGAGAACAGAAGCTTTTAAGAAAGGTATTAAATGCTTCATTACAACGATTGCTTCGGGAACCAATACAGGAGATTAAGCGGAGTGGGACAGAAAAGGAACAAGAAGAAATTCGAAGAGTCATTCAAAGGCTTTTTCAAATCTAAATAATTTGAAGAAAGAAGAAAAATTTTTAGTATTTTATCAATATTTAGTAAGTAGGAGGAAATTTATGAAATACAAGATAGCAACAAGGGGATCACAACTGGCACAGATACAGGCTAATTTTGTGTGCAATCAATTGAGACAAGCATACCCAAAAGATGAGTTTGAACTTTTGATAGTAAAGACAAAAGGGGATTTGATCTTAGATAGACCACTTAATCAAATTGGAGAAAAAGGAGTTTTTGTAAAAGAAATTGAGGAGAAAATTTTAAATGGGGAGGCAGATATTGGGGTACATAGTATGAAAGATATGCCATCTGTTCCTGCTGCTGGTCTTATTTTTACAGATGCTTGGAAAAGAGAGGATTGTAGAGATGTTTTGATTCTACGGGAAAAGAGTAGCATTTGGGAACTGCCGGAGGGGGCAGTGATTGGAACTGGAAGTAAACGCAGAGAATTTCAGCTAAAGCGTTTAAGAAAAGATTTAAAAGTAGTGGGAATTCGAGGAAATATAGATAGTCGAATCCGAAAGATGGAAGAAGAGAAGTTGGATGGAATTGTATTAGCAGCAGCAGGACTGCATCGATTAGGATTACAGGATAAGATTACACAATATTTGGAAGTAGAAGAGATGATTTCAGCTCCAGCTCAAGGGGTTTTGGCTTTAGAAATTCGAGAAGGAGAAAAAAAGCTTTTTGAAATGCTTCAGGCGTTGAAAGATGAGGAGACTGTCTGTACTGTAAAAGCAGAGCGAGGTTTTTTGCAGGAGATTGGTGGGGATTGTCATGTTCCAATAGGAGCAGTCTGCAAAAAAAGGGAAGATGGAAAACATCAGCTTTATGCAATGTTTGGAAATGAAACCGGAAGCAGACAGGCTTATGTTCATGTAATTGGAGAAAATGTGGAAAAATTAGTACAGGAAGCAGCAGTTCAAATTAGAAGAAAGATGGCAGGAAAGGTATCTTTAGTTGGAGGAGGGCCTGGTGATCCAGATCTAATTACACGAAAAGGACTTTGGGCGATTAGAGAAGCTGACTGCATTATATATGATAGGCTTGCTTCACCAGAGTTATTAGAGGAAACAAAAAAAGGGTGTGAACAGATTTATGTGGGAAAAGCAAATCATAATCATACGATGAAACAGGAGGAAATCAATCGGCTTTTAGTACAAAAAAGCATGGAGTATGATAGGGTTGTTCGATTGAAAGGAGGAGATGTTTATGTATTTGGACGTGGCGGAGAGGAAGGGCTATTTTTAAAGGAGAAGGGAGTTCCTTTTGAAGTGATTCCCGGAATTTCTTCTGGAATTGGTGGATTAGCTTATGCAGGAATTCCAGTGACACATCGTGGAGTAGCACAGGGATTTCATGTGGTGACAGCACATAATAAAAAAGATGAACTGGCAGAGATTGATTTTAAGGCAATGGCAAAAGGAAAAGAGACTTGTGTATTTTTGATGGGGTTAAGTAAGGTAGGAGAGATTGCAGATAAGTTGATGCAGGCAGGGATGGCTGGCAGTGAGAAAGTAGCAGTGATCTCTTGTGCTACTACTGCAAAGCAGAAAACTTGTGTGTCGGATTTGAGCCATATTAGGGAAGAGGTGAAACGGGCAGAACTGGTTTCTCCAGCGTTAATTGTGGTGGGAGATGTCGTTTCACTGCGAAAGGAATTGAATTTTTTTGAGGAGCGAGTTTTATTTGGAAAGCAATATTTAATTCCTAAGATTGGAGAAAAACCAACACAACTTAAGAAACTTCTGCAAAGTCAGGGGGCTTTTGTGGATGAAATTCAAGTTGGAAAGATTGTATATCAGAAGAGAAAAATTTTAAAAGAGGAATTAAATCAAGTAGATTGGTTGGTTTTTACTAGTAAAAATGGAGTAGAGGCATTTTTTTGGAATTTTTTTGAGAGTGGATTGGATATAAGAAATTTAGCAAAATGTAAAATTGCAGTAATTGGAGAAAAGACAGCAGAGGCATTGAAAAATTATGGATTATATGCAGATTTGATTCCAAAACAGTATAACAGCGAAGTATTTTTTGAAAGTTTTCAAAAGTGTTTGACAGGAGAGGAAAAAGTGTGGTACTTAAAAGCAGAAAATGCGGATTCTCATCTTGAAGAGGGGATAAAGGAAAGATGTAGATGGGAAGAAATTGTTGTTTATAAAAATCAGGCAGTAGAAATAAAATTAGAACAGTTAAAGCCTTTAAAAGAGTATCAAGGGATATTATTTACTTGTGCTTCTTCAGCAGAACGTATAATAGAGAAGTTAGAAAGTGAGATAAAACAGTGTAAAGAAATTTATAGTATAGGAATAAAGACGACCGCTTGTTTAAAGGCATATGGAATAGAGAATATTTTAGAAGCGAAACAGTCTACTTATGAGGGACTTTTGGATCTGTGTATGCTTAGATTAAAATAATATATTAAAATATAAGAAAAATAAAAAATATTTTTTAACTGCTATATCATTTGGTATAGCAGTTTTTTCTATACTTTTTTGTAATTTGAATATTTTCTTGAAATTTGTTTAGATATAGGGAATAGATAGAATAGTTTTCTTGAAAAAATTTTGATTTAAAAATTATTTTAGAAAAATTTTGGGATAAAGAATAAAAAATTATAATTATGGAAAGAATAAAAAAATAAATAATGCAACATTTTGAATAAAATGTTGCATCTTTGTTTCTGCCTTATATATCGGTAGGAAATAAAATTACTTTATAGTGATTTCTAATTTTTTTTCACATGAAAAGTTTTATGATGTTTTATATTATATGCTGTTTTTTAAATTTTTATACGGCAAAAATAGAATCTTTTCTATTGTTTTATAATTTTGTATGCAGAAATACTTGATCTTTTTCATCTTGTTCAATTCCTAGATAACGTTTTGTGATGTTATAGGAAGAGTGGTTATAAATAGATACTAAAAGAGCTGGATTTGCTCCAGAGGCCCAAGCATGATATCCAAAAGTTTTTCGTAATGAGTGCGGGCTGATATTTTCTGGCAGTTTTAGAGCAATACAAGCTGTGCGGATAATACGAAATGCCTGTTCCCGACATAGAGGTGTCATACTGTGTTTGGCAGTAAAGATATATTGTTTTTCTGTAACAGAAGAAAGACTTTCCAAATAGAGAGAAAGTGCTTGTATAACATTTTGATTTAGTGCGATTAATGTTCGTTTTTGAGTCTTTTTTTCAATAATTTCTAAGTGAATTCGAAAACGTTTGCTTTCTATATGATAGACATTTCCCCAAGTTAAATTCAAAATATCACTGATTCGCAATGCGGTATTTACAGCGGTACAGATTAAAGCATAGTTTCTTAAGTTTGGTTTTTCTGTTAGATAAAAATTTTTAAGCAGTTCTAAATCTTCCATTTTTCGGATTGGTTGTGTAGTACTCATAATTTCCTCTTTTCTGTATGGCTAGCGTGATAAAAAGTCCATGGTTGCCATACGGACATAGACTTTTTTAGAATATTTTACCAAAATCGTGCAACACTTTATTCAAAATGTTGTATGGCTCTAATATTTAGTTATCTGTCAAAAGGAATACTGGCAGAGGGCAGCAAAACAAGGAGGTAGAAATGTTAAAGATAACGATTAAGCCAGGAGAGTACGTTATGATTGGAGAAGAGATAAAGGTGATTTTTGCAGGAGGTAGTAGCAATAATATGCATCTGATGATCGACGCTCCAAGAGAGTTGAATATTGCTAGAAGTAAGTTACTAGAGAAAAAAGAACATTATTATGTGGATCAAAAGCTTCCAATGGAAGCAGTAAAGCAAATTCAGCGGATTATTATGGAAAATAAGCTGCCAAAAGAAATATCAGAATAATGCCAATCTGACAAACCCGGGAGTCAGAGGGGATTATTATAAAAACAATGAAAAAGCACCTGAACGGATTCGGGGAAGACATTTACCTGAAAAAAGGAACCATTTATGGGAATCCGTACTTTTTTTAGGAGAATGTAAGAGTATAAAGGAGGATAATTTATATGAGTATGGTAATTCAACACAATTTATCAGCGATGAACGCAAACAGAAATTTAGGAACAGTAACAGGTTCTCTTTCAAAGTCAACTGAGAAACTTTCATCTGGTTATCGAATTAATCGTGCAGGAGATGATGCTGCTGGATTGGCAATTTCCGAGAAGATGAGAGGGCAGATTCGTGGTTTAAATCAGGCGAGCACAAATTCACAAGATGGAATTTCTTTAATTCAAACAGCAGAGGGAGCTTTAACTGAAACACATAGTATTTTGCAGAGAATGAGAGAGCTTGCAGTACAAGCAGCAAATGATACAAATACAGATGATGATCGGACTCAGATTCAGAATGAGATTGTACAGTTGACAAATGAAATTGATCGTATAGCAGGAACAACAGAGTTTAATACGAAAAAATTATTAGATGGTAGTCGGGCAGGAGCTGTTTCTGAAAAAGCAGGTTCTGCAGCAGTAGAAGGAACATTTACCAATAGTATGGTATCTGCTGAAATTACAACAAACAATTCTGATATGGCGTCTTATACAGAAATTGCACGGATTGAAATTACAAAGGATTTTACCGATGGCATGTCTACTGTAGCAAAAGATAAGTATACAATGGAACAATTAGAAAAGGCGTATACTGCTATAACAGACGTAGCAAATTATACTGCTACCGATGAATTTGAAGAGCAAATTAAAAATGCAATTGATGAATTAACGAGTGGTGCTGGAAGTGCAAGCAGTCCGATTAAAAATGCAACATTGACAGCTGCTACAACAGGATTAGAAGCAATAAAAAATAGTTATGATACGGCAGTTGAAACAAATGAAAGTGCTTTAGTGACTACATTGGCATCTATTGATGCAATGAACGTATTGCATGATGATGCAGATGCTACAAAATCTGTTAGTATTTATGCAAATGGTGTAACAAAAGATGATGTAGAAAAAGCAGTAAAGAAATTAACTGCTGCTTATGTAAATTCTGGTCAGACAGCTACTGCTACAGAAGAAACAAAGGTTGCTTTGGAGGAATTAAAAAATCTGTTTAATTCAGGTACAACACAGGTAAAAGAAGCGTCAACAGCAGTAACAACAGCTACATCTTTTAAAAGAGGAGATGGTAGTGCAGCAGCAGCAGCAGCTACAGTAACAGACATTCCAGCGATAGCAGCAGGTACAGCAAAGGAGACAATAAAGACTGTAACTGATAAAATTTGGGCATCTTTAGAAGGTGTTGCAAAGACAATGGCTGGTGTACAACTAGGGCAGAGTGTTGCAGAAAAAAATGTGGAAGATCATAAAGAGTTTATTGAGTTAGTTGGAAATAAAGATTTAATGAAAGCATATAAGGCATATGATATAGCGAGTGATGAATTAGCTGCTGCAACAAATGTCCCAGAGAAGGAAATTGCACAGGAGAAATTAGATAAAGCACAGGAAGAATTAGATAGGCTAAATAAAGAAGGGGAAGAAGTTCTTACTGTTACAGATTTATTTGGAAATACAGAGGAAAAATCTAAGTTTGAAATTGATTCAAAAGTAGCAGAAGATGGTACATTAAAAGTAACATTAAAGAATGATCCATCGGATGCTTCAAAGAACACAGTTATTACAATCAATAATGCAAATCAGTTAAAAGCAGGGGATGTAGTAACAATTACTTCGCAGGCAATGGTAGAATCCCATTCTGCTGCAACTGGAAAAGAAGCACTTCGTTTACAAGTAGGTGCAAATTCTGGTCAGGAAGTAACATTAGGAATTAATAGTATGAAAGCAAAGGATTTAGGAATTGTACAGACAAAGGATGGTTTTGAAGGAGAAGCATTAGATGTAACATCACAAGCAAATGCATCTTTGGCAGTAAATGCATTTGATCTTGCAATTCAAAAGGTATCAACAGAACGTGCAAAGATGGGTGCGATTCAAAATCGGTTAGAGCATACGATTTCTAATTTGGATACTTCTTCTGAAAATCTGCAGGCAGCAGAATCTAGAATTCGTGATACTGATATGGCTGAAGAAATGACAAACTATTCGAAAAATAATATTTTACAACAAGCAGGTCAGGCTATGTTGGCACAGGCAAATCAGTCTACACAAGGAGTTCTTTCTCTATTACAATAAGAGTGATTTATAAGAAAGTAAGATAGGACTTTTGAGAAGAAAATTGAATTTTAAAAGTAAAGAAATATCTAGTAAAATTTTATAAAAATAAAGCAATTAAAAGAAAAAAGAAAGGCATTAGCAGAAATTATCAAATGTCTTTCTTTTTTGATTTTGAAAGAATTGCAATCATTAAAAATAAATGGTATAGTAATATTATCAACGAAAAGAAAAAGAGGATATGATATATTTGCGCCATTGACTTCTATATTTGCCAAAATAGGGATTTATGGTGTAAATTCTAATCTGGCAACAGCCATTCGTACAATGGTTGTTGTGATAATGGCATGGGGAATGGTATTTTTAACAAATGGACAAAAAGAAATTAGTGGGATTAGCAGAAAAAGTTGGATATTTTTAATCTTGTCTGGTTTAGCAACAGGAGCATCTTGGTTATGCTATTATAAAGCATTACAGACAGGAGAAGTGTCAAAAGTAGTACCAATTGATAAATTAAGTGTTGTTTTTACGTTGATTTTTGCTTTTTTGTTATTACGAGAACCATTTACAATCAAATCTTTTTTGGGATGTGCTTTAATTACTACTGGAACAATAGTTTTATTATTTTAAAATAGTATATTGTAGAAAGAAGTCTTTTACCTTTAAGATAAGGGCTGATATTATAGATAGAATAATAGTTATAATAGAAAAAGGATGGTAAGAATAATGATAATTTCAGAGATTTATAAAAAACAAAAGCGAAGTTTGTCTTTTGAGATATTTCCTCCTAAAAAGGATAGTGAATTAAAAAATATTGATGAAACATTAGCAGTTCTTTGCGAATTGAAACCAGATTTTATTAGTGTAACATTTGGTGCTGGGGGAAGTTCAAATTGTAATCGTACTATAGAACTTGCGAAAAAAATTAAATATGAATATCAAGTAGAACCAGTTGTTCATTTAACTTGCTTAGGATATGATAAGTCCGAAATAGACGAATTTTCAAAAGTTTTAGTTCAGGAAGGGATTCGAAATATTCTTGCTCTTCGTGGAGATAAAAGTCCAAATTTACAAAAGAAAGAGGATTTTGAACATGCATCTGATTTAATTTCTTATTTAAAACAAAAAGAGGAATTTTGTATTGCTGGTGCGTGCTATCCAGAATGTCATCCTGAATCAGAAAATAGAGTGAGTGAAATGCGTTATTTAAGAACAAAGGTAGAAGCAGGAGCCAAAGTACTGTTATCACAATTATTTTTCGATAATGATTATTTCTTTCGCTTTATAGAAGATTGCAGAATTGCAGGAATTGAAGTACCAATTATTCCTGGAATTATGCCCGTAATTAATGCAGCTCAGATAAAGAGGATGATAACAATATGTGGAGCATCTTTTCCTATACGTTTTCAAAAAATTATTCAAAAATTTGAAAATAATAAACCAGCACTTTTTGATGCAGGAATGTCCTATGCACTTAGTCAAATTATTGATTTATTAGCAAATGATATTGATGGAATTCATCTTTATACTATGAATAATCCAACTGTTGCACGAAAGATATGTGAAGGAATTCGAAATATTATTTAACGTATCTTTGTATTTATTTTATTAATATAAAAAGGTGATGAGATATAGATAAAAAAGGAAAAAGCGCTGCAGAAATTACAACGCTTTTCAAATGCAACAAGGAGATTAAGTTATAGGAATTGTATCCTAATTATACAAAAATGTCAAGGAAATTTGTGAGATTTTACTAAAATTTTATAAATTAAAATAGAACAGAATTTGATAAAAAAGAAAACTAGGAGGATTTTATTTTTATGTCAGATTTTTTGATGAAACCAAAGATAGATTTTGCTTTTAAAGAAATTATGGCTGATGAAATTGCACATATCGGATTTTTATCTACTAAACACGAATCTTAGAAAAATGCATGAAGATGAAAAACAAGGGATTCTTGATGTTCGAGTTTTGATGAATGATAATACGGAAATTGATATTGAAATTCAGCTTGCGGAATTAAAAGTATGGGCAGAACGAGCATTATTTTATTTATCCAAAATGTACACCAATCAAATTACACCAGGTCAAGATTATACGATTTTTAAAAAATGTATTAGCATTAGTATTTTAAATTTTGTTCTTTTTCCAAAAGAGCTTGAATTTTATTCTTGTTTTCACATTATGGAAGATACACGTCATACAATTTATACAGATAAAATGGAATTTCATGTAATAGAACTTCCCAAATTGCCAGAGCGACTAAAAGAAGACAACAGTGATATTTTACTATGGGCTAAATTTATCAATGCGGAAAGAAAGGAGGAATTTGATATGTTAGCTACAAAAAATTCTTATATAGATCATGCTTATCAACAATTGCAAATAATTAGTCAAGATAGGGAAAAACGATTGGAATATGAAGCTAGAGAAAAAGCAATTGCGATTGCAAAAAAGTTTCTTTTAATGGGAGTTTCAATTGATATTATTGTTTCTGGAACAGGGTTATTAAAAGAAGAAGTGGGAGAACTACAAAATAAAAAATAAATGGAGGAATAAAAAATGGCAACACCACATAATGCAGCGAAAAAGGGAGACATTGCAAAGACTGTTTTAATGCCAGGAGATCCATTACGTGCAAAATATATTGCAGAAACGTTTTTGGAAGATGTGATTTGTTTTAATACTGTGAGGAATATGTTTGGTTATACAGGAACTTATAAAGGAAAAAAAGTATCTGTTATGGGAAGTGGAATGGGAATTCCTTCAATTGGAATTTATAGTTATGAACTTTATCATGAATATAATGTAGAAGCGATTATTCGAATTGGTTCTGCTGGTGGAATTAGTGATAGAGTGAAATTGCGAGATGTTGTAATTGGTATGGGGGCTTCTACTGATTCGAATTATGCTGCACAGTATCAACTTCCTGGTACGTATGCTCCTATTGCAGATTTTGGATTGTTAAGAAAGGCAGTAGAGGTAGGAGAAGCACTTGGTATTTCAGTTGTAGTAGGAAATACAGTATCATCGGATCATTTTTATAATGAATTTAAAGAAGTAAATGAATTATGGAGGAAGATGGGAGTGCTTGCAGTAGAAATGGAAGCGGCAGCTTTATATATGAATGCAGCTAGAGCTGGAAAAAAGGCACTTTGTATTTGTACAATTTCAGATCATTTATTTACTGGTGAGGAGCTTGCAGCAGAGGAAAGACAGACCAGCTTTACAGACATGATGAAAATTGCACTAGAAATAGCAGAGTAGTAGAAGAACTATTTGTATTGAAGGGAGATTTTATTTAGAAAATAAAGTTACAATAGAAAATCTTGCCTTCAATACAAATGAGAAATGAAAATCAAAAAGAATGGAATTATTGCTTATTTATCTAAATTATTCAGAAAATTATAATAATTTCAAAAATATTAACTGATAAGAAAATAATAAAACAAATAAAATAAAAATTTTTAAAATTTTTTTTAAAAATGTATTGACAAAAGAGAAGTTTTGTAATATACTAAGTTCAACAACATAAAAAGAAAAAAGAAGGAGGTAGATTCCACCAAAAACGTAAAGTTCCAAATCTATTAAAAGATGGAGTTTCCAAATAAGTAGAATAGGAGGTATAGACCACCAGAAACTAAAATAAAAGATAAAAAAGAAAATATAGAAATGTGAGGTATAGTCCAATGGGAAAGTAAAAAGAATAGATAATAATAAGAAATATCAATTATAAAAGCGTCAGCTCACAACGCAAAAGCCAGTTAAGATAGATTACCTAAGAACCAAAAGAGCTTATTTATAAAAACTGTTAAATAGAAAGAAAAAATAGATTAGTAAAATATAGAGAAAATAAATAAGAAATTCAAAGAACAGTTTACATAATAAGTGGAAGATAGAAAGGTAGATAGGGGTAGAACGAAAAAGGTAGGGGCAAAGAATAAAATAAAAATAGAATATAAGAGAGGTAAAATCCAATGGATCTATCAGTTTAAAGGCGGGTGTCGATAACAAAAGAATCGATACCCGCTTTTACCGTGGGTTAAAAAATATGAGATAAATTACCAGATATATTGTATACATGAAAAAAACAGGTAAAAAGTACTTGATAAAATAAAAAAAAAGTGTATTTTAATATAATAGGATTAATTTGCTTTTTTAGTTAAGATTATAATAGTGAGAAGATACATATATAATTATTTTTTCATTATATAAAGGAAATAGATGAAATGTTTTTATAATTGAGTTAAGATTATATATGTGATAATATAGATAAGATACAAGAATGAATGGAGGAGCAAAAAATGAAGAAGGTTGCGAAATTTGGCGGAAGTTCTTTAGCAAGCGCAGAACAATTTAGAAAGGTTGGAGAGATCATTCTTGCAGATACAGGCAGAAGATATATTGTACCTTCTGCTCCAGGAAAACGTAGTTCAAAAGATACAAAGGTGACGGATATGTTGTATCAGTGTTATGAAGCCGCTGAAGCAGGAAACACATATACAGATTTGCTAGGAAAGATAAAAGAGCGTTACGATGAAATTATAAGAGGTTTGGGATTGGATTTATCTTTGGAAGAAGAATTTCAAAAGATAGAAGTTTCTTTTGCAGAGAAGGCAGGAAAAGAATATGCTGCTTCTCGTGGAGAATATCTAAATGGAATTGTGATGGCAAATTATTTGGGGTATGAGTTTATCGATGCCGCAGAAGTGATTTTTTTTGATCAAGAGGGAAAATTTAAAGCAGATCATACCAATAAGGTTTTATCAAATCGGCTAAAAAGTTTAGAAAGAGCAGTGATTCCAGGATTCTATGGGGCTGGGCCAGATGGAACAGTAAAGACTTTTTCTAGAGGCGGATCTGATATTACAGGATCAATTGTAGCAAGAGCAGTAAGAGCTGATCTTTATGAGAACTGGACAGATGTATCTGGATTTTTAGTTGCAGATCCAAATATTATTAGAAATCCACAGTCAATTAAGATGATCACATATAAAGAGTTAAGAGAATTATCTTATATGGGTGCTACTGTACTTCATGAAGATGCAATTTTTCCTGTTCGTAAAGCAGGGATTCCAATTAATATTAAAAATACCAATAAGCCAGAGGCAGAAGGAACTATGATTGTACAAAGTACTTGCAGACAGGCAGAATATACGATTACAGGAATTGCTGGTAAAAAGGGATTTGTTGCAGTAAATATTGAAAAGGATATGATGAATGCAGAAATTGGCTTTGGCAGAAAGGTGCTAGAAGCATTTGAATCACAAGGAATTTCTTTTGAACATGTTCCTTCTGGAATTGATACAATGAGTGTATTTGTACATCAAGAGGAATTTGAAGGCAGGGAACAAGCAGTTTTAAGTGCAATTCATAGAATGGCAGAACCAGATATGATTGAATTAGAATCAGATTTGGCATTGATTGCAGTAGTAGGACGCAGCATGAAATCAAATCGTGGTGTGGCAGCTAGAATTTTTGCAGCACTTGCTCATGTAAATATAAATATTAAAATGATTGATCAAGGTTCCTCAGAATTGAATATTATTATTGGAGTGAAAAATAGTGATTTCGAGGGAGCAATTAAAGCAATTTATGATATTTTTGTAGAATCACAACTTTAAATTTATAAAGGAAATAGAGAAATGCTGTAGCAGAATGGAGGAAGCTATGCGTGTAGCATTATGTCAATTGGATATTGCATGGGAAGATAAAAAAACAAATCTAGAACAGGCAAAAGTCTATATAGAAGAGGCGAAAGCAGAAGGAGCAGAGATTATTTTTTTTCCAGAGATGAGTTTTACTGGATTTTCAATGAATGTAGATTTTATAAAGGAAGAACATGGAGAAACCGTAAAGGAAGTAAGAGAGATGGTGGCTGCAAATCAAATTGCAGTTGGAATTGGTTGGGTAAAAGCGGAAGAGATGGGGGGACAGGAAATAGTAAAAAATTTTTATACTGTAATTGGAAGTCAGGGAGAAATTTTATCCAATTATGTGAAGATTCATCCATTTCATTATGCCAAAGAGGATAGTTATTATACTTCTGGCAATCGAATTTCTCTATTTGAATACCGAGAAAGAATGTTTACTACATTTCTTTGTTACGATTTGCGTTTTCCAGAAATTTTTGAGATTGCTTCTAGAAAGACAGAGATTATTGTAGTACCTGCAAATTGGCCACAAGCTCGAAAAGAACATTGGACAACATTACTTCGAGCTAGAGCAATTGAAAATCAAGTCTATATGCTTGGTGTAAATTGTGTAGGAGAGAAAGAAGGACAATATTTTAGTGGTGATTCTTGCGTAGTAGATCCAAATGGAAATGTAATGGAATCTTTGTCAGATCAAGAGGGATTGATTGTTTTGGATATTCCAAATAATACATTTCAGATTCGAGAGGGATTTCCTATAAAGCAGGATAGAAGACCAGAATTATATGAACGGTTATCACGGGAGATTATGGGGAATTATGGCTGAAAAAAAGAGAGAACAGGAAAAAATAAAGAAACAAGAACAAAAGGATTGTCCTTATAGGAAAAAATGTGGCGGATGTGAATATTTGTATTTAACATATGATGGGCAATGTGCAAGAAAACAGAAACAAGTAAAGGATCTTATTGGAAAATATGGGAAAATTGAACCAATACAGAGAATGAAAGATCCCTATTATTACCGAAATAAAGTACATGCAGTAGTAGATCGTGACAGAAAAGGAAATCCAATTACTGGGGTATATCGAAAAGGAACACATGTTGTTGTTCCTGTAAAAAATTGTAGAATTGAAAATCAAAAAGCAGATGAAATTATAAAAACCATACAAGGGATGTTAAAGTCTTTTAAAATTAAAATTTATGATGAGGATACACAGTATGGACTTTTGCGCCATATAGTAGTGAGATATGGCACAAAGACAGGACAGATTATGGTGGTATTAGTAACAGCTTCTCCAGTATTTCCTTCCAAAAATAATTTTGTTAAGGCACTTAGAGCAGTGCATCCAGAAATTACAACAATTGTACAAAATATTAATCCAAGAGGAACCAGTATGGTACTTGGAACACGGGAGCAAATTCTTTTTGGAAAGGGATATATTGAGGATGTTCTTTGTGGAAAGACCTTTCGTATTTCTGCCCGTTCTTTTTATCAGGTAAATTCGGTTCAGACAGAAAAACTATATTGTTTAGCACTGGAATTTGCTGGATTGACAGGGAAAGAAGTAGTATTAGATGCTTATTGTGGAATTGGAACGATTGGAATAATCGCTGCAAGTAAAGCAAAAAAAGTGATTGGTGTTGAATTAAATGCAGATGCTGTAAAAGATGCAATAGAAAATGCGAAATGTAATCAAGAGAAAAATATTGTATTTTATCAGGGGGATGCAGGAGAGTTTATGATGAATATGGCAGCAGATGGAGAGAAAGCAGATGTTGTATTTATGGACCCACCAAGAAGCGGAAGTACAGAGAAATTTATTAAAGCGGTAAAAGAGATAGCACCAAAACGTGTAGTTTATATTTCTTGTAATCCAGAAACATTAGGCAGAGATTTGGAATGGTTTGTACAGAATGGATATCAGATGGAACGTGCTATTCCAGTGGATATGTTTCCTTGGACCGAAGCGATTGAATGTGTTGTATTAATGTCGCAAGTTAAGAATTAAAATAAGAAAAGAGTATAGAAAACAAAACGATTTTGAGAGATAGAACAATTTAGAAATATTGTTTTATCTCTCAATTTTTTATTAATTTTTTCTGGAATGGTAGATTCAGTTTATTGAATATGATATAATTTTGAGAAAAGTTTAATTGCAAAGATGAAAAAAGAAAAAGGAGTCTTATTTGTGTAGAATAGAGTAAAGGATGCTATATTTACATATTATAAGGGAGTTAATTTATATAGGTGATAGGAAATATGAAAACAATTTTATTATTAGAAGATGATGAAAACTTAAATAAGGGAATTCATTTAAAACTATCAAAAGAAGGTTATCAGGTTTTCTCTGCATATACGATTCGAGAAGCAAAGGTAATTTTTGAAAGAGAAGTGATTCACTTAGTAATTAGTGATATTACATTGCCAGATGGAAGTGGATTGACTTTTGGGGAGATGGTAAGAAAAACAAGCAATGTATTTTTGATTTATTTAACAGCAATGGATCAAGAAATTGATATTGTAAATGGGTATGATACGGGAGCAGATGATTATATTACAAAGCCTTTTTCTGTAAATATTTTAATTTCAAAAGTCAATGCATTTATGCGTAGATTAAACGAAAAAGAGGAAGAATTTCTTCTATCAGAAGAAATTGAAGTGTCTATAAAAGAAATGCAAGTAAAAAAGGCAGGTGTATTGATTTCATTAAGTAAAACAGAGTTGCATCTTTTAGTTTATCTTCTTGAAAACGCTGGACATATTTTATCAAAAGAAAATATTTTAGATAATGTATGGGGAGTTGATGGGCAGTTTGTCGATGATAATACTGTAACAGTGAATATTAGCCGATTGAAGAATAAACTTGAAACAGAATGTATTGCCAATGTAAGAGGACTAGGATATTTATGGACAGGAAAAGTAAGAAAAAGATAGGTTCTATTTTGGGAATAATCGTAGCCGTTGTAATAGGGATATGGATTTTTTTGGGTGGTATTTATGATAAGTATAGGATTCAAGAAGAACAGATACAGGAATTAATCCTGATTTATCCAGAAATTGAAAATGAAATAAAAAATAACTTTTTATATTATCAGGTTCAAATGGTTCAATCAGATAAGAGGGTTGTTATAACTTTTTTTCTTCTTCTTTTAGGAGGTGGATTTGTTTTTATAAAAAAACAAAAAAGCAGAAATCTTATTATGCAGTTAAATCAAAAAATGGATGTTCTTTATGAGCAGCTTGTAAGATTTCAAAAGGGAGATTTTGAAAGAAAGGTTTCTTATGAAGATAGCAGCATGGAAGAAAGTAATATAACAAATAAGTTAAATAATATATATGAAAAGTTATGTGAACTAGGATATTACTTTTCTGATCTGAAAGTACATCTTTTAGAAGAAGAAAATAATACAAAAACTTTAATTACAGACATTTCACATCAATTAAAAACACCACTTGCTTCCATTCGAATGTGTCATGAATTAGCAAATTCATGTGAATTATCAGAAGAAGAAAGAGAAGATTTTTTAGCAAAAGAGGCTTTGGAAATAAAGAAAATGGAAGTTTTACTAAAAGAATTAGTCAATCTTTCTTATCTAGAAAATAATATGATTCAGATTCATCCCAAAAAAAATAGTTTAAAACAGATGATAAGTGAAGCGGTTAGTCAGATATTTATGAAGGCTTATGAGAAAAATATAGAAATATATACTGATATGGAGGAAGACATAGAGATTGTTTTTGATAGGAAGTGGACAGAAGAAGCCTTTGTCAATATTTTAGAAAATGCTATAAAATATTCCGAACCAATTACAACGATTGGGATTAAAGTAAGCCGTTTACCAAATAATGTATTGCTTGAAGTTGAGGATCAAGGAATGGGAATATTAGAGGAAGAATTACACAAAATATTTACACGATTTTATAGAGGAAGTAATGCAAAAGAAAAAGAAGGTGCAGGTATTGGATTATATTTAGCAAGAAGTATTATTGAACAACAAGGAGGAACGATTGTTGCGAAAAGAAAGCAAAAACAGGGGACGATATTTAAAATTATGCTTCCCTTATAAGACAATGGATAGCACATGGAAAACCCTTACAAAACTGTTATAGTTGTTGTAAGGGTTTTGTAATATGGAACAGATAGAATAGGTTTAGATAAAATATTTGATTTAGAAAGGAGAAGAGGTATGAGTGTAATTGTTAAAATACAGGATTTAGTAAAATACTATTATGCTGGTGACAATATAGTAAAAGCGATTGATCATACAGATTTAGAAATTGAAAGGGGGAAGTTTACTGCTATTGTAGGGCGATCTGGTTCTGGAAAATCAACACTTCTCCATATGCTTGGAGGTTTAGATCGACCTGATTCAGGGAAGGTCTTTATTGATGGAAAGGATATTTTTAAGTTAAAGGAAAATGAATTAGCAGTATTTCGTCGAAAAAAGATAGGTTTTATTTTTCAGGACTATAATTTAATTCCCTCTTTAAATGTTTGGGAAAATATTGTATTACCAATTGGTTTAGATGAAAGAAAAGTGGAAAGTCAAGAGATAGAAGCAATTCTTAATCACATTGGCTTAGATGACAAAAAGGAATCTATGCCAAATACATTATCTGGTGGACAAAAACAAAGGGTTGCGATTGCAAGAGCATTAGCAAGTTCTCCTGCAATAATATTGGCAGATGAGCCTACAGGAAATTTGGATTCTAAAACAGAATTAGAAGTGATAAATTTATTAAAAAATTGTGTAAAGACATATCATCAAACATTGGTTATGATTACACATGATGAAACCATAGCACAGATGGCGGATATTATTATTGTAATTGAAGATGGTAAGGTGGTGAAAAAAATATGAAGATGATAGTTCAGATCGCTTTGGCAAATGCAAAATATCATAAAAGTAAGAATATCTTAACAGGAGTTACCATTTTTTTTACAACATTACTGCTTTTTCTTGTGCCAACCATTGGATATGGTATGATAGAATGTCAAAATGTAGTGATCAATGAGAAATATCCTACTTGGCATGCATTATATAGAGATATAACAGAAGAAACTGTTACAAAATTATCGGGACATCATTTGGTAGAACGTTTTGGACTTCGCAGTGATTTTGGCGTTGTTGCAAATATAGAAGCAGAAATTATGATGTTATATCTAGATGAGAATGGTTTTGATTTGTATAAACAGGAATTATTAGAAGGAAAATTTCCTGAAACAGAAGAGGAGATTGTTGTATCAAAAGGAGTATTAAAGGAACTTTCTAAAACAGGGGAAATTGGAACAACAATTACGATTCCCTATCAAGTGTATCGAAATGATGGATTGGATTATATTCAGGAAAAAGAGTTTGTGATTTGTGGTTTTATAGAGGATGCAGAAACAAATCTAAAACAAAGGATCTATTCTGCATTTGTATCGCAGGATCTTCTAAAAAAAGAGATTCCTGCAGAAGAAATTTCCTATTATTTTTTATTTCAAGTATCAGCAGAGGATGTAAAAACGACAGAAGAGATGGAATTGCGAATCAAACAACTTGCAGAGCAATTTAAGATTTCTGAACAAGCAATTCGAGTGAATCAAGAGTATTTGGGAGCAAATTATGTTGATCCAGCCTATATTCCTGGAATTGTTATTATTATGATAATTATTGTATTGGCAGGTATGATTACAATTTATAGTATTTATTATATAACAATGGGTGAGAGAGTACAAGAGTTTGGTAAAATCAAGGCCATTGGTGCAACTCGAAAACAACTTCGTAGAATTGTTTTAATAGAGGGAATGATTATAGCGGGAGTTGCAATTCCTTTCGGGCTGCTTGTAGGTACTTTTTTAATAAAATCAATTTACTTAGGTATGTTTGAATTGTATCAAGATGAGAATGAGATGATGTCTATAGCAAAGGAATTTATTTTATCTGGAAAAATACAGTTCCATCAATTATGGATTTATTTGCTTACCGTTTTTGTTGCTGTGCTTACGGTTTATTTATCTTTGCTGCGTCCAATGAAAGTAGTGGCAAGGATTTCAGAAATAGAAGCAATACGATTTCATATGGGGCAGTTGTTAAAGAAGGGAAAAAAGACAAGGAAAGGATATAAAGATATTACAGTTGGAAAACTTACAAAAGTATATCTTGCAGGAAATAAGAAAAAAAGTATAATTACAATTTGCTCAATGGCAATTACGGGATTATTTTTTATGGTAGTTGCAACCATATTATCTTGTGCAGATCCAGTTGATGGAGCAAATTATTCTATTTTGGGAGAATATGAGATTTCAGCAATGATTGAATTGAATAATAAAGAACATCCTGAATTGGAGTGGAGCGAAGTACAGAAAAATAATCCATTAGATGAAGAATTAAAAAATAAAATTTTGCAGATAGAGGGAATCAATGGTATTGAATGTTATCAAGGGACGATGATGATTTCAGATGCATTTTATGGGGGAAGAGAGTGGATTATTGGATTTCCTGAAAGTAGAAAAAGACAGTTGGAGGAAGGGATTGTAGAAGGAAGCGTGACTTATGAAGAATTGATGATGGGGGATAAAGCAATTCTAAATAAAATGATGTTAAAGTGGTATCCTGAACTATCAATTGGAGATGTTTTGAAAGTAGTAGTGGAAGAGGGAACTGGAGGAATAGAAAGAGAGGTGGAAATTGTTGCAATTGGGGATTATCCGATGGGTATGACCAGTTACAGTTGTTTGATTATGGCTGAAGAGGGGATAGAGAAGTTTAGTGAAAATAATTTGAGTCGTTTTTATCATATTTTTGCGGATAAAAAATATGATCCAATGGTAGAAGAGCAGTTGAGGCATATTGTAGAGGAATCTGGAAGATTATGGATAAGAGTTTGGGAAGAGGTCTATAAGCAACAAAAGTCTGCTGTGACTATGACAAGTGGTATGTGCTATACATTTCTTGGAATTTTAGGAGTGATTTGTATTATGAATATGATTAATACAATGATTCATGGTGTACATGTTAGGAAAAAAGAAATTGGAATGTTACAAGCGATCGGAATGTCGGATGCACAGCTTTATAAAATGCTTCAGTTAGAGGGAGTATTTTATACAGCAGGAACGCTGCTGATAGCAGTGGGTGGTGGAAGTCTGGCTGGCTATCCTGTGTTTTGCTGGGCAAAGAGTATAAAAATATTTGATATTAGTCATTATCATTATCCAGTAGAGGCTACGATAGTGGTGATTGTTGTACTTGTGGTTGTGCAATATATTTTGACCTTTATAATTGGAAGGTCAGTAAAGAAAGAATTTTTGATTGATCGGATTCGGTTTAGTGATTGAGATTTGACGGGGTGGAAGTATAGTTGGAAGAAATAGGAGGCAAGGGGTTGCTTCCTTTTTTTGTTGGGATAAGAAGGGATTGAGTAGGGGAAGTTTGTTTATTAAAGTGTCAAAAAGTGTATTTTTTATGCCAAAAGTTGTACTTTTTTTGAAATAAGATTGAAGTTTTTGGTATAAGCATTATAATAGAAAATAAGAAAACAATAAAAATTGTCAGAAAATATAGGATAAAAAATCGGTTTTGTGTTTGAGGGATGGTGAATCAATTGAAGTTTTGGCAGGAACAAGGAAAGGTATGGGAAGAACTTCCGTTTCGGATGTTTTATTTTGGAAAATTAGAGGAAAAGGTGAGAAATGCTAGACGTTGGCATAAAGAGTATGTGGAAGTATTTTATGTGTGCCGTGGTGGGATTTCTTTTTTTATTCAGGAAAGGCGTTGCCTATTGAAGAGTGGAGAAGTGATGGTGATAAATTTAAATGAAACTTATTCTGCTACTGCAAAACTAGATAGTGAAGTTCTTGTGGTTCAAATACCAGCTATTTTTTTAAAGGGATATATAAGGAAGGAAGGGGGATTCTTTTTCAAAAATCAGTGTCAGGAAGCAGAATATCAGGTAGGACGGATATTAAATGAGATGCTTGTTTGCTTTGAAAAAAAAGAATTTGCCTATGAATTAGAAATTCAGTCAAAGTTTTATCAGCTTTTGTACCAGCTTCTTTTAAAGTATGCTATGCCAGAAAGAAGAAATGGAGAGATGATATATTCTGGAGGACAGGTGCGATTAGGGGAAATCTTAAATTATATGCAGGAAAATTATACAGATGAAATTACATTGGAAAGTCTGGCAGAAGAATTTGGGTTTTCCTCTGTTTATTTATCTAAAATGTTTAAGAAATATGGCGATATGAATTTTAAACAGTATCTTCAAAAAATACGATTGGAACATGCTTACCATGATTTACTAAATAGTGATCAAAGTATTGGGGAAATCGCATTAAAAAATGGCTTTCCAAGTGCAAAATCACTTACTGCGGTTTTTAAACAGTATTATTATTGTTTGCCAAGTGATTATCGAAAGAATGAAGGAGAAGGAATTGGGAGCCGAACTGCAATATAGGTGCTTTAGTTGGAATAGAAAGGGAAGGAGGGAGTAGATAGATTTTTATGCATATTCCAATGTTTTGATAGCAAATAAGAAAAAAAGGAGGATTGTAAATTGAAATTACAATTAAAAGAGAGATGGAGAATGTTACTTGTTTTATTATGTATGGGTAGTTTACTAGGATTAGGTATTCGGGGGGGCAGATAGCTAAGGCAACTAGCAGTTCAGGACAATATAAAATGTGGTTTATTACATCAGATCCAGACGGTGATCCAGATGGGATAAGCCAGATACAATGGAATTTAAGTGTTCCAGATGGTTCTGGATTTGTGATGCCAAATACAGCTATGATAACTGCAAGAATTTCAATTGATGGAAATACGCCAGCAGATTTGGGAGATGTTGTGGATAGGGTAGAATGGAACTGGAGGGTTTTGGGAGCCGATGGTTCTGAGTCGTCAATTATGGATATAGTTCCTATGTCAGATCCGTCTGCAGATGAAGTTTGTGCAGAGATAAGTCTCTTGGTAAATGCAAAAAAAGCTGGGCTTGTTGAAGTTCAATTTGATATAAGGGGATATAGAGAAGATTACCCGGAGGATCCAGTTATACAAATAACTCGATCACTTGTTATAGGAAGTCCTTTACAACTTTATGGATATGATAATAATGAAGCAAAAACCTATGCAATTTTTGATGAACAAACCAAAGAAGCTACGATTTATGCTAATCATGATCCAAATTTGGAAGTAAGTCAGATTTTTTGGTATTTTGTTGATGCAGAAGGAGAATATAAAGAGGCAACCTCTCAGATTCTTTTGCAAAATCCAGATAATTTAGAGGAATGTTCTGTGGTATCAGAAATTGTGAAGACACCAGAGAGAGACAGTACGAAACCGCCTCTTTCTTTGGGAGCAATGAAAGTAATACCATATACTATAAGAACGAAGGAAACAGGCGGATTTACAAGGCTGGTAGGACGTATTTATTTTGGCGGAGATTCTAGGGCAAAAGAGTATGTGGAAACGACTTACGATTTGATTCATGCGGCTGAATTTAAAGAGAAAACATTGCAGTTAAATTATGGAGATACTAGACTTTATCGTTCTTTAGCAAATCATAAAGATAGTCTTGGATGGTCAAGTTATTCTAGTAGAAATGATGTTTTAAATGGAGTGTTGGAAAATAGTGTAGTAGAACTAGATGCAGATGGGATTGTGGCTAAGAATTATGGAAGAGTAATACTAGAAGCAACTGCTATTTATGAAGAGTTTGAAAATTTTGCTAAAATAGCAAGAAATGTAACTGATTTGTTAGAAATTTATGTAACACCAACCATTTTAAAGGGAATTAGTACCAAAGAAAGGGCAGAACAGACAGAAGAAATTGATGTAGGAGATCAGATTACACTTTCAACTAATATAGAAGGAAATGATTATCAATATGAGTGGTTTGTATGGGATTCATCAGGGGAAAATTCTGTTTGGGTTCCTATTACTGCAAATACTTCCAATAAGTTTATCCAAATAGTGGATTGTGCACAAAGTGAAAATGGCTATACTAGTGTTACGGTAAAGGGAAAAGAAAAAGGAGAAACCAGAATAAAATGTCTGGTAAAGAAAGGTTCTGAAGTTGTACTAGAACAGGAAGTTCTTTTGCAGTTGAGAGCTGGGATACAGTTGAGTTTAAGTGAAGTGAGAAAAACAATTTCAGTAGGAAATAGTTTTGAAATTCAGGCCTATCTTTCAGAATTAAGTTCGGAAGGTTCGGTAAGTTGGAAAGTGGAAGGGGAATGGAAGGAATCGATTTCCATTGAATCAATAGGAAAAACGAGTGCTTTGGTTACTGGTTTGGCTGGTACATATAATACACCTGTTCTTTGTACAGCTACTTATGAAGTGAATGGAATACAAGTAAGTGCCAGTTTTTATGTGACAGTAGTTCCAGCGATTCAGGAGGCATGGATTGAAGCAGCTCCATCTTCTGTTATTTCAGTTGGAGATACGGTTGATTTGAATTTGGTATTACAGGCGGATGGATTATCCTTTACAAAAGATCAGATTAAATGGGTAGTAAAAGAAGTTCATGGACAGGGCGATCCAAATTTAATTATAAAAAAAGAGGATAATAGCAGTAATGCTTTGCAAACAACGATTACAGGACTTGCTGTTGGAAAAGCTTATGTTGCGGCAGTGATCAATGATTCTGTACAAACAGAAATTGCGATTATTACAATTGAAGTGCGTTCGAATGTTATGGCAATTTACTTAAATGCAAATTCTGTAAGGGGATCACTTCCTGGAACATTTACGTTAATTGCGACACCTTTGCCAGAGAGATATGTAAATACAGAAGATTTGGACATCATATGGACAAGTTCAAATGCGAATATTGTAAGTGTAACCCCTGATCCTGATAATCCGTTAAAAGCAGAGATTACTTATCATATGGTTGGAGGCGCCCGTGTGGTAGTTCAAGTTTCCGGCAGACCAGAGATAGTAGATTTTTGTGATTTTACAATTGAAGAAGCTGTTTTTGTGGAACCTGTTGAAAGTATAGAATATTATATTGGAGAACAGGGGCTGGCAAAGAAAGAGATTGTGGAAAAGCTTCCTGTTCATGTAAATGTGAAAATAGGAACAAATCCTTATGAGAGAAAAACTGTTACATGGAATCTTTCTGATTTGCTGGATCGTTATACTTTACAGGATTTCGATATAGACGCAGAAACAAAGGAAATAGTACTTTTTGGTAAGGTGGAAGAAGTTGAAAATTGTGTTGTTACAATACAACTTATTTTAAAAAAGGAAACTGTAAAACCAATTGTGCCAGATGAAACAACAACTTCTATAGAGAAACCAAGTCGACCAAATAGACCTTCTTCTGATAGAGAGGATGAGGATGACGAGGAGGATAGCAGTGAGGATCAGAATACACCTTCTAATTCTGATTTGACCGATCAGGAACAGAATCGAATTGAGGCTGCTTTGGGGAGTCAGATTACAATACAATTCGTTGTGGAAAGTAATATTGGAAAATTGGTTGTAACAGTTGGAAAGGAAATTGTATTTTGTGAAAAAGATGGAGTACTTTCTAAGGAGAAATGGCAGAAAGCAGATGGTTCTTGGTATTATTTTGGTTCTGATAGTAAGGCGGTAGATGGTTGGCTTAAGACAGGAAATAAATGGTACTATTTGGATCAGGAAAATAAGCAAATGAAAACAGGATGGATTCAAACTGTAGATGGAAAATGGTATTTATTGGATGAAAGAAATGGAGATATGAAAACAGATTGGCAGTGGAAAGATGGGAAGTGGTATTTATTAGATGGAATAAATGGAGATATGAAGACTGGCTGGCAGAAAAAAGGTGATAAGTGGTATTTATTAGATGGAATAAATGGAGATATGAAAACTGGTTGGCAAATGGTAAATGGAAAATGGTATTATTTAACAAATTCTGGTGAGATGGCTGTAAATACAAAAACTCCAGACGGATATCAAGTAGATGCTTTAGGAGCATGGATTCCGTAGGAAGTTTCTATAAAAAGAAAACGTCTTTGTCTTATTAAAAATATTTTGATAAGGCAGAGGCGTTTTTTTAATAAAAGTTTGGAAAAAATAGGGAGAAAAGAAATGACAAAATTTTATAAGATTTTACTTGCATAGAACGACATTTTCTTTTATTATATGCATTGTATGACACAATAACTGACTTGTAGAAAATGGTGGGAGGAAGGACGATGAAGAAGAATCAGAATTTGATTGAGTTAAGACATATTAAAAAATGCTATGATGGGAATACCATAGTAACTGAGGATTTTAATTTGGAAATCAAAAAGGGAGAATTTGTCACTTTTTTGGGCCCTTCTGGCTGTGGAAAAACCACGATTCTTCGTATGATAGGTGGTTTTGAATTGCCAACTTCTGGTGAAATTTTATTAAATGGAGAAGATATTAGTGTCCTTCCACCGAATAAGCGTCCAATTAATACAGTATTTCAAAAATATGCGCTATTTCCGCACCTAAATGTATATGATAATGTGGCTTTTGGACTGAAATTGAAAAAAATTCCAAAGAGAGAACAGGATGAGAAGGTGCGTCATGCTTTGGAAATTGTAGATTTGGAAGGATTTGAAAAGAGAAGTATTCAGACGTTATCTGGAGGACAACAGCAAAGAATTGCAATAGCTAGAGCGATTGTAAATGAGCCAGAGCTTTTGCTTTTAGATGAACCACTAAGTGCATTGGATTATAAAATGCGCAAAGAAATGCAGTTAGAATTGAAAAATATGCATAAAAAGTTAGGAATTACCTTTATTTTTGTAACACATGATCAAGAGGAAGCTCTTACAATGTCGGATAAAATTGTTGTTATGGCAGATGGAGAAATTCAGCAGGTGGGAACCCCAGAAGAAATTTATAATGAACCAAGTAATTTGTTTGTAGCAGATTTTATTGGGGAAAGTAATATTTTTAAAGGAAGAATGATGGACAAAAGAAAAGCTAGCTTTTGTGGTGCAGTTTTTGATTGTGTAGATGATTATGAAGTGGGAACTATAGTTGATGCAGTAATTCGTCCAGAAGATATTGAGATTACAACAAGTGGAAGAGGACAGATTCAGGGAAAAATTCTTTCCTCTGATTTTAAAGGAACATTTTATATCGTATTAGTACGTTCTGGAAAGAATGAAATTGAAATTCATAGTCTTAAAAATTATCAGCCAGATACAGTAGTAGAGCTTTATATTGCACCAGATTTGATTCATTTGATTCCATATGACAGCAGTATTAACCATTATGAGGGAGTGATTACTGCTTATTCAGAAGAAAAAGGAGTACATGTGGAATTTACAGATTTTGGATGGGATGTAAAAGTAGAACAGATTTTTCCAAATGGAAAACTAATCAATAAAAATGGACAGCCAATTACAATAGAAGGACTGAAAGTAGAGGCTTCTTTTCAGCCATCTATTGCACAGTTAAGTGATGATGCACAGGCAGGTGTTGTACAGGGAAGGATTATCTCTTTTCTCTATGTAGGAGATCATTATCGTTATACTGTGCGAAGTAAATCAGAAGAAGACTATGTGGTGGATGATGAGTATTTGTGGAATCAGGAGGATTTTGTCAGTATTTTGATTCCAAAAGAGAAAGTGACGTATCGTGTATGGGATGGAAAGAATAAGAAATTATAAAAAAGAAAGGAAACAGGGATAAAAGAAAGAGATGAAAAAAAATGTGTTTTCAAGAAGACAGCTTGCTGTTCCCTATGCAATATTTTTATTTTTATTTGTTATTATTCCACTTTTTGTATTGATTTATTTTGGATTTACCGATGAAAATGGCAGGATATCATTTGCAAATTTTCTGCATTTTTTTGGAAGTGGAAAGACAATAGGAACTTTACTATATAGCATTGTAATTGCATTATGTACAACAATATTTTGTCTTATTTTGGCATATCCAGTGGCTTTTTTTTTGGCAAAAGGAAATTTTGGAAGAAAACAAGTGTGGATTATGCTATTTGTACTTCCAATGTGGATTAATTTTACTTTGCGAATTACAGCATTAAAAGAAATTTTAACCGTGTTGGAAGGAAATTTAGCATATCATCCGTTTTTTAATACGGTGCTTTGCATGGTGTATGATTTTTTGCCATTTATGATTCTGCCACTTTATCAGGCATTGTGTAAGTTGGATAATAGTTTAATAGAGGCTGCTTTAGATTTAGGTGCATCTGAATTTCAAGTCTTTTATAAAGTGGTATTTCCATTATCGATTCCTGGTATTATTAGCGGAGTTACAATGGTATTTTTACCTTCTATGACAAATTATGTAGTACTTGATATGGTTTATAATAGTACTTATATTATGGGAAGCTTGATTGGAAGTTATTTTAGTTCCTATGATTGGAACAATGGTTCGGTTATTTCCGTTATTTTATTGTTAATGATTTGTGCAGTAACTTTACTTTCCGAGCGTTTTACTAAGCAAGAACAGATAGAAAAGAAAAGCGTTTTAAAATAGGAGGCATGTATGCGAAATGAAAAAAGTATTCAGTTTATTTTGGATTTATCTGGTGTTGTTGTTTTTATATGCACCAATTTTGATTTTAACAGTTTATAGCTTTACTGATGCTACGATGATTGGACAGATTAGAGGATTTTCCCTACATAATTATATTACATTATTTACAACACCAGAACTTTTGCAGATGATTTTTGGTACTTGTCTCCTTGCATTAGTGGTTGCATTACTATCGACATTGTTAGGAACAGTTGGAGCAATTGGAGCATTTTATTCAAAAAAATCAACAAGAAGTGTAATTGAACTTGCAAATCAGATACCTGTTGTAAATGCAGATGTAGTAACTGGTTTTTCAACTTGTATTTTAATGATTGCATTTTTTCGGATTCGAAAAGAAACCTATTTTCCACTTGTAATTGGACAAACGGCGCTTTGTGCTCCATTTGTCTATTTATCTGTACTACCTCGGTTAAAACAGATGGATCATCAGCTTTATGAGGCTGCATTGGATTTAGGCTGTACGCCATCTCAGGCATTGATAAAAGTGATTCTTCCACAAATTGTTCCAGGAATTCTTTCTGGATTTATGACGGCAATTACTTTATCACTGGATGATTATTTTATAGCAACTTATACCAAACCAGCTACATTTGATACAATTAGTACTTATGTGGTAAATGCAACAAGGGGATCACAAACAGAGATTAAAACAGCGCTTTGGGCATTGTCTGCTATTATTTTTGTAGTTGTAACTTTGGCTGTAGTTGGAATGAATTATTCTTCAGAGAAATCAGAAGGAAAGAACAGATAAGAGAACTGATAATATAATAGAGATAGGAGCGAGATTAGTGGGAAGAGGAAAAGTCTATAGAAAAATATATGGTATCCTTTTGATTGGCATTTTTTTAACTTTACTAAGCAGTTGTGGGAAAGAAGAAACAGACACAATTGTTCTTCGTATCAGTAATTGGGAAGAGTATATAGATGAGGGGGATTGGGAGGAAGAGGATGCAATCTCACTTTCGGATGGAACCATTATTTTGCCTCAAAATAGTTTAATTGAAGATTTTCAGGATTGGTTTTATCAGGTGTATGGAAAAGAAGTAAAAGTAGAATATTCTACTTTTGGAACAAATGAAGAACTTTATAATCAGATTACATTAGGGGATACGTATGATTTGGTTTGCCCATCCGAGTATATGATTATGAAAATGATGGCGGAAGATTTATTGCTGCCATTTTCAGAAGAGTTCTATAAGGACTCAGAATATCAATACTATAGAAGTGGTGTTTCACCTTATATTAAACAAGTATATGATAAACTAGAAATTAATGGGGAACCACTTAGTAAATATGCTGCTGGCTATATGTGGGGAACACTTGGGATTGTTTATAATCCAGAAGAAGTTACAAAAGAAGAGGCGGCACACTGGGATATATTATTGATGGATAAATTTCAAAAAAAGATTACGATAAAAGACAGTATACGAGATGCTTTTTTTGCTGGCAGTAGTATCTATCAAAAAGAACAGATAACCAATCCTAATTTTTTAATACAAGCAGATTATAAAGAGAGATTAGGAGAATTATTGAATCGAACCGATCAGGAAGCAGTAGATGAAATTGAAGAAATTTTAAGTAGAGTTAAGGATCATGTATATTCTTTTGAAACGGATAGTGGAAAAGCGGATATGGTGACAGGAAAGGTAGTGGCAAATCAGCAGTGGTCAGGTGATGCGGTTTATACCTTAGATCAGGCAGAGGAAGATGGTATTTTATTATGTTATTCTGCACCAGAAGAAGCAACCAATCTTTGGTTTGATGGATGGTGTATGTTAAAAAGTGGAATCAATGGAGATTTTGAAAAGCAGATAGCAGCAGAGGCATTTGTTAATTTTATCTCTAGACCAGATAATGCGATTCGAAATATGGAGTATATTGGTTATACTTCAGTTATTTCTGGCGGAGAGAGTGATTGGATTTCTCAATATATTGAATGGAATTATGGAGTAGAAGAAGAGGAAGAAAACCAAGTAGAATATGAGATTAGTTATTTTTTTGGCAGAGAGTATTTTGTAATGACCTCACAGGATCAGACACAGCGGCAGCTTTATGCACAATATCCTCCAATTGAAGTTATGGATCGCTGTGTGGTAATGAAATATTTTAATCCAGAAGAGAATCGGCGAATAAATCGGATGTGGACGAATGTTCGTTGTTTTGACTTAGCGGAGTGGTGGAGAAAATACTAATTTGGAAATTTTTGTAAAGAATGAAAAAGATTTTAGATAGAGTCTTGCAATAACAGGAAGATTGTGGTAGGATAAAAATAGAAAAAGAATGTTAATTTAGTTTTTTGCATAATCTAGAATTAAGGCAGATGGAACTGAAAAAGTAGATTATGGATGTAACATGGTGTTTCTAGAATACGGATATTCTGGTAATAGCAAGGAGGTATGAATATGGCAGGATTTTCAATTAATAATTTTGGTCTATTTGGTGGTTCTTCTGGAGGTTCTTCTGGTAATTGGATGAGTAATTTATTAAGTATGACAGCAGACTATAATAGTATTAGAAGCGGTGCATATTCAAAATTATTGAGATCATATTATGGGAAGACAAATTCTCCTATAAGAAAAAAGGATTCAGATGATGACAACAAGAAAGTAAAACCAGAAGTGGATCAAACAGTTGCATCCGCAAAATCAGATGCAGACAAACTGAAAAAATCAGCAGCAGCATTGACTACAACTGGTACAAATTCTCTTTTTAAGGAAAAAGAGATTGAGACAGTGGATGAGGAAACTGGAGAGAAAGTAAAAACAATGGGATATGATAGAAAGGCTATCACATCTGCAATTAAGAGTTTTGTAAGTGATTATAATAAAATGGTAGACTCTGGTTCTGATTCAGAGAATACAACAATTCTTCAGAAAACATTAGCTATGACACAGATTACAAATAGCAATTCAAAACTGCTTGCAAAGATTGGTATTACTGTAGAAAAGGGAAACAAGTTAAAGGTAGATGAAGAAAAATTGAATGATGCAGATATTAATACAATTAAAACATTATTTAATGGAATTGGCTCTTATGCAGGTCAGGTTGCTTCAAGAGCAGGTCAAATTTCTTCAGCAGCAATGAATGCATCTTTAAATTCTTCTCTTTATACATCTGGTGCATCCTATAATAGAAATTCTTATAGCAGCTTTTTTGACTATGGTATTTAAGGGAAATGACAAAGCGGATTGTTACGATCTGCTTTGTTTTTTATTATATTAAAAACTAAAAAGTAACCAAACATTTGTTTGGTTACTTTTTCGGTTTACTGATATAGCACTAGAAATTTAGTAAAATAAGGTATTCCAAAAGCAGATAACGGGAATCGAACCCGCCTCTTCAGCTTGGGAAGCTAACATTCTACCGATGAACTATATCTGCATTTATTTAATTATTATAGATAGAGTTGATTAAAAAAGCAAGTAATATTTATAACTTTAGAAAATTTTTATATTTATAAAGATATAAAAAGTAAGAACAAAGATGAAAGCGGAGACGGTGGGATTCGAACCCACGTGCCCGATTGGGCAACTTGATTTCGAGTCAAGCTCGTTACGGCCTCTTCGATACGTCTCCAAAACAGTTACTTCTCTATTATAGAATGAGAAAAGTAATTCGTCAATATCATAATTAAAATATTTTTGCATATGATGTAAAAAATTGATAGTTTTGTTTTTTCTGATTACAAGAAAGGAAGAAGCAGACGGGAGAATTTATGCTAAAATTTATTATCATTATGATGGAACGATATGGATATATTGGAATTTTATTGTTAATTTTTTTTGAGAATATCTTTCCTCCTATTCCATCAGAAATTATTCTCCCATTTTCAGGATTTATGACAACAAAGACTCGTTTAGGAGTAGTTGGTGTTATTGTAGCAGCTACAATTGGTTCTATATTTGGAGCATTGGTATTGTATTTAGTAGGAAGTTTATTGCGGGCAGAACGATTGGAACGAGTTGTAAATGGAAAGATAGGAAAAGCATTACATTTTAATATGGATCATATTCGAAAGGCAGAAAAAGGATTTCAAAAATATGGAAAGCTGTCTGTTTTGTTTTTACGTTGTGTTCCAATTGTACGAAGTTTAGTTTCTATTCCAGCAGGGATGACAGGAATGGATTTGGTGCAATTCTTTGTATTTACTGCAATAGGAAGCTTGATTTGGAACATTTTATTGGTTTCTCTGGGAGCTGGACTAGGAGAGTCTTGGGAATTAGTTTCTTATTACATAGCAATGTATGCGGATTTGGTAAAGGTTATTGTTGTTACAATAGCAGCAGTTTTACTTGCTTGGAAAGGATGGGAATGTTATCGAAAAAATAAGGTAAAGGATAAAAATTAAAGAGAAGGTATTTATTTGATAGGACTCTGTAGGGTATGAAATGGCTCTAGCAGAGTCCTAGTTTTTTATAGTTTTAGACTGTTGTTTTATAAATTTTCTTTTACTGAGTCTCGGATTGCCTTTGGAGAGACACCGTGTACTTTTTTAAAGGCTCTCCGAAATGAATTTGCATTGTTATATCCAACCTCTAGATAAAGATTACTAACTGGAATAGAACTTGTCTGTAGCAGAACAAGTGCCTGATCCATACGAAGTTTTTCTAAATATTCTGAGAAATTTGTCTTTGTTTCTGCTTTAAATAAATAAGAGAAATAGCTTTCTGAGATTCCAAACTGATCAGAAATTTTATTAAGACAGAGTGAAGAATCTGTATAATTGTTTCGAATATATTCCTGTATTGTTCGGATCAGTTGGTTTCCTTCCTGCTGTTTTGGTTTATAAAAGGAAGTCATCCATAAAGCGATATCACAAAGGGTTTGGTATTCTAGTTCTGAATTTTCTAAGTTTGTATTAATTTGTTCCAATAAAGTTTCATGTTCAGAAGAATTTATAATTTCAGGAGTAATAGAAAATCGAATCTTTAGTAAAGTGCTTCGAATATCAGAAAAGAGAAGCAGCTTCATTTGTGGGGATAAGGTACGTTCTAAAAGGTTTTCGTATTCGATTAAATGTAAAAATTCCTGTACTTGTTTTTCATTTCCTGAAGTGATAAATTCCGTTAGTTTTTGTGCAAATTCTAATGGGTAATAATAGCCTTTCCAAGATTTATGTAATTTCTTATAAGGCTGGAATGGGGCTTTGCTGGTGGCATGTGAAACTGCCTGTCTGGCCTGCTGGTAGGATTTCCAGATATGGGTTAAATCTCGATTTCGATTTCCCATTCCACAGAATAAGCAAAAAGGATAATTTTTCGTAATTTTTTCCTGCAGGGTAAGAAATTGCCCAGCATGTAATGCAGTGGCATCTTCTAATGAAAGGTTTTCGTCATCACCTACTAAAAGTGCAAAAGAATTAGAAGTAATATCTGTATCATAAATTAAAATGTCCCATCCAAAGGCTTCTCGAAATTCATGACGAAGGGTATTGTGGTAGGTTTCTTGTTCTTCTGAAGAGAGCATCTCAGTAGAAGACATACCATGTGTAATATTGTTGATATAATAGGCAGTAATATAGAGCACACAAAAATTACGATCTGACGTGCAAATATTTAGATAATCGGAAATATAGTTTAATTCATTCATATTATGAATTTGTCCAGTAATTAAACGGGCAATATAAGATTGATAAATCAGCTGTTTTTGAATAAAAAGTGTTTGTTGTAAGGAGGAGTGTTCTTTTAAAGTATCTTCTAATTGTGTACGAACTTTAAAAAAAGGTGCTAGGTTTTTTTTGGAAAGAATAAGGATTACTAAAAAACTAATAATACAAGCTCCTATCGTAATAAAGGAATAAATTTTATGATAGGAAATCAAAGATTTAAAAACCATTTCTTCTGGTTGAAATAGATAATAAGTCCATTCATTATAAGAAGAAGTAATTGAAGTAATCAGCATTTGTTCTTTTTCGACTGTAACGCTTGAAAAATAAGGATGTTCATTAGTAGAAGCAATTACTTTTTGGATGTTTTCTTTTGATAGAGAAGGAGTGGATTTATCTGTAATGGAAAAAGATAGATTGGATTCATTGTTTACCACATAAAGAAAACCTCGTTCAAAAAGTGGAAGATCAAGAAATAAATTATATAATTTATTCGCATCAATTTCAAAGCAAATCATTCCCGAAATATTTTTCTGGATCGTATATTTTTCAAGTGGAACCAGATAGAGATAAGGGGAAGTGGAATAGGGAGAAAGATTCTGCGTATTATAAAAGGAAAAGCAGGAACTTTCATTATTTAAAACGGATAACCATTCATTATAATATTGAGTATTATAATGCTTATTGAGACGATAATAAAGATCCGTTCGATTCAAGTAACTAGACGAAAGGACATAATCTGTATGGGGCAGATAGATATAGTAGTCACTGATTGGCAGGATTGCTTCACTGGGACCAAAAGAAGTTAAAAATTGCATAGCTTCTTTTGCAGAAGGATAAAATGGATTTTCTGTAGAAGTCATTTTTTCCAATTTTATAATATTGGAATTATCAGCAATTTGTATACTAAGTGTTTCCATTGAACGAAAAGCATTGTCCATATTACTGACGGATTGGGATAAGATAATGTAGCTTTGCTGAAAAAGGTTTGATTTGGCGTCATCAATACCTAATTTATACATATATAAACCCATGATTAGTATAATAATTACTAACACACTATAAGAAGTAATATATTTTATTAAAAATTTTCGATCGTTTAATAAATTTGTTCGATTCATATAGTAAATCTCCTGAATTTATTGTGAATTATTTCCACACATCCAAAAAGGAATGGTTAAATTATAACAAAAAAAGGAGAATTAGGCAAGAGATTTGGGGATGAAAGTACTTTCAAAACGTGCAAAATTTTTGATAAATTTCCTTTTTTTGGAGAAAAGTATTGTAAAAAACCCCTAAAAAATACGTTTTTTTATAGTATAATTAAAAACAGATAAAAAAAGTAAAAATTGTATCTTGTGTAAATTGTATAATATGTGATACACTATTCTTGTCGAAGGTGATAGAAATTACAATGCGACAAAAGGTAATGAAATTTATAACTGGAAACTGTAAGAGCTTTCAAGTTATAAATTTGGGTAAGGAATAAGTTGACTGTATTTTTGTACAGGCAGATAGTTAAAGGAGGATTTGTTTTATGAGAAAAACAAGAAAGAAAGTTGTTTCCATAGCTTTATGTTGTGCTATGTTAGCCAGCATTACAGCTTGTGGTGGCAATAATTCAGACCCAACAACAACAGCAGGAACAACTCCAGCAAGTACTACAACATCAAGCGGTGGTTCTTCTAATGAAACTACAACAGCACCACAGCAAACTACATCTGATGTTGTAAAGCCAGATTCCCTTCGTATTGTACATGATGGAACAATTTTAACAGAAGGATTAGCAGAATTTGGAAAGCAAATCAGCGAATTGGTTGGTGTAAATTATGTTTTAGATCAACAAGATCATAGTGCATATGCAGATGCAGTAGGTCGTGTATTTGCTTCTGGTGATTGGCCAGATGTAATTCTTCTGCCAGCAGGCTTATATGCTACTTATGCAACAACAGGTGCTCTATGGGATATGACAGATGCGTATGAGCAGTGGAAAACAGAATTGGGAGATCGTTTAGTTTCTAATGTAAATGATGGTCTTAAGATTAATGGAAGATTATATGGATTTGCTCCTACTCGTGGAAATGGTTGTATTACTTATGTAAAACAGGCGTGGTTGGATGCAGTTGGAATTCAGGCTCCAACAAATTGGGATGAGTATTATAACATGTTGAAATTGTTTACAGAGAATGATCCAGATGGTGATGGCACAAATAATACCTATGGTGTAAGTGCAGCTGGAATCATAGGGCAAGAAGCTCCATATACAAACTTCTTACCAGAATTCTATCAGCAGGCATATCCAGATTTTGTTCAGGGTGACGATGGAATTTGGTATGATGGATTTGATACAGAAGAGATGGTAGCTGCTCTTGAGAGACTGCAAAGTGCTTATCAAGCAAAATATTTAGATCCAGAATCTTTGACTGATGGTACAAAAGACGTACGTAATAAGTTCTATGATGATAAATTTGGAGCATTTACCTATTGGGCAGGTACTTGGAACCAGAATATTATCAATAACTTAGAAGCACAGGGATTAAGTACAGATTTAGTATTGTTGGATCCAATTGATGGTTTGGAACAGTATATTGAGAGACAGTCTGCTATGTGGTGTATTACAACTGCATGTCAGAATCCAGAAGGTGCATTTGAATACTTTATTAAACCTATGTTAGATGATGGAGATGTTCAGTTCCGTTATACCTATGGTGCAAAAGGATTCCATTGGGATGACAAAGCAGAAACTGTTGTAGTAGGAGAAGGAGATGGTGCTACTTCTACAGATTATCAAGATGGTGAGTTCCATATGATGACAAATCAGGAAACAAAGACTTTATTTACAAAGAATCACTTAGACCCTGCTTTAACAGTTGCTCCATTAAGCCATGCTCCACAGTCTCAGACAGATGCTGCTGTAGAAAGTAATGAGTTCTTTATTGCTAATTCTAAATTAGCACCATTCCTTCCAAGCTCCGATGTATTAAATGATTATAATGGAGACCTTTGGGAATTAAAGAGAAAAGTAATTACTGAAGTTGTTGTAAATGGTAATGATGTTGCTACTTGGATGGATCACTATAGAACAAATTCTGCTCAGATGGTAGAAGAAGTTCTTGCTGATTTAAATAAGTAAAAAATAAAAAGTTTTATATTGTTTTCACATAAATGACTGCCCTGATGCGGTTGTGCAGCAGGGCAGTTATTTTACGGAGAGCAGGCAATACTTATTTTAACAAAAAGGAAAGGAAGGGTTGATTCAATGGCACAGAAAAATGGAAGTAATCAGCCAACAGTTCAGGCTCGAAAGAAACCGCTGGGTATGCAGATTTGGTTTTACAGATGGTTCTATGTAATGTTTTTACCAGTATTGTTCTTTGTTATTATTATGTTTTATTTACCAATGTTTGGTGTACGATATGCATTTTATGATTATCGTCCAGTTGGAGAACCTACATGGGTTGGTATGAAACATTTCCAGGCGTTGTTTAGTAGAGATGGATTTTGGCAGGCATTCTGGAATACGCTACAAATTAGTATTATAAAATTGCTATTAAATACATTTATGGCAGTTGTTATATCAATTCTTTTAAATGAGATTACCAGTATGGCATTTAAGAAGACAGTTCAGACATTGATTTACCTGCCTCACTTTATGTCATGGGTAGTGGTTGCATCTGTATTCTCGTTAATTTTATCCCCAAGTATGGATGGTATGGTAAATGGTATGTTAGTTGATTGGGGAGTTATTAAAGAAACAGAAAAGATTTACTTTTTAGCCAGTCCAAAATGGTGGAGACCTGTATTTTATGTTATAAATATTTGGAAAGATACTGGTTGGGGAACCATTCTCTATCTGGCAACTTTATCTGGTATTAGTCCAGAATTATATGAAGCTGCACAAATTGATGGTGCAAATCGTTTGCAGAGAATGCGTTATATTACGTTTCCAGCCTTAACAAATACAATTCTTACTGTATTAATTCTAAATCTTGCAAAAGTTATGAATTTATTTGAATCTGTATTTGTATTGTATAATGATGCAGTTGTTGATGTATCTGATGTTTTACAGACTTATATTTATCGTCAGACATTCGGTCAAGGTGTGCCAAATTATGGTTATACTACTGCTGTTGGTTTATTTAAGTCTTTGGTAAGCTGTATACTTGTACTTGGATGTAATTATGCAAGTAAGAAAGTCCGCGGCCGCGGTATCGTTTAGGAGGTGGATAGAATATGGCAAATGAGACAAAAACAAATTCGACAGAATTAACTTATGTTAAGAAAAAGAAAAAGTTGGCACCATTTGAAATTGCAAATTACATATTATTTATATTAGTTGGATTAATTATATTAATTCCAATTTGGAAGGTATTAGTTGACTCTTTGGATGCACAAAGTGCATATTCTTTCCGTTTGTTTCCAAAGAAGTTTTCTTTAGCTGGTTATGGTGTAATTGTTACAACAGAAGCATTATATCGACCATTTTTGATTTCAGTAATTACTACATTGGGCGGAACATTTCTTGGTTTATTCTTATCTACATTAGGTGCATATGTATTAATTCAGTTCCAAATGCCTGGAAGAAATTTCTTTGCTTATTTCTTACTATTTACCATGATTTTCTCCGGTGGTATGATTCCTGAGTATTTGGTTATGAGAAAGTTAGGAATTATTAATACATTATGGGTTATTATTTTTAAACATGGTATGAATGTTTATAACTTAGTTTTAATGCGTAACTTCTTTGAAGGAATTCCAGCCAGCTTATTTGAAGCAGCAGAAATCGATGGATGTTCTCCTATGGGAATCTTCTTTAAGATTGTTCTTCCACTTTCCAAAGCAGCTCTTGCATCAATCGGTTTGATGTATGCAGTAGAAGCATGGAATGATTATACAAACTTTAAGATTTATGTAACAGATTCTACATTAGTAAACTTCCAGTACAAGTTACGTAACTTGATTATGGATGGTGATATGCCAAATACAACTGCGTCAATATCTCAAAATATGATGTTTAATGCAGCCGTTATGTCAGCGATTATTCCTTTTATGTTAATTTATCCATTCTGCCAGAAGTACTTTGTACAGGGTGTTAATGTTGGTGCGGTAAAAGAATAGTCAAAGCTTTTTTATGAATTTCTTAAAAAAACAGAGTGTCAGCCAATGGCTGGCACTTTTTCTGTATTCCTTTCGTATAATTTTGCCGGAAAATGTGAATCATTTCTTATAGACGCAGTATGAATATGAAAATGAAGCGGAGGTTCATCATGACAGTATATAAGGTAGAAATATGCGGAGTCAATACGGCAAAGCTACCATTGTTAAAAAATGAGGAAAAGGAGGCTTTATTTCAGAAGGTATTAGAGGGAGATAAGGCAGCAAGAGAGGAATACATTAAGGGAAATTTAAGGCTAGTATTAAGTGTAATTAAGCGATTTAGTAGTTCCGATGAAAATGTAGATGATTTGTTTCAAATAGGATGTATTGGATTAATAAAGGCAATTGATAATTTTGATATTTCACAAGGTGTTAAGTTTTCTACTTATGCGGTACCTATGATTGTTGGAGAAATACGAAGATATCTTCGAGATAATAGTAGTATTCGAGTAAGTCGATCTTTACGGGATATTGCCTATAAGGCAATCTATGCAAGGGATATGCTGACCAAAAAGAATCAGAAAGAACCTACGATTGAAGAGATTGCAGCAGAGGTAGGAATGGCAAAAGAAGAAATCGTATATGCAATGGATGCAATACAAAGTCCAGTGTCTTTATATGAACCTGTCTATTCAGAAGGCGGAGATACGCTTTGTGTTATGGATCAGATTAGTGATAAGAAAAATAAGGAAGATACTTGGATTGAGGAACTTTCTTTGTCACAAGCAATGAAAAAATTAAATGATCGGGAAAAGAGGATTATACAGATGCGGTTTTATGAAGGAAAAACGCAAATGGAGGTTGCGGATGAGATTAGTATTTCTCAGGCACAAGTTTCTCGGTTAGAAAAAAGCGCACTTCGAAATCTTAAGAATCAGCTAGGTAGTTAGTGAATTGGTTTTATTTCTAATTATAGAGTAGCTGACATATATTGAGATAGACAAAGATAGAAAATGGAGTATAGAATGGAGAAGCGATTGATGCGTGTAATTGATTTGCGACAGAAAGAGGTGATTAATGAAAAGGATTGCCGGTGTCTTGGGTGTGTGGCTGATATTGAGTTTGAGGTAGAAACAGGGTGTGTTTGTGCTTTAATTATACCTGGGCAACCAAAGATGTGCGGCATTTTTGGAAGAGATACAGAGTATATAATTCCTTATCGAATGGTTCGGCAGATTGGGGAAGATATTATCTTAGTTTGTGTAGAGGAAGAAGAAGTACTAGTAAAATGTAAATAAAATAGAGGATATAGTTTTTTTCAAAGAAGCACATAGGGCTATCATATAAAAGATTTGGTTTTTCTAATATGATAGCTCTTCTTTAAAATCTGTTGTATATAGAAATATTTAGATAAGATTTGAAATTTCAAAAATAAAATTCTTGACCTTCTTAGTTTGATTTAATATAATGAAAAAGAAATTAGACTGTGTAAGGAGGTGGAATGTTATGAAATGTCCTTTTTGTAATAAAGAAAATACAAAGGTAATTGATTCACGCCCAGCGGAGGAAAGCAATTCTATTCGAAGACGGAGACAGTGTGATGAGTGCGGCAGAAGGTTTACAACCTATGAAAAGATAGAAAATATTCCTTTGATTGTAATAAAAAAAGATAATAATAGGGAATCCTATGACAGACAAAAGATTGAGATGGGAATTATCCGGTCTTGCCATAAACGGCCAATTTCAATGGGAGAAATTAATCAATTTGTAGACGAAATAGAAAATCAAATTTTTAATATGGAAGAAAAGGAGATTTCAAGTTCTCGAATTGGAGAGATTATTATGGATCGGTTAAAGGATTTTGATTCGGTAGCTTATGTTCGTTTCGCCTCCGTTTATCGAGAGTTTAAAGATGTAAATACGTTTATGAATGAGCTAAAGAAATTATTGGAGTAAATAAGAATGGGAATGTTGAAAAAATTTTATCCAAAAGAATATGTAGCTTCTACCTATTTCATTGATTTTGAGAAGTTATATCAAGAAGGGTACCGAGGGGTTCTTTTTGATATTGATAATACATTAGTTCCACATGGAGCACCAGCAGATAAACGAGTTAAGAAATTGTTTCAGAAGCTGCGAAAATTGGGGATGAAAACTTGTCTGATTTCCAACAATCAAATCGGACGTGTAAAGGGATTTGCAGATGAGGTTGGTTCTAAGTTTATTGAAAATGCACATAAACCTTCCACTAAAAATTATTTTCGGGCTATGGAGCAGATAGGAACGACTGTGGAAAATACAATATTTATAGGGGATCAGCTTTTTACAGATGTATATGGAGCAAATCGAGCAGGAATACGAACGATATTAGTAGAACCAATTCATCCAAAGGAGGAAATACAGATTGTATTAAAACGGTATTTGGAGAAAATTGTGTTATATTTTTATAAACGAGACTCAAATAAAAATCGGAAATAGTAGGAGGACTTGAAAGATATGGTGGACGGAAGAACAAGGGTTTGTGGAATTATTGCAAATCCAGTAGAACATACATTGTCACCTGTTTTACATAATATATTTGCACAGGAATTGGGACACAATCTAATTTATGTTCCATTTAAGCCAGAGATAACAGGATTGGATATAGCTGTAAAGGGAGCATTTGCTTTACATGTACTTGGGTTAAATGTATCTGTTCCTTATAAACAGAAGGTGATCGAAAGTTTGGTTGCAGTAGAGAAAGATGCAAAGCAGATTGGAGCAGTAAATACTTTAGTTCGAATGGAGAATGGATATATGGGTTATAATACCGATTATCTTGGGCTTTGGCGAACATTTCAAGAAGAGGAAATTATTTTGGATGGACAAGAGGTAATTGTATTTGGAGCAGGTGGGGCTTCAAAAGCAGTTGCTTATCTTTGCTGTAAAGAAGGAGCAAAGCAGGTATATCTATTAAATCGTACTTTAAAAAAGGCACAGGAACTGGCAGCAGAATTAAATCAAACATTTCAAAGAGATTGTGTTTGTGCAATGCAGCTTTCCGATTATAAAGAGATACCATATAAAGAACATAACTATTTAGCAATTCAGACAAGTAGTGTGGGGATGTATCCAAATGGAGATCAGGTGATTTTGGAAGATCAGGAATGGTATCATTGCTTTCATACTGCCTTTGATCTAATTTATACCCCAGCTCAAACTAAATTTATGCAGTTTGCAAAAGCTGCAGGAGCAAAAACATATCATGGACTTAAGATGCTTTTATATCAAGGAGTAATTGCTTATGAACTTTGGAATCATTGTACAATTCCAAAAGAAGTTGTAAAAAAGGGGTATCAGATGATGGAAAGGGAGCTGCATTTATGAGAAAGCTGGTTTTAATTGGATATATGGGAGCAGGAAAATCTACGATAGGACAGGCATTATCCAAACGTATGCAGATTTTATTTTCAGATACAGATACTTTGATAGAAGAAAAGCAAGGACGATGCATAGCGGATATTTTTGCTCAAGATGGGGAAGACTATTTTCGAGAGTTGGAGACAAACTGTCTGAAAGAACTTTTAGAACAGAAGGAAGATAGAATTGTTTCTACAGGAGGTGGATTGCCTCTTCGAAAGGAAAATCAAGAACTTTTGCGTCAGATAGGGTGTACCATTTATCTGCAAGTGTCAAAAGAGACCGTATTGAAACGATTAGAAGGAGATAAAAATCGTCCTCTTCTTCAAGTAGCAGACAGAGAAGCTAAGATTGCAGATATGATTCAGATACGTCATCCAATATATTTGGAAACAGCAGATGTTACTATCGCTGTAGATGGACGAAAAGTAAAAGAGATTGTAGAGGAGATTGAAAATCTGCTTTTAAATGGCAATTTCGGAAAAAAATAGTTGAAATATTCATCTTTTTAGTATACACTATAAAAAGAAATTCGAAGGAGGAGCAATTAGGATGATTCAAGCAGGTGATTTTAGAAATGGTATCACAGTAGAAATTGAAGGAAAAGTGTGCCAAATTATTGAATTCCAGCATGTAAAGCCGGGTAAAGGCGCTGCATTTGTTCGGACAAAATTAAAGGATATTATCAATGGTGGTGTTGTAGAAAAGACGTTCCGCCCAAATGAAAAATTTCCACAGGCACGTATCGATAGAAATGATATGCAATATTTATATTCAGATGGAGAACTCTTTCATTTTATGGATGTAAATAGCTATGAGCAAATTGCTTTAAATTCAGGTGATATTGGCGATTCTTTGAAATTTGTAAAAGAAAATGAGATGTGTAAGGTATGTTCTTACAATGGAAAAGTATTCGCAGTAGAGCCCCCTTTATTTGTGGAATTAGAAATTACAGATACAGAACCAGGATTTAAAGGTGATACGGCAACAGGCGCTTCAAAGCCAGCAACTGTTGAAACAGGAGCTGTTGTATATGTTCCTTTATTTGTAGAACAGGGTGAAAAGATAAAGATTGATACTCGTACAGGAGAGTATTTGTCTAGAGTATAATGGAAAAATGAAAAAGGTAAAAAAGAAACTGGTAGATAAAATCGGTTTCTTTTTATTTTTGACTTGCTATCTTAAAAAAACTGTAGTAAAATGAAATCGTTATCAATCAATGAATCGAGATCATTTCTAATATTAAGTGTATTCTTTATCTGCTAAAAAGATTCAATATGACATATGAAAAATTTTTAACTGTGATTACACAGAGTGTACAACAAGCGATGGGACAGGAGTATCGGGTGTTATTGCACCATGTACTAAAAAATAATGCAACGCCAATGGATGGGATTTCTATTTTAAAAATAGGAGAAAAAGCTTCTCCTACGATCTATTTGAATGAATTTTATAAAGAATGGGAAAAAGGGAAAAGTATTCTAGAAATCACAGATAAAATTCAAAGAATTTATCAGACACATTGCAGAAAAATGGAGTTTCGAATAGAGGAATTTAAAAATTATGAAAAGATAAAAGGAAAACTCGCAATAAAATTGATTAATTACCATGAAAATAATACGATGTTACAAGAGATCCCTTTTAAAAGATTTTTGGATCTTGCTGTGGTTTGTTATGTATTAATTGGAAAAATAGAAAGTAATACGGCTAGTATTTTAGTTCGACAAGAGTATAGAAAGATATGGAAAGTAAGTGAAGAAGAACTATTTTTACAGGCATTTGAGAATACTCCTAAATTGCTTCCGCCAGAGTTAAAAAGTATGAATACCTTAATTCAGGAAGCATTATCTGGACAAGAGTTAGAGGATGAAAAGGAATATCAAGAGGGAGAGATTCCAATGTATGTTTTGACAAATGTGATGCGTTTTAATGGGGCAGCCGCTATGCTCTATCCTGGGGTGATTTCCAATTTTGCTAGGTGGTTAGGAAAGGATCTTTATATTTTGCCAAGCAGTGTTCATGAGGTTATTTTAATTCCTTTGGTTTCGGATATTGAAAAGCATGTGTTAGAACAAATGGTGAGAGAAGTAAATCAAGAAGAAGTGGAACAGATGGAGCAGCTTTCCAATGAAGTTTATTGTTATTTTAGAGAGAATGGGGAATTTACTTTATAGAAAGATAGAAAGATTATAATTTGGATTTTAAAAAGAAATGATAGATGGGATTTTCTTTCTTTGCAGTGGATATCTTATATATCCTTTGCAAAGAAGCCATTGCAGCAGGAAAAATTTTTTTAAATTTGCTTGCAATATCATACAAAATAGTATATAATGACTATGTTGTGTACAAAATAAGTATAACGGATACTTAAGTAGAACACAGCATATTACGTCACTGTGGCTCAATGGATAGAGCATCCGCCTCCGGAGCGGGGGACTGTGGGTTCGATTCCCGCCAGTGACGTTTTTTTTGTACGATTTGTTCAAAATCGAAAGAATGAAAGGAAAAAAAATGAGTGGAGATGATATGATTAAATTGTACTGGAAAGTGGTTTCTTTTTTATTGCTATTTGCTGTCGTGGTGTTTTTAGGATTAAATTTTGTAAAAGGAACAAACAAAAAAGAAGCAGAATTAGAAAGTACAACAGAGAATATTTCTTTAATGGAGTCAGTTACGGAACCTTTGACTACAACAGAAGCAGAATCTTTAGAGGAGGAAAATCCTCTTTTAAAGGATGCGATATTTGAAATAAATAAATTAATGGAATGGTTTTTTCAGGCGAAGTTTGATTGTGATATAGAAACATTACAACAAATTGTAAGCCCAAGTAATGAATATCAGGCAGAACGTTTACATGAAGAACGTTATGGAAAGGATGAAAGTGGTCTGCTTGAAATCGAGAGTTATTTTGTAAAAAGTTGTTATAGTAAAAGAGGACTTTTAGAAGGAACATTTTTTGTATGGGTTTTGGTAGAGGTTAAGTATGTCAATGCAGAGACAACAGCTCTCGCACTTTATCGAATGTATGTTTGTAAAGGAGAAAATGGGTATTATATTAATCATGAAATTTCAGAGGAAGAAGCTGCTTATCGGGATGAAATCTCAGAGATGGAAGATGTACAGAAGTTAATAGAAGAAGTAAATCAACAATTTCAGGAAGCAGTAAATCAAGATGAACAGTTAAAAAATATTGTTCTTACTATGGAAGGGACAGATTCAAAATCAGAGGAAATGCAAAGTTCGGAGGAAGTACAAAGTTCAGCAGAAGTACAGTGAACAGAGTAGAGAAGGGAGTGCCCCAAGTCTTTTCTAGTGTAAAGGATTGGGGCATTTTCATATGATTTTTTGACTGAGGTTGAGGTGTAAAATGACAAAGTGGAATAACGTACAAAAAGAGGGAACACGGCTAAATAAGTTTTTAAGTGATGCAGGAGTATGTTCTCGAAGAGAAGCGGATCAATTAATAGAAAAAGGACTTGTATTTGTAGATGGACAGGTAGCTAAGATAGGAATGAGAGTTTTCGATCAGCAGGAAGTTACTGTGGATGGAAAACCTGTAGTTCAAGAAGAGGAATTTATATTATTAGCAGTAAATAAGCCAGTTGGTGTAGTTTGTACAACGACTTCACGGTTTCAGGAAGAAACCATTGTAGATTTGGTTCATTATCCAAAAAGGGTTTATCCAATTGGAAGGTTGGATAAAAGTTCAGAGGGATTGATTTTGATGACAAATCAAGGGGAAATTGTAAACCAGATTTTAAAGGGGAGTAATTATCATGAAAAGGAATATATTGTTTCTGTTTATAAATCACTTACAGAAGAATTTTTAAATCAGATGCGAAATGGAATTCCTATTTTAGATACAGTGACAAGACCTTGTATCGTAGAACCAATAGGTGAAAAGCGTTTTCGGATTGTATTGACACAAGGATTAAACAGGCAGATTCGCAGAATGTGTGAATATTGTGGATATCGAGTAAGGAAACTAAAGCGGGTGCGAATTATGAATATCCAGCTTGGAAATTTAAAGTTAGGAGAATATCGGCAAGTTTCGAAAAAAGAATGGGAAGTATTAAAAAAGATGTTGGAAGAGCCGCATAAAAAATCGATTTGTATGGAAAGTGAGGATAAGTAGAATGGGACAAGAAAATAAACAAGAGGAAGAACAAAAACAGGAGAAAAAACGATACTTAGAATTGGTAAAGCTAATTAATCGATATAATAAACAGTATCATGAAGAGAATACTTCAACTATTTCTGATTATGAATTTGATCAGCTAAATCAGGAATTAAAACAATATGAACAAAAACATCCCGATCAGATTGCAAAAAATTCTCCTTCTAAAAAAGTGGGAGGAAAGGTAAAACGAGAGGCAGGTGTAGAAGTGACACACCATGTACCAATGCTTTCCATTCAGGATGTTTTTACAAAAGAGGAAGTAGTTTCTTGGGTTGAGGAGGTAAAAGAGGTTCATCCAGATGCTACATTTTCTGTAGAACATAAAATTGATGGACTTTCTATGAGTTTACGTTACCAAAATGGAGAGCTAATTCTTGCTGAGACACGGGGAAATGGAATTGTAGGGGAGGATGTCACATTAAACAGCAGAGTAATTTCGGATGTAAAGGAGACATTAAAGATTCCCTATGATTATTTAGAAGTACGTGGGGAAGTATATATGACACATAAGGATTTTGAACGAATAAATGAAAAACAAGAACTGTTAAATAAAAAACCATTTGCCAATCCAAGAAATTGTGCAGCAGGGACACTGCGGCAGTTAGATCCAGAGATTACAAAGGAAAGGGGATTACGCTTTTTTGTATTTAATATACAAGATGGACCACGAAATTTGATCGAGCAACATACAGTAGGACTAGATTATTTAAAAGAAAAAGGATTATCTGTGGTGCCTCATATTTTATGTGGGACAGCACAGGAGGTATTACAAGCGATTGATCAGATTGGAGAAAATCGTGAACAGTATCTCTATGATATTGATGGTGCAGTAGTAAAGATTGAACAGACAGAGTATCGGAATGATTTTCAGGCAGGTAGCAAATATAGTGCAGGACATATTGCTTATAAATATCCTCCTGAGGAGAAAGAGACAGAAGTATTAGAGATTGAACTTTCCGTAGGACGAACAGGAAAAATCACGCCAACAGCAATATTAGAACCGATTCGGCTGTGTGGAACAACTGTTAGCAGGGCAACACTTCATAATCAAGAGTTTATTAATTCAATGGGAATTGGATTGCATACAAAAGTTTGTGTAGTAAAATCGGGAGAGATTATTCCTAAAATTACACGTGTAATAAAAGAGGCATCTAAACCATTTCAAATTCCAGATATCTGTCCTGTCTGTGGAGAAGCTGTAGTAAAAGAAGAGGATACGGCAGATATTCGCTGTGTCAATCCTGCCTGTCCAGCACAGCTTCTTCGGACAATTAGTTATTTTGTAGGAAAAGAGGCAATGGACATAAAAAGTTTTGGAGAAAAATATGTGCAAGGATTGATTGAAGAAGGGTATGTTCATAATTTTGCAGATTTATACCGTTTGAAGGAAAAACGAGATGAATTAATAGAGAAAGGAATTATGGGGAAAGAAAAAAATACAGATAAAATTTTGACTGCAATTGAAGAATCCAAAAAAAATGATCCCATTAAACTTTTAATTGGACTTGGAATACAAAATGTTGGAAAAGCATCTGCTAAAGAAATTATGAGTCATTTTGCAAGTATTTCAGATTTAGCAAAAGCTTCCATAGAAGAGTTAGTTGCAATTCAAGATGTAGGTGAAATTACTGCACAGGGGATACGAGAGTTTTTTGATCATCCGCATAATTTGGAGCTTTTGGAGGCTTTAAAGGCAGAGGGTGTTAATACTGTAATGAAGAAGGAGGAAGGGGCTTCTGAAAAATTTTTTGGTATGACTTTTTGTATTACAGGAACGCTTCCTACTATGAAACGTAGTGAGATGGAGGAATTAATTGAGAAAAATGGCGGAAAATTGATGGGGGTTGGAAAAAAATTAAATTATTTAGTTGCTGGAGAAAATGCAGGTAGTAAATTAGAGAAAGCAAAGAGTTTAGGTATATCTGTACTGTCAGAAGAAGATGTATTAAAAATGCTTCTTTTATAGAAGCAAAAGAAAGAGATAGATGGAGGCCTTTATGGAGGGACATGAGAAGATTGCAGTTTTAATTGATGCAGAAAATATATCAACGAAATATACAAAGTTGATTATGGATGAGGTTGGAAAGTATGGAATTGCTACATACAAGAGAGTATATGGAGATTTTTCCAATCCAGGTGTAATGGCTTGGCAGGATAAATTAAGAGAGTATGCAATGACACCAATTTTTCAATTTAATTATACAAGAGGAAAAAATGCTTCTGATTCAGCATTGATAATAGACGCAATGGATATTCTATATTCGGGAAAAGTGACGGGATTTTGTTTGGTTACTTCAGATAGTGATTTTACAAAATTGGCTATTCGGTTGAGAGAGGAAGGTATGCTGGTAATTGGAATGGGAGAGCAAAAAACACCAAATTCTCTTGTTGCAGCTTGCGAACCTTTTAAATACTTAGACTTGTTATATCAGGAAAATTCAGAAGAGAATCAAAAGTTAGACAAGATATCAGAGGAATGGAAAGAAAACCGGAAAGATAGCATTGGAAAAGGAAAGAAGTTAAATCGAGGTGTTTTGGATGGAATGATGGATGGAGAAGAAGAATCAAATATCAATAAAATTCCAACAAAAAAAGAAGTTGGTGCTGAGATTGTCTCCATTATTGAATCACGTTCGGAAGAAGATGAGTGGGTAAATATATCAGATATTGGAAATATATTACCAAAGCGGATTCCGGGATTTGACCCTCGAAATTATAAATATGAAAAATTAGGTGGATTGATTAAAAGTTATGATTTTTTGGAAACAAAGGCAATTCCAAATTCGAAAGATAAACTGTTAAAAGTGGTCTATGTTCGAATTAAGCAAAGAATAAAAGAATAGAATAGGATAGGGATTGAGGAAAGCAGAATGGTTTATATTACTGGTGATACACATGGGGATTGGGTAGGAAGACTGAATATAGTATCTTTTCCAGAGCAAAAGAAAATGACAAAAAAAGATTATGTACTTATTTTAGGGGATTTTGGAATATGGGATAATTCAAAGAGGGAAAAATACCATTTAGATTGGCTGGAAGATAGGCCATTTACTACATTATTCGTATCAGGAAATCATGAAAATTATGATATTTTAGATCAATTACCAGTAAAGGAATGGCATGGTGGGAAGGTGAATTTTATTCGGCCATCTGTGATACATCTTATGAGAGGACAAATTTTTTATATTGAGGGAAAGACATTTTTTACTTTTGGCGGAGCAAGCAGTCATGATATACCAGATGGAATTTTAGAACTAGATGATCCAAATTGGAAAAAAAAGAAAAAGCAATTGGATCAGCAAAGGGCATTTTATAGAATCCATCATATTAGCTGGTGGGAAAGAGAACTGCCAAATGAGGAAGAGATGGAAGAGGGAGTGAGAAACCTTAGACAGCAAAATTATATTGTGGATTATGTTGTTACCCATACACCTTATACTTCTTTGCTTCAGCGGATGGATGATGGAGCTGGGATATACCAAAGTGATTATTTAACTGATTATCTGCAAAAAATTAAGCAGATTGTAACTTATCAGCAATTTTTCTTTGGACATATGCATCAAAATGTTAATTTTTTGCAAGAGAAAGCAATTTGTATTTATGAGCAGATTGTTAGAGTATTATAAGATAATAAGAAATCATATCAAACCAAACGTCAGATTTGGAAAAGGAAAGGTGCTTTCTCAAATTTGACGTTTGTAAGGAAACGATTATAATTCATAAGGAGTGACTTGATATACATAATAGTTTAGCCAATTGGTATAAAGAGTATTCGCATGTGCTCTCCAAGAAAGAATAGGACAATTTTCAATATTATCTTCTGGATAATAATTTTTTGGAATAGAGGGATGTAATCCCTTTTTTAAATCACGTTTATATTCTCCATCTAAAGTAATCCGATCGTATTCTGGATGACCTGTAATAAAGAATCGTTTTCCATTTTCTGCCATAATTAAATAAGGCCCCGCTTCCACAGATTCTATTAGGATCGATAAGTCAGAGCAATTTTCAATATCCTCTCGAAAAACACCAGTATAACGAGAATGTGGTGCTTTAAAGTAGTCATCAAATCCTCTTACAATTGGTATTTTTTTCTGCAATACATGATGCTCATAGATACCAGAAAGTTTTTCTGATAAAGCATATTTTTCAATTCCATAGTGGTAATACAAACCTGCTTGTGCCCCCCAACAGATATGTAAAGTAGAAGTAACATGTGTATCAGACCATTTCATAATGGCAGTTAATTCATCCCAATAAGTAACTTGTTGATATTCAAGTTGTTCTAAAGGTGCACCTGTAATAATAAGGCCATCAAACCGTTTGCTGCGAATTTCTCGAAAACTTTTGTAAAATTTATTGAGATGACTTGCTGAAGTGTTTTTGGATACATGAGATTCAATAGCAAGCAATGTTACTTCTAATTGCAATGGAGTATTCGATAAAGCTCGTAAAAGCTGGGTTTCAGTATCTTCTTTTATTGGCATTAGGTTTAAAATTGCTATTTGTAAAGGACGAATATCTTGACTAATTGCTCTGGTTTCATCAATAAGGAATATATTTTCAGATTCTAGTATCGTTTTAGCTGGTAAATCATGTTGTACTTTAATTGGCATTGTTATTCACCATCATTTCTTATATATTTGCGAATGGAAATACGCTTTTTTATTTTAACATGGACAGATTGTCTTTGCAATACCGTTGTCAACGTACATTGTCCGTTTGTTATGGACAATTATACCTAGATTATAAATTTGCGATTGCTTCATAGGAAAGAATACGTTATAATTAATATAAATGTTTTAAAGTTTGTAATATAAAATGATAAAATAGGATCATAAACTGAAAAAGAATGGTTAGGATTTTAGAAAGGAAGGATTTTGAAAAAGAGTCGGATAAGGGTATGAAATTTACAGAAAGTTATTATGAAAAGGTAATTGAGTGGATAAAAGAAGCCGATAAAATATTAGTTGGCTTTGGTGCAGAATGGAAAGTTCCCACTGTAGAAACGCTATTTTGTGCACAAGAGCAGTGGAAAGCATCTTTAAAGTTTCAAAGAGCATATGTAGCAGAAAAAGAAAAGAAAAGGAAAAATACGATAGAGGGAATAGACAGAATTTTTGCAGGTTATCAAGTGCTTAGAAAACTTCTAGAAGGAAAAGATTATTTTTTAATAACTACAAATCCAGATGCTTATTTATATCAACAAGGGTTTGTAGAGGAACGAATTGTTGCCCCTTGTGGAGATATTCGTAAATTGCAGTGTGAAGAAACAGAGCATAATGTCTGGCGATTTTGTGAAGAGGATAGTAATCCAGTTTGTCCTGTGTGCGGCAAAATAGGAAAACTAAATGTATTGCAAAATATGCCCTATCAGGAACGTGGCTATTTAGAAGAGTGGAAGGCTTATCAAACATGGCTTCAGAATACAATGAATAAAAAAATGATAATTTTGGAACTTGGTGAAGGATTTCAAACACCAACTGTAATGCGATGGCCTTTTGAAAAATTAGTATTTTTTCAAGAAAAAGCAATACTTTGTTGTGTTCATGAAACTCTGTCGATGGTATCAAAGGAGGTTTCTGAACGAGCTTATTCTATTATGGAAAATTCAGTTGATTTTGCAATTCAGTTAGGACACAATACCGTATGATCAAAATTTAAGAAGAGGTAACAATATGGCGAATAATCAAAAAGCAGAGGAATATTTGACAGAGGTAATGAAGCGTGCGTCGAGTGGAAGCCGAATGAATAGTGGTGAGGAGCGTTCTGCTGATGATATTGAGATTCCTGATGAGAAGGATTTACATAGTTTAGAAGATGTGGAATCTGCTTTTGAGTCAATGGGAGATGAAGAGTTTCTTGAAATGTTGATTCGAGTTAATGAACAAATGGAAGAAAAAAATATGATTCCTCCAGAGTTTAGTGCAAAGACAAAGAAGGAAAAGAATACAGAAAAAGTAGAGCCTATTATTCAAGAAGCAATACAGAAAGTAGAACCACAGATAGAGGAACAGAACATTCCAGCAGAGACTTTGGCAGAGCTTGAATCATTTGAACCAGAAGTAGAAGAAAGTGAAATAAAATTAGAAGAAATGATGCCTGAAATGGAATCAGAGGAAGAAACAATAGTTGCCTCTGAAGGGGAGGAAGGAGGAACAGAGGAGACTTTGGGAACAAAATTAAAGGAAGAGGAAGGGAGCTTAGATCTTAGTAATATTGTTGATTTTGACAATGATGAGTTGCTAGATAACAACGAATTACAAAGTGAGCCATTAAATGAAATAGAAGGTGAAGAAGATCTAATGGCGTCTTTAGATTCTATTGTACAAGAAATCCAGGATGAAACAGTGGAATCAAATGAGGAATTAGAAGAAACAGATAACGAATATGATAAGATTTCCTTTGAAGAAGAAATAGAAGAGGAGAAAAAAGAAAAGAAAAGACAGAAAAAACAGAAAGAAAAAAAGGAAAAATCATCATTTGGACAAAAAATAAAAAGTTTGTTCTTCCGTGTAGAAATGGTGCAGCCATTAACAGAAGAGGAGGAAGAAGAACAAAAACAGTTAAAGGCTCAGGAGAAAGAAGCAAAGAAGAAGGCAGAAGCAGAGGCAAAGAAAAAGAAATTAGCAGAGAAGAAAGAGGCTGCAAAACAGAAAAAAGAGGAAGCTGCAGCACGAAAAGCAGCAAAACCAAAGAAAGAGAAAAAGCCAAAACCACCAAAGGAGCCAGTAAGTCCAGAAGAAATTGTACATATTAGACCAATGTTTCTAGTATTTTTGGTATCTGTAGCAGCTGCAATTGTTCTTTCTACAGTGACTTTATCGGATACATTTGGTTATCGGTTAGCCGTGCAAGAAGCAAGGAATGAATTGGAAAATGGGCACTATGAAGAAGCATTTCAGGCACTGAATGGATTAGAATTGAATAACTCAGATCAACAGCTTTATGAATCGGTACGGATTTTAATGCGTGTAGAGAAGCAATATCGTTCTTATGTCAATTATTCTTTAATTGATATGCCAAATGAGGCACTACATTCTTTAGTAAAAGCAGTGGAAAATTATGATAAATATATTGATATTGCAGAAAACTATGGAATAAAAGAGGAAATTGATGCTTTGCTTTCTAATGTAGAATATGCATTAGGAACCTATGATTTGAATTTAGAAACTGTTCGGGAATGGAATACATTAGAGGATACAAATGAATATACAAAGAGAATTATGGCTTGTACTGGAAGCTATTAGTGGTTATAATAGAACCTGTGGAAGAAGTACTTTTACAGGTTCTTTTTCATCATAGAAAGGGATAAATGAAAAAGAAATGATAACAATAATCGATTATGATGCTGGGAATTTAAGAAGTGTAGAAAAAGCGCTGCTTTCTCTTGGAGAGGAAGTTAAAGTATCTAGAAATAGAGAGGAAATTTTGAAAGCAGATAAGGTGATATTGCCAGGAGTAGGTGCATTTCAAGATGCAATGGATAAACTTTTTCATTACCATTTAGTTGATACAATTTATCAGGTTGTAGAACAAGGTACCCCATTTTTGGGAATATGTTTAGGACAGCAACTGTTATTTGAAAGAAGCGAAGAAGGTAAAGGAATAGAAGGATTGGGGCTTTTAAAAGGAGAAATTCTTAAAATTCCAGATACAGATTTGAAAGTACCTCATATGGGCTGGAATTCACTTCAGGTAAAGAAAGATGCCACTTTATTTCAAGGGATAGAGGAAATACCATATGTTTATTTTGTCCATTCCTATTATTTAAAAGCAGCACAGGAGGAAATTGTAGCTGCTACAACAGAGTATGGAGTATCTATTCATGCTTCTATTGAGAAGGACAATCTGTTTGCTTGCCAGTTTCATCCAGAGAAAAGTGGCAAAGTGGGATTACAGATTTTAAAAAATTTTGCAGCAGTTGAAAAAATGCAAAAGTAAATAAAAAATCTAGGAAAGGAAAAGCTATTTCGATATGTTTTCAGTAGCAGGAGTAAGATGTTTACAAAAAGAATAATTCCCTGTTTAGATGTGCATAATGGGCGTGTGGTAAAGGGTACTAATTTTTTAAATTTGAAAGATGCTGGCGATCCAGTAGAAGTAGGACGTGCTTATGGGGAGGCAGGAGCAGATGAGCTGGTTTTTTTGGATATTACCGCTTCCTCAGATGCACGTACAATTAAGGTAGATATGGTAAGACGGGTGGCAGAGACAGTATTTATTCCTTTTACTGTGGGAGGCGGAATTCGCAGTGTAGAGGATTTTAAAATGATTTTGCGGGAAGGGGCAGATAAAGTTGCAGTAAATTCAGCAGCTATTATGAATCCAACGTTGATTTCAGAGGCAGCAGATAAATTTGGCAGTCAGTGTGTAGTGGTTGCAATTGATGCAAAGAGAAGGGAAGATGGGACTGGATGGAATGTCTATAAAAACGGTGGAAGAGTGGATATGGGAATCGATGTTTTGGAATGGGCAGTGAAAGCAAATCAATTAGGAGCTGGGGAGATTCTTCTTACTAGTATGGATTGTGATGGAACAAAGGATGGATATGATATTGCACTGACTCAGACTGTTTCAGAGGCAGTATCGATTCCAGTTATTGCCTCTGGAGGGGCTGGAAAGATAGAGCATTTTTATACTGCACTTACAGAAGGGAAAGCAGATGCAGTTTTGGCAGCTTCATTATTTCACTATAAGGAGCTAGAGATAATGGAAGTAAAGAGGTATTTACATAGTCAGGGTATTTCTGTTCGATTATAGTCTTATTTTTGCAATTTTGGCTTTTGCCAGTTGATAAAATACAAAAGTATACAGGAGGAAAAAACATGGCACAGATTGAAAATGATTGGCTTCCAGCACTGAAGCCTGAGTTTGGAAAGCAGTATTATAAGGAGTTGTATGATTTTGTAAAGGAAGAGTATACCAATCATACAATTTATCCACCAATGGATGATATTTTTAATTCATTTAATTTTACTCCGCTTAGTCAGGTAAAAGTAGTGATTTTAGGACAAGATCCTTACCATGGAGAGCATCAGGCACATGGACTTAGTTTTTCAGTTCTTCCAGAACAGAAGGATATTCCACCTTCTTTAAAGAATATTTATAAGGAGCTTAAAGAAGATTTAGGATGTCAGATTCCAAATAATGGATATTTAAAAAAATGGGCAGATCAGGGAGTATTGCTTTTAAATACTGTATTGACAGTTCGGGCACATCAACCAAATTCACATCAGGGAAGAGGTTGGGAGAAGTTTACAAATGCAGTAATTCAGGCTGTAAATGAACAGGATCGGCCGATTGTATATTTGCTTTGGGGGAAACCAGCACAGTCAAAGGTTTCTATGCTTACAAATCCAAAACATTTAATTTTAAAGGCACCTCATCCAAGTCCTTTATCCGCTTCTCGTGGATTTTTTGGATGCAAGCACTTTAGTCAGACAAATGCATTTTTGGAAGAAAAGGGAGTTAAGCCAATTGATTGGCAGATTGAAAATATTTAAAAAGGTTGGAATCGTTTTTTAAAGAGAAACCACCTTATTTATGCTTGCGTTTTTTCGTATTTGGCATAAATAGGGTGGTTTTTATTTCAGTAAATAATTACAGTTCTGCTTTTAGATTTTTTTGAGCTGTTGCTAACATTAATTTAATACGATTTAATTGATTTACTTCACTTGCACCTGGATCGTAATCCACCGCAATAATATTAGAAAGCGGATATTGATGACGCAATTCTTTAATAACTCCCTTTCCTACTACATGGTTTGGCAGACATCCAAATGGTTGTGTACATACGATATTATTGACACCAGAGTGAATCAATTCTAGCATTTCTCCAGTTAAAAACCAGCCTTCCCCAGTTTGATTCCCAAGCGATACAATTGGTTCCGCATATTTTGCAAGCTCTTGAATATTCGCTTGCTGTGTAAAATGGGTACTCTTTTTTAACTCTTCTCTTGCTGTTTTGCGGAAAAATTCAATCGCTGAAATTCCCATATTGCAAAGCCTTGCTGTAGAATTTTTAGCTCCTAAATGTTCTGCTTTAAAATTTGCGTTGTAAAAACAATAGAGGAAGAAGTCTAATAGATCTGGCATAACAGCTTCGGCACCTTCTGCTTCTAATAAATCAACTAAATGATTATTTGCATCTGGAAGAAATTTTACCAGAATTTCTCCTACAATACCAACCCGTGGTTTTTTTTCATCTGTAATGGGAAGCGTGTCAAAGTCGTGAATAATTCCTTTGATATTGCGTTTAAATTCTCCTAAATTTACTCCTTTTTTTACAAGAGAATGAATACAACGTTCGACCCATTTACGGTGTAAACGGTTTGCGGCTCCAGGTTCTTTTTCATAGGGACGCATACGATAAAGAACACGCATAAAGAGATCGCCATAAACCATAGCCTGCACTGCTTTAATCAGCATTGGAACAGTAAAATTGAAACCAGGATTACTTTCTAATTTGTTTAGGTTTAGGGAAATTACTGGTATTTCAGGATAACCAGCCTTTTCTAACGCCCTTCGAATAAAGCCAATATAGTTGCTTGCACGGCATCCGCCTCCTGTTTGAGAGATTACAATAGCAGTTTTCGAGAGGTCATATTTCCCAGATAAAACAGCTTCCATAATCTGTCCCACTACAATAAGAGAAGGATAGCAGGCGTCATTATTTACATATTTTAATCCAATATCAACAGAAGATTTATTATCTGTTTTTCCTAAGACTTCAAAATGATACCCCATATGATTTAAAACTGGTTCTATCAGTTCAAAATGAATCGGTGACATCTGTGGACATAAGATAGTATAATCCTTTCTCATTTCTTTTGTAAATAGAATACGATTAAAGTTTGCTGTTACAATTTTTCTTGGCTGATGTTTTTGTTCCCGAACACGTAGCGCAGAAATAAGAGAACGAATACGAATTCTTGCAGCTCCTAAATTATTTACTTCATCAATCTTTAAAACGGTATAAATTTTTCCTGATTTGGTTAAAATGTCATTAACACAGTCAGTTGTAACTGCATCTAGGCCACAACCAAAGGAATTAAGTTGAATTAGGTCTAAATCCTCTCTGGTTTTTACGTAGTTTGCTGCTCGGTATAGACGAGAGTGATACATCCATTGATCCATAACAATAAGTGGACGTTCCACTTCAGCTAAATGTGCAATAGAATCCTCTGTTAATACAGCAATTCCATAGGAATTAATCAGTTCTGGTATGCCATGGTGGATTTCCGAATCGATATGATAAGGACGTCCAGCAAGAACAATACCACGATGCCCTGTTTTTTCCATATAGTCTAAGACCTCTTCGCCTTTTTTTTCAATATCTTTGTGAACAAGTTCCATTTCTGACCATGCTTTGTCAACTGCTTCTTTTATTTCCTGTTCTGAGATATGATGAGAAACTGAAAATTCTTTTATTAGTTGATGAAGTAGAATTTCTTTTGAGGTCATAGCTAAAAAGGGATTAAGAAAGCAAACTTTTTCTGTTTTGATTTCTTCTACATTATTTTTGATATTTTCTGCATAGGAGGTAACAATGGGACAATTGTAGTGATTATTGGCATCTGGTGTTTCCTTTCTTTCATAAGGGATACAAGGATAAAAGATAAATTTAATACCCTGACGAATCAGCCAAGTTACATGTCCATGTGCTAGTTTTGCTGGATAACATTCGGACTCACTTGGAATGGATTCAATACCCAGTTCGTAGATTTTACGATTGGATTCTGGGGAAAGAATAACACGAAAACCAAGTTCTTTAAAGAAGATTGCCCAAAATGGATAATTTTCGTACATATTAAGTACTCTTGGGATTCCTACAATGCCTCTAGTTGCAATATCTTCTGTAAGTGGTTCATAACAAAAGATACGTTTATTTTTATATTCAAAAAGATTTGGTATTTTTTCCTTGTTTTTTTCTTTTCCAATTCCACGTTCACAGCGGTTTCCTGTAATAAATTGTCTTCCGCCAGAAAAGCGATTCACAGTAAGCAGGCAGCTATTTGTACAACCTTTACAGCGGGTCATTGTGGTGGAAATTGTTAGCTGATTGATCTGCTGAATTGTTAGCATAGTGGTTTCTTTGGAAGGTTGATAACGTTCTCTAGCGATTAGTGCTGCTCCAAAAGCTCCCATAATCCCTGCGATATCTGGACGGACAGCATGACAGCCAGAGATGCGTTCAAAACTTCTTAAAACAGCATCATTATAGAAAGTTCCACCTTGTACAACTACTTTCTCGCCTAGATCTTTGGGATCTGTGATTTTAATTACTTTAAATAAAGCATTTTTAATCACAGAATAAGCAAGACCTGCAGAGATATCGGATACCTCTGCCCCCTCCTTTTGCGCCTGTTTTACATTAGAGTTCATAAATACCGTGCAACGGGTTCCTAAATCGATTGGATTTTGAGCAAATAATGCTGCTTTTGCAAAATCTTGTACAGAATAATTTAAGGATTTTGCAAAAGTTTCGATAAAAGAACCACAGCCAGAAGAGCAGGCTTCATTTAGTTGTACACTATCTACCGTTTTATTTTTGATTTTGATACATTTCATATCTTGCCCGCCAATATCAAGAATACAGTCTACTTCTGGCTCAAAAAAGGCAGCGGCATAGTAATGAGAAACAGTTTCTACTTCTCCTTCATCCAGCATAAATGCTGCTTTTATCAGTGCCTCACCATATCCAGTAGAACAGGAATAAACAATAGAAGCACTAGAAGGCAATTGTTCATATATTTGTTTAATTGCTGTAATTGCTGTATTTAATGGATTACCATTATTACTGCTATAAAAAGAATAAAGAAGCGAACCATCTTCTCCTACCAGAGCAACTTTGGTAGTAGTAGAACCTGCGTCAATTCCTAAAAAACAATCACCTTCATAGGTGGATAGATTGCCTGTAGTGACATAGTGTTCACTGTGACGTTCAAAAAAACTTTGATAATCTGCTTCATCTCGAAAGAGTGGTTCCAATCGTTTAATTTCAAATTGTATTTGGATTCCATTAGATAACTGTTCTATCATTTGAACAATTGAAATCATATGCTGTGGATCGGAATTCATAGCGGCACCAATTGCGGCAAATAGATGTGAGTGATCCGGATCAATAATATGCTCTTTTGTCAGATTTAAAGTACGAATAAATGCAGCTTTTAACTCTGTTAAAAAGTGAAGAGGGCCTCCTAAAAATGCTACATTTCCACGGATTGGTTTTCCACATGCCAATCCGCTAATTGTTTGGTTGACAACTGCCTGAAAAATAGAAGCAGCTAAATCTTCTTTTTTGGCGCCTTCATTAATTAAAGGTTGAATATCTGATTTTGCAAATACACCACAACGGGCAGCAATTGGGTAGATTGCATGATAGCTTTTGGCATATTCATTAAGGCCAGCAGCATCGGTTTGAAGCAAAGATGCCATCTGATCAATAAAAGAACCAGTACCTCCTGCACAGATGCCATTCATACGTTGATCAATGCCATTTGTAAAATAGATAATTTTTGCATCTTCCCCTCCTAGTTCAATTGCTACATCTGTATGAGGAGCATAATCTTGCAAAGAGGTGGATACAGCGACTACTTCTTGAACAAATGGAATATTTAGGTGTTTTGACAGTGCTAAACCACCAGAACCTGTAATAACAGGAGAGAGTGTAACATCTCCTATTACAGAACGGCCTCTTTGAATGAGTAAGGATACTGTTTCTTGGATATTCGCATAGTGACGTTCATAGTCGGAAAATTTTAGTTGGTTTTTATCGTCTAATATAGCAATTTTTACCGTAGTAGAACCTATATCAATTCCTAGACGGTAGTTTGATATGTTTAATTGTTCTGTATTCATAAAACATAATAGGCACAAAAACACACTGCTTTTAGGCGTGAGAGAAGTGCCATTCTCCTTTCTTTCTTGACAAAGTTTCCAATGACAACAAAGGATAGCCTTGTTGTAAAGAGTGCTGTCAAGTCACTCTATCCTAGTATTTTAAATAGTAATATCAAGATAAATAGACTGATTTTTAGACAGTCTTTTTGATTTTAATAAAATTCAACTTATTATAATGCATTAAGAAACAAAATTCAACATTCGAAAAATTAAAATAGTATAAAAATGTCGAAAAGGACGAACTATAACAGTGTTTTTTTAGGGCACCAAATTTAGGAAAAGACTGTTTTGGAAGATTGAGAAACTATTTTTTGAAGCAGGAATATACTATACTATATGAAGTATAGAAAGGAAAAAGTCATGAGAGATTACGAATATTCGGATAGAGGAAACTTTGACAGTTGTTATGGACTGTATCATGTGATAGAGCGAGGAGACACTTTATATCAACTTGGAAGAAGGTATCGAGTAGGTGTTTCGGATATTATAAAGGCAAATCCTTATGTAGATGTTTATAATTTGCAAATTGGGGAAACACTTTGTATACCAGCTGTTTCACCAGTGGAATTGGAAGTGGAAAGTGTGAAAAAGGAACGTCATTTTTCAGAAAATGAACCAGTTAAAGATGTATTGAAAAAAGCTGGAGTTTCTATGGCAGAGTTTGTCCAATGGCTGAATTATAAAAATTAGGAGAAAATTTTGGGCAGAAATGCAATTGACAAAAAGTGGTGGTATCTTTATAATGAACACATTATAGATAAAAAAATGGATAAAATAGGAAAGCATATTCCCGAATGGCATCGGACTGTTCGGGAGTCTCTTAGGGTGGATAGTGTTGCGCAATTACGGAAAGAGGGGTTCTATATGAAGTGGATGAATAAACTAGAACGAAAATTTGGAAAGTACGCAATTCAAAATCTGATGACTTATATTATTGGATTGTATTGTCTTGGATTTGTAATTAATATGGTGAATCCTATGATTTATTATCAGTATTTGGCATTAGATGCAAGTCAGATTTTTCGTGGACAGGTTTGGAGGCTTGTAACTTTTATTATACAACCGCCAAGCAACAATATTTTATTTGTGATATTGTCCCTTTATCTTTATTATATGATAGGAACAAATCTAGAACGTACATGGGGAGCATTTCGATTTAATCTCTATTTTTTTGCTGGAATGTTAGGGCATATAGTGGCTGCACTTTTGATCTATCTTATTTCAGGACGAGTTTACCGGCTTACTACCATGTATTTGAATTTTTCCTTGTTTTTTGCCTTTGGTATGACTTATCCAGATATGCAGTTTTTAGTTTATTTTATTATACCAGTAAAAGTAAAATATCTTGCTTATATTGATGGAGCATTTTTTCTTATTCAAGCTGTATTTTCCGTGATTTATGGAGATTATGCAACAGTAGTAGCGATTGTCGTTTCTATGTTGAATGTGGTGTGGTTTTTCTTTGCAACACGAAATTTAAGACGATTGGATCCACGAGAAATCCATAGAAGACATACTTATAAACAACAAGTGCGTCAGCCAAGAGGAGTGACCAAACATAAATGTGCAATTTGTGGTCGGACAGAGTTAGATGGAGAAGATTTAGAGTTTCGTTTTTGTTCAAAGTGCAATGGAAATTATGAATATTGTCAGGAGCATTTGTTTACACATACTCATGTAAAGTAGATAGAATAAATTTCAAAAAAGGAGATGGAGAAATGAAAAAAACAAAAATTATTTGTACAATGGGACCTAAGACAAATGATCGTGAGATTTTAAAAGAACTAATGTTAAATGGCATGGATATTGCCCGATTTAATTTTTCGCATGGAGATTGCAATGAACAGATGGAACGGATTAATCTGGTAAAAAGTGTACGAGAAGAATTAAATCTGCCAATAGCAATGCTTTTGGATACAAAGGGCCCAGAGATTCGTACTGGCCTATTAAAAAATGAGCAGAAGGTAGTATTGTCAGAAGGAAATGATTATATTTTGACAACAAGAGATGTAATTGGAGATGAGAAAATTGGTCATATTACTTATCCCGGATTGCCACAGGATGTTCAGATTGGAAATCGAATTTTAATTGATGATGGATTAATTGAATTGGAAGTGACTCATTTAACAGATACCGATATTACTTGTCATGTTATTAATGGTGGGGAACTTGGTATGAGAAAAGGAGTAAATGTTCCAAATGTAAAAGTGAATCTTCCTTCTATTACAGAAAAGGACAAGGCGGATATTTTATTTGGTGTAGAACAGGGATTTGATTTTATTGCTGCTTCTTTTGTTCGTAATGCAGATTGTGTAAGAGAAATCAAGAATTTATTAAATGAACATGGGGTTTATATTCCTGTTATTTCCAAAATCGAAAATGCAGAAGGTGTGGAAAATATTGACGAAATTATTAAAGAATCCGATGGAATTATGGTAGCACGTGGAGATCTTGGAGTGGAGATTCCACCAGAAGAAGTACCTCATATTCAAAAATTAATTATTCAAAAATGTAATGATAGTTTTAAGCCAGTTATTACAGCAACACAGATGTTAGATTCTATGATTCGAAATCCTCGACCAACCAGAGCAGAAGTAGCAGATGTAGCGAATGCGATTTATGATGGAACAGATGCAACCATGCTTTCTGGTGAAACAGCAATGGGAAAATATCCAGTAGAAGCAATTCGCATGATGGCACAGATTGCAGAAAATGCAGAAAAGCATTTAGACTATAAAAAGATTTTAAAGGAAAAGCAGCGGTATAGTAATGCCAGTATATCCAATGCGGTTAGCTATTCCTCTGTATCAGCAGCTGATCAGTTAAAAGCAAAAGCCATTATTACACCTAGTTTATCTGGATTTACGACTCGACAGGTATCAAAATATAAGCCACAGGCAATTATTATTGGAGCTTCACCAGAGGAGAAAGTACTTCGAAAGATGCAACTTTATTGGGGGGTAAAACCAATTAAAACAGATAAAGAAGAAACAACAGAGGCAATTATGGAAACAGCAATGCAGCTTGCAAAAGAAAAGAAAATGGTAAATAGTGGAGATATTGTTGTAATTACTGCAGGAGTAGCAATTAATCCCGGACAAGGTGGCGGAGTTACAAATTTGATGAAAATTGAAACAATAAAGTAGTTTAAATAGAAGGATACCCCTTAATTTACCCCAATTTATTATAAAAAATAGATTGGGGTATTCTGTATTATTAAAAGAAAAAGGAGGAAAAAGTATGCAAAATTATTCAGGGGAAGTAGGATTACAGTATCATTTACAAATTAGACCAGGGGATGTAGGACGTTATGTGATTTTACCTGGTGATCCAAAGAGATGTGCAAAGATAGCAGAATATTTTGATCAAGCAAAGTTAGTGGCAGATAGTCGGGAATATATGACTTATACTGGATATTTAGATGGAGAAAAGGTAAGTGTAACATCTACTGGGATTGGTGGTCCGTCTGCCTCGATTGCTTTAGAGGAATTGGTGCTTTGTGGTGCAGATACTTTTATCCGTGTGGGAACATGTGGAGGAATTGAACTAGAAGTAAAGGGCGGAGATATTGTAGTTGCAACTGGTGCAGTTCGAATGGAAGGCACAAGTAAAGAGTATGCGCCGATTGAGTATCCTGCAGTAGCAGATTTAGATGTAACAAATGCATTAGTACAAGCAAGCAAGAAGCTAGGATTCCCTTATCATGCAGGTGTTGTTCAGTGTAAAGATGCTTTTTATGGGCAGCATGAACCAGAACGGATGCCAGTTAGTTATGAGCTTTTAAATAAGTGGGAAGCTTGGAAGAGAATGGGGTGTAAAGCTTCTGAAATGGAATCAGCAGCACTGTTTATTGTTGCAAGTTATTTAAGAGTACGCTGTGGGTCGAATTTTTTAGTAGTAGGAAATCAGGAGAGAAATGCATTAGGAATGGATAATCCTATTGTACATGATACAGATTCAGCAATTAAAGTAGCAGTAGAAGCAATTCGAATTTTAATAAGAGAAGAAAAAGAGAAAAAATAGAGGAGAAGACAATGAGCGAAAAGAAGATGAAGAAAGTAACAAAGTCTATTATTCCTCTTACCAATGTACACTCTATTGGGGTAATTGGCGATCCAGGATGTGAGGGATTAGGAACCTATAATATGAGGATCTATGCTGGAGCATTAGAAGAAAGCGGGAAAGATGATATCACTTTAATTGTAGGGGATTTAGTTCCAATAGGAACAAAGCATTATTATCAAACGATACAAGAGATGACAGAAATATTAGCACAGAATGAAGTATATTCCCTTCGAGGAAATCATGATACAGGTGCATATATGGAATATTTTGGACAGAAAAATTATGCATTGTTAGCAGAAGCGTTTGCAGTGGTTGTATTGGATAATGCAGAACGTGTTTTTGAAGAGGAGGGACTTTCACTTTTGTCGAATATTCTTTCACGAGAGGATGTAAAACAAGTAATCATTGCATTTCATATTCCTGTTCCAAATCATTTTATTTTAAATTGTGTTTCAGAAGAAGAATTTTCTCGTTTACAAAAGGCTTATCAGCCGTGGAAAGAAAAAGTAAAATACTTGCTTTGCGGTCATGTTCATTCTCGGTTTATTGACATGGTAGATGAAATCCCTCTTATCTGTACAGGAGGAGGCGGTGCTATGATTGAGGATGTATCAAAGGAGATTCGGGCTTGTGATGTAGAGCACCATGTTGTACATTTTTATGAGAAGGATGGGAAGCTAAGTTATCAAGTTTCGGATCTTTCGGAAGATTGCTATAGTAGAGAAAGTGAAGATAAGATTTTAAATCAGAAATTACAGGAAACGGTACAGGGAGAATTATTTGCTCATTTTAAGTATTTAATGTTTGCAGATCGGGCAAAACGAAGAGGGATGGATCGGATTTCGAATCTGTTTCATGCTTTGGCAGCTTCTGAATATTATCATGCACGAAACTTTTATTCTGTTTTAGAACGCCCTGCTTCTTTTTTAGAATCAGTAGAAACTTATGTGCCAGGAGAAAAATTTGAATATGAGTATCTTTATCAAATTATAATAGAATATGCAAAAAAACAACAAGAGCCACTTGCAGAACAGGCTTATAGTAAAGCAGCAGCAGCGGAACAAGTACATGCAAATCTTTTAGAGGAAGCTGTTGATATGGAAACGTTTGCAAAGGAGAAAATTTATGTTTGTCCAATTTGCGGATATGTGATGACAGAAGAGACCGTTTCGGAACGATGCATTGTATGTGGAGGGCCAAAGCGTCAGTATGAAATATTTGAGGGAAAATAGAATATAAGAAAATAGGGTATCAAAAGAGGAGAGGAAGATGTTAGTAGAGAAACGAAATATTCAAGGGATTCCAGCTATTTTATGGGGAAGTGAAAGTAAGAAGTGGATTCTTGCGGTACATGGAAGCCATTCCTCTAAGATAGATGACTGCATTTGGATTTTGGCAGAAGAGGCTATTTTATGTGGATATCAGGTTTTAAGCTTTGATTTGCCAAAACATGGAGAACGAGTATATGAAGAAAAGCCTTGTTTGGTACAACAATGTATAGAAGAATTAATAATAATCTTAAATTATGTAAAACAACAAGAAAAAGAGGTTTCTTTATTTGGTTGTAGTATGGGAGCCTATGTTAGTTTATTGGCATATCGGGACGAAAGGATAGATAGGACATGGTTGCTATCTCCAGTTGTCGATATGGCACATGTAATTCAAACGATTATGGGAGAAATTGGTGTGACAGAAGAACAACTTGAGATAGAAGAGGAGATTGACAATCCAATAGAACCACTTTCTTGGGAGTATTATAGTTATGTAAAAGAACATCCAGTGATAAAATGGCAGAGTCCTACTTCAATTTTACGTGGAGAGCATTGGTTTCATACACCAAAGCAATTAGAATATTATCGAAAATGGTTACAAAAGGAACTACAAGAAGAGAAAGGGTAAAATAGAAATGATACAATATCAAGTACTACAAAAAGAGGAGCTGTGCCAAGAACTATTTCGAGATTTTATTCGCCATCAAGAGGTAACAAAATGCTGGAGATATGAAAAGGATCAGTGGATAATAAAGGAGGAGCCTTTTATTGATGATTGGACAGAAGCAGATTATCAAATTTTAATTTCTTGTTTAAAAAATACAGTTGATACAGGCGGTTTTGTCTATGGGGCATTTGAAAATGGCAAATTAAAAGGATTTGTATCAGTAGAAGCATTATTATTTGGTGGAGAACAAAAGTACTTAGATTTGACAAGTATTCATGTTTCTGAGGATATGCGTGGAAAGGGAATAGGAAGAGCACTTTTTCTTGTAGCAAAAAAGTGGGCAAAGGAAAAAGGAGCAAAGAAGCTCTATATATCAGCACATTCTGCTGTGGAAAGTCAGGCATTTTATAAGGCAATGGGGTGTGTAGAGGCAGCCGTATATCATCCTAGGCATGTAGAAGAAGAACCTTATGATTGTCAGTTAGAATGTCAATTATAAAAATGTAGAAAATAGATAATGTAGTTGAAATCACCTTTTTGTTTATAATAAAGATATCTGTTATTATAGACAAAAAGGTGATTTTATACAAAGAAAGCGAATAATGATAAGTTTATTAGAGCTTTAAGAGGACTTTGCAAATTCACTTGGATTTCGACCAAATTCTCGTTTAAATGCTTTTAAAAAGTTGGAGTAATCACTAAATCCAGATTCCATACAAGCAAATGTAACACTTTCACCATTGTAAAGCATACGATAAGCGGCAGATAAACGTTTTTTCATAATATATTGATAAGGAGAAAATCCAGTATATTCTTTAAATTGATGAGATAAGTGGTATTTGCTAATATGAAATTGTTTTGCAATATGCTCTAGTGTTAATTCTTCTGTTAGATGTTCATTGATATAGGTAATCACACGATTAATCTGTTTATTTTTTTCTATATTTTTACAGATAATATCAGGAACTTCATAATAAGCACGGTTCAGTAATACAAGAAGTTCTACCATAGAAGAGTAGGCAATAATATAATTTCCTAATTCATGATTTTTCTGTTCTGATTCAATCGTTTCACAAACTTTCCAGATTTTATTCATTTGTATTTTATTTGAACGAAATAAACGATAATTTCGAGTAGAAGCATCCTTAAAACAGGCAGTTAGATCTTCTCTAATTCCATACAAATAAGTGAAAAATGTTTCATTTAACCAAAAGACAAAACATTCACAAGAAAGATTCAGTGAATGGGGGTCTGGGTAGTGGGTTTCATCTTTACTGATTAAGAGGATATCACCAGAACCTATTTGATATGTGCAGCCTTCTACAATATAACTAATATTTCCAGAAGCAAATATATAAATTTCATAGAAGGAGTATTTGTCAGGACAAATATGAATCGGTTGTCCATAATGATAGTGATGAAATTTATAAAATTGTTCCACTTTTTTATAATGTTGAATCTGAGTTTGATTATTCATAAGAACGGCCAATCCTTTCTAAAAATACAAGGTATTGTAAAAAAATGTTATTTTTTACAATTTTCCTGTAAAATATGGGTTGTTTTTTGTAAAATATTTGTTATCTTGGAATTATACAGCAATTTTTACCATATTTCAAGCTCAAAATACCAAGTAATTATGCAAAATTACTGGTATAGTAAATGTATAAAAATTTTGCAAGGAAATGCAAGGTTTTGGTTAGAATACTAATGGTAGAGAAAGGAGCTGAAAAATTATGAAAAAATTTTACAGAGTACTGACTGTTGCAATAGGAGCAGTACTCCTATCCACTATGTTGTCAGGTTGTGGTAGTGGAGCAGATGCTGGAAAGCGGATTGTACGTATTGGACACAATCAGGCAACCGACCATCCTACCCATATTGCTTTATTGGAATTTGAAACCTATGTAGAAAGCAAATTAGGGGACAAGTATAATATTGAAGTTTATCCAAGTGAGCTGCTTGGTTCACAGACGGATATGGTTCAATTAACTCAGACAGGAGCGATTGACTTCTGTGTAGCAAGTAACTCTATCTTAGAAACATTTTCTGATAATTACACGTTATTTAATATGCCATATCTTTTTGCATCTAGTCAGGCATATCATTCTGCAATGGATGATCCTAATATTACCGATCCAATTTTTGAATCAACCAAAAAAGCAGGATTTGAAGCAGTGACTTGGATTGATGCAGGAACTAGAAACTTTTATACGGTATCTACCCCAATTTATTCACCTGCTGATTTAAAAGGGTTAAAAATTCGTGTACAACAGTCTCCAACTAATGTAGAAATGATGCGCCTATTAGGAGGTTCTGCTACACCAATGGGATTTGGAGAAGTATATACAGCGCTTCAATCAAAGATTATTGATGGTGCAGAAAATAATGAAATGGCATTGACTTCAAATGGACATGGAGATGTTTGTAAATATTATTCCTATGATATGCATCAGATGATTCCAGATATTTTAATTGGAAATTGTGCATTTTTAGATGATATGCCAACAGAGGAAAGAGCCATATTTGAAGAGGGATTTCTTTTGGTTAATCAGGTAGAACGAGAGGAATGGACAAAAGCAGTAGAAGCTGCAAAGGAAAAAGCTGCAAATGATCAGGGAGTCGAATTTATCTATTTGGATACAGCACCATTTCAGGAAATTTGTGCTCCAATGCATGAGAATGTATTAGGGCAATATCCAGATTTAAGACCATTTTATGAAAAAATTCAGGAATATAATCAATTGTATCCTGTAGAAGCAGCGGAAGGGGGTTTAGAAGAATGAAAAAACTCCGTACAACATTAACTTTTTTATTGAATATATTAGCAGGAGGAAGTTTCCTTATTATGGTAATTTTGACCTGTTGGCAGGTTTTTACTCGTTATATTTTAAGTAATCCGTCTTCTTGGTCAGAAGAATTGGTGTCCTATATGTTTGCATGGATGAGTCTGTTAGGTGCTTCAATTGTAACTTCGGAACGGGGTCATATGAATATCCCAATTTTAGTAGAAAAAGTAGGACCTTCTGCACAGAAATTTTTACTTTGTTTAGGAGAAGTGATTGCATTTTTATTCTCAGCTATTATTCTGGCTTATGGTGGAATTCAAATTACAAATTTAGCAATGGGACAGATGACCTCTTCTTTAGGAGTACCAATTGGTATTTTTTATATTGTTTTACCATTATGTGGAATATTAAATATGCTTTATACTGCATTAAATATAGCAGATATCTTACAACAGAAGGAGGGAAAATAAATGGCAATTCAATCTTTATTTATTATCTTAGCTGTATTGATTTTACTGCTTGCGCTTGGTGTACCGATTGCATATGCCATTGGAATTTCATCTCTGGTAACAATTTTACAGACCGTTCCGTTGGATGTTTCTGTGGTTACAGCAGCGCAGAGAACCTTTGTTGGAATGAGTAAGTTTAGTCTGACTGCAATTCCATTCTTTATTCTTGCAGGAAACTTGATGAATCAAGGTGGAATTGCAAAGCGATTAGTAGATTTTGTTATGGCAATTCTTGGAAAGTTTCCAGGTGCACTTTTGGTAACAAATGCAGGAGCAAATGCATTGTTTGGTGCAATTTCTGGTTCAGCATCTGCTGCTGCTGCGGCAGTAGGAAGTATGGTAAAGGAAGGACAAGAAGAACAAGGATATGATCCAGCACTTTGTGCAGCGACAAATGGTGCTTCAGCTCCATCTGGACTTTTAATTCCTCCATCGAATGCATTAATTACCTATTCTTTGGCTTCTGGTGGTACATCTGTAGCAGCATTGTTCTTAGCCGGTTATGTTCCAGGAATTCTTTGGACAGTTTGTTGTATTGTAGTAGGTGTAATAATTGCACTTCGTAAGGGTTATACTGGTGTAAAAGGGAAGTTTGATTGGAAAAATCTTGGAGTTTGTACACTTCGGGCAATTCCGGCACTTTCTTTGATAATTGTAGTAATTGGTGGAATTGTAGGTGGTATTTTTACTGCAACGGAAGGTTCTGCAATTGCGGTTGTTTACGCACTGATATTAGGAATTTGCTATAGGAATATTACATTAAAGTCATTTTGGAATATCGTAGTAGATAGTGCAAAAATGAGTGGAATGGTTGTGTTCTTAATTGGTGTATCCAATATATTGGGTTGGATTATGGCGTTTATGCAGATTCCACAAGCAGTATCAGCAGCACTTTTGGGGTTGACAGATAGTTCGATTATTATTTTATTAATTATGAACGTAATCTTATTAATAGCAGGTACTTTTATGGATGTAACTCCAGCAATCTTAATTTTTACACCATTGTTTTTACCGATAGTAAAAAGCTTTGGCATGAGTCCAATTCATTTTGGATTAATTTTAGTATATAATCTTTGTATTGGAAATATTACACCACCAGTTGGAAATACACTATTTGTAGCAATTAAAGTTGGACGGACAACATTATCAAAGACGATTCCATATATGCTTTGGTATTATATTGCAATTTTAATAGGATTGTTGCTTGTCACTTATGTACCATTTATTAGTATGGGTCTGCCAACACTTGCTGGATTGGTATAATAAAGTGAAAAAAATAGAAGGAGGAACCGTGATATGAAGATGACATTTCGTTGGTATGGTGAAGGAAATGATAGTATTACACCAGAACAGATTAAACAGATTCCAGGTGTAACTGGACTGGTATGGGCACTGCATCATAAACAGGCAGGAGAAGTATGGGAAGTAGAAGAGATTGAAGAGGCACGTAGGCAGATTGAGGGAGCTGGCTTCAATATGGATGTAGTAGAAAGTGTAAATGTGCATGATGATATTAAAATTGGGCTTCCTACACGAGATCAATATATTGAGAATTATAAGACAACATTAAAAAATTTGGCTAAGTTTGGCGTAAAGGTTGTCACCTATAATTTTATGCCTATTTTTGACTGGACACGTACCGATTTATTCCATCCAATGGAAGATGGTTCTACTGCATTGTATTATGAAAAAGCTCGGATTCAGGATGACTATAAGGAAATGGCAAAATATATTTTAGAAAATCTGCATGGGATGACATTTCCTGGATGGGAACCAGAACGAATGGCACAGTTAGATGAGCTTTTTGAGAAATATCGTCCAGTTACAAAAGAAAAACTTTGGGAAAATTTAAAATATTTTTTGGAAGCAATTATGCCAACCTGTCATGAAACAGGAATTAAGATGGCGATTCATCAGGATGATCCACCTTGGGATATCTTTGGATTACCTCGGTTGTTGGTGGATAAAGATTCGATTGGACGTTTTTTAAATATGGTAGATGACGAATATAACTGTCTTTGCCTGTGTTCTGGATCACTAGGAGCAAATTGTAATAACTGTGTATCAGATATTATACGAAGCTATTGTGACCGTATTGCTTTTGCTCATATTCGAAATGTAAAACATTTTGACAATGGAGATTTTACAGAGGCTTCTCACCGGGATTGTGATGGAGATGTTGGAATTTTAGAGATTATGAAGGCTTATCATGATTGTGGTTATCAAGGATATGTTCGGCCAGATCATGGACGGCATATTTGGGATGAAAAATGTCGTCCTGGATATGGATTATATGATCGGGCACTTGGAATTATGTATCTTTGGGGATGTTGGGATATGCTAGATAAAATAGATGGAAAAGTAGGAGAGTAAGTTTTATTTAGAATATACAATTTGAATTTGGGAGCAATGCTTTTTTGTAGTGACTTTGAAGAAAAGCACTGCTCCCAATATAGAATATCAGTTTTTATACTAAGAAAGGAGAATTTATCATGAAATTGTCGTTGCAATCAATTAAGGATAAAGAAGCTTGGAAGGGGTATCATCTTCCTGCCTATAATCCAGAAGAGATAATAGAAAATACCAAAAAAAATCCACAATGGATGCATTTTGGTTCTGGTAATATTTTTCGTATTTTCCCAGCCGCTTTATGTCAGCATTTAATTGAACAAGGAAAGATGAATACTGGAATTATTTGCTGTGAAGGATATGATGATGAGATTATTACAAAATGCTTTCGTCCCTATGATAATCTGACAATAGGAGTTACTCTAAATATAGATGGCAGGATGGAGAAGGAAGTGATTGCTTCTATGGCAGAAAGTCTTACTATGCTGTATGATAAAGAACAAATAGAAGAGATTTTCAAACAGCCTTCACTTCAGATGGTATCGTTTACAATTACAGAAAAAGGATACTCCCTTCGTAACGCAGCTCATGAGTTAGTACCAGCTGTTTTAGAAGATATGGAGAATGGGCCAAAGGATTGTAAAACATTTATGGCACAGTTGACGGCGATGTGTCTTGCTAGAAAAGAAGCATGTGGAAAGTCTTTGGCTTTGGTAAGTATGGATAACTGTTCTCATAATGGAGAAAAATTGCAAATGGCTGTTTTAGAGATTGCAAAGGCTTGGTTGGAGAAAGGAAAAATTTCAAAAGAGGACTATACCTATCTAGAGGAAGAAATTGCTTTCCCATGGAGTATGATTGATAAGATTACTCCTCGTCCTCACCCAGCAGTAGAAAAACAATTGATAGAGGATGGATTGGAAGAAATTAGTCCATTTGTAACAGCAAAGCATACTTATATTGCTCCATTTGTTAATGCAGAAAAACCACAATATTTGGTAATTGAAGATCATTTTCCAAATGGAAGACCTCCTTTGGAAGAGGTTGGCGTAATCATCACCAGTCGAGACACTGTAAATAAAGTAGAAAAAATGAAGGTTTGTACTTGCTTAAATCCATTGCACACCTGTCTTGCTGTCTATGGATGTATTTTAGGCTATACTTCAATTGCAGAAGAGATGAAAGATCCTGAATTAAGAGCCTTTATTGATCAAATGAGCCATAAAGAGGGTATGCCATTTGTAGTAAATCCTGGTGTAATTGACCCAGAAAAATTTTTACAAGAAGTTTTAACAGAACGTTTTCCAAATCCATTTATGCCAGATACCCCACAGAGAATAGCTACTGATACATCTCAAAAACTTTCAATTCGATTTGGAGAAACTATAAAGGCTTATATAGCTTCTTCTGAATATAAGGCAGAGGATTTAAGCTTGATTCCTCTAGTATTAGCAGGATGGCTGCGTTATTTGATAGGAGTAGATGATGAAGGAACAGCATTTGAAGTAAGTCCTGATCCTTTACTTTCTGCAATGCAGGAAAAGATGGCTGGAATGAAATTAGGAGAAACAATAGACACAGCAAAGTTGCAACCAATTTTATCGGATGCTTCTATTTTTGGAGTAGATTTATATGAATGTGGTTTAGCTGAAAAAGTAATCAATTATTTTGTAGAATTGATGGCAAAACCAGGGGCAATTCGTGCAACATTAAAGAAATATGTGCATTAAAAACAAATAAAAAAGTAGGGTGTGATAGACTTTAAAAAAGAAAGTGATCACACCCTATTTGTATTATATTAATTGTCCGTTTTCTCTAGTTTTGCTGGAATACAAATTTCTCCTGTTTCATATAGCTTTTCAATCACAGACAAAACTTTAAAAATACTATTAGAAACTTCTTTTTCACTGATAGAGTGATAATGGATGACATCTTCCATAATAACATTGGCAAGTCTTGTACTAAGATTGTTTAAAATTTTTTTTCGGGCATCTTCACTTAGCGCATATACACAAATAGATAAATCATAATTTTCAATATCTCTTATTATTCTTTGAATGGATGGATTGGAAAGTTCATCAATTTGTTTTTCTAAGAGAGGAATTGTTTCTAGTGTGTTTTTTTCTTGAAAAATTGGATGAATATTAGTAAATTTTTCAGAAATTTCTTTTTGATAAGAATTTTTTGAGCTTTCTTTTGTTTCCTCTAATTGCTTTTTATATGTGGTTCGCCAATGGAAGGGAATTAAAGACTGTAAAAGTTCTTTTAGTATTTGATTATTTTCGCCAGATTGGATAGCGATCATTCCTCTTAAATTAAAATAAGCAATCATTGCCTGAACTCCTTCTGGCTCATTTGTCCAATATTCATTTGCTGCAATTTCAATTACCAAGTTAGGCTCTGTTCCATCAATAATTAATGTGGCAATTAATTTCAAAAATTCGGATTCTGTAGATTCTATTATTTTTTCTAAAGCGAGCAGCCCTTCTCTTCGTGCTATAGTAGAAAGCGTTAGCAGATTGAGTGCCGCATGGATAAGCAAATTTTGATCTTTGTCTTCTGACAATTTTAGCTTTAGGATAGCATCACGTCGTATATCATCTAAAATTTTTTTCATTTTCATTTCCTCACTTTTTGTTTCAACGATTTCGCACACTAATTTTACATCAAAAAAGGAAGTTTGTAAATTTATTTTATAGAAAACTAAAAAATATTAATTGTCGAAATATAGCATAAATTGTCGAACAAATTAGCTTGAACTTTTCCAAAATTCGACTTATAATGGTAAAAGTTTACAAAAAATGATTTTATACTACATATAAGGGAGGAATAAAGTGTTATGAGTAAAGGGAAAAAAAGGGCGTTGCTTATCATCGGAATTCTTCTGCTTTTAGCACTGACAGTAGGAATTTGTTATTTTATTTTTACAAAAAATACTGCAGAAGCTGATTTACAATATGAAGATAATGCAACAACTGGAATTATGCCAGGAGTCGACATTGATCAAAGAAGAGCTGAGTTACAAGAAATTTTGGATCGTAGTATGATAGCATTTTCTATTAATACATCTCCTGTATTTCAAGATGGAACTTCAGAAGGAAATTTACTAATTGAAAATCCAGGAAACAATGCAAAACTTTTGCAAATTCGTATTTTGATAGATGGAACAGAGGAAGAGGTCTATGCTACGAAATTTTTAAAACCAGGAAGTTATATTGAATCTGCTAAATTGGATAAGGTTTTAGAAAAAGGAAGTTACAACGCAACTGCTTATTTTTCTGCGTATGATCAAGAGACAGGAGAGTATATAGGGCAGACAGGAGCACAGATTGTAATTACTGTTCAAAATTAGCATTTCTCTGTTATAGACATACTGTAATAAATGAATATAGGAGGTATTCATGAAGAAAAAAACTATGATTTTACAACTTGCATTGGCTGCATCTTTACTTTTCTCTACTGTTGCACATGCAGGTGATATCACTTCAACAAGAGATATTCCAGTTGGCAGCTCTGGACAGATGGAAATGGTTGGAACAATTGAACCAACAATTCTTTCTGTTACCATGCCATCTTTTGTTCCATTTAATATCAGCAACAGCCTTTCTACACAGAACAAAGTTGTTTCTCCAAGAATTAAGGTGAAAAATAACTCGAATGTTCCAGTTCAGGTAGATGTTGTTTATACGAATGTAGATATTAGTAAGTTAAACAATACTACTTGGAGTGATACAGGTTCTGTTACTGCAAATCAAATTGCAATTGGTTTAAAGCAGGAAGAAAAAGAAAATGAGATGCCAACCGATTTAGCACATGCTAGATGGCTGAAAGCAAATGTGAAGCAGGATATGAATGTAATGATTCTAGATTCCAATCAGGAAGGTGCAATGTATGTAGTAGGTACATTGGGACAAAATGTTTCAGAAAGTGCAACATTTAATGTAACACCAACCTTTGTAGTAAGTAGAACATCAATTACTGAAAACTAATGATTTAAATTACACAGACATTTATTATAGTATGTATATATAAATAAAAAATTATGGAAGGGATATCGCCATGACCATTTATTATTTCATAATTCTTGGACTTTTGGGACTGGGATATGTTTTGACAGAAAAAAGAAAGGAAAGAAACAAAACATTTTGTTATTTAAGCATATCATGTTTTGTATTAACCTTTTTTGCCTCGTTTCGTTATGCAATTGGATTCGACTATTTTTCCTATCAAGACATCTATGAAAAAATAAAAGAAGGAACATTTGGTGATATTCTTTCTTATAAACAAGAGCCACTCTTTTTTATTGTATGTAGATTATTTGGGAAAATGGGATGTTCATTTTCCGTTTTTTTATTTGGAGTCAATCTTTTTTTATTTTTTGTCGCTATGCGATTTATCTATCAAGAATCAAAGATGCCGTGGATTAGTGTATACCTTTATAGTACTTTGCAATTTTTAGCATATAATATGAATTTAGTTCGCCAGTCCATTGCAGTAGCATTTTTTATATTGGCATATCCCTATTTAAAAAATAGAAGGGTTGTTCCTTTTACTGTTTTTATAGTACTAGGAGGCCTATTTCATAATTCTTTATTTTTCCTTTCTCCATTTTATTATCTCTTACCAAAAAAACATACAAAAAAATCTTTTCTATGGACTATCGTATTGACAATAAGCGTCTACTTTCTTTGTGACCCAATCATTCAAATAATAGAACCATTTCTTCCTGGAAGGTATAAAGAATATCTGCTTTCCTATTTTTGGAGTCCAAATAGTTTTGTATATGTTCTTCCTCCTCTTGGCTATTTTATTTGTATTTATAGCTTTTGCAAACAAATAAAAGATACAAATTTAAAAACAATCTATTTTAACAGTGCTTTTTATTATTTTATAATCAGTTTGTTTATTACAAAACATTTTATATTAGAACGATTTTCTATTTATCCATTTACCCTTTCTTTTATTGCTATTCCAGAAATTATTGTTTCTTATCAAAAAAAGAAATACAAAAAGAGATATCCTCAAATATTAATTTTATTTTTAATATTAGGAGGAATCTACTTTTTCTTTGCAGCTGCAAAAGGATATCACCATGTTTATCCTTATATTAGTTTATTACAGCGAAGCCATTCCATTCCAAACAGATAAATTTTGACTTTTTTCAGTTCAGTTTGACATAGAGCAATTCTAACGTTATAATCAAAGAATAGAAAAGAAAGCAGGAGGTACGAATGTCAGATATATTAAGCGTTATAAAAGAGATTGAAAAAGGCAAAAATCTGGAAATTAATTTGCCCAAATATATGAATGTTATGATGTCGGCTTATTATCGCAGTTCTAGTATTCGTTTAGCGATGAATTATTATACGTATTTTATGATGGAACAAGAAGAGGAGAGACCGCTTGAATTAATAAAATTAACAACACAATTAGATAAAATAATAAAAGAAGCAATTTTATCAGAGTTTCAGGGTACTGTTTTAGAAAAATCAGTAAAAGAAATTGATCAGATTCGAAGTCAGGTGATTTCCAATATGAAAAGTATTACTCTTTATGCAGATCAATTTCAAATTTATGAATATATATGGAATCGAATTGAAGGACAGTTTGAGGAAGTGGAAGCATTTCCATTGAATTATTCAGATGATAAATTGGTAGAGAATCTATTGGAATATATTATGCAGGATAAGGATCGTTCTGTAATAAGTCAAAAGATAACAGAGATTGTATCTACACTTCCAGTACGTTTAACAAAACAGCGCTACTATGAAATGGTGAAAGATAGTTTTTTATTATTTGTTGGATCGGAACGACAAGCTTTAGAAGATCATGTTTTTATGTTAAAATCATGTGCTGCATTATTAAAGCCAGAGACAGAGAACATTCATTATCCAGAGATGGACGCTCTTCTTAAAGAACTAAAAGAGGTAGATTATAATACTTTGACATTGGAACAATATCAAAATCTTAAACAAAAATTGTTAAAGGTTAGTGATAGGATTGATCAAGTAACAAATCTTTCTACGTTATTGATTGAAGTAATAAATGATGTTTATATTCTTTTATTGTCGATGCCATATGCACTAATTGAAGTAGAGGAAGCAGAAACTTGTAAGGAAATTATACGTAGATCACAGGAAATTTCAAAAAATGAGAAAGAGGAAGAAGCTTTATTTGCCTTATTTGAAAAATTAGAAGGAAAACAAGAACGAATTTCAGAGCAGATTGCAGGAAATGCCTATCTATTAGATTCGTTGGAAGAACAAAAAGGATTAATGGAAAGTATTATGTTAGATAAAATCTATCATTCTCTTCTTCGGATTGAAAAATTGGCTTCTACCAGTCATTTTATTGAATTGGATACTGTTTTTGATCGAACGATTGTTGACTATGCGTATGCAGAACAAAGAGCACATGAAGTAATTGCAGAATTTGCAGAGTGTTTTAGGAAGAAGAATAAAAAAGAGATACGAAGTATAATGGCAGCTAGTATGATGGCACTTCCAATCTTTTTTAAGACAATGGAGGAATTAAAGGAATATGCTCAAATTGCCTTAAGCAGTTGCAGTGATATGGAAGAAAAGCGCTGTAGTGTGATTTTATTAAAAGATATGATAGAAAATAATTAGATAGAAAAGAATAGAGAAGAGAAAATAGGCTATACTTAAGAAAGAGGTAGCAATAAAAGGAAGGAAATAAGATGAAATGGTATCGTCATATCTATATAGGAGAACAGGCAAGAAAAAATCGATACCGAATTATAGGAAAGATTCGGCGCAATAAGCTTCAGATGGATATCTACGTGATTACTCTGGCTTTAAATGCAAGTGATTTACTAGATATTTATCCTGCTTATGTGCTTTGTCAAAGGCATTTTCAGAAACAGGAGTATTTGATTGTAGGAATAGCAAAGGGCTACGAAGAAGCAATTAATGTTGTGGTGAAGATTGTAACAGAGGTCTATACAAAGACAGGAACATTCGGCATCAGGGAATATATTGGCAGGTGAGGATATGCTACATATTATATTGATGATTTTAAAAATACTGGGCATCCTAATTCTGAGTATTCTAGGGCTGGGATTGTGTATAGGACTTTTGGTTTTATTTTGCCCAATTCGTTATTATCTAGAAGGAAGTATTTATGGAAAACCAAATGGACATATGCGGATAAGTTGGCTGTTTCGCTTAATTTGTATGACTCTTTCCTATCAAGAAGATCGGTTTGCGTGGAAACTTTGTATTTTTGGAATTCGATTAAGAAAACCAAAGAAGAAAAATTTATTGTTTGGAAGTCGAAAAAAGATTCAAAAAAGAAGAGAAAAGAAAGAAAAAAAACAAATTGAAGAGAAAACAAATGAAAAAGAGCAAGTTATTGAAGAGAAAATAAATAAAAAAGAACAAATTATTGAAGAAAAAAACTCACAAAAAACAGAGGATAAAGAAAATAAAGAAGAGAAAATATCACAAATAAAAGAAAAAAAAGTAGAAAGTATTCCAATTAAAATAAAAGGGATTTTAAATAAAGTAAAAAATATTTTTACGAAAATTAGAGAAATATTATTTGCTATAAAAACAGGAATTCCTAAAGTTATTACAATGCTTCGTTCGGTTCATAAGAAGAAACAGATGGTGCTGGCATTTATAAAAGAGGAGAAGAATAAAGAAGCATTTCGGTATGCAAAAGGAAATCTTTTTCAGTTGTTATGTCATGTTCTCCCTGGTAAAGTAACAATAAAGTTACATTATGGATTTTCTGATCCTGCAATAACAGGAATACTGACAGGAATGATTTTTATGTTCTACCCAAAAAGTGCAGAGAAATTTCAGCTTATGCCAGACTTTGAAAAACAGGTACTAGAGGGAGAACTTACAATAAAAGGCAGAGTACGATTGATAAAAGTACTTTGGCTCTTATTTTCTATATATTTTCATAAGGAATGTAATCGGATTATAAAGATGATGTTGAAAACGCTGACAAAGCGTGAGCTGTAAAATGGCAGCAGAAATGGAGGAAAAAATGGCAGAAAATCAAAATGGAAGTTTTCAAGCAAATTTAGAATCTCTTTTTAAAGGGATGGATAGTTTTATGACAACAAAAACAGTAGTAGGAGAAGCAATTCATGCAGGAGATACAATTATTCTTCCACTTGTAGATGTAAGTTTCGGTGTGGGAGCAGGAACTTTTGCAGGAGAGAAAAACAATAACGGAGGTGGAGGTATAGGTGGGAAGATGTCTCCAAGTGCAGTTTTAGTGATTCAAAATGGAACTACAAAATTAGTAAATGTAAGAAATCAAGATGGAATTACAAAGATATTGGATATGGTTCCTGATTTTGTAAATCGCTTTATGCCAGGAAGCAAGGATACTGATGAAATGGACACAGAAGATAGTGGTTCTATTGAAACAGGAACCAAAGAAGGAGCAAAAAAGAAATCAGAAACAGAATCTTAAAAATCAAATTGAGCATGAAAAAAAACCTCGTTTGCTGCATATGATAAAGAGAGAATATATGCAGACATAAGAACGGGGTTTTTATGTATAAAATGCTTGGTTTTATCATATTTTGGATTGCAGTAGGAATGGCACTGTCCCTTCTGGTGCGTAGTCCAGTAATTCGTACCCTTTGGGTAATTGCATTAATGTTGATAGGATATAACTTATTTTGTTGTGGAAAATAATGATAGAAAAGAAAAAAATAAGGACATACCTTCCTAGCTGAAGTCAGTCCTCATTGTCGTTTTGTATCCATAGAAATAAAATATTTAAAAAAATATTAGGCACGTTCAACTGCACCAGATTTTAAGCAAGAAGTACAAACTGATACTTTTTTTGTTGCAGTTCCACCATTTACCTTAATACGAACAGATTTTACATTTGGTTTCCAAATTGCATTGGTTTTTTTATTAGAATGACTCACATTATTTCCAAAGTGAGCACCTTTGCCACATATACTACATTTTGCCATAATTTCTTTGCACCTCCTTGAAGTTTTTCGCCCTATATGACCACAACACGAACTATTTTAGCAGATTTTATCTGATATTGCAAGCAGAAAATAAAAAAATTTATAAAATATACAATTCTGTTTTTAGAACTGTTTGACATTTTTTTCACATTCTTATATAATAGAAACTATAATGCTGAGAAAGTTACCAATTTGGTAAAAAAATAAGATAATGGAGGCTGGTAGCAGTGGAAGAGAAGGAAATATCAAAGGCAGTCATTAAGCGTCTGCCGAGATATTATCGATATCTTGGGGAATTAATGGAGAGTGGAGTGGAGCGAATTTCTTCCAATGAACTAAGTGAACGGATGAATGTAACTGCATCGCAGATTCGCCAGGATTTGAATAATTTCGGTGGCTTTGGACAGCAGGGGTATGGATATAATGTGGCGTATTTATATAATGAAATTGCACAAATACTTGGGATTGACAAAACGCATTATATGATTATAGTAGGCGCAGGTAATTTGGGACAAGCGATTGCAAATTATACAAATTTTGAAAAGCGTGGTTTTGTAGTAAAAGGGCTTTTTGATGTAAATCCTCGCCTAGAAGGACTGACTGTAAGAGGAATACCAATTCAAAATTTGGATATGATGCCAAATTTTATTAAAGAATATCAGATTGAAATTGCAGCACTTACAATTCCAAAAACACGTGCAGCAGAAGTAGTAGAAATTCTAGTAAAAAGTGGTATTCGAGCAATTTGGAATTTTGCACATACCGATTTGAAAGTTCCAGAGGGGGTTATTGTGGAAAATGTGCATTTATCAGAAAGTCTTATGCGGCTTTCTTATAATTTAGTGAATGTGGAACAGAATAAAAAGCTAGAGAAGTAAAGAGAAAAGCAGTACAGTCAAGCCACAGGGAAAGAAATAAAAGAAACAGGTTAGGAAATGTAAAGGTTATGACGATATATGAGTAGAAAGAAAAGGCGTTTTGAGATAGGATGAAAAGAACGTTTGGAGGCTTATATGAAATCGACAGAGAGAAACAGAAATTTGGATATGGTATTACGTAGAAAACATATCCCTATTCTGACTCTGGATGAACGGTATATGGAACTGCTTACAGAGAGAGAGAAGCCAGATTCTATTCGGAGAATGGAGGCGTCCGTCAATGGGTGGTTAAAAAAGCAGGGCCGATCCGGAAGTGAAGTAAAAGAACTTCATCGGGCAAAAATACGTTTGATGCGTAATATTGTAGAAAATATGCAGGAGACAGAGGGAGAGTCAGAACGTAAAAGAGGAAAAAAGTTAGATAAGAGTCAGAAATTGATTCGAGAAGCAAATGAAAAGATTATGTACCTTGAGGAAGAGCAGAAGCAGATTCCAGAACGGTTAGAAGAGGCAAATTTGGAATTGTTATATGCAACAACGGATATTTGTTATCAAAAACTAAAAGAAGATCGAGAGGAAATTGAGGAGATTACACAATGGATAAAGCGAGTTCGCAATGAATTGAAAGAGAAGATTGCTAGAAAAGAACGAATGGAAACAGAGTATAATCGAATTTATGGAAACCTTCATGATATGCTTGGGGCGGAGGTAATGGAATATTTAGATGAGGAATATGATCTGTAAGATAGGGGCTGCAAGGGATAGATGATACTTTTGCAGCTTTTTTTCGTGCGATATTCAAATCTAAAATTAGACAAAGGAAGGAGCTTAAGATATGGAATATTTAGTAAGTGGTAAAAATATGAAAGAAATTGATAGGCAGACGATAGAAGAAGTAGGGATTCCTTCTTTGGTTTTAATGGAACGGGCAGCACTTCTTGTTGTGACAGCAATAGAGAAGCGATATGGAAAGGGACAGAAAATCTTATGTGTTTGTGGAACAGGAAATAATGGTGCAGATGGAATTGCTGTAGCTCGAATTTTACATGAAAGAGGAGAAGAAAGTGCTATTTATATTCCAGTAGAATCTGAACATTATACAGAAGAATGGAAGATACAGTTTGCTATAGCGGAGGCTTTAAAGATACCAGTTTTTAGGAAAAGTCCAAAATGGGACGAATATACTGTATTGGTAGATGCTATTTTTGGAATTGGGCTTTCTAGAGAAGTAAGTGGAAGGTATCAAGAGGTAATAGAAAAAATTAACAGTTTAAAGATGGCAGTTGTAGCGGTTGATATTCCAAGTGGAATTTGTGCTAGTACAGGAAATGTGTTTGGATGTGCAGTTTGTGCAGAGATTACAGTTACATTTGGGATTAGAAAGATTGGACTTGTACTGTTTCCAGGTGCCTTGTATGCAGGAGAGATTCAGGTGGAAAATCCAGGATTTCCAAAAGAAGTGATTGACAAATGGAAGGGAGATGTTTATACCTATACAAGAGACGATCTAAAAAGATTGCCTAAAAGAGCGAAAGATGGAAATAAAGGAACATTTGGAAAAGTGGCAGTTATTGCAGGAACAGAAGGTATGGCAGGAGCAGCTTATTTTAGTGCAATGGCAGCTTACCGAATGGGGGTTGGATTGGTGAGAATTTGTACCTGTGAAGAAAATCGCAATATTTTACAGGCACGAATTCCAGAAGCGATATTAACTACTTATACAGAAGAGAACGTGGAAGTACAAATACAGGAAGTAATGGAATGGGCTGATGTAATTGTGGTGGGACCTGGAATTGGACAGTCTAAGGTAGCCAGTAGGATTGTAAGATGGGCTTTGGATTATGCAGTAGAACATCAGGAGAAAACAATTGTATTAGATGCAGATGGATTAAACTTATTTGCAAAGATGAAATATCCTTTAAAATGGCTTTCGGGAAATTTTATTTTTACTCCTCATTTAGGGGAATTTTCTAGACTTAGCGGGTGGAGTATAAAAGAATTAAAAGCGAATTTGGAACAAAAAGTTCGGGAGTATGTAGAGGAATATGGAGTCTGCTTGGTTTGTAAAGATGCTCGAACGATGGTAGCATCTCAGAAAGAGAACGGGATTTTTATAAATCTTTCTGGGTGTGATGGAATGGGAACAGCAGGATCAGGAGATGTACTTACTGGTATAATTGCTGGGATGCTGACTATGGGACTAAGCAGAAAACAGGCAGCAGAGCTGGGCGTTTATTTTCATGGACTGGCAGGAGAATTGGAGGCAGATTTGATAGGAGAACATTCTCTTTGTGCTTCTGATCTATTAGAAGGAATTATAAAAGTATACCAGATGAAAAAAGTACAATAATTTCAAGATTTTTTTGTTGTAAGTTATGTGTATGTTACGTAGGTATAATAAAGACACAATAAAGGAGGGAAATAAGAATGGAAAGGAAAGAAGGCAGTTTCGAGGAAGGAAAGGAACTGTCAGCAGAGATCGACTTAAGTTCTGGCCATTTGGCTCGTGTCTATGCACAGATTGATGAGGATGCAGTTTTATTTAATCTTGCTCAGATGAAAGCGAATTTGTCACCAAAAGTAGAAGTGATGGCAATTGTAAAAACGGATGCATATGGGCATGGGGCAAACTATCTTTCAAAGGCAATTGAGGAGGAAGTATGTGGTTTTGGTGTAGCGACAGTGGAAGAGGCAGTTAGTTTAAGAAAATATGGACGTAAAAAGATGATTTTAATTTTAGGATATGTACATGAAAGTCTATTTCCAACTGTAATTGCACAGGACATTAGTATGGATGTCTATTCTCTTGAAACCTGTAAAAAGCTGTCCCTTGTAGCAGAGAAAATGGGAAAGACGGCAAAGGTACATTTTAAATTAGATACTGGTATGAGTCGACTTGGGGTTTTGGCAAATGAGGAATCACTTGCTCTTTTGGAGGAGATTGTAAAGCTGCCATACATAGAAGTTGAAGGTATTTTTACGCATTTTAGTGGAGCAGATGAAAAAGATAAAACGTCATCAAAACAGCAGCTTTCATTATATCAGGAATTTATTCAAAAAGCGAAAGAACGAAAAATTGTTGTACCTTATTATCATTGTGCAAATAGTGCAGGAATCATTGATATGAGAGAAACGGACTTTAATATGGTACGTGCAGGAATCGCTTTATATGGATTTTATCCTTCTAATGAGGTGCAAACCGATCAGGTGAAATTGAAACCAGCTTTATCTTTAGTAAGTCAAGTAGTGATGGTAAAAGATGTAGCAAAAGGAACAGGAATTAGTTATGGTTCGATTTATATAACACCAAAAAAAGAGCGAATTGCTACTATCCCGGTGGGATATGGAGATGGATATCCTAGAGCACTTTCAAACTGTGGATATGTATTAATTCATGGAAAAAAGGCACCTATTCGTGGGCGAATCTGCATGGATCAGTTTATGGTAGATGTCAGTGAAATTCCAAATGTTGCAGTAGGAGATCCGGTTATTTTAGTTGGAGCAGATGGAACAGAATGTATTACGGTAGAGGAATTATGCAATTTGATTGGAAATACCTTTCATTATGAGTTTATCTGCAATTTAGGAAAACGAATACCTAGGGTACATGTAAAAAACAAGAAACCATATGCATATCATTCCTACGAATCTATGCTTTAAAATGGAATAGCCATGCAAAATCTGGAGATACTTAAGATAAGCCTATTGAAAATTGGTAGGCAATAAGAAGTAGAGGATTGGAAACAGATGGAGCGTGAAAATATGATGATTCGCAGGGGAGATATCTATTATGCGGATTTAAGACCAGTAATTGGATCGGAACAAGGCGGAATTCGGCCAGTTCTGATTATACAAAATGATGTAGGAAATAAGCATAGTCCAACTGTGATCTGTGCAGCAATTACTTCAAAGATGAATAAAGCAAAATTACCAACACATGTAGAATTGGATAGCAATCGTTATGATATTGTAAAGGATTCGGTTATTCTTTTGGAACAGCTTCGGACGATTGATAAAAAAAGACTAAAAGATCGGGTTTGTCATTTAGATAAGGAAATTATGGGAAAAGTGAATCAGGCATTGTGTGTTAGTTTGGAATTAGAATAGAAAGTAAAAAGATTCGTCATGTACATATCAGCATTTGCTTGACGAAATGAGAAATAGATGCTATATTCCTAACTATATCATGCGATTCCTACACTAAAAAACGCAAAGGAGATTTAAAAAATGGAAGAGGGAAGTCCTATATGGGGCTTGGTTATATTTGGATTGCTGGTGATACTAATGGCAATTGTCAATGGATTTGGAGCAGCAATTCAGAATTTAAATGGAAGTGAAATGGAAAAGAAAGCAGAAGAAGGAGATAAAAAGGCAGCAAAAGCACAAAAGATAGCAGAACATCCAAGTGAATTTATCAATACCATGCTAACAACAGTAATGGTAGTTAGTATGGTGGTTGGAATTTATGAATATCAGTTGTTTCAAGGAGTTCTTCGCCGGTTGTTTGTATCGGTACAGGAGATATGGAATCCAGTTTTACTAAGCAGTATAATTGCTTTTATTTCTGCATTATGTCTGCTTGTTTTGGTCATGGTATTAGGAGTTTTAGTGCCAAAGAGATTGGGGAAACGATATGCACAAAGTTGGGTGTTTTCTTTATTAAATATTGTTTTATTACTCTGTGTGCTGTTAAAGCCAATTACAATTGTAATTTCATTTTGTTCCAATCTATTGCTCTTTCTATTTGGAATTCGTTCACATGAAGAATATGATAATGTGACTGAGGAAGATATTATGTCTATGGTGAATGAAGGACATGAACAAGGTGTTTTACTTGCCAGTGAAGCAGAGATGATTACAAATATCTTTGAATTTGGGGATAAAGAAGCTTCTGATATTATGACACATCGAAAACATCTTGTAGCGATAGATGAGGAGTGGACACTAAAGGAAACAGTAGAATTTATTTTACAGGAAAATAATTCTCGTTTTCCTGTATATAAAGAGGATATTGACAATATTGTTGGAATACTCTATCTAAAGGATGCGATGATTTATTGTCAACAAAATTTAAACGATCAGGATTGCAAGATTATGGATCGAAAGGAACTATTGCGGGAAGCACATTTTATTCCAGAAACCCGAAATATTAATCTGTTATTTAAAGAGATGCAGTCAAAAAAGATACATATGGCAATTGTAGTAGATGAATATGGTCAGACTGCAGGACTTGTGACAATGGAGGATATTTTAGAAGAAATTGTGGGAAACATTTTAGATGAATATGATGAAGAAGAAGAGAAGATGATCGAACAGCAGGAGGATGGCAGTTATCTGATTCATGGAATGGCAGGATTAAATGATGTAGCCGATCAGTTGGGGATTAGTTTTGAAGAAGAAAATTATGATACATTAAATGGATTTTTAACAGCACAGATTGATCGAATTCCAAAAAAGGGTGATGTGATTGATATTTTCTATGCTGGATATGAATTTAAGGTACTTCAAATTGAGAATAAAACCATTCGACAAGTGAATGTTAGAAAAATAGAAGAAAATATAGATGAAGAGGAAGAAAAAGAGGTTGCAAGTCATGAGGAATAGTGTTAAAATATAGCCGTCGATTTTGAAAAAGGAGAGAAAATTTATGTCAGGACATTCTAAATTTGCTAATATTAAACATAAAAAAGAAAAAAATGATGCTGCAAAAGGAAAAATTTTTACGATTATTGGGCGTGAAATTGCGGTGGCAGTAAAAGAAGGGGGACCAGATCCAGCAAATAATAGTAAGCTTCGAGATGTAATTGCAAAAGCGAAAGCCAATAATATGCCAAATGATACGATTGATCGTGGAATTAAAAAGGCAGTAGGAGATGCAAATTCGGTAAATTATGTAGCAAATACATATGAAGGATATGGACCGAATGGAACAGCGATTATTGTTGATACATTGACAGATAATAAAAATCGTACCGCTTCAAATGTACGAAATGCGTTTACAAAGGGAGGCGGAAATGTTGGTACAAGTGGATGTGTTTCTTTTATGTTCGATAAAAAGGGGCAGATTGTGATTGCAAAAGAAGAGTGTACAATCGATGCGGATGAATTGATGATGATTGCATTAGATGCTGGAGCAGAAGATTTTTCAGAAGAAGAGGATAGTTTTGAGGTTTTAACTGCACCAGAAGATTTTAGTGCAGTGCGGGAAGCTTTGGAAGCTGCTTCCATTCCTATGATGGAGGCGGAAGTGACAATGATTCCTCAAACTTGGGTAGAGCTAAGTGATGAGAATGATATTAAAAAAATGAATCGAATTTTGGATTTATTAGATGAAGATGATGATGTGCAGGCAGTTTATCATAATTGGGATGAATAAGAAAAAATAAAAAATTTCTCATTCCTATTTAAGAACTTGAAGAAGTCTTAGTAGGAATGAGAAATTTTTTTATTTAAAATGAAAAGGATATAGAATTAAGATTATAGGTTAAATCCAAAATAGCGAACAGCGTTATTATAGGAGATACCTTTTACAATTTCCTCTAGTTGTTTTTTATCGTTTGGATATTCCCCGTTTTCTACCCATCCGCCAATTAATTCACACATAATTCGTCTGAAATATTCATGTCTGGTATAGGAAAGAAAACTTCTAGAATCCGTAAGCATACCTATAAAATTGCCAAGCAATCCTAAGTTAGCAAGAGAGATCATTTGTTCTGTCATACCAGTTTTATGATCATTGAACCACCAAGCAGAACCTTGCTGAATTTTACCTACAGCAGTAGGGTCCTGGAAACATCCAAGAATCGTTCCAATAGAAGCATTATCGTTTGGATTTAAGGAGTAGATAATGGTTTTTGGAAGTTCGTCTGTTGCATTAAGTGTATTCAGGAAATCTGCCATAGAAGAGGAAGGTGCATAGTTATTGATACAATCAAATCCGGTATCTGGCCCTAATTGGTTGTAGCGGAATACATTGTTGTCTCTTTTACAGCCATAGTGCAACTGCATAACCCAATTTCGTTTGTGGTATTCTTTACCAACAAATTGCATAAATGCTGTTTTAAAGATTAATTCTTCTTCTGCTGTAATAGAAGCACCTGACATACGTTTTGCAAAGATTGCTTCTATTTCTGCTTCTGAAGCTGGTGCATACATCACATAGTTTAGAGCGTGATCGGATACAGAACATCCCATAGAAGCAAAGAAATCCATACGATTGGAAAGGGCTGCTTTTAAATCAGCAAAAGTTTTAATTTCAATGCCACTGACTTTGCTTAATTTTGCAAGATAGTCCAGATATTCTGGTTTTTCAATATTCATTGCTTTATCTGGTCTCCATGCAGGAAGTACTTGTACTTCAAAAGAATTGTCTTCGGCTATCTTTTTATGCCACTCTAGGGAATCAATTGGATCATCTGTTGTGCAGATTAAGGTGACATTGGATTGACGAATTAAATTGCGGACACTCATGCTGTCTTCTTGTAATTTTGCATTACAAAGATTCCATACTTCTTCTGCAGTATCGCCATTTAGTGTTCCAGTGTAGCCAAAATATCTTTGAAGTTCTAGATGACTCCAGTGATACAATGGATTTCCAATTGCCTTTGGAAGTGTTTCAGCCCATTTTTGGAATTTCTCTCTGTCAGAGGCATCACCTGTAATATATTTTTCGTCAATGCCATTTGAGCGCATCTGACGCCATTTGTAGTGATCGCCGCCTAACCAAACTTGTGTAATATTCTCAAATTTTCTGTCCTCTGCAATTTCCTGCGGATTAATATGACAGTGATAGTCTAATACCGGCATTTTTGCTGCAAATTCATGATAAAGAGCCTGAGCTGTTTCTGTGGATAAAAGGAAATCCTTGTCCATAAACTGTTTCATTGAAAAATCCTCCTTAAAAAATAATAAAAATGGAACTGTTTTGTATAAATCGGTTACAAGTGATTATTATATGAACTGTGAGTACAGTTATATACAAAAAAATGTGTGTTGCATTTTTGTTTAAAGCGGGTTTAGTTCTGTTGTCATACGATAGATAATATTAGCAGATATCGTGGTGCAGGCAGGTACATCATTTCCTTCGAAAATTCGCATTAGAGAATTTACAGTATTGACGCAAAGTGCTTCCACTTTTGTATCAATAGAAGTAAGTTCTGGTTCAGCACAGGTAGCTAAAATAGAATTATTGTATCCTACAATACTTAATTCTTTTGGAACTAAGATATGATGTTCTAAAGCATATTTTAATGCACCAACAGCCAGAAAATCATCTGAAGTAACAACTCCATCAAAAGTATATCCTTGCTGATAGAGGGAAGCAACGATTTCCTTTGCCTCATAGATTCCTTTGGGACATATCTGTAGAAATTGTTCGTCTGGTAAGATATGGTAATCCCTTAAAGCGGATAAAAAGCCATTCTTTTTTTGCAAACCGCTATAGGAGTTACTGGTATAGAGATATAAAAGTTTTTTTCTGCCAGAAGAAAGAAGTGCATGTGTAATTTGATAAACAGCACGATAATCATCACAAATGGTACAGTAGATATTTTCTCCTTCTAGATAGCCGTTAATTAACATAATTGGAACTTTTTCTGCCGCCGAAAAGATATAAGCATTATCCTTATGCTTTGCTTCTAGAAATTTTGAACCTACTAAAATCAAAGCATCTACTCGCTTAGAAAGGAGCAGATTTAAGGATTGTTTTTTGTTTTCTAGATTATCTCCTGTACAACATAGAATCGAATCGTATCCATGACTTCGCAGTTCATGTTCTGTATAATAGACGGCGTTTGCCAGATACATATCGGAGGAATCTGTGCACATAATACCAATTGTCTGCATTGTATTTAAGCCTAAGCCTCTGGCAAAGATATTTGGTGTATAGCCTAGTTCCTGCATAACGGTTAAAACTTTTTTTCTAGTTGCGTCACTTACATTAGGATTTCCATTCATCACACGAGAAACTGTAGCAATCGATACACCAGCTTTGTTTGAGACGTCATAGATATTCAATCCACTTCCTCCTCTCATGATTTTTAAATTTTTATGAAATATATTCTACTACATAGGATATAGCATGTAAGTGCTTACACCTTTTTTCATTATACTATGCATTGTGAAGATTGGCAATAAAAAATTGAAAAATATAGAAAAATAGAATTGACTTATTGGCAATTTGTATGTAAAATAGAAAATGTAAGTGCTTACAATATACAGATAAGCAAAAACTATTGACCGTGACCGCACATAAGTTACCGATTGCCCGGTTACATCCTATTTTAAATAATGAGGTGGTAAAGAACATGGAAAGATTAACCAAAAAAATTTCAAATCCTGTAGAAAGACCTGTAAAAGTGATCCAGTTTGGTGAAGGAAATTTTCTTCGTGCATTTGTGGACTACATGTTTGATGTAGTAAATGAAAAGACCGATTTTAATGGTAGTGTAGTAATTGTAAAGCCAATTGAGTTTGGCAATTTGGACTGTTTTCATGAACAGGACTGTCAATATACACTTCAGTTAAGAGGAATTGAAAATGGAGAAGCGAAAGTAGATACTCGGATTATTACTTGTGTATCAGATGCAGTTGCAGCAATTGAAGACTATGAAAAATATAGTGCACTAGCAAAATTAGATTCGGTTCGTTTTGTAGTTTCTAATACAACAGAGGCTGGTATTGTCTATAGTGATAGCGATCAATTTGATGCAAAACCTCCAAAGACTTATCCTGGAAAATTAACAAAATTTTTATATGAAAGATATGAACATTTTCATGGTGCAAAGGATAAGGGCTTAATTTTAATTCCTTGTGAGTTAATTGCAGATAACGGAATTGAATTAAAGAAGTGTATTTTCCAATTTATAGAACATTGGAATCTTGGAGAAGAATTTAAAACATGGGTGGAAGAGGCATGTTCTTTCTGTCCTACTTTGGTGGATCGGATTGTACCTGGGTATCCAAGAGACGAAGCAGCAGAACTTTGTGAGAAATTTGGCTATGAGGATCAGTTAATTGATACAGCAGAAATTTTTGGTTTATGGGTAATTGAAAGTGATAAGGATCTAGAGGCATTAAAGAAAGAGCTTCCATTTGATAAAGCTGGTCTTCCAGTGGTATTTACAGAGGATCATCATCCATATAAGGAAAGAAAAGTACGTATTTTAAATGGATCGCATACTTCTTTTGTACTAGCTTCTTTCCTAGCTGGAAATGATTTAGTAAAGCAGTCGATGGATGATCCAACGATTCGTAAATTTATGGAGGAGACACTGTTTGATGAAGTAATTCCAACCTTATCTTTGCCAGAAGAGGAATGTAAAGAATTTGCAGCGGCTGTAATTGATCGTTTCCAGAACCCATATATTAAACATAAGTTATTGGATATTTCTTTAAATTCCGTATCAAAATGGGAAGCACGCTGCTTACCTTCTTTCTTAGGATATGTAGAAAAATTTGGAAAACTTCCAAAGTATTTGACCTTTTCAATTGCTGCTTTGATGAGTTTTTATTCAACGCAGAAAGATGGAGAAGTAAACGGTGGCCGGTGTCTGATTGGAAATCGAAATGGAGAGGAATATGCAATTCGAGATGATCAGGCTGTACTAGATTTCTTCCAAGCAAATTCAGATAAGGAACCAAAAGAATTTGCACAAGCTTATTTAAGTACAGAAGCTTTCTTTGGACAAGATCTTTCTAAAGTAGACGGACTTGTTGATGCTGTGGCTGACTATATTTCTGCTATTCGGAGTAAAGGGATGCGTGCTGTAGTAGAAGAGCTTGTAAAATAAAAAATAGGTTTCCAATATTTGCAACTGAGGATTGTGTTTTTGAATAAGGCTTGTAAAGAAAAATAATCCTCAGTACAAATCAGAGAATCATATTTGGATTAAACATAAAATAAGGAAATAAATAGAGAGGCTGATTTCAGCAGAAATGGAGTGTATCATGCAGGATATTATCAAGATTCACCAAAATGATAACGTAGCAGTTGCATTGAAACCAATAGAAAAGGGGACAATGTTACAAGTAGATGGAAAGAATGTAACAACAGTGGAAGAGATTCCACAGGGACATAAATTTGCGCTTCAAAAAATTCAGGCTGGTGAAGAAGTGGTAAAGTATGGATTCCGTATTGGCTATGCAAAGGAAGATATCGTGGAAGGTGCATGGATTCATACACATAATTTAAAGACTGCTTTAGGGGAGTTATTGGAATATTCTTATCATCCAACGAAAACCGAATTAAAGGAAACAGAACATGCCTATTTTGATGGATATAAAAGACCAGATGGGAAAGTTGGCGTTCGAAATGAAATCTGGATTATTCCAACGGTTGGCTGTGTCAATGATATTGCAAAGGCATTAGAAAAGAAAGCACAGAAGTTTGTTCAGGGAACCATAGAAGAAGTCGTTACTTTTACACATCCTTATGGTTGTTCTCAGATGAGTGAAGATCAGGAAAATACAAGAAAGGTACTAGCTGATTTGATTCATCATCCAAATGCTGGGGCGGTACTAGTATTAGGACTTGGCTGTGAAAATAGTAATATTGGGGAATTGAAACCATATATTGGGGAATATGATGAGAATAGAGTAAAATTTTTAGTGTGTCAGGATGTAGAAGATGAGATGGAAGCAGCAATGGCTCTTTTAGAGGAGTGTGCTGCATATGCTGGGCAATTTAAACGGGAAAAAGTGGATGCTTCTGAATTGATTATTGGGATGAAGTGTGGCGGTTCAGATGGACTGTCTGGAATTACAGCAAATCCTACCGTAGGAGCTTTTTCAGATATTTTGATTTCAAAGGGAGGAACTACTATTTTAACAGAAGTTCCTGAGATGTTTGGAGCAGAAACACTGTTGATGGATCGCTGTGCAGATGAAGCATTGTTCCAAAAGACAGTGGATTTAATTAATGATTTTAAGAATTACTTTAAGCGTCATGATCAGACGATTTATGAAAATCCTTCTCCTGGAAATAAAAAAGGCGGAATTTCTACTTTAGAGGATAAGTCTTTAGGATGTACACAAAAGTCAGGAAGTGCATTAGTAAAGGGTGTATTGTCTTATGGAGAGCCAGTTTGTACAAAAGGACTGAATTTATTAAGCGCTCCTGGAAATGATCTGGTTGCTGCAACAGCATTGGCAGCTTCTGGAGCACATATTGTACTATTTACAACCGGAAGAGGAACTCCATTTGCTTCTCCTGTACCAACAGTAAAGATTTCTAGTAATTCTGCTTTATATCAAAAGAAAAAAAATTGGATCGATTTCAATGCTGGACGTCTAGTAGAAGAAACTTCTATGGAGGAACTTTCGATGGATTTATTCCAGTATGTATTAGAAGTTGCTTCTGGCCGCAAGGTAAAAGCAGAAGAAGCAGGATTCCATGATATGGCGATCTTTAAACAAGGAGTAACATTGTAAATAGTTCTCTTTCCTATTCGAATTTGCGTTGACAAAAGACAGGGCTGATTTTATAATGAAACTATGGTTAGAACGGTTTGCTATGGTCGTAGGATTGGGAATTTAGTAATAAAGTGTAACTATAAATTAGGAATCCTATAAAAGAGGGATTTAGTTGGACAAGTAATGGTCTAGTTAAAATAGGATTCTGAGCAAATATCAGAGAAAGTCAGAAGGATTTCCTTTGATAAGGGTAAAGAAAAGGAGACAGAAAACATGAACAAGGTATTGGAAGAGATTAGTAAAATTGGTATTGTACCTGTCATTGCATTGGACAGAGTAGAGGATGCAGAACCTTTAGCAAAAGCTCTGATTGATGGTGGGCTTCCATGTGCAGAGGTTACATTCCGTACAGATGCAGCAGAAGAATCAATTCGGATTATGGCTTCTAAGTTTCCTGAACTGTTAGTAGGTGCTGGAACAGTTTTAACAACAGAGCAGGTGGATCGTGCTGTTAATGCAGGCGCTAAGTTTATCGTAAGTCCTGGATTAAACCCAAAGGTGGTAAAGTACTGTGTAGAGAAAGGGATTCCTGTTACACCTGGTACAGCAAATCCAAGTGATGTAGAAGTAGCGATTGAGTTAGGACTAGAAGTAGTAAAATTCTTCCCAGCTGAGGCAGCAGGCGGACTCAATATGATTAAGTCTATGGCAGCTCCTTATACGAATATGAAGTTTATGCCAACAGGTGGTATTAATGCAGCTAACTTGACTTCTTATCTTGATTTTGGAAAGATTATTGCATGTGGCGGAAGCTGGATGGTCAATAAGGATATGATGAAGAATGGCGATTTTGATGGAATTAAGAAACTGACACAGCAGGCAGTGGATACTATGTTAGGATTTGAGATGAAGCATATCGGCATCAATGCAAAAGATGAAGAAGATGCAGATGGAATTGCAACTGCATTGAATCAAATGTTTGGATTTGAAAAGAAAGTAGGAAATAGCTCTATCTTTGCAGGAACCGGTTTTGAAGTAATGAAGAAACCTTATCTAGGAGCAAATGGACATGTAGCAATTCAGACCAACTATATCAACCGAGCAATCTATCACTTAGAGAAGAGAGGCTTTACATTTGATATGGATACGGCAAAGTATGATGCAAAAGGCAATATGAAAGCGGTTTACTTTAAGGGAGAATTTGGCGGATTTGCATTACATCTAGTACAGAAGTAAAAAATATAGTTTTATAAAGAGTGTATAAAAATAAAAAATTTATTCTTATAAAAATGGAGGAATTTTAACAATGGCAAAAGTAATTACAATGGGCGAAATTATGCTGAGATTATCCACACCAAACAATGAGAAGTTTATTCAAGCAGATGAGTTTGATATCTGCTATGGTGGTGGTGAAGCAAATGTAGCAGTATCTTTGGCAAATTATGGACATGATGCAGAATTTGTAACAGCAGTACCAAATAATGAAATTGGTGATTGTGCAATTGCAGCATTAAGAAAATATAATGTAGGTACAAAGAACATTGCAAAATGTGGTGAGAGATTGGGAATTTACTTTTTGGAGTCTGGTTCTTCTATGAGACCTTCTAAAGTTGTATATGACAGAGCTCATTCTTCAATTTCAACTGCTACTGCTGCTGATTTTGACTTTGATAAAATTTTTGAAGGTGCAGATTGGTTCCACTTTACTGGAATTACACCAGCCGTATCCGATTCTGCTGCTGTATTAACAGAAGAAGCATTAAAAGCTGCTAAGAAACATGGCGTAAAAGTTTCTGTAGATTTGAATTTCCGTAAGAAATTGTGGTCTTCTGAAAAAGCACAAAAAGTTATGTCCAATCTGATGCAATATGTAGATGTATGCATTGGAAATGAAGAAGATGCAGAATTGGTATTAGGATTTAAGCCGGGTAATACAGATGTGACAAGCGGTGAATTAGAGTTAGCTGGTTATAAGAGTATATTTGAGCAGATGGTAGAGAAATACAATTTTGAATATTGTGTAAGTTCCTTACGTGTAAGCCATAGTGCATCTGATAATGGCTGGTCTGCTTGTATCTATTCTAGAGATACAAAGGAATTCTATCATTCCAAAACTTATAGTATTCATCCAATCGTGGATCGTGTTGGTGGCGGAGATTCCTTTGCCGGCGGTACAATTTGCGGATTTGTAGATGGAAAGAACTTTAAAGATGCATTAGAATTTGGTGTAGCTGCTTCCGCATTAAAGCATACAATCCCTGGGGATTTCAACCTTGTATCTCGCAAAGAGGTAGAAACTTTAGCTGGTGGAGATGCTTCTGGACGTGTTCAGAGATAGAAAAAAGTTTTAATTATATAATAAGTTAGAAATTGATATCCGGTGAGAAGATCTTTTCACCGGATATATCAATTCAAGCTAACAAAAAAGTCAGTTGATTTTAAAAAAGAGGATAATAGGAGCAGAAAAAATGATATTAGTAGAATACCCAAAGTGTACAACTTGTCAAAAAGCAAAAAAGTGGTTAGATGGAAAAGGATGCCAATATACCGATCGACATATCAAAGAAAATCGTCCTACCATAGAAGAGTTAAAGGAATGGCATAAAAAGAGTGGACTGCCATTAAAACGATTTTTTAATACAAGTGGATTGCTCTATAAAGAAAAAAATCTAAAAGAAAAACTTCCTCTTATGAGTGAAGAAGAGCAATATCAACTTTTAGCGACAGATGGAATGTTAGTAAAAAGACCAATCCTAGTATTAGAAAATACGGTTTTAGTAGGATTTCGGGAAGCAGACTGGGAAAATAAGGTTTCCGAAGAAAAATAGAAAAATCGAAAAAGAAAAATCGTTAAAGAGAGGGATTTGTTTTGAATTACGATATGACAGAGGGAAATATCACAAAAAATCTTTTTAAGTTTGCTTTCCCTTTGATGGTTGGAAATTTACTGCAACAACTATACAATATTGCAGATACACTAATAGTAGGGCGTTATCTAGGAGAAGATGCACTGGCAGCAGTAGGTTCTTCCTACACACTTATGGTTTTTTTAACCTCTATTTTACTTGGACTTTGTATGGGAAGCAGTGCCTTTTTTTCTATACAATTTGGAAGTCGAAATTTTGAACGTCTAAAAAATGGCTTTTTTCTTTCCTTTCTTTTGATTGGTGGGATTACACTTGTATTAAATATAGGAGTCTACTTTGGAATGGAGCACATCCTTTGGTTTTTACGTGTACCAGAACAAGTAATTGAATTAATGCGAGAATATTTATGGTATATTTTTTTAGGGCTTTCTGCCACTTTTCTCTATAACTATTTTGCCAGTTTACTCCGAGCGATTGGAAATTCCGTTGTTCCCCTATTTTTCCTTGGCATATCAGCGATAGTAAATATTGGATTAGATTTACTTTTTGTATTAGTATTTACATGGGGAGTAAAAGGAGCAGCAGTTGCTACTGTTTTAGCCCAGTATTTATCTGGTATTGGCATTTTAATCTACTATTGGAAAAAGTGCGCTATGCTCCGAGTGGAACGAAGACATTGCTATTGGGATGGACAGGTAGTAAAGGATATTGCTGGACTATCCGTTTTAACCTGTATGCAGCAATCGATTATGAACTTTGGAATTCTTATGGTACAAGGTTTAGTCAACAGTTTTGGGCCAGTTGTTATGGCTGCCTTTGCAGCAGCAGTTAAGATTGATTCCTTTGCATATTCTCCTGTACAAGACTTTGGAAATGCATTTTCTACCTATGTAGCGCAAAACTTTGGTGCAGGAAAAAAAGATCGCATCAATCAGGGAATGAGAAGTGCAGTAATAGCCGTATTTGGATTTTGTTTTATCATTAGTTGTCTAGTCTGTGGATTTGCAAGACCACTAATGGAAATTTTTATTGATCATTCCCGAATGGATATTATCACAGTTGGAGTAGAGTATCTACGAATTGAGGCAGCATTTTATTTTGGAATCGGACTATTATTTTTATTATATGGATACTATCGGGCAGTAAAAAAACCGGGAATGTCAGTAGTACTTACCATTATTTCACTTGGAACAAGGGTAATACTTGCCTATCTCTTATCAGGGATTTCATGGATAGGAGTAAAAGGAATCTGGATGGCAGTACCAATAGGATGGGGATTAGCTGATTTGGTTGGAGTTGGCTATCTTATCTACAGTCAGAAAAAATCTATTTTCACGATCTCAATTAAACATTGAGAAGTCCATTTATTACTTACACAAAGCAGCTACAAAAGCCTTATTTTCTAGGGAGAAAGAATACAAATTAGTAATAACTTACAATTTTTTCTATAAATTATAGTTAAAGTTTAGTAAAAAGTTTACCAATCATATGCCGATAAAAAGAATGTAAGTAATGAGAAGAAATTAGGAAAATATTACTTATTCAGGGAGATATTGGAGGATTTAGAAGAAGCAGGGAAGAAAAAAGGAAATAGTAGCACAAAATTTTTGTCCTAGATGTAGTTTTTGAAGAAAAAATATGTCATTTATGCAAAGTCTAAATACAAAATGAAATTTTAGTGTATAATACGGTTAAATGCCATCGGGGACTTTTTCATACAATTTTAAGTTGAAAAAGTGCCTGTTTTATCATTAGACGGCATAGAAATTTAGTAGCTTAAAGGAAGGAGAATTTCGATTTATGAGAAAGAAATGGAAGAGAAGTTTTGTAACAGCACTTTCAGTAGCTTTAGCAGTAGGTAATTGTGTGCCTGCAATGGCAGCATCTACTGGCTGGAAGCAAACTGCAGCAGGATGGCAGTACGTAAATTCTAACGGTTCTGTTCAGAAGGGATGGTTCCAAGATACAGATGGCAAGTGGTATTTCTTGGATTACAACACAGGTGTGATGAAGAATGGCTGGATTAAGCCAAAAGATGGCAAATGGTATTTTATGGATTATCACACAGGAGCAATGAAAACTGGCTGGATTAAGCCAAAGGATGGTAAATGGTATTATTTAGGCGCATCTGGTGATATGAAGACTGGTTGGCTTCAGACAGCAGACGGCAAGTATTACTATTTAGATGCAGCATCAGGAGCAATGCAAACAGGTACCATTACTGTAAATAATCAGGTATGGACTTTAGATGCAAATGGTGTATGGGATGGAAAAGCAGCGTCAAGCGTTACATATGTAAGTAGTGGAAGACCTTCTTCTGGTGGTGGTAGTAGTTCAGGTACATCTAGTACTATAAAGGGTAATGGATGGACGGCAACAAAATCAGGAGTGCTTACGATTAATAAGGAAGGAAACTATAAGGCAGAGGACTTTAAAAAAGTTGGTACAATTAAACAACTTATAATTTCTGAGGATGTTGGTGATGGAGATGTAACATTAACGGATGTAGTTGTTGAAGGCAGTACTACTATTAGTGGTGGTGGATCAGAATCTGTAACATTTTTAGGCTGCAAATTAAATGGTAGTGTAAAAATGGGAAAACGAACATCTGCTAAAGGAGAAAAAGGGCTACATGTAAATTTCGGAAAAGGTACCTCTGTTAAAGGTGAAGTAACAGTTGAAGAGGGAAGAGGAGTAAAATTAACTATGGATACTGCAGTTGTAATTCAAAAAATTACAGTGACAGCATCTGTAAAGATAATAGGTGGTAGTATAATAGATTTTATAGTTAATACTCCAAAATTAGTTATAATAGAGAATGTTATAGTAAAAAATGCTGATGTTTCTGAGGGTGGAGAACTTCAAGTAGATGGAAAATCAGAGATAGATTCAATAAAGGGTACAGGTTCTATTACAGGAAATGCAAACTTAAAAGAATATTATGATGTTACATTGGTTGTAAATGAGAAAGAAGGATATTGGTTGATAGAAGATCCTACTGCTAGTGATCCAACTAAACAGAAGAAAATAGATAGAAAGATTGTTAAGGTAAAAACAGGAAAAAGTGCAGCAGACGCTAAAATTGAGAATCCGAAATCAGATGATAAAGAGTTTGCTGGATGGTTAGATGAAGAAGGTAATCCAATAGAATTGTCTGATGTAAACAGTGAAAAGACATTAACAGCTAGTTGGACAGATAAAGAAGCAGTTATTCCAACTATAACAAAGATTACAGCAACAGTTTCAGGTTCAGCTCTTGATGCAGAGATAAAGAGTAATAATGAAGCAACATTAGAGTTACCTAAAACAGTAACAGGGGCAGCAGCAGGTGTGAGTGTATCAGTAGAAGGCGCTACTGTTACTGCTAAAGTAAATGATAAAGAGGTAACAGGTAAAGTAACATCATCTGCTACTAGTGTAAAACTTGGAGAAACTATTGTATTAACGTTTACACCTGATGATAAAACATATGCAGAAGTGAGAATTACAGTAACAGTTACAGTAGGAAAATAAAATTAGTTAGTTTAATAAAAAAGGAGAGAATTGTATAAATTCTCTTCTTTTTTATATTTATATATAATGAGTTTGATTATTTAAAAGAATTGATAAGATTGATAAAATTAGAACAGCAAAAAAGTTTTTTTCTTATTTAATTTAGTTAGCTTTATAATTTGTAAATTTCTAATATAATAAAATATTTTTAAATAATGATAATTCTTGAAAAATAGTTAATTGGAATTTATAATGTTGTTTATATATGACCAAAAAACAAAATATATATTTAAAATAATGCTATCAAATCCTATTATATCATAAAATAGAAAATGGAGAAATTCTCTTTTATTATATTCTGAAAAAGAAAACCATATCGAAAAAATAATAGTATTTTTTACTATAGAAAAAATAGTATTTGATTTTATAGCAATAACATATATTAATGGGCGAAAACTTTTGTAAACATCAGCTTTCCTACAAATGGAAATACCAAAACAACAATAATTTTTGACGTTTTGGTGTCCAAATGATACTTGAATTTTCTATGGTGATATAAAATGATACAAATAGATATATGTTGACAAGGGAGATAGCTTTATAATTTTCTGTGGGATAGGATTATAGAGGAAAAGTTCATGAATAAGTGTTATAATGTGTATGACGAAGAAGTAGATAAACGGGAATTCTGATAAGACACTTTTTATAGCATTTAATAACTGTTATATCTTATCTCCAAAAAGTCCGCAAACCCTTGAAAATGCTAAATTTATAGCAAGTGAGTTTGTCCTTATGCTTTCCCTTGTGTTATATCCTTTTCCCTCATGTTACGAACTCTCATAAGGGCAAAAATAAGGGAAAGAAAAACCTGTAACATACAAGAATTATAACATGAAATGAACAGAACCGAAAGAATTGATTGGAATGCTTTCTAACATAACTCCAAATTTTCAACATGCCAATTTATAAAACCTTTATTCAATTTTTATGTGAAAAAATCAGATTACTCTATCATCTATGTTCTGATGATAGAGTAAGTTGAGGATTTCCTGCTTTTTCATCATTGTGTTTAATGATTGCTCCTAAATCTATAATTAAAACACAACTTTGCAATTATTCCCATATTGTTAACAGTTCAAAGATTCCCATTGACTTTACATAATTAATAGTTTTTTTCATCTTAGCATTTAGAGAAAAATCATTTTCAATTATTTGGTCATGATAACTCTTCAATGCCTTATTACAATTATATATAGCATCAAAATAATATTTATCACCCTTTTTCCCTTGATATGAATAACTGCGCATACATTTTTCAAATATTTCAGCCAATTTATCCTGATAAATATCATCCTCATTAAATACTCTACGAATAAGCTGTTTGAGAA
>CAJTXA010000008.1 GCA_910579865.1 uncultured Lachnospiraceae bacterium
GCGGAACAGGCAGACGCGCAGGACTTAAAATCCTGTTGTGGCAACACAGTACCGGTTCGATTCCGGTCGCCGGCATTATTAATAGATGCCCAGATAGCTCAGTTGGTAGAGCAGAGGACTGAAAATCCTCGTGTCACTGGTTCGATTCCGGTTCTGGGCATACCCCCTGTGCGGGTGTAGTTCAATGGTAGAACACTAGCCTTCCAAGCTAGATACGTGGGTTCGATTCCCATCACCCGCTTTTTATAAAAGTTATGAAAGTGCGCAAGTAGCTCAATGGTAGAGCATATCCTGCTATGTGGAAAGGGGTGTGGGTCCGATTCCCGCCTTGCGCTTTTTTATTTTTGTCTAAAATAATCTATTTATTCTATTTATTCTTAAAAATTCCCATGTGAGTTATGAAAAATGATATTGAGTTTTGTATTTTGTTTACGACAGGTTAAGCAGAGTTTTCTTTTTTTGGAAATGAATGGGTATTTGTTGTATAAAAGGAGAAGTTCTATTATAATAGAAAAAGAGATTTGTAATTGGAGTAGTGTTGTTTGGAAATGGGAAAGAAAAGGATCGAAAGAAGGGATGGTGTTTATAATTGTAGGGAGAGGATAAGGATAGAAGAGAAAATTTAAGAAAAATGGTTTGAGACATTTGTACATATTGATAGAAATTTTATAAGTATCTAAATCATTCCCTATTCTATTCCGATATATAGTATAATCAGGTAATTTAGAGGACGTACTTTGTGCTATGATTGAGGGTATAGCATGGGATGCAGTAGATAAAGTTTGGAGGAATATGTGATGAGACTAAGATTGAGAAAAGTATGGGCGATATTGGCAGTTTTGTTATGTGTTGGAGGGGCATTTTGTTTACGGGGGGTAGGACAAAAAGATATTAATGCTACTGACGTAACAAATGATTCAAGTAATCCACCAACAGAATCCCAAACAGAAACGACAACTCCGCCAGATGCGTCAAGTGGTCAGTATAAAATGTGGTTTCTTACACAAATGACGGATGGTTCAGATGTAGATTTTGAAGATCCAGATGGTATGAGTCGAGTACAATGGAATATGAAGGTGCCAGGAGGGGAAGGTTTTAAGAAACCCAATACAGGTAAGGTTACAGCACGAGTATCAATTGCAGGTGATACGCCAGCAGATTTGTCAGAAGAAGTAGATTATGTTGAATGGAAATATACAATTTTAGGTGAAATGCGTCCAGATCAAGTAGCAAGTATTGTAGATATACAACCAGCTCTTAAGCCTCCATATAAAGACCCATGGGAAAGTTTTGATGAAACAACACGTACATTTAGAGGAACAGGTAAAGCTACAGAATTAGAGTTGCTATTTAATACAAGAACAGCAGGGCTTGTTGAGGTACAGTTTCAAATAATGGGTTATAGAAATGGCAGTACAACACCAGTTATTGAAATAACTAGAAGTATTATTGTTGGAACACCACTGCAGATTTATAGCTATCCAGGACAAGTGGCAAGAAACTATACAGATTTTGGTGGAGAAATTAAGGATAATACAGTTAAAATTTATGCAAATAATAAGGAAGATTTAGAGCCTTGTCGGATTTATTGGTTTTTTGTAGATGCAAAAGGAAATTATACTTCTGTATCACCAAAACAAATTTTATTGGATAATTTGGGACGCATGGAGGAGTTTAATCCAACAAATGAAATGTTAAAACCGACATCAGAAATTGTGAAACCACCAACAGAGTTAGGGGCAGTAAATGGTTGGCCATCTTCGGATGTGATTCCATTGTGGTCATATAATTTAGAGGCGGAAAAAACGGGTGGTCTTACAAGAATAGTAGGTCGTATTTATTTAGGAGGAGATTCTAGAGCTGATGCGTATATTGAAAGTTTTTATGATGTTGTAAATGCAGCAGGATTTAAAGTGAGTGATGATCCGTTAAAATTAAGATATGGTGAGAAAAGAGCATTTAATGTTTTGGCAAATGATAAAAATAAGAGTCTTGGATGGGCCAGTTATTCTAATTATACAACTCCTTTAAAGGGGGCAAAGGAAGATAGTGTGTTAGTGATTGAGGAAGATGGGATTACGGCTCAAAATTATGGAAATGTAGTACTAGAGGCAGCGCCACTTTATGATGGGTGGGAAAATTTTGATAAAATAGCCAAAGATGTAGTAAAAACACTTAATGTATATGTGGCTCCAGATGTATTAAAAGGAACCAATTCAAAAGAAATTATTGATTATGCCTCAGAGGTAATTACAGTAGGAGGAACAATTCAATTATCAACCAATATAGTAGGAGATGGATACAATTATGAATGGTATTATAAGGATGGGGCAGGTACATGGGTTCCACTTACTACTAATTCAGGCTCTACACAGACACCACAGCCTAAATATTTTAGCGTAAGTAGTGGAACTACAACTTCAGCAAATGGATACTCTGCAATTGTTTTAACTGGTAGAGAGAGTGGTAGAGTAGAGATGAAGTGTGATGTAAAACGAGCTGGTAAGAGTATAATGGAAGATGAAGATGGAAATGTAGGAGGAAGAGAGTTTGTAATTAAAGTTGTAGATACTATGACATTGAGTGAAACTAGAAAAACAATCGCAGTAGGAAATAGTTTTGAAATTCAGGCATTTATTTCAGCAGCAGATTCAGCAAATTCTGTAAGCTGGAAAGTGGCAGAAGAATGGGAAGAGTATATTTCTATTGAATCAACAGGAAGAACAACTGCGTTGGTTACTGGTTTAGCTAGTACAAATAATGTACCAGTTCTTTGTACAGCTACGTATGAATTAAATGGAACGACAGTAAGTGCTAATTTTTATGTAACAGTAATACCAGCTATCTATGGGGCACGGATTGAGGCAACACCAAGTTCTGTAATTTCAGTTGGTGGATCTACTACATTGGATTTGATACTAGATACAGAGGGAACGTCATTTACTGAGGATCAGATTAAGTGGGTTTTAAAGGATAAAGAAGGACAGGAATTAGCAGAGGTAATTCTGGAAAAGACAGATGATCCGGGTGATATTTTAAAGACAAAGGTAAAGGGACTTCAAGTGGGTGAGGCTTATGTTGCGGCAGTAACAAATGATGAGGCTCAGACCGAGATTGCAGTTATTACAATTAAAGTTGTTTCTGAAGTAACAGGACTTAAATTAAATGCAAATGAAGTGAAGGGGTATTTGCCTTCTGGTGAGCCAGACGATCCAAATACAGGTACGTTTGTATTGGTTGCAACTCCTTTGCCAGAAGGGTATACCGATGCTGAAAATTTGGGGATTAAGTGGTCGGCTGCACCAGATAATGGAACAGTAACAATTACACCAGATCCAGAGGATTCGTTAAAGGCAACTGTTACTTACAATGAAATTGGTACAGTTCGTGTTACGGCTGAAGTTTCTGGGTTGCCGGCGGCAGCAGACTTTTGTATGTTTACGATTGAGAATTCACCGACAGGAATTCGGTTAGAGCCACCAGGACCGTATGAACTTCGTGTAGGAGAAACACAAATTGTAACACCTATTTTAACACCTGAAAATGTTACGGATCCAAATGTAACTTGGACAATGGCAAATCCAGAGATTGCAACAGTAAGTGCAGCAGGTGTCATTACTGGTGTGGCTCCTGGTACAACATTTGTTACTTGTACTACATCAAATAAAAATGTTTCGATTCAGTATCCAGTAACAGTTTTAAATCCTGTGGAAGGAATTGAATTAAATTATACAGAATTGGTTGTAAAGAAGGGAACTGTTTTCTTCTTAAGTGCAAATGTACTTCCAGAAGATGCTGCTGACAGAACAGTTACTTGGTCTACTTCAGATGAAGGAATTTGTACAGTAGATGATCTTGGAATGGTAACTGCAAATTCTACTGGAGTTTGTGTAATTCGAGCTACTTCAAATGATAATCCTGAAATTTGGGCAGAGTGTCGTGTAACAGTTACAGAGTCGGTTGCAGGTATTACTTTGAATTATCGAGAGAAAACAATTGATATTGGTGAAACATTTGTATTGAAAGCAACAGTATTGCCTAGTGATGCCAATGATAGAGGAGTTACATTTACTTCTAGTAATCCGGCTATTGCTACTGTAAATGAAGATGGTTTGGTAACTGGTGTAAGTGGTGGTACAACAATTATTGTGGTTCGAACAAATGATAGAGGACTGATTGCTACTTGTACAGTTACGGTACAACAAGATATTACGGGAATTACCTTTGATGTTACAGATATGTATTTGCCAAAAGGTGAAACTCGAAAGATTTCTTATACAATTACACCTGCTAATGCTACGATTCAAGATCTAGAGTGGTCTTCTAGTGATCCGTCGATTGCTTTTGTAGATTCGGAAGGATATGTGCATGGTGTTGCTCTTGGTGAAGTTACAATTACAGCGACAGCAAAGGATGGTACAAAGATTTCTGCAACTTGTAAAGTAACAGTTATTAATCCAATTACGGAAATTCGTTTAAGTGAAACTTCTCTTATTATGATGGAAGGGGATGAACATACATTAACTTATATTATTTCTCCACAAAATGCTACGATTACAGATGTGAAATGGACTTCTTCTGATGTTTCTGTAGCAACAGTAAATAGCCTTGGTATTGTAAAGGCATTGCGGGAGGGTGAAACTCGGATTCGAGTAGAAGCTACAGATAATAGTGGTGTTTATGCAGAATGTATTGTAATAGTAAAACCATATATACCAATTACTTCAATTAACTTAAATTCAACAGAAACAACAATGATATTAGGAGATACTAGAAGATTAACCGATCGAACCTATCCAAATAATACTACAGAACGTAGTGAATGGCGTTCTAGTGATACTGGTATTGTGACAGTGGATGGAGATGGAAATGTGGTTGCAGTAGGGCCTGGAACTTGTACCGTTTCTAAAATTGGGGTGACTTCTGGTATAGAAGGAACTTGTATTATACATGTAATTGGTTTAACTGCAACAGATATTACATTGGAGAAATATGATACATTTGATTTATATTTGGATGATCCAGATGAAGATATTAGATGGTTTTCAAGAGATAAAAGAACAGCAACTGTATCTAGGGATGGAGTAGTGACAGGAAGAAGACCTGGTACGACCTATATTGTAGCTGATTTAAATGGAAAATTGGTTTCTTGTCGGGTTACTGTTTTAGATATGAATCGTTCTCAACAGGATACAGTAAATGCGGCAAGTAATATTGCAACAAATAGTCAATGAAATAAAATAAAACAGGAAACCTTTCGGATAGAGAGGTTTCTTGTTTTTATTGGATTAAAAAATATAGTCCTGAAAGCGCTCCGAAAAGGTACAGAAAGTACGGAAAGGAAAAAGAATTGGAAGTGTGCTTCAGGACTATAAAGTTATTATAAATGATTGTTTCAAAAAAAATAATGTTATATATAGCAGTAGTACGAATTTCCCATTTTTCATAAAAATTTGTAAAAGTGTATCGATAATATCTGAAAATGATTTTGAGATATATCTGCTGTAGGAATTAATCGATATCGATATGGTTTGAATTGACTTTTTGAGAAAAAAGAATTGTAAAGTTTTGGATTTATCAGAATTACCAAGATTTTACATTTATTAAAAAATTACGAAGAATACTAATATTGAACTAAAAGCCCTCTATTTTTGTTATTGCAGATAAATGGCGAATATGCTATAATTATTCGGAATTGTGTTACATCAGTTTCAGCAATATGGTGAGGAGAGTACTTTTATGAAATGCAAAAAATGTGGAAATGAAGTAGATATAGGGGAAGTATTCTGTCAAAAATGTGGAACTGCTATACAAATTGTTCCAGAATATAACCCATTAGAGGATGAATTGGAAGCCTCTGTCGAGATGCCACATAATCAATTTACAGAAGAGCTGAACCGAAGTGAAGAGATTCAGGAGCCAGAAGAAAAGAAGCAAGGACAGTTACAGATTCAAAAAAAACGAAGACAAAAGCAATTGCTTTTATGTAGTATTTTGTTATTTTTTCTTATAGGAGGAATAGCAGTTGGAACAACGGTTTATCTGCGCTATCAAGAGGAGCATAGCTTTGCATATCAATATCAGCAGGGGATGTTTTATGAAGCGAAAGAAGAGTATGAAATAGCACTTAACTATTATGCAGAAGCAATGAATTATGATAAATCCAATACAGATGTCCGCCTTAGAGCAGCAGGGGTATATGAAAAATTAGGAAACTATGATAGAACACAAGAGCTTTTGTTGGAGGTGATTAATTTAAAACCAACAATTGAAACATATCGAAAATTAATGGAAGTATGTGAGGCATCTGGTAATACAGAGTTAATGAATCGGGTGTTAAAAGATACACAAGGTACTCCAATTGGAGATGCATTATCGGAATATCAAACAGCGATTGTTTCAGCGAATATTCCAACAGGGGAATATCATGACTATTTAACGGTTTATTTAACTGCTAGTGAAGAAAATGCAACGATTTATTATACATTAGATGGTTCGGCACCAACGCAGCAAAGTAATCAATATACAGAACCATTAGAAATTGAAACAGTAGGACGAACGACATTAAGGGCGATTGCTTATAATGAAGCAGATTTAGCAGGAGAAGAATGGAAGGCTGTTTATGAGATTACATTAGTAAATCCAGAAGCACCGAAAATTTCACCAGTTAGTGGTACCTATAGTTATGGAGAAAAGATAACACTAGAGGCACAGGAAGGTTCTACTGCATATTTTACGATTGATGGAACGATTCCAACGAAAGAGAATGGATATATTTTTACAGAAGATATTGCTATGCCAATTGGAAATGTTATTTTTTCAGCAATTGTAATTGACCGTTATGGAATGGTCAGCAGCGTAACAAAGCGAAATTATACCTGTACGATTAACCGCCCATTTGGTTATGACGCAGCAATTATTAAATTGAAAAATTATTTAGTAGAAATTGGAATGATGTCCGACTTAAATGGAAATCGGGCAAATGAAGAAAAGATTTCCGTAGAATTTGTCTCACTAACAGAAGTGGATGGGCAGGAAAGCTATATTTTTACCCTAAGAAGAACCGCTTCCGGTAAAACAACTACGTTAAATGATAAATTATATGCAGTAACAACACAGAAAGGGGATGTCTATGCACTGAACCGAGAGATGGAAGGTATTTATCATTTTGTAGTGGAACAAGAAACAACCGTTGCAGAGGAGACAACCGTTGTAGAAGAAACAACTGCTGAAAAAGAGCCGGAAGAGTCAACAGTTGAAAAAGAGCCAACGCAGGAAATCTCTGAATAATGGATGCATCAAGTAACAAGCTGTAATAAACAGCAGAATGGAGGGAAACAAAAAGATGTACAAAATTTTAAAGGCCAGAAAGCTTGCTGAGAAAATCTTTCTGATGGATGTAGAGGCAAAGCGAATCGCAAAGTCTTGTCAACCAGGACAGTTTATTATTTCTAAAATGGACGAGAAAGGAGAGCGAATTCCACTTACTATTTGTGACTATAATAGAGAAGAGGGTACGATTACGATTGTATTCCAAGTAGTAGGAGCATCGACAGAAAAGATGGCTACATTAAAGGAAGGAGATTCTTTCCGTGATTTTACCGGTCCTTTAGGTGTACCATCTGAGTTTTTAAAGGAAGAGATAGAAACTTTGAAAAACAAAAAGATGTTGTTTGTAGCAGGTGGTGTAGGTACTGCACCAGTGTATCCGCAGGTGAAATGGTTACATGAACATGGGATTGCAGTAGATGTGATTGTTGGTGCAAAGACCAAAGATTTATTAATTTTAGAAGAGGAAATGAAAGCAGTTGCAGGAAACCTTTATGTAACAACAGATGATGGTTCCTATGAAAGAAAAGGAATGGTAACAGATGTAGTGAAAGATTTAGTCAATAATCAAGGGAAAAAATATGATGTTTGTGTAGCAATTGGCCCAATGATTATGATGAAATTTGTTGCTCTTTTAACAAAAGAATTGGAAATTCCAACTATTGTTAGTTTAAATCCGATTATGGTAGATGGAACTGGTATGTGTGGTGCCTGCCGAGTAACAGTTGGAAATGAAGTGAAATTTGCCTGTGTAGATGGACCAGAATTTGATGGACATTTGGTAAACTTTGATGAGGCAATGAAACGTCAGCAGATGTATAAGACAGAAGAAGGAAGAGCAATATTGAAGTTACAAGAAGGCGATACACATAAAAATGGTGGTTGTGGCTGCGGAGGTGACAAATAATGGCAGATGTATTAAAGAAGGTGCCTGTCCGTGAACAGGACCCACAGGTAAGAGCAAAGAATTTTGAAGAAGTATGTTTAGGTTACAATATGGAAGAAGCACAGGAAGAAGCAGTTCGTTGTTTAAACTGTAAAAATGCAAAATGTGTAGCAGGATGTCCAGTTGCAATTGATATTCCTAACTTTATCGCACAGGTAAAGGCAGGTGATATAAAAGAGGCTTATCGGATTATCTCAGAATCTTCTGCTCTTCCAGCGGTATGTGGTCGTGTATGTCCACAGGAAAGCCAGTGTGAAGGAAAGTGTATTCGTGGTATTAAAGGCGAACCAATTTCGATTGGAAAATTAGAGCGTTTTGTAGCAGATTGGGCAAGAGAAAATGGAATTTCCCCTGAGAAGCCGGAGACAGTAAATGGAAAGAAGGTTGCTGTAATTGGTTCTGGCCCTGCTGGAGTCACCTGTGCAGGAGATTTAGCGAAGCTTGGATATGATGTAACGATATTTGAAGCACTTCATGAGCCAGGTGGTGTATTGGTTTATGGAATTCCAGAATTTCGTCTTCCAAAACAAAGTGTAGTAAAACCAGAAATTGAGAATTTAAAGAAATTGGGAGTTAAGATTGAAACAAATGTGGTAATTGGAAAATCTACTACAATTGATGAATTAATGGAAGAGGAAGGTTTTGAAGCAGTATTTGTTGGTTCAGGTGCTGGATTGCCTAAATTTATGGGAATTCCTGGAGAAAATGCAAATGGAGTATTTTCTGCAAATGAATATTTGACCAGAAGCAATTTAATGAAAGCATTTGAAGAAGAGTATGATACACCGATTGTAGCAGGTACAAAAGTTGCTGTCGTAGGTGGAGGAAATGTAGCAATGGATGCTGCTAGAACAGCTCTTAGACTTGGAGCAGAGGTACATATTGTATATCGTAGAAGTGAGGAAGAACTTCCAGCTAGAGTAGAGGAAGTGCATCATGCAAAGGAAGAGGGAATTATTTTTGATCTTTTGACCAATCCGGTTGAGATTCTTGTAAATGAAAATGGATGGGTAAAGGGAATGAGATGTATTCGGATGGAACTTGGTGAGCCAGATGCTTCTGGAAGAAGACGTCCTGTAGAAATTCCTGGATCAGAGTTTGAATTGGAGTTAGATACTGTGATTATGTCTCTTGGAACTTCACCAAATCCTTTGATTTCTTCTACTACAGAAGGATTAGAAGTAAATAAATATAAATGTATTATTGCTGAAACAGAGAATGGAAAAACAACAAAAGAAGGTGTTTATGCTGGTGGCGATGCTGTAACAGGAGCTGCTACTGTAATTCTTGCTATGGAGGCTGGAAAAGCTGGGGCAAGAGGAATTCATGAGTATCTTTCTACAAAATAAAAAAGTAATAGCAGAAGCTATATTTTATTAGCTTCTGCTATTGTTCCATATAAGGATAGGTCGTAGAGTGCCCTATCCGTTGTTTTTATAGTAAAATAGATTGGAGAACAGCGATGCGTATTACATTAGTTGTTGTAGGGAAAATAAAAGAAAACTATTTTTCAATGGCGATAGAAGAATATCAAAAGCGGCTTTCTCGTTATTGTAAATTGGAGATTATTGAGGTAGCAGATGAAAAGACACCAGATGGAGCTTCGAAAGCAGAAGAACAAAAGATTAAGATTCGAGAAGGAGAACGGCTGCTTCGAGTAATTCGAGAGGGGAAAGGAAAAAAAGAGGGAAGCTATGTAATTGCTTTAGCGATTAAGGGGAAACAGCTTGATTCTATTGCATTTTCTAAGAAGATAAGTGAACTTGGAGTGAAAGGAAATAGTCATATTGTATTTTTGATTGGGGGATCTTTAGGATTAGATATGCAGGTGTTAGACTATGCAGATGAACAGATAAGTTTTTCTAATTTAACATTTCCACATCAGTTGATGCGAGTGATTCTTTTAGAACAAATTTATCGGGCATTTCGAATTGCAAATCATGAACCATATCACAAGTGAGAGGGAAAAGGAACGAAAAGCAGATTATGATTTGTCTTGGAAAAGGGGAAGAGTCTGATGTAGATATATTAAAATTATTAAATATGCTTTTTTCTACAGAAACAGATTCAGAGGATAAGTGCCAGATTCTAGAAGAAGATTTTAAGATTAAAATAACACAGACATTAGAGAGTGAGGTGTCGCTTATGTGCAATTTAAGTAAAGGAATTGAGGAGAAAGGAATTCAAAAGGGAATTCAAAAAGGGATTCAAAAAGGAATTATGGCTATGATATTTGCATTAAAAGAGTTACAAATTTCTGAGGATATTATTATATCCAAAATTTGTGACAAATTTCAGATGACAGAAGAGATGACCAAAATGTATCTATCAAAAGAAGAAAATTAAAATGAGAAGATCAAATGGGAAAAGATTATAAAGAAAGAATAAGAAAAAAGGTATGGTATGGGATAGTAGGATATAGTTTGTTTTTAATTGGATGCAGCCAAAATTATTTAGATAATACAAATATAACAACTAAGATAGAACAACAAAAGGAAAAAAACATAACAACTGATAGGGAGGAGAAGGGCACAAAAGAACAAAAAGGAAGGGATGCATTAGAAAGTTTGATTCAAAATGAAAGCTTTTGTGAAAGTGTCTGGTATGAGGCAGGATTAGAGGAGGAAGATAGTAAGGAAATTATTTTACAAAAATTAAATAGTTGCGAAAGTTTAGTACTTGTAGGACCTTCTCATGGAAATGCTGTTTTTTCTTTGGAAGGTTTACGGCTTATGTCAAATTTAAAAAGTTTAGTGATTGATTTTTCGATATGGAGCGATTCTAAAATTGAGGATTTTACACCGATTTCAGAACTTTTACAATTAAAACAACTTTATTTTAGTTATGATACAGAAGAAGCGCTAGATCTTTCTTTTTTGGCAGAGATACAAACAATAACGGAACTTTATTTGCCTAATTGTAAGATAAAGGATATCGAATTTTTAAAAAGGATGCCTCAGTTAGAACGGCTATCTTTATATGAAACGCCTGTGGAAGATTTAACGGTATTAGAAAATTTACCCAAGTTGGTAGAGTTAGCACTTTCTGGAAATAAGGAAGCGAAACATATTGAAGTGGTAGGAAAATTGTTTCAGATAGAAGAACTAGGGTTACAAAATTGTGGATTAGAAGATATTCAATTTTTAAGCAATTTAACGAAACTTCGGGAAATAAATTTAAATTACAATTTAATTACAGATCTAACACCACTTTCTTCGTTGTTGAAGTTAGAACGTTTAGGAGCAGCTGCCAATAAAATTAGGGATATTCAATGTTTAGCTGGTTTATCGAATCTGTATGATTTGTCTTTGGATCAAAATCAGATTCAAGATCTCTCTGCTTTAGCAAATCTTTCTCAATTAAATCAAGTGGGCATTTCGGATAATCAGATTGAGGATTTTTCACCATTAGCAGAAAAAGAAAAACTAATGTTTTTATCTGTTTTTGGAAATCCTTGTAAGGATTTAACACCTGTGTGGCAGGTACCTATTCTTAATTTTACAACAGATTTTAAAGTATCCAAGGAACAACAAAAAATGGTTGCTGATTGGATAAAAGAATATAAATCGGATATAGAAGAGTATGAATGTATGGAATATATAGAGGGAGATCTAAATGAGGATGGAAGAATAGATGCAGCTTTTGTAATTGAATATAACAATAGTCGAGATTTGTTTGTGCTTTTGTGTCAGGAAGATGGATCTTGGAAGGAGATAGAGCATGATATTTCAATTCAAACTGCTGTTTATGGTGGGATGAGAGGAGATCCGCATCGTGGGTTATGGATGGGAAATGGGTATTTATTAAAAAAGTGTGAATGGGGAAGCAGCTTAGGATGTGTAGAAACAGAAGGATATCGATATCAAAATGAAACATTAGAATTGGTATTAGAAAAAGATGTCTATGATGATAGCTTTGAGAATAGTTATGAAGTAACAGTTTGGATGAATAAGGATGGGATAGAAAAAAACGATCATTACCGAATTATAATGGAAAAGTTTCGCATGATTCGAAAGGAATAAATTACAAAAATTTGTATTAAATGTTTTTCTTTTTTTTTTCAATTACTTGACAAAGCCCGACAGATTTGTTATTCTTGTGTGTAGATTTTTAATAATATTGTAATAAATGTCACGAAGTGGGAAGAAGATACAAATTTGGACTGAGATAGGGACTCGGATAGGAGAAAAAATGAAAAAAAAGAGGATAAACAAACGGGTATATGCATTGGCTTTAGCAGCATTATTGTCAGCTTCTGCTGTATCATGCGGAAATACATATTCAAATCAAAAAGAGACAGAATCAAAGGTAGCAGAAACAACAAGCACAGAAGAAAATGATGGTATAATGTCTACAGCGGAGGTACAGCGTTCTGCTGTTCAGTCAAAAAATCAGGAAACAGAATCTGCTACAGATTCAGAAATAGAAAAAGAGAGTACAACAGAATTAGAAACAGAAAGTGTAACAGAGGCAGAGACGCAAGCACCAGAACAGAATTCCTCTTTTCAGGCAATTTCTAGGGTAACAGACTATCTAAATGTAAGAAGTACCCCAAGTACAGAAGGAGAAATTGTTGGAAAGATAGAAAATGAAGCTGTTGTAACGGTATTAGAACAAGATGGAGACTGGTATCGAATTCAAACAGATACGTTAGAAGGTTATTGTAAGGCAGAATATTTTCTAACAGAATTGAAAGGGGTAGAAAATCCAGTACAACCTTCTAATGTCACAGCTTTTTGTACTGCTTCTGATTATGTAAATATAAGAAGTACACCAGATACAGAAGGGGATGTTGTCGGAATTGTATATAATGGAAACCCAGTTACTATTTTGGAAACAACAGATGATTGGTATAAAATTAAAAAAGATTCAACAGAAGGATATAGTAAAGCAGAGTTTTTTGCTGTATCATCTGGAAATGTACAAGAAAATAATATGGTAGCTGCTGTTTGCACCGCTTCTGATTATGTAAATGTAAGGAACATTCCTAATGCAGAAGGGGATGTACTTGGAATTGTATATAAAGATAATGTAGTTACTGTTTTGGAAGAAATTAATGATTGGTATCGAATCAAAGCAGATTCTACTGAAGGCTATGTAAAAGCAGAGTTTTTTGAAAAACAAGAAGGAACTTTAATGGGACTTGCTGAAACAAAAGAACCAGATCCAGTAGTTGAGCCAACAACTGTACCAGAGGAAACCTCATCAGCGGAATCAGAGTCTTTACCACAAGAGACACAACAGCCAGCAGAAACAACTGTTGCTGAGACAGAAGAATCTGTACAGGCAGAAGAACCATCGATATTTGATACAATTGCTGTTTCTAGAGTAACAGATTATGTTAACGTAAGAAGTATGCCAAGTACAGATGGAGAGATTGTTGGAAAGATTTATGATGGCTGTGCAGCAACAATTTTAGAGGTTGTGGATGATTGGTACCGGATTGAGTCTGGTTCAGTAAAGGGATACATTAAAGCAGAGTTTTTTGTAACCGGAGAAGAGGCAGAAGCTTTGGCAGCAGAACTTGCAACAGAGTTTGGTGTAGTAAATACGGTAACACTTCGTGTACGGGCAGAGGCTAATTTGGAATCTGATTGTATCGATATGGTAGCAGAAGGTGCAGAATTTGTGGTAGAAGAAGAAAAAGATGGATGGGGACTAATTGCTTTGGATAATGATGCAAAAGGTTGGGTTTCATTGGAATTTTTGGATACCAGAATTGAATTTGATACGGCTATTTCAATAGAAGAGGAATTGGCGAAATTGGAAGAACAACGTCTTGCTGCGGAACGTGCAGAGGAAGCAAGAAGAAGAGCAAATGAAGCTGCTGCAGCGGCAAATAATGCAAATCAAAGTCCAGCTCCAAGCAGCACACCAGCATCCTCACCAGCTTCCCCTAGTGAGCCTGTACAGTCAGCAGCTTCTGTAAGTGAAGTAAGTTCTTCTTTACGAGAAGCAATTGTTACTTATGCGTTACAGTTTGAAGGAAATCCATATGTATATGGTGGAAATAGCTTGACGAATGGTACAGATTGTTCTGGATTTGTAAAATTGATCTATGCAGAATTTGGTTATGGTTTGGAAAGACGTGCCAGCTATCAGTATAAATATAATGGAACACAAATTCCTGTCGATCAATTGCGCCCTGGAGATTTGGTATTCTATGGAAGTGGAGAAGTAGAACATGTAGGTCTATACATTGGAAATGGACAGATTATACATGCAAGCACAAGCCGAACAGGTATTATTATTGCCAACTTGTATTATCGTACCCCATATGGTGCCGTTCGAATTATTAATGATTAATTTTTTATAAAAAAAGAGTGCCTCATAGAAAAGAAAGATGAAACAAAAAAAGTTTCAGAAAAATTTTCTATGAGGATTTTTTTGCTGTCATCTAAGAAATAAAAAGAAATTTAAGAACAGCTATGGAAATTTAGGGAGAGGGGTGATATAATGGGGCGACAAGCAATGAATGATGCGATCATGATAAAAAAGAAAGCCATACAAAAGAGTGGTCACAAAAGAAATGGAGATGTGGAATATGCGTAGAAGAAGACGACACTCCTTTTATAGAAGGAGACATGTACTATTATATAAACGAATGTTTTTTATTTTGTTGCTGCCGCTTTCATTAGGGTTAAATTATTTGACAAAGCAAAAGCCAGAAATAACAGAACGTATTTTTTCTGGCGGAATTTATAAATATTATGCAATTTGTCTGGGATTTCTTACAGAGAAATTACCATTTTCTTTAATGGAAGTAGGAATTGTTTTGGCAATTCCAGTTTTTCTTATTTTATTGGCATTGTGGATACGACATATCTTCTATGAATGGGAACGAATTGGAGAAGTGCTCCAAAAAAGTTTTTGGACAGTTACAGCAGTAGGCTCAGTTCTTTTTTTCTGGTTGACTTTGATGTGTAATATAAATTATAATCGCTATACCTTTGCAGAGATTAGTGGTTTAACGATACAGCCTTCTAGTGTAGAAGAACTTTATCAGCTTTGTCGTATCCTAGCGGAAGATGCTGTTCAGTTGAGAGAACAGTTGACTTTGGAAGATGAAGAAGGTGCATTTTTATTAGAGGAAACTTCCATTCGTGAATTGTCAAAGACAGCAGCGGCGGGTTATAAAAAACTTGGAGAACAATATCATCAGTTTTCATACCCAGTGATTCGGACAAAGACCATCTTTTTTTCGCATCAGATGTCGTATACAAATTTAGTTGGTGTATATTGTCCATTTACAATGGAAGCAAATATCAATAAGGAATCTGCAGATTATTCTGTTCCTTCTACAATTTGTCATGAACTGGCACATTATTATGGTTTTATGCGAGAGGATGAAGCAAATTTTATTGGATATTTGGTATGTAAAAATGCAGGAAGTTTAGAATATGAATATAGTGGAACGATGCTGGCATTAATTCATGCAGGAAATCAACTCGCTACTGTGGATATGGAACGATATAATGAGCTCTGGTCACATTATAGTGAGGGTATGATTACAGATTTAAGAAAAAATTCAGAATATTGGGAGGAATTTAAGGATAATAAAGTAACAGAGGTTTCAAAAACAGTAAATGATTCTTACTTAAAAGCAAATCATCAAGTAGATGGAATTCAAAGTTATGGGAGGATGGTAGATCTGCTGCTTGCATATTATCGCCAAGAAGGAAAAGTTGAGTAAGCAGAATACCTTGGGAAAGGAATGAAATGAGTATGAAAAGGAAATTATTTATAGTAGTATTATTGGTTTGTGGGGTTAGTCTAACTGGATGTCAAAGTGAAACGGAAACGTTTGTTACAACAAGAGTAGAAGAAACTTCATTAAAAGAGAATTTAGAACAGGATAGCTTAGAACAAAATGAAACAAAAGAAGAAGAGGTGGATTGGACAGAAGAGTTATTTATAGGAGAAAGTGTATTGATTTCTTATCCTGTCTTTTCTTTTCAAAAAACAATAGATGCCAATGCGATTAATCAGCAGATTAAAGAGGATGCACTTCGAATTTTAGAATATTTTGATGTCAATATGGAAAGTGATACATTAGATATTACGTATGAGATTGCGGATATTACAAAAGATTGGATTTCGATTGTGTATAGTGGTAGTTATAGCCGAGCAGATGCAGCTTATCCAACAGCAGTAAAATATACGTCGAATTTATCTTTAAAAGATGGATTACATTTACAAATTTCACAAATGAGGCCAGTAGAGGAACTGGCACAGAAAATAGTGGAGGGGAACTATCGGGTAATTGGAGAAAGTGAGGAATTGAAAACAGCGATTCGTGAAATGATAGCGGGACTTGATTTGGCAGAGTTGATACAATATTTGGAGGCAGCCGATTTTGGGATGGAATCTTATGAAGCCTATCCAGAGTGGTTTTCTTTTTGGAATACAATAGAGGGAGAAACACAAATTTCAATTATAATGCCAGTGGTTCATGCACTTGGAGATTATGCTGTATTGGAGATTTTTTCTGAAGGAGGATAAAATGGAACGTATCATCAGACTGGCTGCGTTAAAACTTTTCAATATTAAAAATGTTAGAAATGGTCAAATTGTTATGCCACATGTTTATCGAAAAGAACAATTTTGTAAAAAGGCAGAAGTTTTGGGAATTTATGGTCAAAATGGTTCTGGAAAGACAGCGATTATTGATACATTATATTATTTGCAGCAAATTATGATTGGTCAGACAATTCCGAATGAATTTGCTGAATATGTTGATGTAAAGTCAAATCAGGCAGAGATTGTAACAGATTTTCATATTTCTAATGATTCTTTTCTCTATGAAGTAAGTTATAGACTTGTGATAAAAAGACGGGAAAAAGGAATTGAGATAGCACAAGAAACATTGAGCTGTGCCATTCAAGATGGAAACAGCAGGAAAAAGAAAAGTGATTTTATGGATTATAAAAGGGAAGAAAGAGAAACTGTTTTTACTCCAAAAAAAGGTTAGAAGAAGTGATAGAGAAAGATAAGGAGAGAAAGACAGATCTTATTGTAGCTAGAAAATTGGCAGAAAAAAGTAACTGTTCTTATATATTTGGTGAAAGTAGTAGAGAAATTTTTTGTAGAAATTATGAGAATAATTTTAAACATTATTCGATTGTGATTGATTCTTTATTTCAATTTGCTCTAAAAGATTTATTTGTTATTCGAAATACGCACTCTGGAGTTATTTCTGCTAACTTTATGCTACCAATGGCATTTAAAATTGAACAGAATCAGATAGGAATGAAAGGTGATTTTGCAATTTCTCTTACCGAACCAGTGATCTTACAAGAAGAAAAAAAGCAGCTACTTGATGTGCTTATTGATCAGATTAATCTGGTATTATATACAATTATTCCAGGAATGGAGATAAAAGTAGAAAATTATGGGAAACAAATGACAGAGGATAGGCAAGAGGGATATCGAGTAGAACTTTTGTCGATTAGAGATGGAATTTTACCAATTCCTATTCGAATGGAATCAGAGGGAATTATTAAAATTATTTCTATTTTAAATGTTTTAATTCAAGTATTTGGAAATCCTTCGATTTGCCTGGCGATTGATGAATTTGATGCAGGAATTTTTGAATATATGCTTGGAGAATTATTAGATATCTTTCATCATAGTGCAAAGGGACAGCTTATTTTTACTTCACATAATCTTCGGGCTTTAGAGATGTTAGATAGAGAAAGCATTATGTTTTCTACAGCAAATCCAAATCATAGATATATTCATATGAAACAGATAGGAGAGAAGAATAATTTTAGAGATATGTATTTACGAGGGATTACTCTTGGTGGACAAGAAGAAATTATTTATGAAGAAACAGACAGCTTAAAAATTGCAAGAGCATTTCGGAAAGCAGGCAGGAAAAGAAAGAATGGGTGAGAAAAAGGTAATTGTTTTTATTGTAGAGGGAAGAAGTGATGAGGCAGCTCTTGGGTCTATTATGAAGGAATTTTTTTCGAATCATGAAGTACAGTTTATTGTAGTACATGGAGATATTACTTTAAAAGATTATGTATCAGTTGATACAATACGAAATAAGATAAACGATCAAGTTGATAAAATAAAAAATAGGTATCGCTATCAATATAGTGATTTCTTAAAAATTATTCATATCGTTGATACAGATGGGGTTTATATTCCAGAAAGTGATATTCAACAGGAAGATGTAGAAAAAGTAACTTATTATATAGACCATATTGCAGCAAAAAACCCAGAAGCGATAAGAAAAAGAAATAAAATAAAAGGGGATATTTTGTTTAAATTAAGAAAAACTGGAAAGATTCATAAAACAATTCCATATAAAGTATATTTTAATTCTTGTAATCTAGAACATGTTTTATATGGAGAATTAAGGAATTTTACGGATGAAGAGAAAGAGGAACATTCCGATGCTTTTGCAGAAGAATATGAAGGAAAAGTGGATCAGTTTATTGCATTTATTTCTGATTTTAATTTTTCGATAATAAAAATTTTTAGAAAGGCAATTGCCTTTCTTTTTTTGTCATAACCTTTTGGATTTTTTCATATAGTAATGCTAGGTAACGATATGGAATATTAGAACAGATTTGGAGGGGAAAATGGCAAGAAAAGAGGATGTGATAAAGATATTTCCACAGTCTATCCGTAATTTATTTGGGCAAGGGGAATGGAATTTAGATGAATTACAAGAGATTCGGCTCCGAGTGAATGCACCTTTGTTGATTGTCTATCAGAATAAGGAATTTTATGTAAGTAAAAAGGGAAAGATTTCACGAACAGAAGAGAATGCTTTTGTGGTGACAAAGAATGAGATAAGAGAAACGATGGAATATGTAAGTAGTTATTCAATGTACGCTTATGAAGAAGAGATTCGGCAAGGATTTCTTACTATACAGGGTGGACATCGGGTTGGACTTGCTGGAAAGATTATTATGGAACAGGATTCCATTAAAAGTATGAAATATATTTCTTTTATCAATATTCGGCTTTCTCATCAGATAAAGGGCTGCGCAAATTCGGTAATGCCTTATATACGACAGGAAAATGGGATTTATCATACCTTGATTATCTCTCCTCCTAGAAGAGGAAAGACAACTCTTTTACGAGATGTGATTCGGCAGCTTTCTGATGGAGATAAAAAACATAGGGGAATGACAGTGGGAGTTGTAGATGAACGGTCGGAAATAGGCGCTTGTTATATGGGGATTCCTCAAAATGAACTTGGAATTCGAACCGATATCTTAGATTGCTGTCCAAAGGTACAAGGAATGTTAATGCTGATTCGTACCATGTCCCCAGAAGTGATTGCTGTAGATGAGATTGGCAGTCGAGAGGATATGGAAGCAATGATTTATGTGATGAATTGTGGCTGCAAGCTGATTGCTACAATACATGGCAGTTCAATTGAAGATATTAGAAGAAAACCAATTCTTCAAAAATTGCTTCAAGAACGGATTTTTGAACGTTATATTGTAATGAATAGTCAGGAACAAATAGGAAAGATTGCAGAAATCTTTGATTGTCAGGGAAATCCTCTTTATAATCGGATGGAGGTGACAATGTGCTGATTCGTGTATTAGGAATTGTAGTAGTGTTACTGGCATCTTGTGGGTTGGGATTTCGAATAAGCTATGAATTAATTGATCGAATTGAGGATTTGCAGCAGATAAAGAGAGTGCTTATTATGCTACGGGGAGAAATTAAATATGCAAATACGCCACTTACAGAAGCATTATCTACAATTGCTTTTCGAGTACCTATACCATGGACAGATTTTTTAAAAGAAATAGCAGAAACAATGGATGCCTGTGATGGAAGTACGTTTCCTTCCATTTTTCAAAAGGCACAAAAAAAATATTTAGATAGGACAAGTTTACTTCCAAAAGATTTAAGCCGTTTTTCTGATTTTGGAGCGAATCTTGGTTATTTGGATAAAGAGATGCAGCTTGGGAGTATTGATCTTTATCTAGAAGAATTGGAAGCAGAGATGAAAGATGCAAAGGAAAAGGTAGAAAAGAATAGTAAAGTATATCGAATTATGGGAATGGCAGTTGGCGTGTTGATTTTATTAGTAATTCTTTAAATGGGGGAATTTATGACAATTAATCTAATTTTTCGGATAGCAGCAGTTGGGATTTTAGTATCTGTTTTAGGACAGGTTTTAAAACATAGCGGACGGGAGGAACATGCCTTTTTAATTAGTCTGGCAGGACTTTTGCTGGTATTGTTTTGGATTGTACCTTACATATATGAATTATTTGAAACAATAAAGACTTTGTTTTCTTTATAGGGGCGAAGGAGGAAGGGGTATGATTACAGCATCTGTAATTGTGGTTGCAATTGTTTTTTTAGTATTATTGTTAAAGCCAATCAAAGGAGAATATGCAATGCTTGTAATACTAGCAGGAGGAATTTTGATTCTGCGGTATGGAGTGGAGCAGATGCAGCAGATTTTGGAAACAGTAGAAACGTTAAAAGGATATATGCCTTATGTGTCCGATTATCTTGGCATGTTTGTAAAGATGATTGGTATTACTTATCTTTGTGAATTTACAGCAGGACTTTGCAGGGATAGTGGCTGTCAGTCATTAGGAGGACAGATTGAGATATTAGGAAAACTTTCTATATTGGCAATTAGTACGCCAGTGCTGATTGCTTTATTTGAAACAATTGAACGTTTGCTAACATAATAGTAGGGGGAAGGGAGGATGTGGCATACACTGGAAGATTTGGATTTTGAAAATTTAGAAAAAGTGCTTAAAGAAATCACAGGAGGAAATCAAGTTTCTTTTCAAGAGTTAGTACAGAGTTTAATGCAAGGAGAAATGGCAGATTATGGAATAAAGGATTGGGTTTTGCAGGCAATTTTGGGAGAGTGGCAGGCAAATCGAGAGATTTTTTTTCTTTTACTTGGAGTGGGAATTGCTTCGGCTGTATTTTATCAAATCGCTTCTGCTTTTATCAATAAGCAGATTGCAGAGACATCTTTTTATTTAACCTATTTGATTTTTCTTACAACTTCTGCTGCTGGATTTGGATTGCTTGTTCAGACAGTTGGAGGATGTATTGAAAAAATCAAACAGTTTATGGATGTTTTGGTGCCCTGTTTTTTTGGTGTAGTTAGTTTATCTTATGGAAGTGTGACAGCAGCAGGATATTATAAAGTTACTGTTCTAATTATGGCATTGATCAATGGAGTACTTTTAACAGTTGCTTTACCAGCAGTGAAAATTGCAGTTGTTCTTCAAATGGTAAATCATCTGACAAAAGAAGAGATGTTATCAAAGTTAGCTTCCATTATTGGACAGGTTGCAAAGGGATGTATGAAGGGGATGTTAGCAATTATTATCGGACTCAATACATTGGAAGGATTACTGTTACCTACAATTGATAAAGTAAAGTTAAATTCACTTGGTAAAGTAGTAGAGATGATTCCTGGGGTTGGAGGAAGTGCAAAAACAGTGGCAGAGATTATAGCTGGAACAGGAACACTGGTTCGAAATGCAGTAGGAGTGGCTGCTTGTCTGGTGCTTTTTATTATAATTAGTTTACCTGTGATACAGACAATTCTTTTTATTTTGACCTATCGAATTTTAGCAGTTTGTTTAGAACCAGTGGCAGATAAACGGCTGACTGGAGCAGTAGAAGAGATTGGAAAAGGGGGAAGTTTGCTTTTACAGGCGATTGTAACTGCGTTTTTATTGTTTTTAATTACTATTGCAGTAGTTTGTCTTGTTGCAAAATAAAAAAGTAAGACAGAAAGGACTTAAAATTGTGATAGATGGACTGATGGAGTGGAGCAGAAATATCGTGTGTTTTTCTATTTTTGCAGTATTAATAAAAAATCTGCTTCCAGGAGAAAAGTATGCACCTTATGTACAGCTTTATATTGGATTTATGATGCTTTTGGTATTTTTTACCCCAATTTTAAAACTATTTCATGCGGATACGACCTTTCAGTATCTAAGTAAAGTTTTAGGAGGAACATTAGAGATAAAAGACGATGCTTTTTTGGCAGAGATAAATGAAAATTCCAATTATAAAAAACAAAAAGAAGAATATACAAAAATATTAGAAGAATCTGTAACAGATTATCTTTTAGAACAATTAAAAGAGAAAAAAGAGTGGCAAAACTATAGAGTGGAAAAAACAGAAGTAACATGGGAAGAAGCAGAGGAAAGTGAAGAATTTGGAAAAATAATGGGAATCTATCTTTCTCTAAAAAGGAAGGAAGAATCTGTAATAGAGAAAGAAATTGTAATAGATCCAATTACAGTAGAGGTGCTTTCTAAATTAGAAGAGCAAGAAGGAGAAGAAGAAAAACAATTAAAGAATTTGCTTACAGAGTTTTATAATTTAGAGGAAGAAAATATCACAATAAGAATAACAGAATAAGAAATAGAAAAAATAGAAGAAAGATAACAGAATGGAGGAGGTAGGATGAGAGAGAAAATTTCATTTTTAAAAGGACAAAAATTTTCTCTTCGAAAGATAGGAATTGATAAACTTCTGTATTGTCTGTTGGCTGGGGTGGTGCTTCTTATCATTTCCATTCCTACTTCCACTAATAAAGAGTCGGAGTTAGATTTTCTTACAAAAACAAGAAAATCAACAACAGAAGAACAGAATCAGCAAAAGGAACAAAAAACACTTGAAGAGAAAACCTTAGAGATTACAGAAGATACTTATGAACGATTGTTAGAAGAACGTTTAGAAGAAACATTGTCCTATGTGGAAGGAGCCGGTAAGATAAAGGCAATGGTGACATTAAAAGCATCTGGAGAAAAAATTATATTAAAAGAATCTCCCTATACGAAAAACACGATAAACGAACAGGACAAAGAGGGAGGAACAAGAAGTACAATTGATTTTTCACAATCGGAACAAGTGATATATCTAGAAGAGAATGGAGGAAAAGTTCCTTATTTAATACAAGAAACAGCACCAGAGATAGAAGGCGTTCTTGTAATTGCACAAGGTGCAGATGATGAGATAGTAAAAAAAGAATTAAATACGGCAATAGCGGCATTATTTGACCTGCAAAGTCATAAGATTAAAATATGTAAGATGGCAGACTGATTCTCTGGTGTAAGAATTCATAGACAGTGTGTTCAGGATGCAGAAATGGAGGAAACAAATTGAAACAGTTGATGAAAAAAAACCAATTTATTATTACTGCACTGGCTGTTATGATTGCAGTGGCAGGGTATTTAAGCTACGCACAGCAAAATGGAGCAAAGAACGGTTACTTAGAGGTTAATAATTTAGAAAATGCAATGGAATCAGTAGGACTATATGAAATTTCAAATGAGGATGTAGAGCTTACAGCGGCTGCGGATACACAAGGAAGTGCAATGGTAGAAATTAGCAGTCTAGATTCCGATCCAAATGATGAAACAACAACAGTAGAAGAAAGTAAGGAAGCAGTTTCAGAAAATCCAGGAGAAGCTGTTTTAACGAATGGCTCAGGTTCGCTTGCCGTAGTAAACGAGATTAAGATGAATCGGGAACAGGTGCGGGCAGAAAATGAAGCAGTACTAATGGAAATTATCAATAATGTAAACTTATCAGAGGGAGAAAAAGCGGAAGCAACCAGTCAATTAATTGCTATGACAGCAATCGCAGAAAAGGAAGCAGCAGCAGAGATGCTTTTAGAAGCAAAAGGGTTTACAGATGCAGTGGTAAGCGTAAATGGAGAGAATGTAGATGTGGTAGTTAATGCGGCAAATCTTTCGGATGCAGATCGTGCACAGATTGAAGATATTGTAAAACGTAAAACAGAGATAGCAGCAGATAAGATTGTGATAACTCCTGTGATTTCCGAATAATTCTTATGTAGAGAAAAAACTTATTTTAAAATATGTAAAATTTGGTTTGCAAAACATACATAAGTTGGTTATAATGTAAAATAGAAAGAAAGTTTTCAATATGTTTTAACAGGAGGTTATTACCGTGGCAAAGGCAAAAGAACAGAATATTAGAAGTACACATAGAATATACGAAAATGGAGAAGTTGGAGAAGTTCAGATTGCAGATGAGGTTGTAGCAATTATTGCAGGGTTAGCTGCTACTGAAGTAGATGGTGTCGCTGCTATGGCCGGTAATATTACAAATGAATTAGTCGGAAAACTTGGGATGAAAAATCTTTCAAAAGGAATCCGAATAGAGGTATTAGAGGATGCTGTTTCAGTGGATCTTTCCCTTACTATGAAGTATGGATATAATATTCCGGCAGTATCTGCAAAAGTGCAGGAGAAGGTTAAGACGGCGATTGAAACGATGACCGGATTGACTGTTTCCGATGTCAATATCCGCATTGCGGGTGTGAACCTTGAAAAGAGCAAGTAGGAGAAAAAATTGAGGTTGCGGCAGAAGAAGCTTATTTGCGGCAGCCTCTTTTTGTATGAAGGATTGATTTTTTTGTATAAGGAGATTGGATACATGACAAGAAGAAAGTTGAGAGAGAATGTATTTACAATATTGTTTCAATATGATTTTTTTCCCTCAGAGGAAATAGACGAGCAGATTAAACTTTATTTAGACAGTGAATCTCAAAAAGATTTTTCAGAACAAGAGAAGCTAGAGATTGAGGTAAGAGCAAAGAGTGCGATTCTTCAAATTCCAGAGATTGATCAACAGATTGAAAAGAAAGCAGAAGGGTGGACAATTGCACGAATGGGAAAGGTGGAACTTACGATTATTCGCTTGGCGTTATTTGAGATGCTTTATGATACAGAAATTCCAAATCCAGTAGCAATCAATGAAGCAATTGAACTGGCTAAAAAATTTGGAGGAGATGAAGCTCCCTCTTTTGTAAATGGGATATTAGCAAAGCTGGCTTAAATAAGGCAGCTTTTCATATATAAATGATAGATACACCCTGTATGGATTGAATTAAAAAAGAAGGAGTAAACATATGGCAAATATTTATTCTGTTGCACAAGTAAATTCTTATATTAAAAATATGTTTATGCAGGACTTTATGCTTTCCCATATTTTAATCAGAGGGGAAGTATCAAATTGTAAATATCACACGTCTGGACATATTTATTTTACGATAAAAGATAAAACAGGAACAATTGCCTGTGTGATGTTTGCTGGAAATCGGAATGGACTTACATTTTCTTTACAAGAAGGACAAACTGTTATTGTAGAAGGCAGTGTGCGGGTTTATGAAAGAGATGGAAAATATCAGCTTTATGCAAAAGCAATTACTTTGGATGGGGCAGGATTTTTTTATCAACAATTTGAAAAGTTAAAGAAAGAACTAGAAGAGATGGGGATGTTTGCTGAGGAATATAAAAAGCCAATTCCCCGTTTTGCAAAGACGATTGGAATTGTAACAGCTAGTACAGGAGCTGCCATTCGGGATATTGTCAATATAGCAAGGAGAAGAAACCCCTATGTTCAATTGATACTTTATCCAGCATTAGTGCAAGGCGATGGAGCGAAGAATACAATTGTAGAAGGGATTGCGTATCTTGATCGTCTTGGAGTAGACGTTATTATTATTGGACGAGGCGGTGGTTCAATTGAGGATCTTTGGGCATTTAATGAGGAATGTGTGGCTCGTGCAATCTTTGCTTGTCAAACTCCTGTTATATCGGCTGTAGGACATGAGGTGGATGTGACAATTTCAGACTATGTAGCAGATCTTCGAGCACCTACTCCTTCCGCAGCAGCGGAATTAGCTGTTTTCGATTATCAAAGTTATCGTTATACATTAGAAGAAAAGCAAAGGATGCTTGTTCAAAAGATGTTAGGGAAAATAGAATTAAGCCGAGGAAAATTAAAGCAGGCAGAGATTCAGCTTCGCTATGTAGGGCCGAAAAATAAGGTTTTTATGCAAAGACAGCGGTTATTTGATTTGGAAGGACAATTGGAACGGCTAATGGAACGAAAAGTAGTTGTGGCTCGACATCAAATAGAAGTGTTGGCAGAGAGATTAGATGGGGGATCTCCTTTGAAAAAATTAGGAAAAGGATATGCTTATGTAACAGATAAAAATGGGCAGGCCTTAAAAAAGACAGAACAAGTTTCGAAAGGGGATGCGATTCTTGTTCAAGTTGTAGATGGGAAGTTTTTGGCTTTGGTACAGGAAGTATTAAAGGAAATAGAAAGGAAGTGAAAAGTTTGGAAGGAACCAAAAAGAATTCGAATAAAAAAGCAGAAGAATTATTAGAAAAACTTTCGATAGAAGAAGCCTTTGAAAAATTAAATCAAATTATTGGAAATTTAGATAAAGAGGAGATTTCTTTAGAAGAATCCTTTCAGCTGTATCAAGAGGGAGTCCGTCTTTTACAGCATTGTAATGCAAAAGTAGATATGGTAGAAAAACAGATAATTGTATTAAATCAAGCAGGGAGTCAAGATGAATTTTAAAGAAGAACAAAAAAAACGAGTAAAGGAAATAGAGGAAATACTAGAACATTATCTTCCAAAAGAAGAAGGCTTTCAAAAAATTGTAATGGAAGCTATGAATTATAGTGTTCGTGCTAAAGGAAAGCGGCTTCGTCCAATGCTTATGTTAGAAACCTACCAGCTTTTTGATGGAAAAGAAGCCTTGATTGAACCTTTTATGGCTGCAATTGAAATGGTGCATACCTATTCTCTTGTACATGATGATTTGCCAGCTATGGACAATGACAGATATCGTAGAGGAAGAGAAACAACACATATTGTCTATGGACATGCAATGGGGATATTGGCAGGAGATGCGTTGTTAAATTATGCATTTCAAATGCTAGAAGAAGCCTATAAAAAATTAAAAGAGATGGAACCTATAATTGGAAAAGAGGCATTTTTTGAGTGGCTAGAACGTATAGTGCAAGCACAGGGAATATTGGCAAAAAAAGCTGGAATTTACGGAATGTTAGGCGGACAAGTTGTGGATGTACAAGCGACAGAACAACAAAAGGTACTTACAAAAGAACAACTTCAGTTTGTCTATCAGCTTAAGACAGGTGCTTTGATAGAAGGCGCTATGATGATAGGAGCTTTTATGGCAGGAGCTTCAAAAGAAGAAATCTTAATTGTAGAGCAGATTGCAAGAAAGGTTGGGGTTGCTTTTCAGATACAAGATGATATACTGGATGTGACTAGTACGACAGAGGTATTAGGAAAGCCTGTACTGAGTGATGAAAAAAATCATAAAGTTACTTACGTTTCGTTAAAAGGAATGGTATATTCAAAGGAACAAGTGGAACAATTATCAAAAGAGGCAATTTGGCTTTTGGAGGATTTGGAAAGGAAACGAAATCGAGAGAACCCGTTTTTAAAAGAATTGCTCCTTTGGCTAATTTATAGAGAAAAATAGAGGCTAATTATATTATGATTCTTGAGAAGATAAATAAACCAAATGATATAAAAACACTTAGGTCGGAAGAATATGAAATTCTGGCTATGGAAATCAGGGATTTTTTGATTGATAAGATCAGCAGAAGTGGAGGACATCTGGCATCAAATCTGGGTGTGGTAGAGTTGACTATTGCAATGCATCTGGTTTGCAATCTTCCTGAGGATAAGATTATATGGGATGTAGGACATCAATCCTATACTCATAAATTGCTAACTGGACGTAGAGAGGGATTTGATGAACTTCGTAAATATGGAGGAATTAGTGGATTTCCAAAAAAAAGAGAGAGCAATTGTGATGCATTTGGAACAGGACACAGTTCGACTTCTATTTCGGCTGGACTAGGATATGCAGAAGCCAATCGGATTCTTGGAAGGAAAAATACAGTGATTTCTGTAATAGGGGATGGAGCTTTAACAGGGGGGATGGCTTATGAGGCATTAAATAATGCTGCTCGGAGTAAGCAAAATTTTATTATTGTATTAAATGATAATGAGATGTCGATTTCGCATAATGTTGGGGGAATGTCAGAATATTTAAATCAATTACGAACAGGGGATATCTATAATAATTTAAAAAATAATGTTATGGATCTGCTGAAAAAGGTACCAGGAGGAGATACAGCAATTGCAAAAATTCGAAGAACCAAAAGTGGAATAAAACAACTTTTTATTCCTGGGATGCTTTTTGAGGAGATGGGAGTTACTTATCTAGGGCCAGTGGATGGGCACAATATAAAAAAACTAGTACGTGTATTGGAAGAGGCCAAAAAATTAGATCATGCTATATTAGTACATGTGATTACAAAGAAAGGGAAAGGGTATTTGCCTGCAGAAAAGGAACCGTGGAAGTTTCATGGGGTAGAACCATTTGATGTGGAAACTGGAATGGCGGTTCGACAGAAAGTAAAACCTACTTATACTGATATCTTTTCAGCAGCTATGGTGAAATTAGGAGAAAAGTATTCAAATTTGGTGGCAATTACAGCAGCTATGCCAGATGGAACAGGACTTACAAAGTATCGGGAAGCTTATCCAGAACGGTTTTTTGATGTAGGAATTGCAGAAGAACATGCAGTAACATTTGCAGCAGGATTGGCAGCTGGTGGGATGAAGCCAGTGGTAGCGGTATATTCTTCCTTTTTGCAGCGGGCTTATGATCAGATCATTCATGATGTTTGTATTCAGAATCTTCCTGTTGTATTTGCAATTGATCGGGCTGGATTAGTAGGAAGTGATGGAGAGACACATCAGGGAATTTTCGATCTCTCTTTTTTATCAACAATTCCCAATATGAATATTTTTGCACCTATGAATTTATATGAATTAACCGATATTTTAAAATTTGCTATGGAATTTAATGGACCACTTGCAATCCGTTATCCTCGTGGAGAAGCATATGATGAACTAAAGGAGCTAAGGACGCCAATTGAGTATGGAAAAAGTCAGGTTCTTTATCAGGAACGAGATATTGCATTAGTGGCAGTAGGAAATATGGTAAAGGAAGCGGTAAAAGTTCGAGAGCAGCTAAAGCGGTATGGCTGTCATGTAACATTGATCAATGTTCGATTTGTACAACCAATGGATGAGCAGATGTTAGAAGAGTTAGAACAAAATCATTTTTTGGTTGTAACATTGGAAGAAAATATTTTAAATGGTGGTTTTGGCGTAAAGGTGACTCGGTTTGCTAAAAATCGAAATATGGGTTATCATGTGATGAATCTTTCTCTTCCGAACTTATATGTAGAACATGGAAATGTAAAGATTTTGATGAAAGAAGTAGGAATTGATACAGATACCATTCTAGATAGAATTCTAGAATATCTAAAGGATATGAGCAAATGAAAGAACGATTAGATGTATTACTTGTGAAACGAAATTTAATAGAGTCCAGAGAAAAAGCAAAGGCTGTTATTATGGCAGGGAATGTATTTGTAGAAGGACAACGGGAAGATAAAGCAGGAACCATGTTTGGAGAAGATGTTTTAATTGAGGTCAAAGGAAATCCAATCCCGTTTGTTAGCCGAGGAGGATTGAAATTAGATAAGGCAGTAAGAGAGTTTGGGATAACGCTTTTTGAAAAGACTTGTATGGATGTTGGTGCTTCTACTGGAGGGTTTACCGATTGTATGTTACAAAATGGAGCAAAAAAAGTATATGCTGTAGATGTTGGTTCAGGGCAGCTTGCATGGAAACTTCGGCAGGATGAACGAGTAGTAGTGATGGAAAAAACGAATATTCGTTATCTTACTTCACAAGAAGTAAAGGAACAAATAGAATTTGTTTCGGTGGATGTTTCTTTTATCTCTTTGACAAAGGTACTGCTTCCAATAAAAAATTTAATGACAGAGAATGGACAGATGGTTTGTTTGATTAAGCCCCAATTTGAGGCAGGAAAAGAAAAGGTGGGAAAGAAAGGGGTAGTAAGGGAGAAAGAGGTTCATTTAGAGGTAATTGACAGGATTATAGCATTTGTGCTTCAGATTGGGTTTGCTGTTTTAAATCTAGGATTTTCTCCAATAAAGGGACCAGAGGGAAATATTGAGTATTTGCTTTATTTACAAAATCAAGGAAAAGAAGAAAAAAAAGAAGAGATTTTGGAACTTTTTATAAAGGAAACAGTAGAAGAAGCGCATAAATGCCTATAGGGTATTTATGTCTGAAAGGTCTGGGATAAAAGATGGAGCGATTTTATATTGTTACAAATAAAGCAAAAGATAGAAATCATTTGGAAAGCGATCGCATTAAAAATTATTTGGAAGCACAGGGAAAGTTTTGTATTTTAGAAGAAGGACATTCTGTATCAAAAAAATATCGCTATACAGATGCAACACAGATTCCAAAGGATATAGAATGTATTTTAGTAATCGGTGGAGATGGAACACTGATTCAGGCGGCTAGAGATTTGGCTGAATTAGAGATTCCGTTAATTGGGGTGAATTTGGGGACGCTTGGTTATCTTACTGAGGTAGAACGAGAAAATCTTTATCCTTCCTTAGATAAGCTGATACGGGATGAATGTCAGATAGAGGAACGAATGATGTTAGAGGGAACGGTAATCCGAGAAGGAAAAGAAGTTTCTACTATGGTGGCTTTAAATGATGTTGTATTTAGCCGAAGTGGGGCTTTACGTGTAATTGATTTTAAAATTTACTTAAATGGGAAGTTTTTAAACTTTTATTCGGCAGATGGAATTATTATTGCGACTCCTACTGGTTCAACAGGATATAATATGTCAGCAGGAGGACCGATTGTATCACCAGATGCCAAGTTAATGGTGATGACGCCTATCTGTGCTCATACATTAAATAATCGAAGTATTGTATTATCTGGAAAGGATAAAATTACATTGGAATTTTGTCAGGATCGCAGTGGTTATTGTAAGGAACGGTTGATTTCTTTTGATGGAGATAATGCAGTCTATGCAGAAGTAGGAGACACAGTTGAAATTCGGCGGTCTAAGCGGTTTACTAAAATTATACGTTTAAATAAAATGAGTTTTTTAGAAGTATTACGGGATAAAATGGGTGGAGGAAAATAACGAGGAGGATATCATTCGATGAAGGTAGAAAGGCACAGTAAGATTATAGAATTGATTCATAAGTATGAAATTGAGACACAAGAGGAATTGGCGGAACGATTAAATCAAGAGGGATTCCATGTGACGCAGGCTACTGTGTCTAGAGATATTCGGGAACTGAAATTGACCAAATTTGCTATGGACAGTGGAAGACAAAAATATATTATTGTACCAGGATCGGATGGAAAGCTAAGTGAAAAGTATAAAAATGTGTTAAAAGATGGGTTTCTTTCTATTGACAGAGCAGAAAATATGCTGGTAGTGAAAACGGTTTCTGGTATGGCTATGGCGGTAGCAGCTGCTTTAGATGCCATGCAGTGGAATGAAGTAGTGGGATGTATTGCAGGGGATGATACAATTATGGCAGCGATTCGTACGAAAGAAGAAGCATTAGTGGTTATGGAAAGATTGAAAAAGCTGGTTAGCCAGACAAATAGATAAAAACACGGCGGAGGTCGTAGATTATGTTACAGAATCTTCATGTAAAAAACTTGGCATTAATAGATGAGGCCGAGGTAGAATTAGGAAAAGGGTTGAATATTTTTACTGGTGAAACAGGAGCCGGAAAATCTCTTCTTTTAGGTTCCATTACATTGGCACTTGGAGGGAAAGTAGCAAAAGAACTGTTAAGAGAAAATCAAGAGTATACATTAGTAGAACTGCAATTTTCTGTGGAAGAAGAAAGGACACAAAAGGAGTTGGAGGAATTAGGGGTTTATTTTGAAGAACCTGGGCAAGTATTGGTATCTCGAAAATTGGTTCGAGGACGCAGTGTGGCAAAAGTAAATGGGGAAATCGTATCAGCAGCAGAACTTGCTAGAATAACAGGGATTTTATTGGACATCCACGGACAACATGAACATCAGTCTCTTTTACATCCTTCTAAGCATTTGGCTATCTTAGATGAATATATGGGAAGAGAGGCGCTAGAGTATCGGAATCATGTAAAAGAAGTATATGAAAGATACCGTAAGGCTTTGGCTTATGCAGAAACATTTCAAATGGAAGAAGAACAGCGAATGAGAGAGCTTTCTTTTTTAGAATTTGAATGTCAAGAAATTGAAGAGGCAAATCTAAAAGAGGAAGAAGAAGAGGAACTTTCAGCATGGTATAAAAAAGCGATCCATGGTAAGAAAATTATGGAAACAATTGCAAGAATTTATGATGAGATTAATTATGATGGAATGGATAGTGCTGGAGAAAAAATAGGACATGCTGTACATGAAATTGCTACTGTTGTAGAATATGATGAGACTTTAAGATCATTAAGTGAGCAGTTAATGGAGATCGATAATCTCTTATCTGATTTTTTACGTGAGGTTTCTTCTTATATGGATTCCTTAGAATTTGATGAAGGACAATTTTTAGAAGTAGAGGCTCGATTGGATTTGATTCATCGGTTAGAAAATAAGTATGGAGGAAGTATTGCAGCAATCGAAGCATATTATCATGAAAAACAGGAAAGACTGATTTTATTAAGAAATTATGAGATAGAAAAGGAAGAAGCAGAACGAAAAAAACAAAAGATATATCAAGAATTGTTAGAAGCTTGCCAGAGATTAAGCGAGAGACGGAAAGAAGCATCTCTTTCTTTAACAGCAAAGATAAAGGAAGCACTTTTAGAATTAAATTTTTTGGATGTGCAGTTTGAAATGGCATTTTCAGAAAGTGCACCTTCTACAAATGGCTTTGATCAGGCAGAATTTTTAATTTCGACCAATCCAGGACAGCCGATTCGTCCGCTTGGTAAGGTGGCAAGCGGTGGAGAATTATCACGAGTAATGTTAGCAATTAAGACCGTGTTATCCGATCAAGATGGAGTGGATACGCTTTTATTTGATGAAATTGATGCTGGGATTAGTGGGCGAACCGCACAGCAAGTATCAGAGAAATTAAAACAGATTTCTCAGTATCGGCAAATTTTGTGTATTACACATTTAGCGCAGATTGCTTCGATGGCAGACCAGCATTATTTGATTGAGAAGCAGGTAGATGATGGAAATACAGTGACTTCAATTCGAAAATTAAGTCGAGAGGAAAGTATCAAAGAACTGGCACGAATATTAGGTGGAGTAAAGATTACAGACAATATCGTGGAAAGTGCAAGAGAGATGAAGGAACTGGCAGAGCAATATAAATAATACCAGTGTTAGAAATGGGAATGTTCATATACTAGGAGAGAAGTATCCGTTAGGATGTGCTTCTCTCTTTTTTATATATCAGGTATAGACAGAAGATAAATAAAAAAGGAGTTGCATAGGGTGACATCTGCAGAAAGGAGAAAAAATGTATGAGCAGAAGAATCTGGTATCAGAGAATTTTGTATATGGTACTTGTAGGGTTAGTAATTTATACCATCTATGCAGTTTATTCTTATATGGATAGGGCAATTCCCGATAGGATTCATATGGTAGTGAATGAAGAAGGGAAGTTTGAATTTGGTCTGCCAATTGAAGCGGAGTTAAGCAGTCAAAGCGAAGAGGTGGTTTTTTCTGGAGAGTCCAATATTCCTTCCCATGAAATTGTGCTAAATCTTTCAGATGAATTTTCTGTATTTTCAGAGAAGACAGGAACGTATGACTTGAAACTAAAATTATTTGGAATTTTGCCATTTAAAGAAATTAAAGTAAATGTGGTAGAAGAGGAACAGGTGATTCCTTGTGGATTTCAAGTTGGAATTTATTTAGAAACAAATGGGGTAATGGTAGTTGGAACAGCTAGGATGGCAGATACACAAGGGAAAGTAGTAGAACCAGCAGCAGAAATAGTTCGCTCTGGAGATTATATTACAGCAGTGGATGGGATTGCTATTATGAGTAAGGATGATTTAATTAGCTGTGTGAAAAATTGTAATGGAAATGCAATTACATTAACAGTAAATCGAAATGGGGAAAGTTTGGAGGAAAGTTTGTATCCAGTGGAAGTAGAAAATGGAGAATATAAGCTTGGTATCTGGGTTCGAGATGATGCACAAGGAATTGGAACAATGACTTATGTAAAAGCAGATGGCAGTTTTGGAGCATTGGGACATGGGGTGAGTGATGTGGATACGGGGAAACTTTTAGAAGCTTCTAGTGGAAAGTTATATCCAGCTAAGATTTTATCAATAGTAAAAGGAGAGTCGGGAAGTCCTGGTGGTCTTTCTGGAGTAATTGAATATCAGGAAAGTCATATGCTTGGAACCATTCAAACAAATTGTGAACAGGGAATTTATGGAACTGCTTCCGATGAATTATATGGACTTTGTGAGGAGTATTGTTGTGATGCTTATATGGATATTGCTTTTAAACAGGAAGTGGAATTAGGAGCAGCGCAGGTTCGTTGTGAGATTGATGGAGTGATTCAAGATTATCAGATTCAGATTACAAAACTTGACAATTCTCCTGGAAATGTGAATAAAGGGATGGAGATTCGTGTCGTAGATGAAGCACTGCTTCAGGAAACAAATGGGATTGTACAGGGAATGTCAGGAAGTCCGATTTTACAAAATGGAAAGTTAATTGGGGCAGTAACACATGTATTTGTAAATGATTCTACAAAGGGATATGGAATTTTTATTGAGAATATGTTAGAAAACTAGTTTGTCGAAAAAAGTCGAAAGAGATAGAAACTTAAATCTTGCAATCGTTTCTCCGAATGGTATAATAGGAGAATATAAAGGTTTAAGGAGGATCATATGGAAAAACTGAGCGTGGCCATTGCAGATGATAATGAGAGGGTAATTGATGCGTTAGGTAATATTTTGGCTAATGACGAAGAGATAGAATTAGTCGGAAAAGCAGATGATGGGGAAAAAATCTATGCAATTATTAAAGAGAAACAGCCGGATATTGTCTTATTAGATTTGATTATGCCGAAATTAGACGGATTGACTGTAATGGAAAAGGTAAGTATGGATAAAAGCATTAAAAAGCAACCAAAGTTTATTATTATTACTGCAATTGGCCAGGAGGGGATTACAGAAGATGCGTTTGTATTGGGGGCAAATTATTATATTATGAAACCATTTGATCATGATGTGGTTTTGACTCGTGTAAAACGATTAGGTGGAAAAAGGGGAGCTGCAGAAAAAACAATATCTAGATTGGCTTCGAAAGAAAATGAAGGAAGAACGATAGAAAAGAATTTGGAGAATGACGTAACAGAAATTATCCATGATGTTGGTGTTCCAGCACATATTAAAGGATATCAATATCTACGAGATGCGATTATGATGTCAGTAAATGATGTAGAAATGATGAATTCGATAACAAAGATTCTTTATCCTACAATAGCAAAAAAACATAAGACTACAGCAAGTCGTGTAGAACGTGCAATTCGTCATGCAATAGAGGTTGCATGGACAAGAGGAAATGTAGAAACGATTGATGGATTGTTTGGATATACCGTTAATAACGGAAAAGGTAAGCCCACTAATTCAGAATTTATTGCTTTAATCTCTGATAAAATCCGTTTGAAATATCGTATGATGTAATTCTAATTCCTTTGTAGACATTATTGACAAGCTATGTTATAATTATACCAGTCATATTTTAATTGAAAGAAAAAATCCATCCCACTTGGCAGCAAATTGAATATCTGGGGTGGAAAAGTGTCAGGAGGATAGGTAGATGAAGAGGGTTTTATTTGCAGCATCAGAAGCGGTTCCATTTATTAAGACAGGCGGTTTGGCAGATGTAGTTGGTTCTTTGCCAAAATGCTTTAATAAGGAGAATTATGATGTCAGAGTGATTATTCCAAAGTATGCTTGTATTAAGTGGGAATGGAAAGAAAAAATGAACTATAGGACACATTTCTATATGGATTTGGGATGGCGACGTCAGTATGTTGGTATTTTTGAGCTGCAGCATGAAGGAGTCACGTTTTATTTTATTGACAATGAGTATTATTTTAATGGGGATAAACCTTATGGTGATACAAAATGGGATATTGAGAAGTTTACTTTCTTTTCTCGTGCAGTGTTATCTTGTTTACCAGTGATTGATTTCCGACCAGATATTATCCATTGTCATGATTGGCAGACTGGTTTGATTCCAGTGTATTTAAAGGACAAGTTCCATGATGGAGAGTTCTTCCGAGATATTAAATCGATTATGACAATACATAATCTGAAGTTTCAGGGAGTATGGGATATCAAGACAATTAAAGACTTTTCAGGACTACCTGCTTATTATTTTACACCAGATAAGTTGGAATCTTATAAGGACGCTAATTTATTAAAGGGTGGAATTGTATATGCGGATTTGGTTACAACAGTAAGTTCTACTTATGCAGAGGAGATTAAAACAAGTTTTTATGGAGAAAGCCTAGACGGGCTGATGCGTGCAAAACAGCATCAGTTATTTGGAATTGTAAATGGAATTGATTATGATGATTATAATCCAGCTACAGATCCTTATCTTGTAAAGCAGTATGATGCACGGACATTCCGTAAAGAAAAGATAAAGAATAAAAAAGCATTACAACAGGAACTTGGATTGGAAGAGGACGAGAAGAAATTTATGATTGGTATGGTTTCTCGACTGACGGATCAAAAGGGACTTGATTTAGTAGAATGTGTAATGGAGGAAATTTGTTCAGAGGGTACGCAGTTAGTTGTGTTAGGAACTGGAGAGGCAAAGTATGAGAATTTGTTCCGGCATTATGATTGGAAGTATCAGAATCGAGTTTCCGCTAATATTTACTATTCGGAACCATTGTCTCATAAAATCTATGCTGCCTGTGACGCCTTTTTGATGCCTTCCTTATTTGAGCCTTGTGGATTAAGCCAGCTTATGAGTCTTCGGTATGGAACAGTACCAATTGTTCGAGAAACAGGTGGATTAAAAGATACAGTAGAACCTTATAATGAGTTTGAAAGTACAGGAACTGGATTTTCATTTGCCAATTATAATGCACATGAAATGCTTGGAGTAATTAATTATGCAAAAGATGTGTATTATAATCGGCGAAGAGAGTGGAATAAGTTGATTGATCGTGGAATGGCGATGGATTTTTCTTGGAATACATCAGCTCGAAAATATGAGGAATTGTATGAGAGATTATAAATTGAATTAAGTATAAAATCCTTCTTTTTGTATATACTGAAATTTGCAGAGACAAAATTGGTATGTTCGAAAGGAGGATTTTTTATGTCAGATTTATCAGAATTGGATCTTCAGAATTTAAGACATTTGATTATGGGGTATGAAACATCAAATTGTAAGATGACCGAGTATGCAAGTCAGGCTACGGATCAAAATGTAAAACAATTTTTCCAGAAGGAAGCTCAGTGTGCTATGGAAACGAAACAGCAGTTGATGCGTTTTCTATAAGGGAGGAGAAAAAATGGAAGAGAGAATTATGGTTGTAGATGCATTGGAAGGAATGAATGCAAATTTGGAAAAGTATGGAGAAATGATTCCTCAAACTGAAAATATGCAACTAAAACAAACATTAAAGCAAATCCGAAATCAGTGTGAAACTTCTCAAGAGGAACTTTATCAGATTGCTAGAGCAAAACAGTATTACCAGCCAGCACAAAAAGCGACTGAGGAAGAAGTGCAAAGAGTGAAGATGTTATTTACAGATTCTGCAAAATAGCAAAGTAAAAGAAAAAGACGAGTAAATATGACTTTTGCTCGTCTTTTTTGTTCTAAGGGGGATAGTTAAAGAACTTGACAAATAGTATAGGATCACGTAAACTATATGCAATTATAACTATAATATTGTAAAATAAACAATAATACATAGCATGTAAATAGGAAAGAAGATTGTAAATTTAAATAAGGGGGTAATTGGGTTGATGCTAACAATATTATTTCTGATATTGGGTATTCTATTGTTTCTTCTATTTTTATTCTGGTTTTATCTGGTTACAAAAAAATTTTCTAAAACAACAATTTTGTTGTGCGATTCCCTTTTAATCATGTTAAGTGTGTTAGTATTGATAATTGGATTACAACTTAGAAATCAACATTTAGATCAAAATAGAATACTTCGGGAACAGGAATTGCTACAAGAGATTGAGAAAAGAGGCGGGCAATAAAGGATGAAACAAAAGAGATATTTGTTATTGTTGATAACAACAGTTCTATTATTTTTTATGATAATAACAAGTCAAATTGCTATAGGAGCAGATACGCAAAATGCAAATCGGATGAATGTAGTATTTGTAATGGATGAAAGTGGCTCTATGATAGGGACGGATAGAGAAGGTTTTCGATATGATGCAATGGATTTGTTTATGGGATTAGCGACAGATAGTGGGAATTATATGGGAGCCGTGGTATTTGATACAGAAATCATTCAAAAGGAAGATATTTCTGAAATTAATGGCATAGGAGCTAAGAATGAATTGTCGCAAAGAATAAGAAGCATAAGCAGCATTGGAGATACCGATATTGGTAAGGCGATTGAAACAGCAACACAAATGCTAAAGACACAGGGCAATCCTAATTTACCTTCTGTAATTATTCTTTTATCAGATGGAAATACAGATTTGGGATCCGATGCAGCATATCAGGCTTCACTAGCAAGTAAAAGAAATGCAATTGAGATGGCTAGACAGAATGGATATCAAGTCTATTCTGTTTGTTTAAATGTAGATGGTACAGCTGATCCAGCAGAGTTAAGGGAAATTTCAGAGGCCACAGGAGGAACATCAGAAGAAGTAAAAAATGCAGAAGATTTAAAAAAGGTATTTAGTCAATTTTATAATATTATTTATTCTACAAAAACAATTCCAATTGGAGATGTCGTAATTCCTGATAGCGGAGAGGCTGAAATTTATTTTCAAATACCTAGAATTGGGGTTGAAGAAGCAAATATTATTATTAGTACATTAAATTCAAGTACGACCTATCGCTTAACACAGCCAAATGGGATTGCTTATACAACAGAAGAGATGGATGCAATGAAGATCTCTGCTAAGACATTTTCCGTTTTTAAACTACAACATCCTGCATATGGAGAATGGAAGCTGGTAGTACAAGGAGTTCCAGGTGATAACGTTAAAATTGAAATGGTATATAATGCAAATTTGTCGGTAGAAGCAAATATAAATGGAGGGAATCTGTCTTGCCCTGCAAATCAGGATATTTTGATTACAGCACAGTTATATGACTTTAAAACTGCAGTGGAGGATGATGCAATCTATCAGGAGTATCCATTGCATCTCGTATTGCTTGATACAAAAACAGGAATATCGACAGATGAGGTTATGAGGATAGAGAACCATAGTGGAACTTACTCGCTGTATGTGCCAGAGGATGCAGAGTATGATATTTATGTATATTGCAAAATTGATAATATGTTAATAAACTCAACCACTTATCATTTAAGCGCATCGACTTCTGTACCAGTGTGGAATCAGAATCCAATTAAAATAAAAAGATATCGTCTTCCTTTTTTCGATGTGGAAGAAAAGATTGATTTGGGTAAAGCTTCTTCTGATAGGAAAGGTATGGGGTTGACATATCAGATTAAAAGGTCAGATTTTCAAAGTTCTGCTGTATGGGTAGAGGGAGAAAATTTAAAGATTCAATTGAAGAAAGTGGGGAAAGGTGGTACACTTTATGTAACCGCAGTCAATAGTCAAGGAGAGTCAGCAGAGGTGGAAATTGTAATTCAAGTATATTCTTTGCTGCCTGTTTTACTAGTAGTTTTGCTTCTCTTTATTCTAGCTGTAATAGGGCTTCTTTTGGTTCGGAAAGCGAAGAATAAACCAGTAAGAGGACGGATTATGGTGACACTATATACAGAAGAGGAACGGTTGACTCCTAAGACCGTACAAGGGAAAAAAGGAAAAATGTATTTGTGGGATTACTGGGATTTGAAAGAAAGTATAGGAATAGAGAGGAAAGGGACTTATTTTGTTGCTGGAGAAGAAAATCGTTATATTTATTTTATTTCAAAAGAGGGATATTATACCGATTTTAGTCCAGATGAAAAAAATAAAAAAATTATTCTTGAAGATAATGTAGCAGTTCATATTAGCAGTGACAATGAGTTTCGTAAGGGAATGGAGGTTACTTATATCTCAGATAATAGAATTTAAAATACAATGCAAAGGGGAGAGTAGATATGGCTACTTATGGATCGTTATTGATTGATACTGGTGGTGGTGTAATCGATCATGGCAAGCAGTCAGAAAGACAGTCTGGAGCAACTGTGATTATTGGGTTAGGTGGAACAGGAGCAGATGCTGTAATTAAGTTAAAAAAAGAAGTGTACAAGCAGTTAAAGCCAGATGATGTAAATGCAGTCATTCCAAAATATAGTGATATTCAATATTTGATTGTCGATTCGGACGAAAATAAAGTAAAAGCATTTAGTGGGAAAATTTCGGATATAGATGAAAATACAGAATTTTTTTCAATTGCAAATAAGTCAATTAAAGCTACTTTTGAAGCAAAGGAAGTATTAAAAAATCGGAGGGAATTAGACTGGTTAGACTATGAACATATTTCGATACGAGACGCCAACTATGGTGCAGGAGGAATTCGGCAGGTAGGACGTTTTTTACTGGTGGATCAGGCAGAGAAGTTATATGCAAAGATAAAAGCAATTATGCAAAGTGCACTGCTTGGATCAAGTGGAAAATTAACCATACATATTTGTAGTGGCCTTTCAGGAGGAACAGGAAGTGGAATTTTTTTGGATGTATGCTATCTGGTAAGGCAGGCCTTAAGAGAAATTGGGAAACCAGAAACAAGTGTATGTGGATACTTCTTTCTTCCAGATGTCAATTTATCTGTTCCTGCAATTAATGCTGATCATCTGATTTCCAATTATGTAAAAGTAAATGGTTTTGCTGCTTTGCAGGAATTGGATTATTGTATGAACTTTAGTAGAAATAAAGACAGTTTTAAGATGAATTATGGTTTTAAGAAGATAGAGGATACACAGCAGCCAGTGGATTTATGTTATCTGATTTCAACGACTGATGAAAAAGGAAAGACATTACAAGATGGTTATAGTTATGCGATGGGAGTGGTCACTGATTTTATTATTAGTTTTTTAGCAAAAGTACAAGTACCAGTAGAAATAGAAACCGATTTAAGTGGAATTACATTAGAAGGACATATTTCAAATTTAAATCGAATTCGCAGTGGAATAAAATTACAACATGGTGCCAATGTTGATTATAATATTTTAGGAGCTTCTGTGGCAGAGATGCCGTTATCAGAAATTGCGACTTATTTAGGATTTCAATTATTTAAGTCTTATTCGGATCTGTATGAAAAGGTACCTGATGAAAAAGAAAGAGACCACTTTTTGCAGACAAATCAGTTAAAATATGAAAATATAAAAGCAGCTCTTACAAAGGGCTGTTTCAGACAGCCAGATTTTCCAGAAGAGATGGATGCAAAGTCATTTAAAAAATATGGAAATGCGCAATTTGTAGAATTTGCGGATCGCTATTTAGCAGAAAATAAAGGAGAACTTGTTAAAAATAGTAAGACTTTTTTAGAAAATAGAAAGGATTATACTGTTCCAGAAAATAGTACTTCTTTGATTGGCCGAACTTATAAAGGGTTGTGTGAACAATATTTAACACAAGTAACATATGGCCCTTTTTTTACACAAAGATTACTTTATGGTACACAGAATCAAAATTTGGTTCATGCAGTAGATGGGTATATTGCGAAAAATCAAGAAATTTTGGCAGCCGAATTAAGACAGACAGATGCATTAAATAGGGAATATGATGAGGCATTAGAACGGATGCAAAATTCAAATATTGTAAATCAGCGGGGAAGATTAAGCGAATATCGAAATGCTTTAAATCATTTATATACCCATCATTATAATGTAGAAACATTACAGACAATGAATACGGTATTACAAGGATATAAGCAGCAATTAATTCAGTTAAACAATAACTTTTTTTCTATTTTAAGTTCTATATTTGATACATTACAAAAGACATTTCAAAAGAATGGTGTTATTTTAACAGAAGGGATTCGGACAGTAAATCCTTATAACTGGAAGATCTTATCGGTATTAGATATACAAAAAAGTTTAGATGCAGAAGTGAAAAATTTAGATTTACAACAGACTTTGTATGATTTTATGTCTACTATGTTAGAAAATTGTGGGAAATGGATTAATGAAGATGAAAATGAAGTGACAAAATTAATTTCCGATTTTATTCTAAAGGCATTTCGAAATGCAACACAAAAGACAATTACAGATTATCTAAAGGAAAAATTTGAAGTGGATAATATCACATTGTTGGCACAGCGAATTGAAGAAGAGATTATGCACAACAAACTAGGAATGGATTCCACCCCTTTGTTTTGGAAAAATTCAATGTATCATAATGCAGTGGGAATGAATAGTACTTTAACTGTGCCATATGATTCAGCAGAAATTAAGATGGCAGCAGAGTTTTATGCAAAGAAACAGACAGAATTTTCCGTAAGAGAATCCTGTATTACAGATAAAATTTCTATGATGCGTTTTTATAGTGGATTGCCAATGTATGCGTATCAAGGAATTTTAGAATTACAGGAAAAATATGAAAAGGATAATGAGCCAGGCAGACATCTTTTTGAACGTGGTGCATTAAATTGGAATGAGTGGTTGCCATCTCCTATACCAGCAAGTTTTAAAATTGGGCTGCCAATAGAACGGATTGAGAGAAAGAACCAAGCGTTACTTTTTGAGTTTGAAAAGGCAGAACGGCTTAAGATTGTAACACAAGATACACTTGGAAACTGGGAGATTCATATAACAGAAGATTTTGAGGAACAAATTTATAGAACCGCAATCGAACATTATAAAACAAGTGGAAAAACAGATATAAAGCAGATAACAGCATGGATGGATCAACTAAAAGAAAAGATACAAAAACAAAAGGAGAATAGAAAATCGATTCGAATTGAAAGTTTGAAATCAAATGAAGGAAGTGAACGTCAGGTAATGTTAGATTTCTATTTGGAATCACCTGTTTTAAATCAGATTTTGCAAAAAGAGTGTAAAAAACAAGAGGCAATCGCTGCAATATTAGAGGAATTGGAAAGCTGTAAAGAACAAGAAATTGTGCAAGCAAAGGAGCAGAAAGACTTTTTTAATGCGATTTTTACTGGTGTATTGTATTATGGAAATACAATTTCCTATACATATGATGAATTTGGAGTACAAAAAACAATAGAGCTACAAAATAATGCGATGTCTTTGGGTGATACGGGTGCATATCAGGCTTTTTTTACCTTTCGAGATTTAGATGCAGCAATAAAAAAGAAAATTGTGGATGCTTCTAGAGCACGGATGGATCAAGAGGATTGTCAGGAAGTAAAAGATGCACTAGAAAAATTAGGAGCAAATATGGAGAAGAGAATTTTGCAGTATATGAATTTTCATGATGAAACCGATCCGATTCATATGGAGCTAGAAGGATTTTACCAAAAGTTTATGAAAAATCTTGAGATTTTTCGACTGACACGTTAATTTGGAAATGGTACAAAGGGAGAGTGTAGATGGAAAAGGAAGAGCAGCGCATATTTCAGAATGGGAAGGAATTACTGGCAGGTTGTATAGAGAAATTAAATCAGAATCAAAACAGAGAAGTTGGCGGGAATGTAGCGTTGTATCCGACTGTAATAGTGATGTTAGGAGAACAAAGTAGAGGTTATACAAAATATATAAAAGATACTTTAGAAGATAACTGGAACAATTCTTATTTTTTAGAATATATTAGCGTGATAAAAGAAGAAACGGGATGGAAATGCAGTATCTTAGCAGAAATAGAGAATAAGAAGATGCAGTGGGATACAGTAGAAGGAAGTCCAAATGAAACGATTTGCCGTGCAGTTGTGAAGATGCTTCAACAGGACGAACGAGTATTTCAAGAGAAATCTTCTATTAAGATGGAATTTATTTTGGATAGTACAGAAGAGGAAGGACAAGCATATTATCATCTATATTTGGAAGCACAAAATTATTTACAAACAGCAAACCTAAAGACGCTTTTTTTCATGCTGGATCAAAATCCAGGAGAGAAAAAAAATAGAAAAACAGAAGAACTTTTGCAATGTATTCACTTAGAGAGAAAGGAAAATTCTGGAACAATTTATTTATTAAGCAACTATTTGACTTCTGGAACCATATTAGGTGAAAACAAGATTTGGCAAAATTATCGTTTGGCTGCAGATATTATTTTGCTAGGAGGAAGTAAAAACAGTGAAAGCAGATATGTAAGCAAGCTGTATAATGGAATAAAAACAGCAGCATATGCACTAGTGACAAAGCCAACAGATGAAATTGCAGCAGTTTCTCTTAAAACACTGTTAAGAGAAATGTATAATCAAGAAAAACAAAAGTATACAAAGGAACTTTCTGAACAGGAAATACAAGAACGTTTGGGAATTATGGCAACACAAGAATTTTATGTGGCAGAACAGATTTTTCAGGAAAAGATAGCACCATTTTTGCCATTGCCAGAACATTTGCTTTATTTACCATTTCGCAGCGAGAGAGAGCTTAAGGAATTACAAAAGATGGAACAGATTTCTACAAAAGAAGCAGATATCTGTACAATGGGTGGATGGTCTGCATTTGTACAAAAAAATTATCTTTGTTTGATAGAACAGTTTTGGAAAAGCGAAAAAGAGGTACAAATAGTACGAGAGCAGATACAGAATTTATGTTATCAGGCATTTTCTATTTTTGAATGGGAAGATATCATGCAAAGAGAAGAGTATTTAAGACAGTTGCTGCAGAAAGAACTTTGTTTTGAGGGAGTTTATACAAAAGCATCTTTTACAGAAAAGCTTCATAAGTCAGCTTTATATCAATGCAAAAGAGAGTTTTATAAAACAATAAAACAGATTTTTGTACAGGAATTTGAGCAGATCTTATTTCAAGTAAAGCAGTATAAAAAGCAATACCTAGAATGTGAAAAAGAAGTACAACAGGAAAGTCTTATAACTGGAGAAGAAAATCTTTCAATTAAAAAACTTTATACAAATGAAGTAAAACAATATATTGAATATCGGCAAACAGCTCATCTTGGGAAAACGGCTTTTTTGGAAGTATTTACCATACAACAGAGAAAAGAAGAATTTTTATCTGCTGTTTGGAAGGTATTTCTTGATTTGGTTCATAGGGAATTGTTTTACTATGATTTTGAAAAGGAATTGGATTTTCGAATGAATCGTATGGCAGAGAATCACCGACAGATTTATGTTGCTACAGAATTGCAAAAAACCCTATCTGGCAGTATTCGATTTCGAAGTTTGACAGATGCACTTAGAAAGACAAGCTGTTTTTATCTGATACATGGTCGTGCAAATTATGCAAAGCAGCTTGCAAATCAGGATGGAAATGGTCGTGACTTTATGCTGTTTTATTTAAACCGTTCGGATTGTATGGAACAGATTGAAATTTATGATATAACAAAGCGAGAGGTTTTGGATTTGATACAAAAAAACTAGGTGAGAAAAGAATGGAAAGAAAAGAGGGGAAAAAGGAATATCAAGTAATTGATTATTCGTTAAAAATAGGAAGTGGCGAAGTAACTTTAAAGTGGAATTATAAAAAAGGGACACATTTTCTGATATTTCTATATAGTATGGAGCATCCTTTTGACTTGGAAGAAATGATACAAAAGTTAAATGAAAAATATAAGGAAGATTGTTTTCTTATACAAATAGAAGGAAATCAACTCTATACTGCGAAAGATGATAGTATAAAAGTATTTTTGTATCAGGAAAAAGAATTTATTCAAAATCATTTATCCTGTTCTATTTTAAATAGTGAAATAAAAAGGGGAATTCCTTATGGAATTTGTGTTTTAGTTGGAGAGTATCAAAAAGAGAAAGGGATATTTTATCTGTATTCGGAAGGGAACTTAGAAAATAGTACAAGATTTCTTCCTGTTAAGGTAAAGCCAGAGATTCATTATAAATCAAAAGTTTTTTCCAAAGAAAAATTATGTATGCTTCGAATTCCTAAGCTTAGGGCTTATGTGGATGGAGCGTTGGAATATCAGATAAATGGAGTGGAAATGACATATCCGATTCCAGTATCTTGTTTGGATAGAGAAATGCTGATTCGTATTCCCAAAAATTCCTTTCTTATTGTTCGAGTTGCAAAGTCTTATAAAAACTACTATAAAGTGTGAGGTGGAAAAAGTGAAACGTTTATTCGGCGGTTATAAACCGAAAATGCGTAAAAAAGATACGAAAAGAGGAAAAGGGATCAAACGAAAAAATCAAACGATGTTTCAGTGCCCTTATTGTTTTCGTGAAGTCTGGTCAGATGAAGTAGCTTTTCGGGCAATGACAGTGTATACGCAACAGGATTTGGAAACTTTTTCATTGGAAGAGAGAGAGAAGAAAACGCCATATCTAATGATTAAAGATGAATTATATGAGTCATTTTGGAATCGTTATCCAGGAAGTAAACCAGAGGATGAATATGAAAGGTATCCAGTTCTCTCTTTGTGTGATCATCGATATTTGACAAATGATAAATTTTATAACGGGGCAGAGTTAATTTTTCAAACAGATGTAGAAGGTTTTATGAATGAAGTAATTGATACGGAAGGCTGCTCTTCTACGGTTCGAATCTGTCCACATTGTCATAATCGGCTGCCTTTTGAATTTGGAAAGTATCCAGTTAAATTTATTGCTGTTGTTGGAATTACTAGTTCTGGAAAAACGATCTATCTATCTCAGATGTTAAAAAAGATTCGAGAATTTTTGTTTCAAGTGGATATGACAGTAGCTGGTATTTGTCCAGAAGTAGATGAATTTGTTCGAGAACATACCATTCAAAAGGGAAAAGAGCTTCCAATTGGTAATGCAGCAGATGCATTGACAAAGCCAATTTCGATTAATGTAAAAAATAATCAAACAGGAGAACGTACAACTTTAGTATTTTATGATATAGCAGGAGAAAATTGTGTAAATCCAGATCAGATGAATAAATATGGACCATTTATAAAAAATGCAGATGGGATGATTATGATAATCGATCCAAAACAGTTTTCGGATCTGTTATTTTTAAATAAAGAGGAAGAGAAAGAATTAGAAGAGGCGTATCATCCAGAACAAGTAGCGCAGGCAATGTATCAGGCGTTTGCAGCAGCCGATTATTATGGTGGAGAATGTCCAATTCCTTTGGCAATTGCTATTTCAAAAAGCGATTTACTACATTCTTGTAAATATGTAGATGAAAATTCAAATATTTTTCAGGACATTGATTATAGCAGTTATCATGAATATGGGTTTCCATATGACGATTGTTTAAATATTGATGCAGAAGTTCGTACACTCTTAAAACAAAGAACAGAAAAAGGAAGACTTTTGGATCAATTTTTAAGTAATTTTTTTCCAGAACATGCCTATTTCGCATTTTCTGCTTTAAATGGGGAACCTGCCCTAGTGACAAAAACAGAGGATTGTGTCCGATATCAGATGGAGATGCTGCCTAAAACAGTTCGAATTGAAGAGTCCTTGTACTGGTTATTGTATAAAATGGGTATGATTCAAGAGGCACAAAAAGCAGAACAAGGAAATCATTCTTTTTCATCTAGGTGGCGTCGGTAGAAAGGAGATAACATGAATCTATATCAGGCCGGTTATACCAGAAAAGGTAGACAGGGAGAGGGAGCTGGTTGGTCTATTGTAGCTCCTTCAGAAGAAATGTCTAGAATTGCAATGGAAGGATTTCGGGGAATTTCAGGAAATTTGGTAGAGCTTGTCAATCGTTTTTCAATGCCAAAAAGTGCAGTGGGACTTTTCTGTTATGATCGTTTTTGGTTTTATCTGCATATAAATTATGCAGTAAGTAAAACAGAAGCAAAAGATGCAAGGGGAGTTTCTTTTGTTCATGGTTATTCATTTTCTACGGAAGAAAATGACATACTTTGTCAAAATCCAGAAATGTTATGTGGTATTACCGATCAGACATTTCAGAAAAATTATGATGCTTCGATTAAGGCCTATCCTGTGGTGCATGAACTGCCCTATCGAACCATGAATGAAACACAATTAAAAAAGAAGTATAAATTATCTACAGAAGAATATAGAAGACTGCTGACTGGAGTAACTTGTGCGTTAGAAGAGGATGTTGATTCCCTTTGTATTAAGATTAGTTGTCCTTTAGAGGAATATTGTCAGGTATGCTTAGAGGTAATGTATTTGATTTTACGAGGTTTACCTTATCATTTTCGATCACAGGTAACGTTTTTTTCCTATAAAGGTGGAAAAACAACACTGTATTTTTCGGATAAAATAGAAGGGGATCACTATTTTGATTTGGATACAATGGCATATGCTTGTAATAAAAGTCTACCAAAAAAATATGAATTTCCTCAAATTTATGCATGGGAAGATGAAAAACAAAGACAATTTATATTAAGACAAATGGCAGATTTTATCGATCAAACATTGGATTTGCCCAGAAAAGAGGTTCATTGTGAACAGATAGAACATGCATTTCAAGCAAGCCGAAAAGATTTGATGAATCAAGTGACGAATTGTCAAAAAAATTTGGATCTTTTGTGTTCTTATACAAAATTGCAGTGGAAGCAGGTAGATACGACAGAAAATTATTTAGCAAAACTGTTGGAGTTACTCAATCAAAGTGGTCAATTGGTAGAGGATATTGGAGTATTTCATTGGATTCTTTCTTGTATACAACAGAGTAATAGCAAGAACTTACAAGAAGTGGGACTTACTTTTTATATTAGGCAGATTCTTGCACAAGAGGAACAAAAAGGATATGAAACATTATTAAAGTTATATCGAGAGAATAAGAAACATTATCGAATTTTAAGCGATAGGATACATAAAAAAAATCCAACTTATTATGCTCAATATTATGAAAAAGCATTTTTACCAGAAGTATTTCACAGTTTAAATAGTGTAGCTATTTATTTGGAGGAGTATAAAAATCAATTAGAGAAAGAAAAAACGTGGGATCGATTGCTTCAAAGAATAACAGAACAGGAAATGAAAGCAACAAAAAGTTTTGCAGAACAAAGGAATGTACAAAAAAAAGCAAATCGAATTGCAGAGCAACTGGCATTTGAATACGCACAAAAATATCGATTGTTTACAGATTATCTATTATGGGAACAATTCGATCTTGCTTGGTTTTGTTTAGAAGAAATAGATGCATATAAAAAGTGCAGTTTAGAGCGATTGGCGTTGTCAAAATCAGAGGATAAGGCTTGCAAAACGGCTCAAATGGTAAAAACATGGATTCGAGTATATGAACAAATTCGTTTAGAAGAGGAAATAGAGACAGCATATCGTTTCTTTTTTACAGATGAAATTACAGCAGATATTGCTGCTAAAAAAATGTTGCAAAGTGTCATTCGAAAAGAAGGATTAAAACGTCTTCATCTAAAACAACAAAATTGGTTTGATCTTTCTTGGATTTGCTATTATAAATTAGAGAAGAAGGAATTTGATGCAGTAGGTTGGGCAAAGAGAATAGAAAGTTTTGAACAAAGTGAACTGTTACAGCCAAGTCAGATCCCAGGTTTGGTAGAACATTCTTATCTTTTAAAGAATAAAAAGTTAAAAAGACAATTTGCAGATGCAGTTATAGAGGCAGTGGAGCAAAAGACATGGAGAAAAAGGCAGCATACAAGCCAAGCTGCAAAGCGGGGGTTACAACAGTATTATCGCTATTTGAAAAGAGGAAGTACGATTTCTAATAAGGAGTTAGAGATTCAAAAAAATTTTTTATTTAGTCTTCATAAAATAGCAGTTGGCTATTTACCCCTTCTTTCACTTCTCTTTTTTTTCATCTGTCTATATCAATATAGTGAAATTCCAAAAGAAGTAATATTTGGAATGGGAATTGGGTTTTTGGTTATTTTCACTATAGTAGAAGGAGCTAAAATTGTAAAAAGTGGAGGAATAGGGGAGTATTTGAATCAAATGGGGATTACCATGTTGTCAAGTTTTCTGATATATTTCTTGTTTGGTATTCTTTTTTTGGTTCCAACAGGAGTGGTGGGATTTTTTTGGTGCCAATTTCCAGCTTTTCAACAGGAGCCTTTTTATCGAAAGACTATGTTAGGTTTAATTACATTAGGAATTTATATACTTATAGCTGTTATCAGCACAATATGGGAAAGCTTTGGAGAAGATAACAGAGAATGAGGTAGATGATGGGAAAAGGAACATATTCGATTAAAATGTTAATAGGCAGTATTTTGGCAGGTGTATTCTATGCGATAATAGGAGAAGTGTTTTATCAAAGGCTAAAGGGAACGTTTCCCGATCTATTTATTGTAACAGGTTATTTGATGGGATTGTTTTTCTTTACTGGTTTTGCTGTTTGGATCATCAGTAAGTTGGTATATCATCGGATAGTAAAAAAAGTTTCTTTAAAACAGTGGATTCGAATTGCTTTTTTTATGCTGGTTTTTACAATAGGATTTGAATGGCTGTATGAGATATCGTTTTATAAAAGGACAAAACAGGCGGATTCTTATATATTTGTAATTGATAACTCTGGTTCAATGGATAAAAGTGATCCAAATGGACTGCGATTTGAAGCAATTGAAACCGTGTTGTCAGAAAAACCAAAGAAATTTACTTATGCAATTTATCTTTTTTCAGATTCTGCTGAACTGGTCCGAACGTTAAATGATCAGACTGTTGATTTGGTATATAATCGAGGAAAGAATCAGGGAATGACAGCAATAAAAAAGACACTACAGACGATTTTAGAGGATATAGAAAACAAAACACTGGATTTTCATGGACAAAATGGACATCTTATTTTATTAAGTGATGGAGCAGCAACTGATTTGGAACCGTATCATGAGTTTTCTGCTGTTTTGGATGGATTTATACAACAAAATATTTCCATTAGTACGGTAGGCTTGCTGGATGCGGATCAGGATTTGATGGCATTGATTGCAGACAGAACAGGTGGAGTTTTTGTATCAGTGGAAGACATTGCTGATTTGGATCAGGCTATGATACAAGCTGGAGGAAAAGAAAAAGAGGAAAGGAATTTATTGGATTATCGAGAAGGAAAAGATGCACAGATTCTTTATGCAGGAATGAGGATTGGATTTTTAATTTTGTTAGGAGGGTTAATTGGATTGCAAAAAGGAATTGTCTGTGAGAGTTTTTTGGATACAAGTGCTGTGATTCGCAGTTCAGTTGTGGGAAGTATATTAGCTGGAATTTGCATGGAAGTTGGTATGAATGGATTCCAAAGACCAGCATTTGTTCGGGGCGTGTTTTGTGTGTTGATTTCTTTTACTTTGTTAAGAAAGGACTCTTTAGAAGGAGATTTATTAGGGGCAGAAGTGTATCGAGGGAAATAAAAAAAGGAAGAAATAACATAGTATTGAAAGGGAAAATGAGATGAAAAGGGTCATTAGTTATTCTATTTTAATGATAACACTGCTGACAACGATTTTCTTTTTTAGTAGAAGTGTAATCCATCAAAAAAAAATGGATCAAGAACTTACAGTTCGATTAGAACAGGCACTTTTAGCAGAAAAAGAAAGAGTGGTATTTGTAAAAACCTTGCCTGTTTTTTCATCGGATCAGATTTCTGAAAATCAAATAGCAGATCCAATAACTTACTTGTCAAGAGGAGATCAGATTTTTTTAATAGAAGAGGGGAGTTTTTACTCTTTGGTAGAAAGTAAAGAGAAGAATATTTCTGGATTTGTTTGGAAGGATTGTATTGGAAAGATGCCAGAAGATGGGAGGATTCCACCTAGAGTAATTGTTATTGATGCGGGAGGTCAACGAAAAGCTGATTTAAAAAAGGAGCCAATTGAACCAAAATCGGATACAATGGTAGAACGAATGAGAGAAGGGGCAATAGGAAGTTCTACAAATGGAAAAGAATATGAGATTACATTAGCAGTTGCAAAAAATTTAGAGAAGGAATTGGAAAATTATAATTTTGTAGTAGTACAAATACGAAGAAGTATGGATGTTTCAATTAGTAATGTAGAGAGAGCAAACTTGGCCAATCAGATTGAAGCAGATGTATTTCTTCAATTATATGGAAATTGTGCAAAAGATTTAGACAAAAAAGGTGCAGAAACGTATTATGCTGAAAAAGAGGAAACGGATATTAGTAAAAATTTGGCTGAATTTGTGTTGACTGGTTATACAGATGCAATAGAAGTAATTCCCAAAAATATAGCAGAAAAAAGTAAAGAGTATAGTGCTTTGAATTGGTGCAAGATGCCAGCTATTGTATTAAAATTAGGATATCTGTCAAATACAGAGGAAGAAGTATACTTAAATGATGCTAAGATGCAGAAAGTGATGGGAAAGGGAATTGCAAGTGGATTACTCACTTATTTTGCAACTAGTACAAAGCTAGATTGATGTAATTTACCAAAAATTACTAACTTAGAATAGGGGCTAGAGATTTGCTTTTATTTCAGATATGTCTTGACAAATAGGGGGGTTTTGTTATATATTTCTAGTTAGAAAGACCTAGAGCGAGTCTATAAAATTCTGTAAAAATATATAAAACGTAGGTTCTTAATTAAATAGCGTGAGTCAGAAGAGAGGTTTATAGGGGAAACTGTTTTCCAGATATAATAGATGGAAGATGTAGGTGCGGATGGTTCCGATGTAGATCTCTCTTCTGATGTGTGCATTTAATAAAAGGACAGTAACTATGTAGTTATATATTTTAGAAAAGAACAAAGGATTGTTTGAAAAATAAGGAGGAATACTTATTATGGGAAGTTGGGAAATTGAAAAGTTAAAGTATATTCGGATATTGGAAGTGATTATTAGTGGAATTTCTAATATATTGAATATGGATAGTTATTCGATGATGGCAGATACGTTAAGAGAAAAGTTAATGGAGTGGAAAGCAGATTCGGAGAAACTGCTTCATAAGTTAAAAAAGAATGAGTTTGAGATTGCCATTGTTGGTTTGGAGAAAGCGGGAAAAAGTTCTTTTTCCAACGCATTTATTGAAAATAGTCTGCTTCCAACCGATCAGGGACGTTGCACTTATACTTCTACCTGTATCGCATATAATGAGTATGATATTGCACAAATTTCTTTTTATACAAAAGAAGAATTTACGAAAAATTTTTCAGACAAACTGAAAAAAATAGGAATTGAGAATTCTGAGAAATATTCATTTGAATTAATGACAAGACAGCAATATGAACAGTTATTTCAGAAATTAGAATTGGGAAAACAGAAGTTATATGGAAGTACGTTAAATCAAGATATCTTAGATACAATTGACAATAGACAAGAGATTTTGAATTATCTTGGAAATCCAATGAAACAATTTAGTGGAGAAGAGTTTGAGGAGTTTCAGGGATTTATTAAAGAACCAAGTAAAGCAATTGCAGTAAAAGAAATTACAATTGGTTCTAGATTGTTAGAAAAGATGCCAAATGCAATTATCTATGATATACCTGGTTTTAATTCGCCAACAGAAATGCATCAGCAGCAAACTCGTACTAGAATGAAGAGCGCAGATGCAATTGTTATTATTGCAAAGGCAGATGAACCAAGTCTAACAGGAGAGGTTTTAGATATTTTTCGGGAATGTGATAATGATGGAACAGTTTTAAATGATAAATTATTTGTATTTGCGAATAAAGCAGATCGGGCGAATATTTCAAAAAATAAGGATATTACGTATGATGAATGGATTCATAAACGAAATATTTTAGATGAAAAATATAAAAATAGAATATTTTTTGGTTCTTCAAATGCACATCTTCAAAAAATTGGAAAATTGCCAGCGGAGGACAAAGGAAATGACTATATTAGTCCGCTGAAAATGCGGGGGTTAGAAGATGGGATTTATGAGATTCGAGAGGCTTTAGAAGAGTATAATCGTACTTCTCGTTTTGAAGTATTGAAAGGACGAGTAAATAAAATAAAAGGAGCACTTTCTGCAGCATTTGAAGAAGTGAATCAGAAATATGCTACTATAGAAACAAATAATTTTATCACTGGAGATAAAATTGATTTGGCTCTTAACTTTAAAAGTGAATTTATTGAAAAGGTAGTAAAAAATCTGCAATCTTATCGGGATGATATTGTACGTGGAAAGATGCAGACGGAAAAACCATTATCAAAAGGAATTGCAAAATATATTTTAGAAACAATTACAGTAGAGAATTATCAAATTACAGATGAAGAACTAAAGAAAGCACATAAATGTTATATTTCAAGTGTAACAGAACATGAGGCACCACAGACAATAGAATCTCCTTTACGAAGGGAGAAATTTGAAAAAATGTATCATGATTTTTTTGATGCGATTATGTCAATTTCGGTAGAGAATCATGTAAAGTGTCGGGGAGATATTATTGAAATTATTATGGAAGCAATGAACCTTTCAAAAACTTCTCCTTATTATGATAAAATTTGTACACAGTTAAAAGATGCATTTTCTACAATTAGTCAAAGCACAGATGAAGGTTATTATCAAAGCTTGATTGAACGATTTGCTAGAGATATCTATGAAATTTTAATTCAGTGTACGTATTCAGAAGAAAGATATAATAAATTTATTCCAGAAATGGATAATTTCTTTAGTTTTTCTGTATTTTATAATCCTGATTTAAAAGAAGAGAATAAATTAGACTATATACACAAAGCACCAAAAGATCAAATTCTTTGCAATTTATTGCTTTTTCATGATTATAATCGTTCTTCTAGTAAAGAAGTCTGTGAGAAAAAAACAGCGGAGTTAGCAGATGCTGTAAAAAAAATAGCAGGATTAAAAGAAATTTCAACAATGAATATGAAATTAATCCAAAAAATTGTACAGAGAGATTATGAAAATGCAGATAGGATTATTATTGATATTTTAGAAGACTGTGATATTGAAAATGAAAATCAGACAACAATTTCTGCGAAAGTAAGTATGCTTTTACAAAGAGCAGTGAAAGATATGCCAGAAGAAGAGGAAAATTATGCGATTCAGGCGGATCTCTCTAAGCCAGTTGAGTTTAGAAAAGCATATGCTAGTTATTTTGCACAAATTCGAAGTAATCGGACTTATGAAGATATGAAAAAGGATTTTGCTTGTGATATTGATATTTTAAGGGATGTTCTTCTTCATGCCTTTATTCGAGCAATTAATATTGAAAAATCGTTTGTTGCACGTGAAGTAAAAGCGATAGAATATGTAATTTCGTGGATAGAGAGCAAAGAATTTAATGCCTTTGTTTCTAATAATATTGAGTTTATTAAAGCAGAAGAGTTTGATAGCTTGGATCGTGCAGAGGCGGAAATAAAGATGAGATCTGCTTTTATGATGGAGATTAATAAAATAATTGCTACGATTAACAACACACAATAGGAAAGAGGAAATTTTATGAAGTATGTTTTTTTAAGTGGAAAAAAGATACAGAATGACATTGGCATGATAAAAGCAGCGTTAGAAGAAGATCCGGAAGTAGTGTTTATTTTTACCCATCCTCAAATGAAGTTATTTTCTTATATTGACCATCTGCAAAGCAATGGATTAAGCAATGACTTTCTATACAATTTTAAGATTTGTTATGAAAAGCAGGATATTGATATTACGTATATTGATAAAGAAAATCCAGATGGCTGTATGCTGACATCCATCAGTGAATTGATTGAGTTACTAAATAAGAAGAAACCTTGTAAGATTGTTGTAAATGATGAGAAACGTATAACACTTGCAGATATTGTACAACAGATGATTTTTATTGGCTATCCTGTTTCTTCTGCTCATATTTTACTTAAGTCAGAAGAGAAGGATGAAGAAAAAATTAAACGCTTTTTGGAAAAAAGTAGCGATTTATCCGTTGCTATAGAACATACCATTGAACAACTGCAATTCCTTAAAAAGAAATACTCCCAAATTTCAGAAAATATCACAAAAGAGGAACAGAAAGAGTTTCTGAAAAAGTTGGAAAAAGCAGAGAGTAATTGTGCTACAATATTGGAAAAACTAGAAAAGTCGCAAAGTGTGGAAATAAGAATCGCAATTGCGGCTTCGAAAAAAACGGGAAAGAGTATGCTAATTAATAGTATGATAGAGGAGGAACTTGCTCCTACTAGTTTGGAATTAGCAACTCCAAATACCTGTGTCTATAAAAAAAGTTTAGATGATAAATACCATTTAGATTATAAAAATGAAAAAAGTACATTTGATACAGCAAAGGAACTCTATCAAGTAATTGGAACAGAGTTTAAAAAAGCGCAGGAAGACAAGGAACATGATTATAAGATTGAGGATATGGAAATTGAATATGTAACAGAAGGAAACCATTTTGAAAATTTTATGATCTATGATACGCCGGGACCAGATGCTGCTGGAACAGATTTAAAAGTTCCAGCAGCAGAGGCAGTGAAAAAATGTGATGTAGCAGTTTTTGTAATTGATTTTACAAAACATTTAATGATTTCTGAAGAAGAGTATCTGTGGAAAATTAAAGAAGAATTTGCTAGAAATGGAAAATTTACCTCTCTTATTTTTGTAATTAATAAAATGGATGCTATCTATACAGATACAAATACAGCAAAGTCTATTATTAAGTCAATTGATTATATCCGTAATCGTTTAAGTGAGATAAATAGTGAGTATAAAGATTGTATTATCTTTGCAACATCTGCTTTGCAATATTTCCGCACAATAGAATGTGAGAAAGGTTGTGGGGAAGATTTTATTAGCTCCACCGATTTATATTCGGATATTAGACCTATGAAAAAGAGATTTTCAAAATATAAAGATCAACTTGCATGGTTAGATGGACAAGTTGGTTTTCTTGATTCGTGTCATAATATGACAGGTATTACATCTAAGGTTCTAAAGCAGCGAAGCGGAATTCCAGATCTTTTTAATTATGTTTCTTATGTAGCACATACAAAAGCTAGAGAAGAAGTAATGAATCATGTTGCAGTAACAATTGATATGCAGACAAAGCAGTTAAAAGCTGTTCTAGATTATGTAGCAAATATTGAGCAGTTAATTCATTTAAATCAGGAACAGATTGGTAAGATTACAACGATTATTGACGAGTTTAAAAAAGTTACGCATCAAATATTAGAAGATCGGATTACGGAGGCAGACTTAACACTTGTAGAGCAGTCTGGAATTATAAAAGAGTATTGTAAGAAGGCAGAAGAAGCAGTTGGCTTTGAAGCAATTAAGCAGGGTGTGATAAATCATATTAGGGAGAATAAAGAAAATCTTCCAAGTGATTTAGAGATGACCGATCGATTTTTTAAAATGATTCAGGATCAGACTTATAAAGCTTTTGTAAATGGAATAAGAGAACGGACAAAAGGAGGAAAAATAGAAAAAAGAGATCTAGATGAAGTAGCGTCCACATTAATATCAGAAGAGCTGTTGAAGAGTGCAGCAGAACGTGTAATCAGTAGTTACTATGGAGAGGCTGTATTAACCGAACAGAAAAATGTGGCTATTATCAAAACAGAGATTGAAGAAATTATGAATGGAAGATTACAACAAATCGATCAAGCATCCGAAGAATGTAGAAAAAAATTAGAAAAGTATGCTCGTTTTCATGTGCCAGAGATGCCAGATTTTACATTTGGTTTGCCAGATGTAAAAAATGATATTAGTATGAAAACGATTGAAGTAAGTAATGATATTAGAAATAGACTTTGGAAGTTAAGGAGTCTGGCAGTAAATAAAAAAATGAATTGGATTTATCAAGTTTGGCGTAATTTTTTAGAAAAGAGATCAGGGCGAGTAGAGTACTATATAAAAGAAGTTTCAGAGAAAAGCTATCGGGCAAATTTTAAAGAAAGGTTTTATGCTTCTATCTGTGATTTAGCAAGAAATAATGTGAAATTTCAGCAGTGTGTAAAGGACGGTTTAGATAAGGTAAGTTTGGAAATGGAAGAAATTACCGATCAATTTAATCAACAATTTTCGGATATGAGTGAAGCTTGTAAAGAAAGTATTCAAACATTTACCACAATTATTGACGATCGGGAGAAGTATTATTCGAATAATGAAGCATTAGAAAAACAGAAGGAAATGATTCAAGAGATAAATCAGGTTCTTGAAGAATTTTTTAAAATTTGGGATTATGTGCTTTTAGGAGGAGAATAGATGAAGATAGCAGTAGCAGGCACAGGATATGTAGGCTTATCAATTGCCATTTTATTAGCGCAGCATCATACTGTTTATGCACTTGATATTTTACCAGAAAAGGTAGAAAAGATTCAACATAAGCAATCTCCTATTGTAGATGCAGAGATTGAGGAGTATCTTTCAAAACGAGAGCTAGATTTACATGCTACAACAGATGAAAAAGAGGCTTATTGTGATGCAGAATTTATTGTGATTGCTACTCCTACTAATTATGATCCAAAAAAGAATTATTTTGATACTTCTTCTGTAGAACAGGTGATTTCACTTGTACTTGAATTAGCTCCTAATGCAATTATGGTGATAAAATCAACAGTACCAGTTGGTTATTGTACTTTTATAAAAGAGAAATATAAAACAGAGAATCTTTTATTTTCTCCTGAGTTTCTCCGAGAAGGACGAGCATTATATGATAATCTTTATCCCTCTAGAATTATTGTTGGAGTACCCTTAATTGATAAGCGGCTGAGAGAGAAAGCGGAAATTTTTGCTTCTTTGCTTCAAGAGGGAGCAATAAAAACAGAAATTCCTACACTTTTTACAGATTTGACAGAAGCAGAAGCAATTAAATTATTTGCAAATACGTATTTAGCACTTCGGGTTGCTTATTTTAATGAATTGGATACTTATGCTGAGGTACGAGGCTTAAACACAAAGCAGATTATTGAGGGTGTTGGATTAGATCCACGAATTGGAAACTTTTATAACAATCCTTCTTTTGGATATGGTGGGTATTGTCTTCCAAAAGATACAAAACAACTTTTAGCAAATTATGATCAAGTACCAAATAATATTATTGGAGCGATTGTAGAAGCAAATCGGACAAGAAAGGATTTTATTGCAGAGAGGATTTTAGAAAAAAAACCACATATAGTTGGAATTTATCGCTTAACTATGAAGTCAGATTCTGATAATTTTCGGCAGTCTTCTATACAGGGAGTGATGAAGCGAGTAAAGGCGAAAGGAATTGAAGTGGTTGTATACGAACCAGCTTTAAAAGAGAAGGAATTTTTTCGCTCCCGTGTAATTTCAGATTTAGAAGAGTTCAAACGAATTTCGGATGTAATTGTAGCAAATCGATTTTGTGAAGAAATTTCAGATGTCAAAGAAAAAGTTTACACAAGAGATCTTTATTTTCGGGATTAGAGTAGAGAGATTGTGAAAGTTGAATAAAAATATAATCCTTTTTTGTTATAATGTGTGGTGGACAAATAGATATATTTTTGCTATAATAGCAGAAATGATAGGGATTGTTACTGGAATAAAATTTTTTATCGTCAGGCAAGACCGTGTAGTATTTTACTTGAAAGGTAAGATACTATATGGTCTTTTTTATTTTGAAAAGAATGTATCATTCAACTGAGTAAATGAAATGAGGGAAAATATGCTGATATTAAAAATTTTGAATAATAATCTGATTTTATCAAAGGATGATTTGGGACAGGAAATTATTGTAAAGGGATGTGGAATTGCTTTTCAGAAAAAGAGAGGGCAAGAGGTTGAACCAAGTAAGATTGAAAAAATTTTTATTGCAGAAACACCTCAAAAAAGCAAACAGATGCAAACATATCTTACCTTAATACCAGAAGAGTATTTTGACTTTGTAGAAAATTTTGTGGTACAAATAAAAAAACAATATGAAATGGAATTAAGTGAAAGTATTTATTTTTCCTTAAGTGATCATATTTATGGAACGATTCAGCGTTTAGATAAAGGGATTACAATAAAAAATATGTTATTATTAGATATTAAGCAGTTATATCGAAGAGAATATGAAATTGGTATTCAGATGCTAGAAGAGATTAAGAAACGGTTTGGAAAGAAATTTTCACTGGATGAAGCCGGATTTATTGCCTTACATTTTGTAAATGCACAGGATGGGAGTGGGAAAGAAATCGGGGAAATATCAGATATGATTAAAAAAATTTTAACTATTGTATCGAAATATTATGCACCACTTGTTTTTTTAGAAGATAATTTATATTATCAACGATTTCTAACACATTTAAAGTATTTTGCTCATCGATTTTTACATAAAGAATTACAATATGATGAAGATACCAGTTTATATCAGATTATTAAAGAACAGTATAAAGAAGCTTATGGCTGTGTTAAGTTAATTTATCTTATGATGGAAGAAGAGTATCAATATCAGATGACAGAAGAAGAAATGTTATATTTAATTATTCATATACAAAAAGTGACAGAAGATCATAAACGAATGGAAGAAATGCAATAAAAAAGGATTGGATTGTTACTGAAGCAGTGAATACTGTCTGTTCAGGCAAGACCTCAAAATAAAATTAAGAACAATAAGGAGGAACTGCTATGAAAAAAGAGTATAGTCAGATAGCAGACAAAATGATTACTGCAATGGGGGGAAAGGACAATATTATTCAGGTATTCCATTGCATGACAAGGCTTCGCTTTTATGTGAAGAGTAAAGGAAAAATGAATGAGGATGCCATTTTAAAATTGGAAGAGGTTTCTGGCGTCAACTGGTATAACGATCAGTTTCAGGTGATTGTAGGAAATGAAGTGGATGCAGTCTATAAGGCGCTGATAGAAAAAGGAGTGCCTTCTGAAGATACAGTAGGTGAAAGTACAAACAAAGATGCAAGTGTGCTTTCTACTGTGGTAGATTCTATTACTGGTTGTATGACACCAATGATTCCAGCACTGACAGCCGCTGGTATGATTAAGGTAGTATTGACATTATTAACGACCTTTCATTTGGTACAAGATTCAAGCAGTACCTATCAGGTAATTAATTTTGTTGGAGATGTGGTATTCTATTTTATGCCGTTTTTAATTGCAGCAAATGCAGCGAAGATTTTTCGAGTAAATCAATCACTTGCTCTATTTGTGGCAGGACTGTTTTTACATCCAAATTTTGTAGCAATGGTTGCTTCTGAACTTCCAATTACATTATTTGCTCTGCCAGTTACAAAGTTTTCTTATTCTTATTCTGTTATTCCAGTTATTCTTATGGTGTGGATTATGCATTATATTGAAATTGGGGTAGATAAAGTAACACCAAAGATGACAAAATTGATTTTAAATCCTACCTTGGTTATGCTGATTAGTGCACCAATTGCATTAATTGTAATAGGACCATTAGGTGGTATTATTGGAAATGTATTAGCAACAATTATTGATTTCTTGTCAAATAAGCTAGGATTTATTATTGTAGGTGCATTGGCTGCTACCTTCCCATTTATTGTAATGACAGGTATGCATCACGCATTGACACCAATCGGGTTAAATGCAATTGCAACAGGTGGCTATGATACCATTGTATTTGTTCCGCAGGTATGTTCTAATTTAGCACAGGCAGGAGCGACCTTAGCAGTTGCTTATAAGTCAAAAGATAAAAATATGAAACAGCTTGCTAGTGCATCTGGTATCTCTGCAATTATGGGAATTACAGAGCCTGCCTTGTATGGTGTTACATTAAAGTTAAAGCGACCAGTAATTGCAGCTTCAATTGCAGCCGGTATTGGTGGAATTGTAGGTGGAATCTTGCAGGTATCACTATATATTGCACAAAACTCTATTATGGCAATTCCAGCGTTTATTGGAGAAAAAGGATTCACAAATCTATTATTTGGAATTATTATGATTATTGTATCTTTTGTAGCTTCTTTTGTTTTAACTTTAATATTAGGATTTGAGGATGCTGCGCCAGAAAATCAGGTGAAAACAGAGGAAAAAGCTACAGAAACTTCTAAGAAAAAATTGGTACAAAAAATTGAAGTAGTATCTCCAGTAGCAGGAACAGTAAAATCGCTTACAGAAGTACCAGATAAAACATTTGCAGATAAATTATTAGGAGATGGTGCAGCGATTTTTCCAAAAGAGGGAAAAGTGACTGCACCAGTAGATGGGACAGTAATTTCGATTATGGATACAAAGCATGGAATTATGCTGCAATCAGAAGATGGATTAGAAATTTTAATTCATGTTGGATTGGAAACAGTGAACTTAAATGGAAAATATTTTACAGCTCATGTCAAAAGCGGAGATACCATAAAAAGAGGAGAACTTTTGTTGGAATTTGATTTAGAGGCAATTCGGGCAGAAGGATATAATTTGATTACACCAGTTGTAATTACGAATAGTGATGACTATATTAAAGTAGTTTGTATGGAAGAGAGTGGAAATGAAGTGCGAATAGGAAGTAAATTTTTAACGGTGGTATAAAATATAATATAGAAATGAGGTGAAATTATGAAAAAAAGTATGCCAGAAGGATTTTTATGGGGTGGTGCAACTGCTGCAAACCAGTATGAAGGAGGATGGAAGGAAGGAGGAAGAGGACCTTCCATTGCTGATATTTTAACAGGAGGAAGTGTAGAAAAAGAACGTCGTTTAACTGTTCCAGAGCCTTTGGAAAGTGAATTTTATCCAAATCATGAAGCAACTGATTTTTATCATCATTGGAAAGAAGATATTGCACTTTTTGCAGAAATGGGATTTCGTGTTTATCGAATGTCAATCTCATGGTCAAGGGTGTTTCCAAAGGGAGATGAAGAAAATCCAAATGAAGAAGGTTTGCGCTTTTATGATCAGGTAATTGATGAGCTGTTAAAATACAAAATAGAACCTTTGATTACAATTTCACATTATGAAAATCCCCTACATTTATCGTTGGAATATGGTGGATGGAAAAATCGAAAGTTGATTGATTTTTATTTGCGGTTTGCCGAAATACTATTTCAACGATATAAAGGAAAGGTAAAATATTGGCTGACGTTTAATGAAATTAATATGTTGACTGTCCCATTTGGAGCTGTATTTTGTGCTGGAATGTTAGAGAAAAAAGATGAGTGTGAATCCTCTCGCTATCAGGCAATGCATCATCAGCTTGTAGCAAGTGCATTGGCAGTAGAGATGGCACATAGAATTGATCCAAAAAATAAAGTTGGCTGTATGCTTGCTTATCACAATGGTTATCCTTATACTTGTCATCCAAAAGATGTCCTTTATGCACAGCAATTTGGACAGATTCATAATTCAATTGCTGGAGATGTACATGTAAGAGGAAAATATCCGGGATTTGCAAGACGATATTTCTTGGAAAATGGGATTGAAATTTCAGAACTGCCAGAGGATAAGGAGATTCTTTTAAAAGGAACGGTAGATTTTGTTTCGATTAGCTATTATTCTAGTATGTGTGTTAGTTTAACAACAGAGGGAGTAAAAACAGCAGGAAATGGAGTTAGTAATTTAAAAAATCCATATTTGGAAGCTTCCGAGTGGGGATGGCAGATTGACGCAGAAGGACTTCGTTATGTGTTAAATCAGATCTATGATCGTTATCAAAAACCGATTATGATTGTAGAAAATGGACTTGGTGCAGTAGACCAGGTGTCTGAGGATGGAGAAATTCATGACACCTATCGGATTGCTTATATGAGGCGGCATATTGAACAGATGAAAGAGGCTATATTCGATGGAGTGGATTTAATTGGATATACTTGTTGGGGATGTACAGATTTGGTAAGTGCTTCTACTGGCGAAGTAAAAAAACGATATGGACTTATTTATGTAAATAAACATGATGATGGAAGTGGAGATTTAGAAAGAAAGAGAAAAGAATCCTTTTATTGGTATCAGAATGTGATACGAACAAATGGAGAAGAATTATAGAATTAGAAAAGAGCCAGATTTTATAAAGTCTGGCTCTTAATGTTTCTTATTTTTCTTCTATTGTTATTATTTTTTCCATCTGTTTTGTTGATCCTGTTTTTAATATATTAAAATGTGGATAATCGCTGCTATTTATCAGTAATACAGCAGAAGTTGTACTATATCCAGCAGCTTTGATTTTTGTCATATCAAATGTCAAAAGTTTTTGTCCAGATTTTACATGTTCTCCTTCTTTTACAAAAGCTTTAAAACCATCTCCATTCATTTTTACAGTATCAATTCCAATATGAATTAAAATTTCCATTCCATTTGTTCCAGTAATACCAATTGCATGAAGTGTTTCTGCTAAGGAAGTAATTTCACCATCACAAGGAGCTACCACTTCTCCTAGTTCTGGTTCCACACCAACACCATCTCCCAACATGCCAGAGGCAAATGTTTCATCTGGTATACTTTCCCTTGCAATAATATTTCCTTGTATAGGAGCATAAAGTATCTTTTCATTATTTTCAGTATTGGCTTTTATCTCTGGAATAGTTGCTGGCTGTACAGGAATGGTTTCTTTTTTCTCTTCTTTCTTTCCTAATACTGTGCCTAACAGTGTTGTAGCGATAAAGGAAGCGATTGTAGCAATAATCATAGAGATAACAAACTGCATCATACAATCTGGTCTGATACAGATAACCCCAATAATACCACAAGGGCCTTGTGAAACAGATAATACACCCATAAGTGTTGCATAAGCAGCTCCAATACCACCGCCAATTAAGGAACCGTAAAATGGATATCTTAATTTTAAATTAACACCAAATATTGCTGGTTCTGTAATTCCCAAAAAAGCAGAGATACCAGAAGCAGAAGCTAAACTTTTCATTTTTGCATCGTGTTTCATTTTAAACATAACGGCTAATGCAGCAGCACCTTGTGCACAGTTTGCAGCAGCAACAACTGCAAATGTAGGAGAACCGCCTAATGTTCCAATATTAGCAAGGATTTGTGTTTCCGCTGTTACTAAACTATGATGCATTCCTGTGATAACTAACAATGGATATGTAACGCCATAAATTAAACCACCAACAGCACCTAAATCAAAGAACAACCACATAACTGCATTTGTCATTGCGTCACCGACACCTCTCATAACAGGACCAATAAATAAGAAGGTTAATGCTCCAGCAATCAAAACCGATAGAAGTGGAGTAACAATATTATCTAACATTGCTGGGACAATCTTACGAAGCTTTTTCTCAACAAATGCTAAACAAAATGAAGATGCGATAACAGGAAGGACGGTTCCTTGATAACCTACTTTTGCGATAGAAAGACCGAACATTTTCCAATATGGTACAGTTCCATCTAATAATGCCTGACCATAACTATAACCATTCATTAGATCGGGATGAATCATAATTGCACCAAGAACTGCACCAAGTATAGGGGTTGCGCCAAAAATTTTAGCTGCAGAAAATCCAATTAATACTGGTAAAAATGTAAATCCAGCATTTGAGAATAGATTTACCATTTCTGCAAAATCTTTTATTGCTGGAAAGGCTTCTACAAGTGATTTGCCAGCAACAAACATTCCCTGTGCAGTTAATATATTATTAATACCCATCAATAAACCAGAAGCAACCAATGCAGGTAAAATAGGAACAAATACATCTGCAAGCGTTTTTAATAATTTTTGTATAGGATTCATCTTTTTGGCAGCTTGTTGTTTTAGTTCCTCTTTTGTCATTTCAGTAATGTTAGCTATTTTGATAAATTCTGCGTAAACTTTGTTTACAATACCAGTTCCTAAAATAATTTGAAATTGTCCGCCATTATTGAAATTGCCTTTTACAAGGTCAATCTTATCTAAAGCATCTTTGTTAATTAAAGATTCATTTTTTAAAACAAGCCTAAGACGTGTTGCACAGTGTGCTGCACTTGCAATATTATCTTTTCCACCCATACATTCTAAAATCTCTTGTGCTGCTTTTGCATATTTATCTTCCATATTGTTTTCCTCCTTCATTTATATTTGTGATTGTGTAATAGATTATAAAGATATTTTCATACCATCATAAGCGGCAACCATTCCATGTTCTTCTGCAAATGCTTCTAGTTCTCTATGACTCATATTGCCATTATGTGAGAAATGATTGATGATTTTTACAGTATTTGGATAAAGACAGCCTTTTTCTTCTAATAGTGCAGCAAATGCAATAGCATCTGGCAATCCCATATGATAGCCTTCTGAATGATTTTTACCCATAGTTGCGTCTAATGAAATAAGATGAAATTTGTGATTAAAAATCCAATCTTTTGCTTCCTTGCTTAAATTCAATCCAGTATCATGCCCATATAAAATACGCTTTCCATTTTTTTCAATGGCATAAATAAAACAAGTTTCTCTTTTATCATGATCTGCTGGAATAGGAGTAATATGATAGTCATCTGCCATAAAATCTGCAAAAGGTTCTAATTTAATAAATTTTACAGAATTGTCTAATGGATGTATTTTAAATCGATCGATTAGAACTGCATCAAAAAATGCTTTTTCTACTGCTTCATTACCATATACATGCAATATCCCTGTTGCATTGTGTCCAAAGTGTTCATGTCGATGAATAAGTTCAACAGCGAAAAAATGATCCATATGGGAATGAGTAACTAGTAAATGTTGAATTTTTCCTAAATTTAAGGAGTAGTTCAAAGCATGTATATAACTGTCGGGTGGAAAATCAATTAAAATTTTTCCATCTAAAATGGACTGTGTTCTAGTACGAAGCTCCTTTCCTTTTCTATTTCTTGCGTTTTGGCAGATTTCACAGCTACAAAATAAAGCTGGTAGTCCTTCTGCTGCTGCAGTACCTAAGTATTGTATTTCCATAAAACCCTCCTTTTTTATTTTATATAAAGATAGGTTGCAAAGAATCCTATCTATTGTTTATATACAGATATCATACTTTATAACATCCATACTGGCTGTGCCATCTGTATCAAAAATAATTTCGTTCGCTTCCATAGGAATATAAAAGATAGAGGTCATTACTTTTTCACCATCATTAATAAATACTTCAACTGAGTGTTTATCTAATAACAAACGCAGTTTTAAAATTTCTTTTTGTTCTTCTAAAATTGGTTCTATATCCATTTTTCTGCGGCATACAATGTCTCGCAGCAGTTTAGAATGTGTTCTATCTATTGTTAAACATTTCCTTTTGTGATTATATTGCAGGAGCATTTCGTATTCTTTATTGTGTGCAAAATGAATTGTAAAATGATGAAAATTAAATTCTGTGAGTTTCACTTGCAAATCTATAACACGACCTTTTATACCTTCTAAAGTAACAGCTTCTGTTATTTTGCATTGTTCATATTTTATTAAGTTTTTATGATAATTTTCTAATTCTCTTACAGGGCTTTGATAAATTTTTTCATTTTTCATTTGTAATTCTCTTGGTATTGTCATCATGCCAGACCAATTTAAAAAGTCTTTCATAAATTTAGCATCCCATGATTGCATCCAACCAATCATAATTCTTCTGCCATCTGATGTAAGAAGAGTTTGAGGTGCATAAAAATCTAATCCATAATCAGCAGAGAAAATTTTTTTTCTTTTAAATTGATAAGTAGTATTGTTATAATCTCCATATATAAACATAGAGTTATTGCCGTTATGAAATTCATATCCTTTCGCTCTCATATTTTGAGGAGAAACTAATAAAATCTGTGTGTCTTCTAAAGAGAAGAAATCTGGACATTCCCACATTTTTCCATATTCTCCATTACTTTTATCTAAGACATTTAAAAAATTCCATTTTTTCAAATTGTCAGATTGAAAAAGAAGAACTTGACCATATCCATCTTCATCTTGATTGCCAGCAATAAGATAATAAGTAGTTCCTTCCTTCCATACTTTCGGATCACGAAATTCTTTTATATTACTTCCAGGTGGAAGATCCAATCCAGTGATAACAGGATTCCCTTGATATTTTTTATAATTTATACCATCTCCTTTTGCTATACATTGTACTTGACTATAATTGTGTGAACCATCATCCAGATAATGGTCTATTACACCTGTATAAAATAAGATATGTTCTTCTCCTTCTTGTAGGGCGCTTCCTGAATAACAGCCGCCTTCGTCATAACTTTGATCGGGAGCCATTGCGATAGGAAGATAATCCCATTTAATAAAATCCTTGCTTTTGCAATGTCCCCAGTGCATAGGTCCCCACTCATTGCTAAATGGATGATACTGAAAAAATAAATGATAATCCTTTTTATAGACAGAAAATCCGTTTGGATCGTTCATCCAACCCATTGGAGAGGATAAATGATAAACAGGTCTGCTTTCGGCAGAAATTTTGGAAAATCCATTTTGTTCAATTTTTCTTACTTTTTCTAACAGATTATTTTTATTATTTTCCATAGTTTTCTCTCTTTCTCTAAAAATAATAGATAATATAATAACTGGTTAAGTAATTAGTTAAGTTACCGGTTACTTTATACTTGTATAGTACCATTCCTTTCTTCAAATGTCAATCCTTTTTATAAGAAAATAATTAGTTACTTAACTAGTTATTTTAAGATTGATTTTTTGATTTTGCATTGTTATACTAGACGTACAATATGGTTCTATTTTTATTTTCGGAGGTAACTTTTCATGGGAAAAAATAAAATAACATTTGCTGATATTGCAAAATATACGAATTTTTCGAAAACAACGATATCAAGATATTTTAATAATCCAGATTCTCTTACATTAGAAAATCAAGAAATTATAGCAAAAGCATTAGTTGATTTAGACTATCAGGAAAATAAACTAGCAAAAGTATTTGCAAATGGAAAAAGTGAATTTGTTGGAGTTATTGTTCCAAATCTTTATTTACATTATTATGCAGAAATGTTAAATCAAATATTAAATACTTATGAGAAATTTGGCTATAAATTTTTAGTATTTGTTAGTAACAGTAATGAAGAAACAGAACGTAAATATATTCGTGAATTACTTGCTTATAAAATCGAGGGTATGATTATTTTAAGTCATAAAATTTCTTCTAAAGAGCTTGCCTCTTATGATGTTCCAATTGTTGTAATTGAACGGGAAGATAAATATGTAAATAGTGTAAATACAGATAATTATATAGGTGCTGTACAAGGAACAAGCTTATTATTTAAAAATAACTGTGATATTTTATTACATATTAATTCTATGGTTTCAAAAGATGTTCCTGCTTATGCACGTATTCAAGGCTTTCTAGATATCTGTAAGGAGTACAATATAAAACATGAATTGATTATAAGAGAATTAGGACATTCTTATGAGGAAATTAATGCATGTATGTTTGAAGTATATGAATATATAAAAAAGAAATACCCAAATCAAAAAAAAGGATTATTTCTTTCAAATGATACTTATGCAAATAGTATACTAAATATTATTTTTCGAGAATATGGTATGCTGCCCGATGAATATCGTATCATTGGTTTTGATGATTCTCCTATTGCAGTTTCTGCAATTATGCCAATTAGTACAATTGCCCAACAGATTAATAAAATAGCATACGAAGCAATGGCGTTATTAGTGGTACAAATGGATGAAAGAAAAAAGCGCCGTCCTAAACCACAAACGGAGTTAATTCATAAAAATATCATGCCTGCTTTGATTAGAAGAAAAACAACAGATTAATTTGTTGATGTTTTTAAATGTTAAAAGATAAAAAATATTATTCATATTAGTTAAATAAGTTTAAAAATATTAAAAAATTTTAATATTATATATTGCATTGAGGAAAAAGTTGTGTTATCCTTATTTAAAAATGGAGGTAAGAGAATGTTATCAAAAGAAGTTTTAGATTTATTAAAAATAACACGGCAGACACTTACAAGATATGTAAAAACAGGTCTAATTAGGACCATTACACTTCCAAATGGAAGATATGATTATAATAATGATGATGTCTATAAAATATTTAATAAGGGAATTGTAAGAAAAACATATCTTTATGCAAGAGTATCTACACTGAAACAGAAAATGGATTTAGAAAATCAGATTATGATGTTAAAACAATTTTGCTTTTCAAATGGTTATCCAATCTCTGGAATCTATTCTGATATTGCAAGTGGGATAAGCTTTGAAAAAAGAAGAGATTTTTTTAAGCTCTTAAATGAAGTAACAGATGGTAGAGTAGAAAGAGTGATTGTTACTTATAAGGATAGACTGTCAAGAGTAGGATTTGAGTTATTTTCTTATCTGTTTCGAAAATATCACTGTGAGATTGTTGTTATGAGTGAAGTTGGATCGGTGAAGCTGGATAAGGAAGAAATTTTTGAAGAAATTATTTCGTTGTTACATTGTTATTCTATTAAATTGGATAGAAAAAGAAAAGCGAGAAGGATAAAGGAGGCGTTGGAGGAGGAGGATTCAATATAAAAATAATCAAAAAGAAATAGTGAAAAGAGGCATGTTATGGAGAGCAGTACAAACGACAATAATTTTATGATAAAGTTGTCTAGTTTTATTGTAGATAAAAGAAAGGCCTTTCTTTTGGCCTTTTTAATTGGAATCATTTTTAGTGTAGTGTCTATGAATTGGGTACAAGTGAATAATGATATTACAACTTATTTGCCGGAGGATACGCAGACCAGACAGGGACTAAATATTATGGAAACCGAGTTTATTGAATATGCAACAGCTAGAGTGATGATCGATCACATTACATATACTCAGGCAGAAGCTTTGGTGGAAGAACTAGAGGCGATTGAAGGTGTTTCTGGAGTAGAATTTGATGAAACAAGAGAGCACTATAAAGGAGCAAGTGCACTTTATAATGTAACTTTTAAAGGAGAAGTAGACTCAGAGATTAGTAAAGCAGCTATGCAAAAGATTCGAGAGCAATTTCAAGATTATGATTTATATGTAAATACACAAGTAGGTGTGGACACAGCGGCTGAATTAGCAGAAGAAATGAATGTAATTTTGTTAGTTGCAGTAGTAGTTATTTTGGCAGTATTGCTTTTTACTTCTAAGACATATGCAGAGATTCCAGTTCTTCTTATTACTTTTGGAGCAGCAGCGCTTCTTAATATGGGAACGAATTACTTAATGGGAGAAATTTCATTTGTTACAAATTCAATAGCAGTTGTTCTACAGTTGGCACTTGCGATTGATTATGCGATTATTCTTTGTCATCGTTATATGGAAGAGAGAGAACAAAATCAGGCAAGAGAAGCAGTTATTTTAGCTCTTAGTAAAGCGATTCCAGAGATTTCTTCAAGTAGCTTAACAACGATATCAGGTATGATTGCTTTGATGTTTATGAAGTTTGGAATTGGGTATGATATGGGCCGAGTTTTAGTAAAGGCAATTTTATTAAGCCTACTTTCTGTATTTTTACTAATGCCAGCATTACTAATGATATTTAGTAAGTATATAGATAAAACACATCATAAGAGTTTTGTTCCAAGGATAACAGCGATTGGAAAGTTTACTGTATTAACAAAGTATGTGATTCCTCCTATATTTCTTGTTATTTTGTGTTTTGCTTATTATTTTTCTAGTAAGTGTGCCTATGTATATGGTTATACATTGGTAAAAACAGATAAAAAAAGTGAGAGACAAATACAAGAAGAGATGGTAGAACATACATTTGGAAGTCAAAATGTAATGGCAATGATGGTACCATGTGGTGATTATGATAAGGAAGGGAAGTTATTAGAACAATTAGAAACTTTAAAAGAAGTGGATTCCGTGTTAGGGCTTGCAAATATTGAAGCAATGGATGGTTATGTTTTAACAGATAAATTGACACCAAGACAGTTTGCAGAATTGATTGATATGGATGTAGAGGTTATACGGTTGCTTTATAGTGCTTATGCAATGGATCAGGAGTCTTATGGACAGATTATTAATGGATTAGATAATTATGGTGTGCCAATTATTGACCTGTTTTTGTTTTTATATGATCAGAAAGAAAAGGGATATGTAACACTAGAGAAGGAATTGGAAGAAGATATTAATGATTTATATCAACAATTAAATGATGCAAAATTACAGTTAGAAGGAGAACAATACAGTCGTTTTGTATTAACGCTTGGAATCCCAGAGGAAGGGGAAGAAACGTTTGCCTTTATTGAAGTATTACAGGCACTTGGAGAGGAATATTATAGTGAGGTTAGATTGGTAGGAAATTCAACAAGTGATGCGGATTTGTCAAGTTCTTTTCAGGGAGATAATACATTAGTAAGCGTTTTGTCTGCATTGTTTGTTATGATAATTTTGATGTTTACATTTCAATCTGCTGGCCTTCCAGTATTATTAGTTTTAACGATACAGGGAAGTATTTGGTTAAATTTTTCCTTTCCATATTTAAGAGGGGATTATATTTATTTTTTAGGATATTTAATTATCAGTTCCATTCAGATGGGTGCTACGATTGATTATGCAATTGTAATTACTAGCCGCTATATGGAATTAAAGCAGGAGATGCCATATCATAAGGCAATGATTGAATCCTTAAATCAAGCGTTTCCAACGATTGTAACTTCTGGCACAATTTTGGCAGCAGCGGGTGTTTTGATTAGTAAACTTTCTTCTGATCCAGCGATTGTTACAATTGGAAGCTGTTTAGGAAGAGGAACGATTATTTCAATTATTTTAGTATTACTGGTCTTACCTCAAACTTTGATGTTTGGAGATAAGATAATTGAAGCAACCGCATTTACTTTAATGAAAAATTTAAAACATCAGCAGATATTGGCAGGAAGTGTTGTATTAAGCGGTCATGTAAAAGGATATGTTTCTGGCACTGTAGATGCAGATATTCGAGGAATTATACAAGGAAATGTAAATGGAATGATTTCAGCAAAAGCTGTCACTTCAGAAGCAGAAAAAGAGAATCATAAGAATACAGAAGAAAGTGGGGAGGAAAATTATGAATAAAAAACGAACAATAGGAAAACAAATTTTTTCTGTCCTGCTTTCTTTTATACTTTTGTGTTCTTTGCTGACAGATAGTATATTGGTCTTTGCTAAGGAGGAGAGTATTGTATATATCAGTAGTGTAGAGGACTTGATTCGTGTTGCAAAATTATGTCGATTAGATACCTATTCTCAGAAAAAACGATTTGAATTAACAGAAGATCTCAATTTGTCTACAGAGGATTTTGAGGGATTTGCAACATTTGGCGGAACATTTCAAGGAAATGGACATATGATTTCTGGGATTCACACAGAGTATCAAGGAAGTAATCAGGGTTTTTTTCGCTATATACAAGAAGAAGGAAAGGTAGAAAATCTAAATTTAGTTGGAAATGTTTCTTTTAATGGCAGCAGTAGTAATGTTGGTATGCTAACTGGAGTAAATCAGGGAACAATACGTGGTTGTTCTGTAACTCTTAGTGCAAATGGAAAAAATACAATTGGAGGAATTGCAGGGATAAATGAAGGAACAGGAATCATTGAACGCTGTATTGTAAGGGGAAGTATAGCAGGAGAACATTATACTGGAGGAATTGCAGGAAAAAATCTTGGTGTAATTACAAGATGTACCAATTATGCTAGTATTAATACTTCGGTAGAAGAAGTGACATTGGGATTGGATGAATTAAATTTGGAACAGTTAAATTCTACAGAAAATATTTCAGTAAATACAGATACTGGTGGAATTGCAGGATTTTCTTCTGGAACGATTACAGATAGTATGAATCGAGGAAAAATTGGCTATCCTCATGTTGGCTATAATATCGGAGGAATTGTTGGAAGACAGTCAGGCTATATTGAAAACTGTTCTAATTATGGAACAATTCATGGAAGAAAGGATGTTGCAGGAATTGTTGGACAGATGGAGCCATATCTATTACTTCAATATACAGAGGATATCGTACAGAAATTGGAAGCTGCATTTGATGAGATGGATATTGCAATGAATCAATTAATGAATGATGTGGATCTTTCCTCTGGAAATGTAAGAGGACATCTAGATCAAGTGTTGGGTTTATTCGATACTATACGAATAAATTTTACAGATTTATCCAATCAAACAGTCGACTATGCAAATGGATTGACAGATTCTGCAAATGATATAACAGAGCGAATGGATTTGGCATTAAATCGAACCCATAGTGTATTGGATGCTATGCAAAGTGCATCAAATTCTCTAACAAATGCATTGGAAGAGATGCAAACGGTTGTGGAAAATATAGATGGAGTTTCGGATGATGGACGCATCGTAGTGTCATATTTGCAGGAAGCAATAGAGGAATTGTCCAGTGCAAATGCACATCTTTCTACTGCAATAAAAGATGCAAGGAATGTGCAAAACATTTTACAGGAAAAGATTCAAGAGGAGATTTCTACTACTACATCAGAAGTAGAAGAAACAGCAAGCATACCTCCTCTTGAAGAAAGGGAATTAGAGACTGTTTCATTGCCAAATCAGGAGGAATTAGAAAGTATTAGTAAAGAGTTAGAATCAGCAGCAAGTGGTGCTCTACGATCTTTTTTATTGCGTTATTTTACAGAGGAAGAGTTAAAAAACTTAGAAGCGAATTTGACAGATATGGGAAATCAGCTTCAATATGCTTCTCATGCATTGAATCAGGCTTTTGCTGAAATAGAGAATTTAAGGCCATATCTAAGAAGTATGGCAGATTCACAAGAGATAATAGAACAGGGCATAGAGAGTGCATTAGATGATATGAAACAGGCATCTATGGATCTTTCGGATGCATTTGATAAAGCAGATGCAGTAATTGATGCATTAGAAGGAGAGCAGGCAGTAAGTTTCCCTAAATTAGATTCTAGTTATCAGTCACTGCTAGATTCTATTTCAGATTTGTGTGGCAGAAGTTTAGATGTATTAAAAACTTTAAATTCGGATGTCAATACAAACAGCAATCAGATTACAAATGATATTCGCAGAATTCATAATTGTATTTCAAATATAGAAGATATTTTGTTAGATGCTTTAAAGAGACAACAGAAAGATCAACAGGAAGAAGAAACGGATGAAAATGGAATTCGGATTTTTGAAGAGGCAACTTATGAGGAAACAGAACAAATTTTACAGGGAAAATTAAAAGGTTCTTTTAACTATGGTACAGTAGAAGCAGATATTGCAGTGGGTGGAATTGCAGGAAATATGGCTATTGAATATGATTTCGATCCAGAAGAAGATATTCATATACAAGGAACGAGTTCTTTTCGTTTTCAATATAAAACAAGTACAGTTTTATCAGATTCTATCAATTATGGAACGATTCTAGCCAAAAAGGATTATGCAGGTGGAATTGTTGGAAAGATGGAGTTAGGAACTGCACGAAATTGTCAGTCTTATGGAACGGTAAGTAGCGAAGGAGGGAAATATATCGGAGGAATTGCAGGCAGTTCGAAGGCATTAATTGAAAATTCTTATGTACGTTGCCAATTAAAAGGAAGTCAGTATGTTGGAGGAGTTGCTGGAAGTGCCTATGATCTAAATCATTGTTATACATTGATACGAATTGAAGATGCAACAGAATGTTATGGTGCAATCGCTGGAGAAATTGCTAAAAATAGCGAATTATATGAAAATTATTTTGTTTTTGGAGATTTAGATGGGATTGATCGAATTAGCTATTCTAAAATGGCTATGCCTGTTCATTATGAAGAAATGGTAGAAACAGAAGGATTTCCAAAAGAATTTACAGAATTTTGCTTAACATTTATAGCAGATGATAAAGTAGTAGCTGAGATACCGTTTCATTATGGAGATTCTGTTTCAAAAGATTCCATTCCAGAGGTTCCTAAGAAAGAAGGATATTATGCAAATTGGGAAGAGTTTGATTATCAAAATATGGAATTTAATGAGGTGATAGAAGCAGTTTATACAAAAGAACAGACGGTTATTTCAAGTGAAACAAAAGTAGAAAATGGAAAAATGGCAGTACTTTTGCTGGAAGGGTTATTTGATGAACAGGCAAATGTAACCATTCAAGATAAAAAAGAAGAAATAGAGATAGATTTGAAGGAGAGAGAGACCTTACTTTCTGGATGGCATATTACGGTTCATAATTCGAAAAAAGATAAAGAAAATTATATTGCCCATATAGCAAAACCAGAAAATGTAAATAATATTCAGCTTTGGAAGATGGAAGATGGGAATTGGACAAAAATGGATTATGTGGAATCTGGAAGTTATCTTATATTTGAAATGAATGGAAATACAGCAGATATTTGTTTTATTGGAGTGGATTATAGGCAAAAAATAATAATAGGAATTTTAGGAGGAGTTTTTATAATTGGAGGGTTAGGAGTATTCGCTCGAAGAAGATGGAAAAAGAAACGAAAAAAAGAAAAGCATAATCAAGATACAAAAGATTGAGAAGAAGTAGGATAAAATAAGTTTTAAAGGTGATACGCTATACAACAAGGGAGTATCACCTTTAAAATTTAGATTTTAACATAAAATTCTTCTAATAAACTATTTTTTATGGAATAAGTTGACTAGAAAAAGCTTTTATATAAGAAAAAATTGGAAACAAGAAATCATATGTTTTTATAAAGAGCAAAATATCAGCTAGAAAAAATAGATTGCGAAGCATATTTTCTCTTTTACTGTTTGTTGGAATAACTCTTGTCCCACATTTTTTACTGGAAAATGGTTCAAATGGTCTTAAACTGCCAGAAAAATAATCCAATATTAGATGTGTCAAATAACCAAATCCCATTCCAATAAAAAAGATTTGTAACCATTGAGTATGTAAATCAGAAAGTGGTAGTTGATTAGCCAAGATGCGATAAATTCCTGTTAATACAAGACAAAATAGAACCCAAATAAAGAGAGTATGACTGATTCCTCTATGTCCAGAGGCTTTTGTAAGCCGCTTAAGCCATTTTAATTTTTGCATAGTTAAAACATAGATAAATTGGAAAAATGCATGAAATACTGCAATAATCCAAGAAACAATCCAAAGTTTTCTACCAACACCACTATAAGTTTGATCTACATCTGGCAGTCTTGAAGTAAGAAAACTACCTGCTAAGAATAAGCTAATAGCAGCAGCATCAGTAGGTGAGGCATTTGTTAATTTGAAAACTGGAAATAGCATAGGAAATGCTAAAAGTACAGCACCAGCTCGATGTGTTTTTCCCATCATAGTTTGGGTCCTCCTTTGTTAGAATATACGTTTGGCAAGAGTATCATATCATAGAAGATCCATTTCGTAAAGGTAGATTTTTACTATATTATATGGATAATAAGAAAGGATATGAATAAGAAAAAATCCATCTAGAAAAATTTTCTTGACAGAAAGGATTGGAAAGCGTAACCTTAAAGAAGAAAGAAAACGAAAGAAGGAAGAAATTTGAACGATCGAGAAGAAGAAAGAAGGAATCAAAATCAAAGTATGATTCAAAAAGCATTCCAAGTAGCGTGGCCAGCAGTACTGGAATCTTTTTTTGTTGCATTTGTTGGAATTGTAGATTCTATTATGGTAAGCCGGCTAGGAACTTATGCAGTAGCAGCAGTTGGTTTAACAACACAACCAAAGTTTTTAGGACTGGCAATTTTTATTGCTACCAATATGGCAGTGTCAGCATTAGTAGCCAGACGAAAGGGAGAAAAGAAACAAGAAGATGCGAATGGAATTTTAGTTACCGCATTTTGTTGGGTTATTCTTGCAGCAGCTTTTGTTAGTACTGTTTGTAATCTATTTGCAGAACCAATTATTCGCCTTGCTGGATCGGAGGTGGATACCCATAGTAGTGCGGTACTATATTTTCGGATTATTATGGGAGGTATGATATTTAATGTAATCTCTTTGGTACTTAATGCCGCATTGCGTGGTTCTGGCAATACAAAGATTGCAATGAAAACAAATGTTACTTCCAATGTGATTAATATTATTTTTAATTATCTTTTAATTGAGGGACATTTTGGTTTTCCAGCTCTTGGAATTGCTGGTGCAGCGATTGCTACTGTATTAGGAACAATAGTTGCTTGTGCGATGAGTATAGTTTCTTTATTGAAAAAAGATGGTTTTGTAAGTTTGCCTTATATAAAAGAAAAACAGATACAGCCAAAAAAGAAATATGGTTTGGAGCTGTATGGGATAGCTTCAAATACATTTGTTGAACAGGTTTTTATTCGAATTGGATTTATGATGGTTTCTGTAATGGCAGCAAGACTTGGAACAGAAGCTTTTGCAGTTCATCAAGTTGGCATGAATGTGATGTCATTGTCTTTTTCTTTTGGAGATGGGATGCAGACAGCAGCAGTTACTTTAATTGGACAGAGTTTAGGGCAAAAAGCCCCAGAACTTGCAAAACGATATGGTACAATCTGTCAACGGATTGGTAATGTAATTTCCGTTGTACTTTCTGTTTTGTATCTGCTTTTTGGAAGATGGTTCTTTGGATTATATTTTACAGATCCAAAGTTAATTGCACTTGGAGCACAAATTATGGAAGCAATGGTGTTAATTGTATTAATGCAGATTGCACAAGTAATTTATATGGGGTGCCTTCGGGGAGCTGGAGATGTACGATTTACAACAGTTGCTTCTACAATTTGTATTACTGTAATTCGGCCTGCTACTTCGTATCTATTTGCTTATTTTTTTGGTTTTGGAATAATTGGGATATGGATGGGGGTAATTTGTGATCAAGTCTCTCGGCTAATATTGACTTCTTGGCGATTTCGATCCGGAAAATGGACACAGATTCGAATTTAATTAATCAGTATTTTGTAAGATTTTCTGAAAAATTTGTTGACAAAAATATAAAATTTAGCTATAATTTATATAGTAAAGAAATGAGGAATGCTACTGTTTCGGCAGGCTTAACCAAAATCTTTCAATTAGTGTACTATTTTTGCATTAATTAGAGATTTGGTTAGGTCTGTTTTTTTATATTGGAAAAACAGAGTGCTTCCAATTTCAAAGTAGGAAAAGAAGGAGGAAAAAAGAATGGGTATTTTTTCGCATTTTCGGGAAAAATCAAAAGGAAACAAGGAAAATGAAAAGGTAATATTTAGTCCGTTAGCAGGGGAAGTAATTCCACTTGAAACGGTAAATGATGCAGCATTTGCAGAAAAGTCAATGGGAGATGGGATTGCAATTTTACCTTCTGAGGGAAAATTATATGCACCATTAAGTGGAGTAGTACAGGCGTTGTTTCCAACTGGACATGCAATTGCGATTGTCGGAGATAATGGGATTGGTGTAATGCTTCATATTGGAATTGACACAGTAGAGTTAGAAGGAAATGGATTTACACCACATGTAAAACAGGAAGATCGTGTGGAAAAAGGACAGTTATTGATTACATTCGATATAGAGAAGATTCGTGCAAAAGGTTATGAGGCAACAACTATGGTGGTGTTGCCAGAGAGTGAAGAATTAGGCGAGATTAAAAAGAGAGAGTCCGGAACGATAGCGCCACAAGAAAAATTGCTGTGGCTGTAATTGGAATGGAAAGGGGAAATTCCCTGTTATGCAGATTAAAAGAATTTACAATAATAATGTTGTGATGGTCAAGAGTGACGAAAGTGAAGAGGAAATGATTGTAATCGGCAGAGGATTAGCTTTTCAAAGAAAAGCTGGTGATATGCTAGACAACGAAAAGATAGAGAAAATTTTTACTTTAAAAGATAAAAATGTGTTAAATCGATTAGAAAAATTGATTCGAGAAATTCCGTCTATTTATTTGACAATTGCAGAGGAAATTGTAGAGATGCTTCGAACAGAGTCAACTCTTGAGATTAATGAAAATATCTATATTACTTTAACAGATCATATTAGTATGTCTTTGGAACGAGAAAAGAATCATATTGTATGCGAAAATCCGCTTTTATTGGAAATTAAGCAGTTTTATAAAAAGGAGTTTGCATTATCACGGAAAGCAGCACAGATTATTCATAATCATATGGATATTTGGATTTCAGAAGAGGAGATGGGGTTTATTACACTCCATATTGTGAATGCTTCAATGAAACAACGTTCCGATATTTTGATTAATAGTATTCAAATGATTCGGGATATTCTTCAGATTACACAGGATCGGATGGGAGTAGAGGTAGATAAGAGTTCGTTGCAGTATGATCGGTTTGTACGTCATCTACAATTTTTTTCAAAAAGGGTACTAAGTGAGCAAGAGGAACAGTTTGAGGATAGTTTTCTAGATGTATTAGGACGTAACGAGTATCCAAAGGAATTTGATTGTGTGGATCAGATAGCAAACTATATTGAAAACACTTATAGTAAGAAGATTACAGAAGCAGAAAAAGGATATTTGGCTTATCATGTTATTATTATATTTTCCAATAAATAATAAAGGAGACCAATTATGAAGGACAAAATAAAAAGTACATTGGAACGATTTTCAAAATCAATTGTACAGCCACTGATGTATCTTTCTGTGGCAGGTACGATTTTGATTTTAGGTATTTTAATGACAAATACATCGATTTCTTCTAAGATTACTTTTTTGCAGGCAGCGCCATTTCAGCTAATAGGAAAGTTAATCTATGATTCGTTGATGTTTTTAATCAATAATTTAAGTATTATATTCTGTGTGGGAATAGCAGGAGCTTTGGCAAAAAGAGATAAAGGACATGCCGCTTTAATTGCATTAATGTCTTATTTTATGTTTTTAAATGCCAATCATATTACACTAGAGTTTTTTAATAAAATTGCTGAACCTGGTATGTTAGGATTATATGGAACAGGTCAAGCAAATGTAATGGGAATTCAAGTGCTAGATATGGGTGTATTTGGCGGAATTATTTTAGGTTGTTTGACAGGCGGAATTTTTAATAAATTTGGTGGAAAACAGTTTAAAGGGTATTTTTCTATGTTTTCTGGCGTAAGATTTCCATTTTTACTGATGATTTTAGTATCTCTTGGAATGGGATTTATCGTAGCGTTTGTATGGCCTGTTGTTCAAACTGGAATAGCAGCACTTACTAATTTGATTAATCAAAGCGGAAATATTGGTCTATATCTTTATGGTGTATTAAATAAACTTTTAGTTCCTACAGGGTTACATCATCTTATTTATGCACCATTCCAGTTTACAGATGTGGGAGGAACCTTGGTATTAGGAGAACAAGTAATTGCTGGTGCCTATCCAATTCGTGTGGCAGAGATGAATATGCCAGATGTGATGTTTTCCGATTCTACTTATTATAACAGTTATTCTTTTAATAATTTATTCCCATATATGGGTATTTGTCTTGCTTTTATTACAACTGCTTATAAAAAGAATCGAGAGAAAACAAAAGCAATGTTAGTTCCTCTTATGGTAGCGGCTGTGCTTTCTTGTATTACAGAACCAATTGATTTTATTTTTGTATTTGCTGCACCAATTTTATTTTTCGTTCATTCTCTTATTAGTGGTGCCAGCTTAGTATTATTAAAGGTATTACATATTCCAGCATCTACAAGTGGTGGTATTGTAAATATTTTAATTTCCAATTTTGTTTTAGGAATAGAAAAGACAAACTGGCCGATGCTGTTTGTTTTGGGAGCAGCCGTAGCGGTTATCTATTATTTCTTATTTGTATTTATGATTAAAAAATTGGATTTAAAGACACCTGGACGTGAGGAAGAAGTAGCAGCAGAAGCAGCAGCTCCAATAAAGGCAGCTCCAGCTCAAAAAAGTACAGAGAAAAAAAGTGCAGAGGAAAAAAATGCTGATGCAATAACAATTATTCAGGGACTTGGCGGAAAGGCAAATATTGAAACTGTGGATAATTGTTTTACCAGACTTCGGGTAACGGTAAAGGATGAGAATTTAATTCAAGAGGATATCATTAATCGAGTAAAAAATAGTGGGATTAAACGAAAAGGAAAGGATATTCAGATTATATTTGGAATGCAGGTAGCTGCTGTGCGTGGAGAAGTAGAAGACGCATTAGAAAAGATGTAAAAAATAGAAAACTTATATTTGAAAAGGAGGATAAAAAATTATGATTATTACAATTGTTGGGGGCGGAAGTACATTTACACCAGGTATTGTGAAGTCAATTGCACTTAGAAGGGAAGAACTAGGAGTTGATGAAGTAAGGTTATTTGATATTGATAAAGATCGTCAATATAAGGTAAGCCTTGTAGTAGACTGGATTTTAAAAGATATGAAGTCTCCAATTCAGCTTACTGTAACAACGGATGAGGAAACTGCTTATAAGGATTCAAATTTTATCTTTGCTCAAATGCGTGTAGGAAAATATGCAATGAGAGAACAGGATGAAAAGATTCCGCTTCGGCATGGTTGTGTTGGACAGGAAACTTGTGGATGTGGTGGTTTGGCATATGGACTGAGAACCATGTATCCAATGATGAAAGTTATTGATGATGTAGAAAAATATGCAGCAAAAGATTATTGGATTTTAAATTATTCTAATCCAGCAGCAGTTGTTTCCGAAGCTTGTCGTGTGTTGCGTCCAAATGCTAGAGTAATTAATATCTGTGATATGCCAATTGCAATTATGGAGATGGTAGGAAGATGTTTAAATGTTCCTCAGTTTACAGATTTTGATTTTAACTATTTTGGATTAAATCACTTTGGATGGTTTACAGAACTGACTTATCAGGGAAGGGATTTAAAAAAGGAAATTTTTGATTATGTAATGGAAAAGAAAACATTGCTTCCACCAGATGTAATTGAGAAATTAAGAGAACATGAGGCAGTTGGAGAACGACATCTGAATTCTTCTTGGATTCATACTTGGAATAATGTTTATAAAGTATTAAAGTTAAATCCAGAATATTTACCAAATACCTACCTTCAGTATTATCTGTTGTCAAAGGATGTAGTGGAAGAATCTGATCCAAATCATACACGGGCAAATGAGGTAATGGAAACAAGAGAAAAGGATTTATTTGAAGGAATTGATCATTATATTGCAACTGGTGAAGTAACTGCAAAAGCATTTTATCATGGAGCACATGGAAATTATATTGCAGATCTGGCAAGTGCATTGAAAAATGATACAAAGAAAAAATTTATTGTGATTGTGGAGAATAAGGGTGCAATTGAAAATATTGCTGGAGATGCTATGGTAGAAGTTCCTGCTTATATTGGAAAGAATGGCCCTGAAGTAATTCGACAGGGAAAGATTGGAGATTTCTATAAGGGATTGATGGAACAGCAGCTTGCTTCTGAAAAGTTAATTATTCAGGGAGGAATTGAAGGTTCTTATGAAAAGGTTTGGAAGGCGTTTACCATGAATAAGACAGTACCTTCTGCTACAGTAGCTAAGGCTATTTTAGATGATATGATTATTGCAAATAAGGAATTTTGGCCGGAATTAAAATAAAATTTTAGTTGTTGGCAAAAAATCCAAATAAAAAGGGCATCTTTGCTGGTAGGAAACCATACTTTGCAAGGATGCCACTTTTTTGTTAAATTATTTTACACAGATATTTTCGCCAACAAGCCCAAGAAAAGCTTGCCCTTCTAATCCAGAGTCTTTATGTGCAATTAACCATTTGTTTTTGGCAGTAAGAAGTTTCTCTTCTCCTTCTTTTTTATGTGAAGTATCTAATGCTAAGTTTGTATCTTTTGGAAGTACAACAACACAGCGGAATCCCTCTGGATTTGCATTGCATGGCGCATAGTGCAGTGTAGTAGCATAGATTTCTACTGCGGTATTTGCTGGCAGAAGAAAAGCTTCTATTTTAGAGGTATCATATGTAAAATCATCTAGGATATCCTGCTGACAGCCAAGTAGTAAAATTAAGTCTTTTTGTGCGACATTGATTTCAGAAGAACGATGATATTCCACGGCATTTAAAAAATAATTATTTCCATTACAGTATCCAATTTGAATTGGCAATTCGCCATATACTTCATTTTGGAATTGCTGGTAAACAGGAAGCGCTTCAAGTTTGCTGTCAGAAGGAATATAGATAACATCTTCTGGAAGCGGAGTATGTTCCATCTCATGTAAAAGAGCATGTGTATCTACATTTTTTAAGATACGTCCATATTTACGGAATTTTGAATCAGTAATTTGATAGATTTTCATAAAAATCCTCCATTTTGTTATAATTTTTGATATAGATGTATACCCCTATTTTTTTAGAAATTGAAGTACTTCTTCTTTTGTTGGATAGGAATCAATCGCTCCATGCTTTTGTACACTTAATGCGCAGAATGTATTGGAAAATTTTAAATATTCTTGAAGCTCTTTTGCAGAAAGTGCTTCTATTTCTTTTTCACTTGCACATAATTGGTAGAGGAAAGAACCAATAAATCCATCTCCTGCGCCTGTAGTATCGATAGCAGAAACTTTTTTGCCTTCTGCTTGACAAGAGATAGTTTTTGTATAGGCTTGAGCACCGCTGCTTCCTGTAGTATAGATTAGCAGACGGCTGTGGGAAAGTAACATATCTTTTGCTTTTTCGATATCAGTTTCTCCTGTGATAAATGCAAGTTCCTCATCAGAGATTTTAAGAATATCGGCATAAGGAAGAAATTCCAAGATAGCTGCTTTTAAATCCTCTGGACTTTTCCAAAGGGCAAGGCGAATATTTGGATCAAAACTAATCAAAGCTCCTTGTTCTTTTGCAGAGAGTATCGCTTTTTTATGAGCTTCTTTCATAGGAAAATCACCTAAAGAAACAGAACAAAAATGTAAAACGCCACAATCTTGAAACCATTCTTTTTGAATTTCATCTTCAGATAATAGCATATCAGCTCCTGGATTACGATAAAAAGAAAATTCTCGGTTGCCATCTGATGCAAGTGAGACAAAGGCAAGGGAAGTATTTGCTTTATCGGTGCGAAGAATATAGTTGCATCCGATATTGTGAGAACGAAAATCATCTAAGATTTTATCACCAAATGGATCATTTCCTAGTTGTGTAATCATCTCTGAGGTTCCGCCAAGACGAGTAAAAGCACCACATACATTGGCAGGTGCACCCCCTGTTTTTGGTGAGAAACTTTCTACTTCTTTGATTTTTTTGCCAAGCTGAGATGGGGCAAAGTCAATGAGTGCTTCCCCAATTGCAATTAATTTTTTCATAGTATTGAATTCCTTTCTTAGAGAGAAATAATAAAATTTGGTTTTGTATATTTTATTTACCAAAATTTTACTTCTGGTTTTACGATTCTATAACCTGCGCTGACCATAACTTCATTCCAGCAGTTATAACATTCTGGTAAATCATACCAACGGTCATTGGCTTTTGTTTCTGTTAGAGCAATTTTTTGTCCAATGAAAGTTTCACTGTTTGAAACAGGGACAGCCATTTTTTCGTCACTTAAATCCAATGTAGAGATAATACTTGGAACAGTGACAATCGTTTTTTCTGCTGTTTCAACAAAAAGATTTTCGTTTTGGAATATCACTTTAATAAGTTTGTCATTTTCAGTACGGATTGTGGTGATTCCTGTATCAAATCCGCCTTCCGATGTAATTTTAATATCAATAATGGTACCATATTCAACAATTGGTTTAAATGGAATTTTCTTTTGGTCAAAGTAGCTTTGGAGTTTTTTCAAGGCGTCTTTTGTTGGAGTAGTTCTTAGAATATCACCTACTTCGATTGCTAGTGTAATCTGACCTAAAGCAGATGCCTGTAGATGTTGTTCTTGATTCATCATCCAAGCTGCAAAACCAATACCTTGATCAAATGCTTGACACATATATCTTGCAATTTTTTCGCAAGCAACACAGTCCATTGGATCTTCCGTTCGAGCTACAATCGTATCCCCAGCTTCACTTGCTAAAATAACAGGACTAGTTGGAATACCATGTACTGGTAATAGACCTGTATTTAGTTCAGGAACAGCACGTCCATTTCCATCTGTATCAATAATTGGAAGACCACATTTCCATGCGGCATATAATGGGAGCATGGTATTGCCGCCTCCCATTTCTCCAGAATAGACATAGCGCAACTCTTTTCCTTTGAATCTGGCTTCCTCTTGCATACCTTTTACTGCATTGACAGCTTCCTCTTGGAAGGTTTTTCCTTTTGTTGCTACAGGTGAACCTAATGCGGCGATCATAGTAGAAACTATATTTGGATCTTTTTCCATCTCTAAGATATCGATCATTTGAATTGACGCATTTGGATCTTCTTTATAGATGGCTTCAATTAGTGCAAGCCCTTCTTCACTGGAACCACCGCCGCCTCCGCCGTAAAAGCTGGAACCATAAACAATATTTGTCAATTCTGTACGTTTTAATTCTCTTGCCATTTTTTTTCCTCTCATTCTTTCCATATCAAATGATATATTTTATAAATAGATATGTTTTCCCTTTTCTATAATGCATGTATCATCAAGCCAGACAGTGGGCGCATAAATAATCATATCATAGTGCATATCACAGTCTTGCTGTCCACCCATAAATAGGTTATTTCCACAAGCAACGTGGATTGTACCAAATACTTTCTCATCCACTAGACCATTTCCAATAATCTTGCAGGTTGGATTTGTGCCAATACCAAATTCACAGACATGTTTTGCTGTATCTTGAAATTGGTCTAGAAATTCGTCAAATGCTTTTGCGTCGGGGCCTTCTGTTTTTATAATCCTGCCATTTTCAAAGGTGATAGTAAGTGGAGTTTCCATTACTTTAAAGTCTGCAATCACACCATCTACAACTAATATGCCATTTCCTTTTGTTTCTATTGGAGCAACCATTGCTTCACCAGCAGGAAGGTTGCCAAAGGCTCCTTTTTTGGTTAGTTTTCCAGTGTCCGCAATTCCTTGTCTACCATCACAAGAAAGGGTTAAGTCTGTACCAGCTTCCGTTGTAATATGTATTTTTTTTGCTTTTGTTAGTTTGTCAGCTAAAAGTGTTCCAATGCGTTCGATTTCATTGTAATTGGCACCCAATGTGTTTTGCACAATTTCTTCGGTAATGCCTGGCATAGAGGCAATTCGGCACCCTCTTTTGGTTGCTTCTGCTCTTCCTGTAGTATGAGTAAAAGAACCTGTGGTAATCATCATACAGACATCCGCCTGACTAAGAGCTGCTTTCGATATTTCTGGCATTTCTCCAGAGTGATGTACCGGACCACAGACCATAACAGTCTCAATGCCTAAATCGTTACCTGCTTTTAGAAATTCTTTTGCTAAATCAAGTTGTTCTACATCAGTAAGGATTAGAAACCTTTCGCCTGGTTTTACACCCATGCAAGATGTAATCGAGAGCTTTGCAGCTTCATACGTTTGACTCATTTTTATCTCTCCTTTGCAAATGGATTGTATTTTGGATTTTTTACTATGATACATAGAATACAATAAATAATAATGGTTACAGCGATACCTACTAACTCTGGAATAAAGAATTTATCAAAGTATGTGGTTAATGCTCCACACAGCCATGCAAAAATGCCTAGCCAGTTGACACCTGGAAATGGTTTCCAACCTTCACTTTTTCCACGACCTATAATCCAGTAATCTGCAATAAGAACAGCACAGATTGGAGTAATTAGATAGCTAAGGATCGATAGAAAGTCTACAAAATAGTAAACAATACCACCCAAAGAAAGCAAGATTCCAATAATACTGCAAACTGCAGTAACAATGGCTCTTTTGTCATCTTTCATCTTAAAAATATTGACAACAGCAATACCAGCAGAGTAAGCATTTCCTACATTGGTTGTCCAAGTGGCTAGAATCAGAACCAACATACCTGCAACAGGCAGTCCTACATTTGCGAACATTACTGTAATATCAGAGTCACCAGAACAGATTGAAAGAATTGCACCACATGCCAATGCTCCTACTCCTGCTGGAATTACACCAAATAAACAGGAAAGAGCAGCACTTTTACCATCTTTACTATAACGGTTATAGTCGCCACAGGTTGCAGCACCAGAAATAAAACCACCAACAGAAAGTGTGATACCTATTATCATGCCATTATCATTAGAAGGCTGATAAGCAGATAGTACAGCAGCACCATTATCACCTAGTGCAATAGAAACACCATAAATTAAAAAAACAAATAACAATGGGACACTAATCATATTGAGTACTTTGGTTAGACCAATGCCATAAAATGCGGTAATTAACATTAAAGTACCCCAGATAATACAAGAAAGCCATTCAGGGAAAGTGATACCAAAACTAGATTGTAGCAGTGTACAGAAAGAAGAAGCACATACAATTGTTTGATAACCATACCAACCAATCATAGATATTGCAATGATAAGAGAGAGACTAAGCTGAGAACCTCGATCTCCTAGGGCTCTAGAAACAGCAACCGTGGTTGGTCGTCCTGTTTGGGCAGACTGTGCTGCAATCAACATCATCAATGCGACAACGATACCATAACCAATAAACATGGCAAGAATGGAATTTTTAAAATTTAATCCCTCAGATACCATAGAACCTACCATTAATGCGGGTACACAAATAACATTTCCTGCCCAGATAAAAGCGATAGAGGGCCAGCTTTTTTTCTCATTGTCTGGAACAGGCTCTAGTGTAATTGTTTCAATATGACTTTTCTTTGTTTTAGTCATTTTTTCCTCCTTTTGGTTAAACAGTAGAAATAATTCTAATATATGTTCTATTCTATAAAGCTTATATCATTTATTATTTTTTATAGTGTAGGCTAATTTATGATATATAGAGAGTAGTATAAAATAAGGGGATTGTCAAGAGGGGGAAATAGGTCATCTGGGAAATATAAAAAATTTTGAAGAAAGATTTTATGACAATTTATACACTGACAATATAGAGAAGTTTATAAAAGCTCTTTATATTGTCAGTTATTTTTCTAATCAGTTATTTTTAAGATAATTTATGATTCTTTTTCCTTTTTATTCTTCTTGTAATTTATCGATATGGATAAGTGAAACGAATAATTTTTTACTGTTTTAAAATAATTGGGATAATTTTTCCATATTATCTCTTTTTAATTCCATAGAAGGATGTACATACTTATTTAAGGTAATATTTACATTGGCATGTCCAAGTACTTCACTAAGACTTTTAATATCAAATCCTAATTCTACGCATCTTGTTGCAAAGGTATGACGTAATGCATGAAAGTTGGCATTATCAATTCCAGCACATTTTAAAACGGTTTTAAAATGTGTCTGTAAATTTCTTGGTTCAATAAAGGAACTTTCCGAATTAGATAAAAAGTAACCACGCTCAGAATGAGGCGTTTTTTTTAATAGATCGATTAAAAAAGCAGGAAGAGGAATTTCCCGAATCGAGGAGTGACTTTTTGGTGAGGTAATAATCACACGGGTTTTCATATCAGTTCGTCGATTTTTAAACTCGGTATTTTCCACTCGCTGCATTGTTTGACAAATAGTAATAATTCCTGAATCAAGATGAATATTTTCCCAAGTTAAGGCACACAATTCACCAACACGAATACCAGTAAACAGAGCAAGAAGAATACCAAGATTTCGGAAACTGTTATGTGAGTAAAGATAGGATATTAATTGTTCATGTTCTTTCTGGTTAAATACCCGAATTTGCTTTTCCGTTCTTGGATAAGAGATTTGGTTAAAATCACAAAGAATAATACCATATTTATTTGTTGCATAACGAAAAGCACTTTTTAGAAGCATAAGTGTATCATTTACTGTTTTAGAAGAAAGCACCGAGTTGTGATAACCGCCTTCTAAAAGTAATTGGTTTGTAAAATCCTCTAATGTAGAATAGGAAATTTGAGAAAGTTTTTTTTCTCCAATATTTGGAATAATATAATGTTTGATCATACTGTTGTACTTAATATAAGAACTTTCCTTAATTTTTGGACGAATACTTTCAAGCCATTCTGCAAGAAAATTGGTAAGAGAGGTTTCTTTTATGGTTGTTTCTAATTCTTTTTTGTGCAGCTTTTCTTGAAATTCAACTCGTTTTTCTTGAAGCAAAATCTTAACTTCTGTATAAGACTTTGCATATACGGATTTATAAATAATTTTTCCATTTTCCGTTCGCCCTGTGATAAATCGCCCTTCCCAGCGCCCATCCTTTCTTTTGTATATGTTTTCTCCTCTTTTTGACATAACCTTCATCCTTTCTATGTAAAATATTTAGATAGGTGAATAAATTCTCTTTTTCACCTATTTCCTTCTATCTGATACAAGGTTATGTAATAAGTGAATCAGAGTAGAAGGATAATATTAAACTGTAACATAAAACAACATATAGTTGCTATAGGACTTGTTAAAATCAAAAAAATTTTTATTAATGTAAATTGTTTAAATAAAGTTTTTGAATAGAAATTTAAATTAATTATAGGTTATGCTAAATAAAAAGAATATATATACATATAAATATATAAAAATTAATAGATAAAAGAAAAATAAGAAAAAATTACTTTAAATTAAATAAATTATAGATGTAAGGAAAAAAGAAAATATTTATAATTATGCATTTTTAAGATAATAAAAAGATCCGTATCTTTTTAGAAACGGATCTTTTTATATGAAAAGTAAAATATGAATTGGAATAAATTTTAGATGTAGTTATCTTTGTTTTTATCAAAGTATAAAAGATAACAAGATAAGTATAATGAAAAAGGAATTAAAAAAACATGATTTTTTTGGAATAATTTATAAAAAATATTTTATAAAATAAAGAGTAGATTTTTTTATTTTTTTCGATTAGAATAAAAAAGAAGAATACTTTAAAAAAGTAACTTTAAAATTTGTTAGAGAGGAAGATTCAAAGAGCAGAAAAAGGGATAGAAACGAAAAAAGCGATAGGACGAGGTTATTATGGGGAGAATACTGCTTGCAGAAAATGCTATGCAGTTACATTTTATAAGAGATTGACAGATAGAAGGATAGGCTGCATATAATCCTGATAACAAATGCAAAGGGTGTCTGACGAAAGGGAGTCAGGCATTTTTTGTAGATATTTTTTACTAAAAATGCAAAAGGAATACTTGACAATTTATACTATGTATAGTATAGTATTATGTAAAAGGAGGTGTAGAATGGATGCACAGTTACGAAAGGGGCTGTTAGAGTTTTGTGTATTGGCAGCAATTCAAAAAACAGATTCTTATGGGTATCAAATAATAAAAGACATATCATTACATATTGAAATATCAGAATCGACATTATATCCTATTTTACGAAGAATGGAAGCTGGAGGAAAGGTGGAATCTTATTTGGTGGAACATCAGAACCGGATTCGAAAATATTTTCATTTAACCGAGGCAGGAAGGGAGTATTTAAAGGGATTTATTAAGGATAAAGAAGAAATTTTACAAGTTTTAGCATTTATTACAGGAGGAATAGAAGATGAAGAAAAAACAATTTTTAAGGAAGTTAAATCATAAGTTGTATCTATTACAACATACAGAGAGAAAAAAATATATCAGAGATTATGAAGAAATGATAGCAGAATTAATGGAAAATGGGAAGACGGAAGAGGAAGCCATTTTAAAGTTAGGAAATGTGAAACAGATTTCAAAAGAAATTTTAGAGAATTCAGAAAAAAGGTGGAGTTGGATGGATTGGAAAGGAAAGGGATTGATTTTGATTTCTTTTCTTTTAATAGTAGGAACTTTGATTTATTATAGTTCAAATGGAATTGTAATACATTTAAAAAAAGATGGACCTACCAGTGTATTTTTGGCAGGAAAGGTTTCTGCTGGTTATGGAATTTATATTTTTAATGGAATTTTTATTGGAATAACAGGAATATATCTTTTTTGGAAACGAAAGAATAAGAAAGTAAAAGAGTAACTTTTTGAAAAAATATAGCTGAGAGAAGAGAAAAGATGAAAACAATAAATTATCAAAATCGAATAGCAATTATTAATGATTTTACAGGTTTTGGACGTTGTTCTTTAACAGTGGAAATTCCAATTATTTCTTCGCTTGGAGTGGAATGTTGCCCGCTTCCAACTTCCATTCTTTCCAATCATACTGCATTTTCTAGTTGGTTTTTCGATGATTATACAGAAAAAATGCTGCCATATCTAGAGGAATGGAAAAAACGAACAATTTCTTTTGATGGGATTTTAACAGGATTTCTTGGATCAGAAAAGCAGATTGCAATAGTCAAACAGATGATAGAAGCGTTTCCAGAAAGAAATGGGCATAAAACATTTGTAATTGTTGATCCAATTATGGGGGATCATGGAAAACTATATATTACTTATACCAAAGAAATGTGTAATCAAATGAAAGAATTAATAGAAGTTGCAGATTTGGTAACGCCAAATCTAACAGAAGCATGTATTTTAACAGATACACCCTATAAGGAAAGTGGCTGGCATTTAAAGGAATTATCAAAAATAGCAATGCAATTATGTGATATGGGAGCAAAGCAAGTTGTAATTTCTGGGGTTATGATGGGACAATCAATAGGAAATATACTTTGTGAAAAAGGAAAAGGAGAGATAAAATTGCTTCGCAGCAAGCGAGTAGGACTAGAACGCTGTGGAACAGGAGATATTTTTTCTTCTATACTTGCAGCAGATCTTGTAAATGGGGTAAAATTGGAAGATTCTGTAAAAAAAGCGATGAGATTTGTAAAAGAATGTATTTTATTAACCGAACAATTAGCACTTCCTAAAACAAATGGAGTATGTTTTGAATTTTTATTGAAAAAATTAAAATAGGAACTTTTTTAAGAGTTTTCCATAGAATAAAGAGAAAGAAAAAGAAAAAGGTTTTATGGAATGAGAAGTTTTGATTCAAAATATAATAAATACCCAAATTGTTCTGATATATCTTCCATGGAAGATAATACTAGCATGACAGATGTTTCTGAAAATTATGAAGAATATAGTGAATATGAGAATGAAGGACGTAATATGGATTATCCACAGACGATTCCTTCTCACCAACCAGTACCAGATTTTAGTCAGCCTTCCCAGGTCCCATCAATACCAGTACTTCCCAATATACCATCCACTACACCAACATTTCCATCTGGAATTATTGGCCCAATTGTTATTCCAATTGGACCTGGAAGTATTGGATATGCACAAGTTCGTTTTCTTCATGCAGTAGCTGGAGCAGGACCAGTGATGATTTCAGTTGGTCCAACTGTATTTAATTCAAAGCTTGCTTATCAAAATATTACTGCATATGGCCGGATTGCTTCTGGTTATCGGACGATTACGGTAGTAAGTGCAGATAATCCATCAAATGTTCTTTTACGTAAGTCGGTTACTTTTACAGCAGGAAGTCAGATTACAATTGCGCTTGTTAATGCAGCAAATGGAATTCAACTTTTAGTGGTATCCGATGAACTTTGTAGTAATAAATCTTGGAATAGTAGTTGTGTTCGGTTTGTAAACCTTTCTTATGGAAGTGGAAGTCTAAGTGTACAGTTAGATACAGGAATGAGTGTATTTGAGGATATCGATTTTATGGAGATTACACCATTTAAACAAATTGGGGTTGGAAATTATTATTTTAATGTATATCAATCTTCTCCAGGAATACAGCCTCGAAATATATCTGGAGATATGGGAATTGCTAGTTTTACTTCATTTGAATTGCAAGTTGGATCGAATGAGATGTATACGATTTACCTTGTAGGAAGTACATTTACAACACCTCCTTTACAAGCAGTTATTGTTACCAATGTTTAAAAACGCTTTTGCTGGCTGTCAGAGGAAAATCTGACAGCTAGTTTTCTATAGAAAAACAATTTGCTTTAAAGTTGCAATAAGGAAAGGATTATTGTATGATGAAAAAAAGGATTGGAGGTCTTTAAGATGAGTAATTTTATAAATAAAAAAAGGGAAGAAATAGAACAAGGAAAAACCATACTTGGAATTGAATTTGGCTCTACTCGTATCAAAGCAGTTTTAGTTGGGGAACAAAATCAACCAATTGCACAAGGAGCATATGACTGGGAAAACCGCTATGAGAAAGGAATTTGGACTTATCATTTGGAAGATGTTTGGACAGGTTTACAGACGTGTTATCAGCGGTTAGCGGAGGAAGTGAAAACTCGATATGGTGTAGAGTTAATAAAAATTGGAGCAATTGGATTTAGTGCAATGATGCATGGATATATGCCATTTGATTCAGATGGGAAACTCTTAGTTCCTTTTCGTACTTGGCGAAATACCATGACAGAACAAGCATCAGAGGAGCTGACGGAGTTATTTCAGTATCATATTCCACAAAGATGGAGTATTGCTCATTTATATCAGGCTATATTAAATCAGGAAGAACATGTGGGACAGATTGCATTTCTTAGCACATTAGCTGGATATGTGCATTGGAAACTGACAGGAGAGAAAGTACTTGGTATAGGAGAGGCTTCTGGAATGTTTCCAATAGACATCCAGACAAAAAATTACAATAGGGAAATGATACAAAAATTTGAAGAAAAGATTGCAAAAGAGAAGTTAAAGTGGAAATTAGAAGAAATTCTTCCAAAAGTGTTAGTTGCTGGAGAACAAGCTGGAAAATTAACAAAAGAGGGAGCAAAACTTCTTGATATTAGTGGAAAACTGCAGCCTGGAATTTTGCTTTGTCCTCCAGAAGGAGATGCTGGAACAGGTATGGTAGCAACAAATAGTGTAGCAAAACGAACAGGAAATGTATCTGCTGGAACTTCTATATTTGCTATGATTGTATTAGAAAAAGAATTAAAAAAGGTACATAAAGAAATTGATTTGGTTACAACACCTTCTGGTGATTCGGTGGCAATGGTACATTGTAATAATTGCACTTCAGATTTAAATGAGTGGGTTGGAATTTTTAAGGAATTTGCAGCATGTTTTGGAATACAAGCAGATCAAAATCAGTTATACGCTGCTTTATATCAAAAAGCATTAGAAGGAGATGCCGATTGTGGTGGGCTTTTGGCGTATAATTATCTTTCTGGTGAACATATTACAAATATGGAAGAAGGACGTCCTTTGTTTGTTCGGACACCAAAAAGTCAATTTTGTTTGGCCAATTTTATGCGTGTACATTTATTTACTGCACTTGGAGCATTAAAAACTGGATTGGATATCTTATTAAAAGAAGAAAAGGTACAAGTAGATCAGATTCTTGGACATGGAGGTTTTTTTAAAACAGAAGGAGTAGGACAAAAAATTCTTGCAGATGCAATTAATATACCTGTTTCTGTATTAAAAACAGCAGGAGAAGGTGGTGCATGGGGAATTGCACTTTTGGCATCTTTTTTATTACATAAAAAAGAAGAAACATTAGATCAATTTTTAAAAGAACAGGTATTTTGTGGAGAAATTGGTAGTCAAATACAACCAGATAAAAAAGATGTATTAGGATTTGAACAGTTTATGAAACGATATCAAGCTGGGCTTATAATCGAGCGTGAGGCAGGAAATTGCTTAAAAGAAGAATAAGATACCTTACTATGTTTTGTTTGGGATCAATTCCCATTATATTTCTTTTTATCTTGCACATAATAGGATTACGATAGATGAACGGAACTTATCCGACAGAAGTTCGAAGAGGTTTTAGAACAGAAGTTAGATAAGGAACGGCTTCTGTCGGAGAAATTAATAAACCAGACACTTTATGGAGGTGAATGAAATGGCAAACAATAGTACAGGTTCTAACAGAGCAGAGGTACCAGAGGCAAGAGAAGCTTTAGACCGTTTCAAAATGGAAGTAGCATCTGAAATTGGTGTTCCATTAAAACAGGGCTATAATGGAGATTTAACATCTGCACAAAATGGTTCTGTAGGTGGTGAAATGGTTCGTCAGATGATTAGACGCCAAGAAGAGCAGATGAAAAACGGAACAGTTTAATAACAGATGGCGGTTAATTAGCTGAAAAAAGAGAGGGTAGGAATATCCTCTCTTTTTTCTATTCATATGTTCCATTGTTTATTGCAATATGCTAAGATTTTATGAAATTATAATTGACAGAAGAAAATTCTATTCATATAATCATAGATGGAATAAAGCCTAATTAGTTAGAAAAGTATATGGAAAGGGGAGGCATATAAAATGATTTTAAAAAGTTTTGAAGCATTTATGAAAGCAGTTCATAGTAAGTTTGGTTTAGAAAAATTAGTAGGAGTTGTAACAAAAGAGAAAATTGATCAAATTATTTCTGATATTCGGAAAAGTGAGTCTGTAAATGAAGAATTTTATATAAGTGATTCAAAAGAAGCAGAGGATTGGTATGGACTAAAAATGGAGTGGAACCAAGAAGAGCGTTTTGGGATTCTTATTGCAAAGGATAAAGATGGGACAGATTGGTATAAGTTTAACTTAGGTTCCTTACATTTAACCCGATTATATGATTTGGTGCCAGATTTGGACAAGTTAGAAGAAGAGGAATTGAAAGCTGTTGCAGAAGAGGAGATATTAGACAATCTGATGAAATGGAATCGTTAAACCTGTTTTATTAAGAAATGGTGGAAGAAAGTATGATAAAAAAGGATTTGGAATTTATATCAGAACAGGATGGGCTTCGATTGGATGGTCTATTAATTGGAGCAGAAGAAGGAAAAGCGATTTTGCAGATTTCCCATGGGATGTGTGAACATAAAGAACGATATCTTCCTTTTATGGAATATATGGCAAATCAGGGTTATATTTGTGTTATTCATGATCATAGAGGACATGGAAAAAGTGTTCGTTTACAGGAGGATTTGGGCTATTTTTATAAAAATGGTGGTGAAAATCTGGTAGAAGACTTACATCAAATTACACAAGCAATAAAGAAGCAGTATATAGGTTTGCCCTATTTTTTGTTGGGACATAGTATGGGTTCTTTAGCTGTTCGGTGCTATATAAAAAAATATGATACAGATTTAGATGGCTTGATTGTATGCGGTTCTCCTAGTGAGAATACCATGGCAGGAATTGGTATATTAATTGATAAAGCAATACAAAAATATCGTGGCGGGCATGGTAGAAGCAGTGTAATTGATACCGTTTTTTCAAAAGGATTTGAAAAAGCTTTTGAAAAAGAACATACACCTCATGCATGGATTTGTAGTGATAAAAATGTAGTTGCTGCTTATAATGCAGATCCACTTTGTAATTTTACTTTTACTTTAAATGGATATGAAGCACTTTTATGGCTGGTAAAGAATACATATTCATTACAAGGATGGAAAGTAGAAAAGCCAAAGCTGCCAATTTATTTTATTTCTGGTGCAGAAGATCCCTGTATGCTCGATCAAAAGAAATTTTTGGAAGCAGTGGCATTGATGCAAAAAATTGGATATAAGCAAGTAAGCAGTAAACTGTACCAAAATATGCGTCATGAAATATTAAATGAGATAGGAAAAGAACAAGTATATATAGATATAACAACATTTTTAGAGGAACTTACAGAAAAGAAAAAGATAGGATAAGAGAAATAAAATCAAATAGGCGCATGAGTTGTCTTTTGACTAAATATGCGCTTTTTTTGCTATGCATATTTCGGATAGAAAGAAAAATTTATAAAAAATATGAAAAATCATAAAAAAGACTATAAAAGAAAAGAATAGTATGATATACTAATAAAGACTATGGCATGTGGAAAAATACATCCTAAAATATAAGGAGTGACAAAGATGCTAAGTGAAGAAAAAATTAAGCTGATGACAAAACTTGCTGTTTATGAGAAGCACACAGGAAAAAAGACAATGAAACTTACCAAATTTTTTCAAATGGATTATGTGGGTTGGAATATGCTAAAAACAGGAATTGCAATTACGATTGGATACCTTTTTTTGGTAGCAGCTTATATTGTATACCATTTAGAAGCATTTATAGAAGAAATTTATACCATGGATTATATGGCATTAGTAAAAGAATTTACTTCAAAGTATGTAGTACTTTTGGTGAGTTATATGGCTGTAACTTTTCTCTTTTATAATATAAAGTATGTACAAGGGATGAAAAGTTTAAAACGCTATCAAAAGAATCTAAAAAGAGTCGGAATGGATTCTGAAGAAAGTGTGAGAAGCAGAGAGGGATAGAAATATGACAAAATTACTGGAAATAAAAGAATGGCTGAAAGGATTTTATGGCAGATTTGATATCTATCTGCAAGCGGTTTGGAAATTTATTCTTTCAGCAAGTGCAATTACTGTGCTGAATCAGAATCTTGGGTTTATGGAACAGCTAAAAAGTCAAATGGTTGTGTTGATTTTAGGGTTGATTTGCTCTGTTCTTCCATATGGTGGGATGGCATTGATCTGTGCAGGTGTGGTATTAGCTCATTTTTATGCATTATCTTTGGAATTAGCAGGAATTACGTTATTTGTTTTTCTCTTACTTTATTTGTTTTGCCTGCGGTTTGAAAATAAAGTAGGTTATGCACTAATCTTAACACCACTGTTGTTTTGGATGAAAATTCCTTATCTAGCTCCTATTTTAGTTGGATTAACAGGAGGGATTGTAGGTGCACTGCCAGTAGGGTGCGGTGTAGTAGTTCATTTTATTATTTCTTATGCAAAAGAAAATGCGCCTTCTTTAAGTAGTTCTACAGTAGATAATATATTAGAAACCATTCGTATGATTATAGATGGATTGTTAAATAATAAAGCGATGTTGGTAATGATCGCTGCTTTTGCTATAACGGTGATATTAGTACACTTGATTAAAAGTCTGTCGGTAGATTATGCTTGGTTAATTGCAATTGGAGTGGGAACAGTTGTCGATCTTCTGATTTTAATAGCAGGGGATTTTACGATGGATATTGAAATCGAGATGGCAGGAATGATTGTTGGAAGTTTAATTACTATTTTGATTTCATTGGTGATTCAGTTTTTTTTGTTTTCTGTGGATTATTCTAGAACAGAACACGTACAGTTTGAGGACGAGGAATATGTATATTATGTAAAAGCAATACCAAAGATGCGAGTGACTTCGCCAGAGGTAAATGTAAAACGAATTAATGCGCAAAAATCACAGAGAGCAAAAACTTTGTCAGAGAAAGAGAGATTAGAGGATATAGAAGAGGAGGACGAATTGCCAAGAGGAAGAAGTCAGACTTCTGGTATTACACCAAGAAGAAACATAGAGACAACATCTCGGATGTCAGCTTCTACAAGAAGTTCTGTAGGAACAAGAACGCCTCAGAATACAGCAAGAACAGCACCAAGAACAGCACCATCTTCCATTACAAGAAGTACAGCAGGAAGAACGAGCGAGGGAAGACGAAGTGCAGTGTCACGAACTACACAAAATAATATTACTAGTATTCAAGATAGAATTGTACAAAAACCGTCTACGCATGACAAATAATTTAAGAAAAGGGAGAAGGTGTGGGACAGATGGAGGTAATATGGATAACAGTATCGGAGTATCTGAATAAATTATCTCAATTACCTGTAAGAATTAAAGAAACAGATATTATAGAGATTATCCTGATTTCTTTTCTTATTTACCACATTATGGTTTGGATTCGAAATACCAGAGCCTGGGTTCTTGTCAAAGGAATTGCAGTACTACTTGCATTGACTTTACTTGCAGTAGTTTTTCATTTAAGTACAATTATCTGGTTGGCAGAGAAAACATTAGGACTTGGAATTACAGCAGTGATTATTGTATTTCAACCAGAACTTAGAAAGGCATTAGAACAATTGGGAAAGAAGAATCTGATATCAGGACTTTTGCCAAATGAAGAGGGAAAGAATATAAAAGCACGTTTTAGTGATAGTACAATTGTAGAGATGAAAAAAGCAGCCTTTGAACTTTCAAAAACAAAGACAGGTGCTTTGATTGTAATTGAAAAAGAAGACCCATTGACAGAATTTGAGATTACAGGAATTGCATTGGATTCTCTGATTAGCAGTCAACTTTTTATTAATATTTTTGAACATAATACACCACTCCATGATGGGGCAGTAATTGTTAGAGGAGATCGTATTGTGGCAGCGACTTGTTATTTACCTTTATCAGACAATATGAAGATTAGTAAGGAATTGGGAACAAGACATCGAGCTGGACTTGGGATTAGTGAATGTACCGATTCTATGACAATTATTGTGTCGGAGGAAACAGGAAAAGTTTCAGTTGCATATGGGGGAGAGCTGTATCGAAATTTAGACGGCGATGGTTTGACAGAGAAACTGGTACATTTGCAGAATAAGAGTGTAGAAGAAAGCAAGTTTAAGATATGGAAGGGAAGGCGGAAGAATGAAGAAAAAGCTAACAAATAATCTGTTCTTAAAAATTCTTTCCGTTATATTTGCTTTTTTTCTTTGGCTGGTAGTTGTGAATATTGATGATCCAGATGTGACAGATATTATAGTAGGAATACCAATTACAATCATTAATGAAGAAAAAATTACAGAACAAGGACAGATTTATCATATTGAATTTCCAGTAAATCAAAGCGGTTCTATTATAGTAAAAGGAGCAAGAAGCATTGTGGATAAGTTAAAACCATCTGATATCAAAGCAACAGTAGATTTTAGTGATGTATCTAGTGTAGGGGCAGTAACAATTAATTATACATTGCCAGATGGAGTACAATTGGTAACAAAACGAGTGGAAATGATGAGAATTGTAACTGAGGCAATGAAATCAGATACATTTGATGTAGAAATTGTGACAAAAGGAAGTACAGCAGATGGTTATTTATTAGGAGACAGTAAAGTTTCGCCAAATCGTGTTAGAATAACTGCGCCAGAATCTATCTTAAATTTAATAAAAAAGGTTATAGTAGAAGTTGATGTAGATGGTATCTCAACAGATATCGCAACACAATCAAAGCTTCATCTATATGATGGGAATGGAAAAGAGATTAATTATGCGGAAAATAGTAATATCAAAATAAGTGCAACGACATTAAATGTAAGTATTAGTATGCTTCGCACACAGATAAAACCATTGCAATTAGAATTATCAGGGGAAGTGCAGGACAAATATCGTTTTCTAGGTATGAAGTGTGATGTATCAGAAGTTGCAGTAAAAGGACTTCCAGCGAAAGTAACTTCGTTTTCAACGATTACAATTCCAGCATCTTCTAAGGAATTGGATTTATCTGAGCTAACAGAAGAAACAGAGGTTGTAATTGACTTAAATCGTTATTTGCCAGAAGGAGTTTCATTAAGAAATGAAGCGGATCGCTATGTAACAGTAACATTAAATGTACAACCGCTTTTTGAACGAGAGATCTATTTGTCAATGAATGAGATTCGAATGGAAAATGTGCCAGTTGATCTAGATCTAACTTATAATCGAGAAGCCATTGCTTTGGTAAGGCTAGAAGGGTTGTATGATGATGTCAATGCGATTTTGACAGATGAAATGAATCCGAGGGTTGATTTAAGCAACTTAGGAGAAGGAGTGCACCGCCTTGTAGTATCGCTTGATATACCAGATGGAGTAGAACATCTAAATACAACGGATATCTATATTACTTTGACACAACATATCGAAGAAACTTCGGAAACCTCAGAGACTTCGGAAACACCAGAAGAAGCTTTTCAAAATAGTTTGGAATCAGAAAACTCCTCTACTTCTTTTGTAGAGGAGTCAGAACAGGAAGGAACTAGTACAAAAGAAGAAAATGAGAGTGAGAATTCTTCTAATGAGGAAGATGGTTTAGAATCAGGGGAGTAATTCAAAAAACAGGTTTCTTTTTTGATAAAAAAGTGATATAATACATAGTGAAAGAGTATATCTGGAACGTGATTTGCTCTAAAAAACAGAATGGTAGAAATTGGAGGAATGTAGAATGGTAAAAGCAAAAGTAACAATTAAAAATCCGACAGGTTTACATTTAAGGCCTGCTGGAATACTTTGCAAAGAGGCGATGGGATTTAAATCAAAAATTACGTTTCATTATAAGGAAAGTACAGCAAATGCGAAGAGTGTGTTAAGTGTGCTTGGCGCTTGTGTAAAATGTGGAGATGAGATTGAATTTACCTGTGAAGGAGAGGATGAAGCAGATGCACTTGCCGCATTAGTAAAATGCGTAGAATCTGGTTTGGGTGAATAGTAGGTAGATACAAGGTGTTTTTCGGGGGCAAAGACAGGTTGAGATAAGAATTAGGATATAGAAAAAGGATGTTACTTGTGGCGGGTAGCATCCTTTTTTATTTTTTAGAAATAGTAGGAATATTTGTTTTTAAGATATATTGTGTTGCAAATTCATAGCTTTTTGTAGGAAAATAGTATCTTTTATTTTTTAGTTATGATATAATGACCACATATGAATGGAACATCTAGGAAAAAATAAAAAGAGTAGAAAGAGGAGTAATAAAAATGGGAAAATATTTTGGAACAGATGGATTTCGGGGAGAAGCAAATGTAAATCTAACAGTAGAACATGCCTATCAGGTGGGACGTTTTTTAGGATGGTATTATGGAAAAGAACATAAAGCTCAAATTGTAATTGGAAAAGATACAAGAAGAAGTAGTTATATGTTTGAATATTCGCTGGTTTCTGGATTGACAGCATCTGGAGCAGATGTATTTTTACTTCATGTTACAACAACGCCAAGCGTTTCTTATGTAGTAAGAAGTGAAAAATTTGATTGTGGAATTATGATTTCAGCTAGTCATAATCCTTTTTATGACAATGGAATTAAGATTATCAATGGACTTGGACAAAAGTTAGAAGCAGAAATAGAAGATAAAATAGAAGACTATATTGATGGGAAAATAGAAAACCTTCCTTTTGCTACAAGAGAAGAAATTGGAAGAACAGTAGATTATGCGGTTGGACGAAATCGTTATATTGGCTATTTAATTTCAATTGCAACACGTTCATTTAAGGACAAAAAGGTAGGACTTGATTGTGCAAATGGAAGTGCTTCTTCGATAGCAAAAAATGTATTTGATGCATTAGGGGCAAAAACCTATGTGATTCATAATGAGCCAGATGGAACAAATATTAATCTGGGTTGTGGTTCTACTCATATTGAGGCACTTCAAAAGTTTGTAGTTGATCATGGACTGGATGTTGGATTTGCTTATGATGGAGATGCAGACCGTTGTTTGGCAGTAGATGAGTATGGTAATAAAATAGATGGAGATTTTATTCTCTATATTTGTGGAAACTATATGAAGAGTCAAGGACAGCTTCCATCTGATACGGTTGTTACTACAGTAATGTCTAATATGGGGCTTTATCAGGCTTTTGATAAGGCGGGGATTCATTATGAAAAGACGCCAGTGGGAGATAAATTTGTAGGAGAAAAAATGCGGCTGCATGGGTATGGGCTAGGTGGAGAAGAATCGGGTCATATTATTTTTAGTAAACATGCTGTAACGGGGGATGGAATTTTGACCTCTTTAAAGATTATGGAGGCTATGTTAGAACAAAAACAAAGTTTAGCTTCCTTAGCAGCTCCAGTTACAATTTTTCCTAAATTGTTAAAAAATGTAAAAGTATTAAAAAAAGAGGATGTACTTGCCGATGAAGAAGTTCTTGCAGCAGTTGCAGAAGCAGAACAAAAAATGGGAAATCAGGGACGAGTGTTGTTTCGAGCAAGTGGAACAGAACCATTTATTCGAGTTATGGTGGAAGCGAAAACGGAAGAGATGTGCCGTCAGTATGTAGAAGAGGTAATTTGTGTAATTCGAAAAAAAGGATATATAGAAGAATAGGAGAATGAAATGATAGATGTAATCATTCCTGTATATCGTCCAGATGTTTCTTTTCGAACCGTTTTGCAACGTTTAAATCAACAGAGTATACGGCCAGAACGAATCATTTTAATTAATACAGAAAAGCGGTTTTGGAAGCCAGAACTCGCTTTTGGAATAGAACAAGTGGAAGTATATCATATTTCAAAGGAAGAGTTTGATCATGCAGCAACTAGAAAAATGGCAGCAGAGTTATCCAAAGCGGAATATATGATGTTTTTAACACAAGATGCTATTCCAGCAAACCATCGATTAATGGAACAGCTTTTAAAAGTTTTTAAGAAAAAAGAGGTAGCTGCTGCCTTTGCAAGGCAGATACCACAAAAAAAATGTAATCCAATTGAAGACTATACTAGAAGGTTTAATTATCCAAATACTTCTTTTTTAAGGGAAAAAAAAGATATAGAAAGACTTGGAATTCGAGCTTATTTTTTTTCAGATGTTTGTGCAGTTTATCGAAAAGCGGATTATCTTCAGCTTGGAGGATTTGTAGAACGGGCAATTTTTAATGAAGATATGCTATTTGCTGCAAAAGCGTTGGCATATGGGAAAAAAATTGCGTATGTAGCTGAAGCAAAGGTATATCATTCTCATAACTACGGAAATATAGAGTATTTAAAACGAAATTTTGATTTGGGTGTATCGCAGGCAGAACATCCGGAAGTATTTTCTCAAGTATCCTCAGAAAAAGAGGGGATAGCACTGGTAAAAGAGACAGCACGGTATTTATGGAAAACCGGAAAGGGGTATTATATTCCTAAGCTTATCAGTAACAGCGGTTTTAAGTGGCTTGGCTATAGACTGGGAAAACATTATCAAAAGCTTTCGAAGCAGATGATTCGAAGGCTAACTTTAAACCCTGCTTATTGGAAGAATTGGAATCAGTAGAGCCGGAGTATGTCTGATTGCAAAAACGGACAGGAGGGATTCCTATGTATGGCATTCTTATAGCGGGCGCAATTTTTGTATTGGTTGGGGCAATTGCATTGTTACTTTATGTTACAATGCAGCGTCCCTCTGTAGAACAAAAAACGATGCAGATGACAACTACAATGATTGTATTAATTACAGGGGGTCATCTGATGGAGATTACGTCGAATTATTTTCATGTATCAATAATTGGGCTTTTTATTAAGTTTACAGGTTATGAATTTGTAATGACAATGACAGCTATGTTTGCTGGCTATTATTTTAATCATCCAATAAAGTCGTGGATTATATCAATAATTATTACAATAAAGATGTGTTTTTTAGTTCTTCTTTATTTGTTTCCAAATATAACTTATTATTTTTCTGGCTATTCTTATCTTACAGAAGGTTTTTATTCTCGTATTGAGGTGCAGCTTGGAATTATTATGCATATTGATTCTTTGTTTCATCTTTGGTTAATGGTAGGTGTATGTTTATATCTGATTTATATTCGTAGAAATATGATAAAAAGGAAACAGGCAGAAATTTTACTTCGTATGCTTATTTTGCCCAATATTGCTTATTTTTCTTATATTGCAGGAGTTACCAATGCATATGATTTTACACCATATGCGTTTCTTACTGTGGAAATCGGATTATTTTTGTTTTGCAAACGATTTAGTCTTGCTAATATGGTTGAAATTTCACAAGAGTGTATTGCGGATTCTTCTACAGATGGTTATGTGATAACTGATTTAAGCCAGCATTTTGTATTTGCAAGTCAACAGGCAAAAAGGCTTTTTCCAGAAATTCAGACATATAATTATACCAATACTATGTGGGAAATTGAAAAGCAATTTTCTTTTTCTAATAATCAACTTTTTATTCATAGGAGTTATTATGAACTTCGAAAAAAAGAAGTTTTTGATAAAAATGAAATCTGCGGTTATGCCTATTGTTTTTTTGATATTACAAGTAATCATAATCAACTTGCCCGTCTATTAGAATTAAAGGAAGAGGCAGATAGAGCAAATCAGGCAAAGAGTGATTTTCTTGCAAATATGTCACATGAGATTCGTACACCAATGAATGCAATTGTAGGTATGACAGAGCTAATATTGCGGGAAGATATTAGTCCGCAGGTAAAGAATAATATTATTAATGTACGTAATGCAGCAAAATCTTTATTAGCAATTATTAATAATATTTTGGATTTTTCTAAATTAGAATCAAAACGAATGGAATTGGTAAAAGAACCATATCAAGTATCCTCTGTTTTAAATGATGTATTAAATATCGCTATGATACGTCTTACAGAAAAACCAATTCAGTTAAAGGTAGAAGTGGATAAAACAATACCAGAAACACTATATGGAGATGAGGCAAAGGTTCGTCAGATTTTAACGAATATTTTAAATAATGCTGTAAAATATACAAATGAAGGTCAGATTCAGTTAAAGATTACTTGGGAACGAAGACAGAAGATTGCTTTACTTCATATTGCAATAAGTGATACAGGAATTGGGATTACAGAAGAAAATAAAAAGAAATTATTTCAAAGTTTTCAGCGTGTGGATACTAGAAGAAATCGTTCTATTGAAGGAACAGGACTTGGACTGGCAATTACTAGAAATTTATTAGAATTGATGAATGGAAAAATTGAAGTAGAGAGTGTTTATAAAGAGGGAAGTACATTTACAATTTTATTACCACAAGCGATTTATGATGAGCAGCCATGTAATTATGAATATCGGATTCAAATGCAGGATATTACAGAAGAAGCATTTCATCAGACATTTACAGCTCCACAAGCAAAGATTCTTGTAGTAGACGATAACCCAGTAAATTTAAAAGTAGCAGAAGGATTGATGCAGCCTTATCAGATGCAGATACAGACAGCACAAAGTGGACAAGAATGTCTTGAACTTTTAGAAACAAAACAATATGATTTAATTTTAATGGATTATATGATGCCAGAGATGGATGGGGTAGATACTTTGCGAGCAATTCGCTGCAGAAGAGGAGAATATTTTGAAACGGTTCCAATTTTGGCACTTACTGCGGATGCTGTATCTGGCGCAGAAGAACGATTTTTACAATATGGATTTGCTGATTATATTTCAAAACCAATTGATATAAAAAAATTAGATGAAAAGTTAAAAAAATATTTATTAAAAGAAAAAATTCGAAAACAACAAGAAGGAAATAAAACAGATTGTTTAAAACAAACTTATACAAAGCAGAAAAGAAACACTGGTTTAAATATTGCCATTGGTCTAGAACATACAGGAGGAAATGAAGCACTTTATAAAGAAATTTTAGAGATTACCTGTCAAGATGGTTCAACAAAATTAAAAGAATTAAATCATGCATTGGAAGAAGGCGATATAAAAAATTACACAATTCAAGCACATGCATTAAAAAGTGTAGCGGCAAATATTGGCGCAATGGAATTATCAGAGCTTGCAAAATTACATGAATTTGCAGGGAAAGAACAGAATTACTCTTATATTACAGAAACTGCCCCGTTATTATTAAAACAGTATCAAGATATCTTAAATGAGATTAAAGAATATCTACAACAAACAACAGAAGAATTACCAGAGAAGACAGTGGAACAATCTAAAAAAGAGTGGATGCAAAAGGAGGAGTACCAAGATATTGCAGCCAATATGATTGATTATTTAAATGATTTTGATTTAGATATGGCAGAAACAATTTTAAATGGAATGGATGAATTTTCTTTTCCATCCTTAATTGAGGAAGCGTTGGATCAGGTAAGAGAAAAATTAGGGCAGATTGACTATGAGGCAGCAATTGGAGTGCTAGAGGATTCTCTTCAATTGCCATATGAAAGGAACCAATTGTAATTTACAACAGAAAGGGATGATAAGGCATGGCAGAGAAAAAATATAGAGTATTGGTTTTGGAGAATGAGAAGGAAGATTCCATACAAGCGATGAGTGAAGAAAAATTTCTGATATCTGCAGTTCGTCCAGATAAAGCAAAGACGATTCCGTTTATAGAAGAAAAACCTCTATTTATGGTTTGGGATACAGATACACAAGATTTTATAACAGATATAGGAAATTTAATGGAAGAGATTCATATTTATGAGGTTCCACTGTTAATTATAACAGATTCACAAAAAAATCCCATGCTTACTGATTTGGTTGGAGCACCACTTACACAGATTTTAATTCGGCCTTTTACAAAAGAAGAATTAATAGAAAAGATGCAGGTATTTTTAAGACAGGTGATAAAATGGCAGTTAGAACGAATTGCAGGAGCGTTTGATTATAGGGGACGAAAATTAGTTTTAATTGTAGATGAGGAGCAGATGACAGGGACAGTAGTTCGTTTATATCTAAAAGAATGGTATGATGTGATTCAAGTACGAAGTTCTCATGCAGCCTTAGAATTTATGGAATATCTCGTTCCAGATGTATTATTGGTAGATATGGAGATGGAATTGCATCGAGAACTTCGAAAAAAGGATTCCTTAAAAAATATTCCATTTTTTTATTTTACTTCCGATCGGGATAGAATTACTGTACTTCGAGTGACAAGTGCTGGAGCAAAAGGATGTATTGTGAAACCAATTCAAAAAGAAGAACTTTTAATTAAGATAAAGGAGGTACTTGGTACACCAGAGACAACTTCGTTAGAAGAGGATTTGATGCCGATGGTTTCTGAAGGCGAGAAAGTAGAAAAACCAGAAAAACCACATGTACTTGTAGTAGATGATTTTAGTATGGCATTAAAAACAATGAAGGTGCAGTTAGAAGGAGAGTATCAGGTCACTTTAGCTGTTTCAGGAAAACAAGCATTGGCTTTTTTAGAGAAACACCGACCAGATTTAATCTTTATGGATGTAGAGATGCCAGAGATGGATGGAATTGAAACGGTGCAAAAGATAAAAGAAAATCCTCTTTGGAAAGAAATTCCAATTATCTTTTTAACTGGGAATAAAGAAAAAGATACGATTTATTCTTGTATGAGTCTTGGAGCAGTGGATTATATGATTAAACCAGTATCTGTACCAAAGATATTAGAGAAGATACGAAAGGTTTTAGGATAGAGTGGATATTGGAAAAGTTATTGGGAAATATTGGAATGGGAAATTTAGAGATTATCTAATGAAATTGTATTTTTATGGCAAAAATATAAGATAGAATAGAAAGGAAAAGACAAAATTTTTTGTCTGGTGATTGGAATGAAAAAGATATTAGTAACTGGATGTAATGGGCAGTTAGGGCGAGCAATCAATCAGCTATATAGTAAGAATAACGAAATTGAAATAGTAAATACAGATGTGGCAGATTTGAATATTACAGATGTAAGTAAAGTATTAGAACTGGTGCGGCAAATCAAGCCTTATGCTATTATTAACTGTGCAGCTCATACTGGGGTGGATGCTTGTGAAACAGAGTGTGACAGTGCCTACCGAATTAATGCGATTGGGCCTAGAAATTTAAGTATTGCAGCAACAGAAACAAAAGCAAAAATGATTCATATCTCTACAGATTATGTATTTGCTGGTGATGCTACCACTCCGTATTTGGAGTTTGATAAACCAGATCCACAAGGGATGTATGGGAAAACAAAATTGGCTGGGGAGCACTTTGTAGAACAGTTTGCTAGAAATTATTTTATTATTCGGACAGCATGGTTGTATGGAGATGGAAAGAATTTTGTAAAGACGATGCTGCGGCTTTCTGAAACAAATGACACAGTTCGGGTTGTAAAGGATCAGGTTGGAAGTCCTACTAGTGCAAAAGAATTGGCAAGAATAATTGATAAACTTATCTGGACTGAAAACTATGGGTTGTTCCATGGAACTTGTGAAGGAGTGGCTAGTTGGGCAGACTTTGCAGAAGAGATTTTTAAACTTTCAAAAAAATCGACACAGGTAGTAAAAGTAACAACAGAAGAATATGGGAATCCAGTAAAAAGACCAGCCTATTCTGTTTTGGAAAATTATATGCTAAAATTAACAACCAATTATCGGGCAGCTGACTGGCAGGATGCATTGGCAGAATATTTAAAATAAAAAACAGTTTACCAATTAAAGATTGGAAGATTTTTGAAATAATATATTGAATTAGTAGACAATATCTGCTATAATACAACAGATTATGTGTGCAAAATAGATGGAGGTAGTTTTCATGAGGACGTATTTGGTTACAGGTGGTGCAGGATTTATTGGATCGAATTACATTCATTATATGTTTCGGAAGTATGGTGATACGATTCGAATTATTAATGTAGATTGTCTGACTTATGCTGGAAATTTAGAAAACCTAAAAGGTGTTGAAGATAGATCAAATTATCGATTTATAAAAGCAAATATTTGTGATACAGAAGCAATTCGTCGAATCTTTAAGGAAAATGAAATTGATCGTGTTGTTCATTTTGCAGCAGAAAGTCATGTAGACAGAAGCATTAAAGATCCAGAAATATTTGTGCAAACGAATGTACTTGGTACGCTTGTTTTATTAAATGCAGCAAAAGAAGCTTGGGAACAAGAGGACGGAACTTTTAAAGAGGATAAGAAATTTCTGCATGTTTCTACGGATGAGGTATATGGTGCTTTGCCAGAGGGAGATGGTTATTTCTATGAAACAACGCCACTTGATCCACATAGTCCGTATTCCGCTAGTAAAGCTTCCTCTGATATGTTAGTAAAATCTTATATTGATACGTATCAGTTTCCAGCAAATATTACAAATTGCAGCAATAATTATGGCCCATATCAATTCCCAGAGAAATTTATTCCTTTAGTGATAAATAATGCTCTTCAGGGAGAAAAATTACCAGTATATGGAGATGGAAAATATGTACGTGATTGGCTTTATGTGGATGATCATGCAAAAGCGATTGATTTAGTACAGGAAAAAGGAAGACTGTTTGAGCGATATAATATTGGCGGGCATAATGAAAAACAAAATATTGAACTTATTCATATTATTTTGGATACTTTATTGGAAATGCTGCCACAAAATGATCCAAGAAGAGCCAATATTAGCTATGATTTAATTACACATGTAGAGGATCGAAAGGGACATGACAGACGCTATGCAATTGCTCCAGATAAGATAAAAAAAGAAGTTGGCTGGTATCCGGAAACAATGTTTGAAGAAGGAATTCGAAAAACAATTGCTTGGTTTTTTGAAAATGAGGACTGGATGAAAAATGCAACAAGTGGTGATTACCAGAAGTATTATGAAGAAATGTATAAAGATAGATAAAAGTAAGAAAAGAACAAATCTCCTAATATGGGTTTCGTTGAAATCCATATTGGGAGATCGTTGTGCTTTTTAAGCTAAGCCTAAGAGCAGAATGGAGGACAGAATGAAAGGGATTATTTTAGCAGGAGGGTCAGGGACACGATTATATCCTTTGACAAGAGCAATTTCAAAACAGATTATGCCAGTTTATGATAAACCAATGATCTATTACCCTCTTTCTACATTGATGTTAGCTGGGATTCGGGAAATTTTAATTATTTCCACTCCAAGAGATTTGCCAGTATTTTGTGATTTACTTGGAGATGGTTCTCAACTTGGAATGAAATTTCATTATGCAATTCAAAAAGAACCAAGAGGGTTAGCAGATGCTTTTCTAATTGGAGCTAATTTTATTGGGACAGATCCAGTTGCATTAGTATTAGGAGATAATATTTTTTATGGACAAAGTTTTTCAGCCTTGCTTCGAAATGTAGTAAAGCGAACAGAAAGTCAAAAAGGTGCTACAATATTTGGATATTATGTACGAGATCCAAGAGAATATGGAGTAGTAGAGTTTGATGAGCAAGGAAAGGCAATTTCAATCGAAGAGAAACCATCCGATCCAAAGTCGAATTTTGCGGTGCCTGGGCTTTATTTTTATGATCATGATGTAGTAGAGATTGCAAAAAATGTGGAACCATCAAAACGAGGTGAAATTGAAATTACCAGTGTAAACAATGAGTATTTAAGACGAGGAACACTTCATGTAGAAACGATGGGAAGAGGATTTGCTTGGCTAGATACAGGAAATCATGATGCGCTTTTGGAGGCTTCTGATTTTGTGGCAGCTTTTCAGAAAAGACAAGGACTTTATATTTCTTGTATTGAGGAGATTGCTTATAAGAGAGGATTTATTGATCAGGAACAACTTTTGGAATTGGCAGCACCTTTGATGAAAACAGAATATGGGCAATATTTAATTGAGATAGCAAAAGGACTGTAAAAATAAAAAAATATAATAGAGGGAAAGAAAAATGGGAAAGATTACAGTAACGGAGTGTATTAGGGATGGAGTTATCATTGAAGGACTAAAGATTATCGAACCAACTGTATTTGGAGATACACGTGGATATTTTATGGAGACATATAACCAGAAGGATTATCAGGAAGCGGGAATTGCAGTGAATTTTGTTCAAGATAATCAATCTTGTTCAAAAAAAGGAGTGTTAAGAGGACTGCATTTTCAAATCCAGTTTCCACAGGATAAATTAGTGCGTGTCGTCAGTGGAGAAGTATTTGATGTAGCAGTTGATTTAAGGCCAGGCTCAAAGACCTATGGGAAATGGTTTGGCGTAGTGCTTTCTGCAGAAAATAAAAAGCAATTTTTTATTCCAAAGAATTTTGCACATGGGTTTTTAGTGCTTTCTGATTTAGCGGAGTTTGCTTATAAATGTACCGATTTCTATCATCCAAATGATGAAGGTGGTTTGGCATGGAATGATAAAGAGATTGGAGTAGAGTGGCCAATTCCAGAAGGAATGGAATTAATTATTTCAGAAAAAGATCAAAAGTGGGGTGGACTTAGATTGGCTTATGAATAAGACAGTGGTTCGGCTAGAGCATATTACAAAGGTATATCGGTTATATAATAATCCACAGGATCGGTTTAAAGAAACCTTTTCTTTTCATCATAAAAAATATTCCAGGGACTTTTATGCACTTCATGATATATCGTTTCATATTGAACAAGGGGATACCATTGGAATTGTGGGAAAGAATGGAAGTGGAAAGTCAACACTCTTAAAGATTTTAACAGGTGTACTAACACAAACTTCTGGAATTGTAGAAGTAGATGGGAAGATTTCTGCACTTTTAGAGTTGGGGGCAGGGTTTAATCAGGACTTTACTGGAATTCAAAATATCTTTTTAAATGGTACAATTATGGGAATCCCACGAGAAGAGATGGAAAAAAGGGTGGAAGATATTGTAGCATTTGCGGATATAGGGGAGCATATTTATCAGCCAGTAAAAACCTATTCTAGTGGAATGTTTATGCGTCTTGCCTTTGCTGTTGCTATCCATGTAGATCCACAGATTCTAATTGTAGATGAGGCATTAGCAGTTGGAGATACTCGTTTTCAGATGAAATGTATGGATAAGTTTATTGAATTTATGAATAGTGGAAAAACAGTAATTTTTGTAAGCCATGATATCAATATGATTAAACGATTCTGTAAACGGGCTGTTTGGATTAATGAAGGAATTCTCGTAATGGATGGAGAAACCGATCCAGTAACAGATAAATATGAAGATTTTTTAAAAAGTGGATTGTCATTACAAGAATATCTAGAGGCAACTAAATTAGAGGAAGAATCTCACACTAGTACAATTCGTCAGACAGATGAGGAGAAACTAATAGAAGAAAAAGCAGATGATTCTTTAGAGGTGATAAAAACAGAATTACCAAACCCTTCTTGTATAGTGGCAGAATTAAATGCAATTAGGATATTTAATCAGGAGGGAAAAGAAATTTCAAAAGTCCGGCATGGAGAAGATATTCACTTGGAAATTACTTATACAGTATATGATGAAAATGTGGTACATCCGGTGTTGGGAGTGGCAATTCGCAGTATGGATCAACTTTATGTATGTGGATTGAATACTCTTTTGGATAATCAGATAATTCCATGGAAGTTAGGAAAAAATCGGATGAAATTAACCTATGAGAAGTTTAATCTGACTGGTGGAAACTATTATTTTGATTCTATTTTATTTGATCAGACAGCAACCATTCCATTTGATGCGAAAAATCAGATTAAAAAGTTTTTTGTGGAAATGAATTATATTGCAGAAGGTGTTGTTGTATTGCAGCACGATTGGAGCGAAGGAGGTTCCATATGATAAGCGAGTCCAAATATGATTTTGATCTGGATTTAAATAATACCAATTCCCTTTCTTTGATGATAGGACAGATTCGGAGAGGTTCTACTGTATTAGAATTTGGTCCAGCAAATGGACGAATGACACGTTATCTAAAAGAAGCACTAGATTGTAGCGTCTATCTGGTTGAGATAGATGAGGAAGCAGGAAAACAGGCAGCACAATATGGAGAAGATATTGTAATTGATGATGCAGAAACTTATTCATGGTATGAAAGATATGAAAATATTCGATTTGATTATATTACCTTTGCAGATGTATTAGAGCATTTACGTGATCCAGAAAAGTTATTAAAAAAAGCCAAAAGTTTATTAAAACAAAATGGTTCTATTTTACTTTCTGTGCCTAATTTGGCACATAATTCAGTTGCCATTAGTCTGTTAAATAATGAATTTGAATATACCAATACAGGACTATTAGATAATACACATATTCATTTTTTTACAAAGAATAGTTTGGATCATACAATGGAGCGCTGTGGGCTAATTGTAGCAAAACGTTTTGCTACGTATGCGCCAGCAGGGACAACAGAAATTCCAGTGACCAATACTTCTGTTGCAGGGATTGATGAAAGTTATTGGAAGTCCCGTCCATTAGGAGAAGTTTATCAGTATGTATATGAAGCAAAGAAAGGCTTTGAATTTGTAACAGAGACAGAAAACTATCTACATGCAGGAACCTATCCTTACTATTTTCAGTTATTTTTTGATTATGGAGAAGGGTTTTCTGAGGAAAATAATAAAACAGTACAGATTAAGGTTCATGATGGGATACAAAAGATAGAATTTGATATTCCAAATGAAGTAAAAGCAGTTCGTGTTGATCCATTAAATGGTGCTTGTATGATGGAATTAAAAACAATCTGTCAAGTAGAAAAAAATGAAAAAAAACAGTTAAAATTGCAGTATACCAATGCCTGTTATCAAGATGAAGATAAATATATTTTTACAACAGAAGATCCCAATATGATATTTGTAACAGAAGAAGGTGAATTTGGACATATTAGATTAGAGTTTCGATTTGTTACAATCGATGCAATTAAAGTGAAAGCAATCGCAGAGTATTTTGAGTCAGTTCGCAGGGAACTGGTAGATTATCGAAAGAAAATGGAAGAGGAAAAAGAACGATTTCTACGGGAAGTTTACGAACCATGTAAACAGGAAAATGAACAAATTAAGCGACAGCTTTACGAGATGAAAGCGGATACGAACCGTACCAGGCAACAGCTTCAAGAGTCTCATATTCAGATTGGGGAATATGCACAAACGGTAGATATTTTAACAGGTTCTACCAGTTGGAGAATGACAAGTCCAATTCGAAAAATTGGGGATTTGTTAAAACGTATCTGAGAAAGGCAACCCGTATCATGATTCGAAAATGATACGGGATAAGAGGTGAGATATGGGGATTGCAACAAAAGGAAAAAAAGCAGTTTCGCTTGGACGTAATTGGTGCAGAGATATCTGGCGAAACCGGATGTTGATTCTAGATTTAGCAAATAAAGATTTTAAAGGAAGGTATGCGGCTTCTTATTTGGGAACAATATGGGCATTTGTGCAGCCAATTGTAACGATTTTAATTTATGTGTTTGTCTTTCAGGTTGGAATGAAAGCAACTCCTCCTGATACAGCAAAAAATACCCCTTATTCTTTATGGCTAACGGTAGGAATTGTTCCGTGGTTCTTTTTTCAAGATGCACTAATGAGTGCAACAAATAGTTTAATGGAATTTTCTTATTTGGTAAAAAAAATTGTGTTTAAGATTAGTGTGCTTCCAATTGTAAAAATTATTTCTGCATTTTACGTGCATATTTTCTTTGTATTTTTATTATTCGTATTGTCATGTCTATTTGGTTTTTTGCCTCATATCTATATGCTACAAGCAGTATATTATACAATTGCAGCAACAGTGTTAATATTGGGACTATCTTATATAACGGCTTCTACTGTTGTTTTTTTTCGGGATTTAAGCCAGATTATCAGTGTTATATTGCAGTTTGGAATGTGGCTTACACCGATTATGTGGACTATGGATACAATGGGAATTGAAAACGAATGGGTACAGCGGCTTTTTAAGCTAAATCCAGTTTATTATATTGTAAATGGCTACCGAGATTCTTTTATCAATCAGGTTTGGTTTTGGGAGCATAAGGGATGGACAGTTTATTTTTGGGTGGTTACTTTATTAATCTGTGGGCTGGGAACAGTTACCTTTAAAAAGTTAGAAAAACATTTTGCAGATGTTTTATAATTAGGATTAAAAAACAGGAGTAAAACATATGGGTGAAATAAGACAAAGTACACTAAGGCAAAGAATTAAGGTGGAGTGGAAAAGAAATGGAGCATATGGAATTGCCAGAAAAATACTTCGCCGGATAAAGGGTGAACCACCTGAACCACCTGTTCCTGCTTGGAATGTTTTAACCTATAAAGAAAAAAAAGAACAAAAACAGATGACGTTTTCACAACGGCATGTATTTAGTATTTTAGTTCCACTCTATAATACGCCCCTTTCTTTTTTAAAAGAGATGGTTGCTTCTGTAGCAGAACAAACTTATGGTGGATGGGAACTTTGCTTAGCAGATGGAAGTGATGAGGCACACCGTGAAGTGGAAGACTGGTGCAGAAATTATGCAGCACAAGACAGTCGGGTAAAATATTGTAAATTAGAAGAAAATAAAGGAATATCAGAAAATACCAATGCCTGTATTAAGATGGCTTCTGGAGATTTTATTGCACTTTTTGATCATGATGATTTATTGACACCAGATGCGCTTTTTGAGGCTATGCGGGTATTAGAACGAAATACACAGATTGATGTTATTTATACCGATGAGGATAAGATCAATGCAGACTCTACCATTTATTCGGAACCACATTTTAAACCAGATTTCAATTTGGATTTGTTGCGGTCAAATAATTATATTTGCCATTTTTTTATTGTAAGAAAAGTTCTTGTAGATAAAGTGGGAGGATTGCGAACAGAGTATAATGGTTCACAAGATTATGATTTTATTTTTCGTTGTGTGGAGCAGGCACGAGCGATTTATCATATTCCTAAAGTGCTTTATCATTGGAGGATGCATTCCGCTTCTACTGCTGCAAATCCAGAAAGCAAAATGTATTGTTATGATGCTGGAAAGCGGGCGATTGAGGCGCATCTAAAGCGGATGAGAGTAGAGGGTGAAGTTGTGATGACAGAACATCTAGGATTTTATCGGGTAAAATATCCAGTAAAAGGAAATCCGCTTATTTCGATTATAATTCCAAATAAGGATGAAGCATCTACATTAGATGTCTGTCTGCGTTCTATTCGAGAACGGAGTACTTATAAAAATTATGAAATTATTGTTGTAGAAAATAATTCTACTAATCCAGATACTTTTGCTTATTATGATACATTAAAAAAATATCAAAATCTAAAAATTGTAGAGTGGTTGGATCTGTTTCATTATCCAAAAATCAATAATTTTGGGATATCGTTTGCAAAGGGAGAATATTTAATTTTATTAAATAATGATACTGAAATTCTTACTCCAAACTGGATAGAAGAATTATTGTCTCATTGCCAGAGACCAGAGGTAGGAATTACTGGTTCGAAGTTATATTATCCAGATGATAAAATTCAGCATGCAGGTGTCATTATCGGACTTGGCGGTATTGCAGGACATGCATTTTCCTGCCAAAGCAGAAAGGATCCAGGATATTTTGCTAGGGCAATTGTACAGCAGGATTTAAGCGCTGTAACAGCAGCTTGTTTTATGGTTTCTCGTGCAATCTATGAAGAGGTAGGCGGAATGGAGGAACAACTTCAAGTTGCTTTTAATGATGTAGACTTTTGCCTAAAGGTAAGGGATAAAGGATATCTAGTGGTATATAATCCAAATGTGGAATTATATCATTACGAATCTAAGTCAAGAGGGCTAGAGGATACCCCACGTAAACATGCCAGATTTGAACGAGAAGTGAATTTTATGAAAGCACGGTGGGAGAAGGTTCTAGAAAAAGGGGATCCTTACTATAATCCGAATTTAACACTGGTGCGAGGGGACTTTTCTCCTAAGTAAAAAGCAGGAGGTTTCGAGATGAAAGAGAGTATTGCAGAGATAAAGGGGAAACTAACAGCAAAGGGAATAAAAAAGGAGAGACAAAAAAGAGAACGATTTCGGATTCGTATTACGGAAGAACCATTGACAGGATGGGATTATATTCTTTTTACATTAATAGCCGTTGTTTGTTTTTTTAGTTTTCAGCATGGAGATATTTTACACACAGCAGGTTCTTCTTTTGGTTACTTAGATGGGCATTTTTTTGATTTTTATGATTATAATACACAGTATGGAATTTGGGACAGTTATATGCCAAGTTCTTACTGGATGTTTGCTGTATGGAATATCCCACTTAAGGTATTTGGTATTGTATCTCATCCAACGCAAATTGTTTCAAGAGGCGTTTTAATGTGGTATAAGCTGCTTCCAGTAACATTATATATGATTTCTGGATATTTTATTTATAAAATTTGTATGGAAATTGGAATGGGAAGTAAGAAATCTAAGATTTGCACGTATGCATTTTATACCACTCCAATTGGATTTTTTAGTCAGTTTATATTTGGACAGTATGATATCTTTACTTTATTTTTTATGTTAATTGGAATTTATTATTATTTTAAAGGAAAAGATATGTTATTTGTTCTTTTCTTTGCTTTTTCTGTACCATTTAAGTATTTTTCATTGTTGGTATTTTTTCCATTACTTTTGCTAAAAGAGAAGAATGTATGGAAAGTGATACGCTCAGTAATATTGGTAGTGATTCCTTATATAATAGAGCTTTGTATGTATTATCCAAGCCAAGTATTTCGGGAATATGTACTTGGATTTCAGGCTACTAATTATATTTTTGAAGCTACTATTAATTTAACGGAATATCGGATTAGTTACTCGGTTGTAATTTTTGCGCTTGTCTGTGCATGGGCTTATTTTACAAATATTCAAGGTCGGACTGATTGGGCAGAATGGGCTTTTTTCCTGTCAGGACTTTCTATTTTCGTCGCTTTTGGAATAAGCAGATGGCATCCACAGTGGCTGCTTATGGGAATGCCTTTTTTACTAATTAGCGCATTTTTGCATAAGGATACTAAAATTTGGATGATATTAGATATTCTTTTGATGTTAGTATTTAGTATCTATGTAGTAAACTATTGGAAAGATCGGGTGGATCAGTTTTTACTTTCAAATGCATTATTTAAAAATATTTATCAGGAATATAATGTAGGATCGAAAGTGACAATGCGGGCACTTTATAAGATTACAGATATGAATTTAATTATGTCTATGTTTTCTGGACTGATGTTGATTATGGTACTTTTTAAACATCCAAAACAGTGTCTTAGAGATGTTAGTACAAATATTAGTGATAGCATTGGTTGGATTCGTACTAGATTTTTACTTGGTGTAGGAATTTTTATTATACCAGCTTTTATCTGTTTGTTTCTGTCTTTAATTCCACCTTATGTTACAACAAATACAGGAAATCCTACAGTTGGAGCAGGATTAATCACCTCTGAAATTGTAATGGAGCAGCATTTTACAGCAAAGAAAGATAGTATTGCCTATCTGACATTCCGAGTGGGAACTTATAATCGAACCAATGATTCTAAATTGCAAGTACGCTTAAAAGATGGACAAACAGATGCTGTACTAGCAGAAGAAAGCTTTGATGTAAGTCGGTTTGGGGATAATGACTGGCAGCGGTTTGACTGTGGAAATGTAAGGGTGACACCAGGACGGGAGTATTATGTAGAATTTTCTTCGCCAGATGCAAATGGAGGAAATTCAATTACCTTATATCGAACAGCAGATAAAGGCGATATTTATGGATGCTTTGCTGAAATCAATCAGGTAGAACAGGAATTTCAGATCTGCATGAAAGTTTTTGAAAATGAGCGAAAGAAGTAAGGAAAGAAATAGAGTATAATACAGTAGAATGGAGGAACAAATGAAGGTTGTTATTTTAGCAGGGGGATTTGGCTCACGGATTAGTGAAGAAAGTCATTTAAAACCAAAACCAATGATTGAGATTGGGGAGAAGCCGATTTTATGGCATATTATGAAAGGTTATTCCCAATATGGGTTTCATGAATTTATTATTTGTCTTGGATATAAACAGCATGTAGTAAAAGAATTTTTTGCTGATTATTTTTTGCATACTTCGGACGTTACCTTTGATTTGGCAGAGAACCGCATGGAAGTGCATAATAATTATTCTGAGCCGTGGAAAGTGACGTTGGTAGATACAGGTTTAAATACTTCTACTGGTGGGAGGATTAAGCGAATTCGAGATTATGTTGGAGAGGAACCATTCTTTTTAACATATGGAGATGCAGTAGCAGATGTGAATATTTGTAAGCTTTTAGAATTTCATCAGACACATGGAAAGATTGTTACAATTACAACCGTAAATATCAGCCAGATGAAAGGTGTGCTTGATGTTGGAGAGGACAATACCATACTGTCATTTCGAGAGAAGTATGATGAGGATGCTAGTTTGATCAATGGCGGATTTATGGTGATGAATTCAAAGGTATTTGATTATCTAGGAGATGGTTCTGCTATGTTTGAGAAGGGGCCAATGAGTCAGCTTGCAGCAGATCGACAGATGATGGCTTATTATCATAAAGGATTTTGGCAGTGTATGGATACACAACGAGAAATGAAGTATTTAGAAGAACTTTGGCAGTCAGGAAAGGCACCATGGAAAACATGGGATCGATAAAAACGAGAAAAATAGAAAGGAATGGCAGGCGGAATGACAGAAAAGAGAAGAACGATATGGATAGGAATAATAGTAGTTTTGTTGCTTCCTCTTCTGTTTTCCCTTGTTGTGGCAGCAGATAGAGGCAAGATTCGTATAGAGACAAAAGCACAAATAGTAGAGGGAAAAGTATCCTATGTAATTGATGCTGTTCAGGTAGAAGAGACCATTAAGATTCAGGGTTGGGCGTTAATTTTAGGTGAAGAGATAAAGACAGTCAACTGTAATGTAATGCTGATTGGGGAGGAAAGCAAAGAGCAATGGATACTTCCTACTATGGTGATAGAAAGAAATGATTTAACAGAAGCTTTTTCAGATGGAATAGATTATGCAAAAGCAGGATTTCTTGCTAATATTCCTAAAAATCGACTTTCTTTGGAAAGAGAAAATTATCAAATCTATCTGGAGTATTTAACAAATGGACATTCCTATTTGGTACCTACGAATGTACAGGTGCGTAGTATTAGAGAGATCTCTTGGCAGGAAACGGATAATCAGGAGGCAGGCATTTCATTTTTGATTGATGCTGTGACAGCAAAAAAGAAGGTTTTAACAATAGAAGGCTGGTTGTTTTGTCAGAAAGATTTAAATAAAATAGGAAAAACAGAAGTATTACTTTTAAATGCCAGAACAGGCAAAGCTTATATTGTTCCAACCGATCAAGTAGAACGAATGGATTTGGCCAATAAACAGGCTGGATTTATCGCTTCAGTAGAAACTTGGAGGTTTGACTTTGGATATGATTCTTTTGAGATTTGTCTTCGTTATACAGATGAAAGAGAAGTTGCTATGATTCATACAGGACAGTATGTGAATCTGGAAGAACAGGAGGATGAATAGGATGAACCATACAAGCAAAAAAAATGCAATGCCATTTTTACTGTTATTTGCAGCATTTTTCCTTTTACATCTATGGATGCCTCATATTCGGGATGATAGGGTAATTGAGGAAGGGATGGAGTTTACTTCTATTACACCAAATTATATTTTATATTTAATTGGATCGAAGTATAAAGAATGGTCATCACGAACATTAATCAATGTGATGACCTTGATCATGGGAAAATTGCCGCATATTATTTGGATTATTTTGGATAGCGGAATGGCAGTTCTTGTAGCGTGGTCCATTTCTTGTCTTACAAAAGAAAAAGAAAGAGAAGAAGTACAAATAAATTGGTTTATTGTTGCTTTACTTTTTCTTTATCCATTTTCGCATATGGCTACGGCTGGCTGGAAAGCAACGACAGTAACATATTGGTGGGCACTTGCCTGTGGACTTTATGCGATGCTTCCGATTCAGAGATGGATTTTTGGAGAAAAAATTCGAGGATGGGAGTATCCTCTTTTCTTTTTGGCAGCTTTATATGGAGCAAACCAAGAGCAGATGTCAGCGGTGCTTACTGGGATCTATGGATGTAGTATACTTGTCATTTTTTGGATGGTATGGAGTGGACAAGGAAAAGGTAAGAAAAGGGAAGTTATTTTTTTAGGAGTGATATTTTTTATTTGTTTTGCAGAGTTTCTTTTGGCATTATTTTGTCCTGGAAATGAAGCTCGCATGGGGGATGAAACAGCTATTTGGTTTGCAGATTATGGTCGGATAACTTGGGTTCAAAAACTGGAAATGGGGATTTCTTCTGCTGGATATAAATTATTTTATAGTGGAAATTTATGTTTTCTTGTACTTACTGGAATTTTCTTTTGGTTAGTATGGAAAAAATATCACCGACAAGAGTATCGGATAGTCGCTGGAATTCCTTTTATTATGTGTCTGATAATGGGACCATGTTATAATTTAGTATCAAATAGTTTAGAAGGATTAAAGAAGTGGAAAGCGGGATTGACTTCTTATGGAACGATTACAGTGGAAAATTATACAGAATGGTCTTCTTATTTGCCTTTGATTTGGATAGGAATAGGGATAGGGTGCTTGATGCTGACGTTTTATCTGGTATTTGGAAAGAGCTGGAAAACTTTTGGATTATGTGTAATATTTCTTATTGGATATGCTAGTCGGGTGGTGTTGGGATTTTCCCCTACAGTCTGGGCATCTAGTGATCGGACTTATTTGTTTCTTTATATGGCGGTAATTGTAGTAGCAGTATTTGGATATCAAGAAGGAGTACGAAAGAAAATATGGGGAGCTTTGGAGGGATGGATTTTTTATGTTTTGGCTGGAGTGAGTTTTGTAAGTCAGATATTTGCTATTTTGGGATAAGAAAGGAGATTTCTATATGTTTCATGTAGATTTTTATAAAGATAAATCTGTATTTCTAACAGGTCATACAGGGTTTAAAGGAACTTGGCTAACAAAGATGCTTGTAATGGCTGGAGCAAAAGTAACAGGTTATTCTTTAGAACCACCAACAACGCCAAATTTGTATGAGATGACAAGTTTATCAAAAAATATAACATCGGTTATAGGAGATATTCGAGATAAAGAAAAGCTTTTCAAAGCGTTTGAGAGAGCAAAGCCAGAGATTGTTTTTCATCTGGCAGCACAGCCAATTGTGAGGGATTCTTATCAGGATCCAGTCTATACGTATGAAACCAATGTAATGGGAACTGTTTATCTATTAGAATGTATTCGTCAAAGTGATACCGTAAAGTCTTTTTTAAATGTCACAACAGATAAGGTTTATGAAAATAAAGAGTGGGAATGGGGGTATCGGGAAGAAGATCCTTTAGATGGCTATGATCCTTACTCGAATAGTAAGTCGTGTTCGGAGCTAGTAACACATAGTTATAAGAAATCTTTTTTTGCAGATGAAAGGGTAGCGATATCCACTGCCCGTGCTGGAAATGTAATTGGAGGAGGAGATTTTGCAAATTATCGCATTATTCCTGACTGCATAGAGGCTGCAAGAAAGGGAGAGGATATTATTGTACGAAATCCTAATTCAACAAGACCATATCAGCATGTATTAGAACCACTTGCAGCCTATCTTATGATTGCGGAACAACAGTATAAAGACAGAAGTTATGCTGGATACTATAATGTAGGACCAGATGAGAAAGATTGTATTACAACAGGGCAGCTGGTAAATTATTTTTGCCAGTTTTGGAAAGATGGAGTTCATTGGAGGAGTCAAGAAGAAAATGGTCCTCATGAGGCAAACTTTTTAAAATTGGATTGTTCACGAATTAAAAAGGTGTTTGGATGGAAACCAGTTTGGGGAGTAGAAGAGGCTTTGGAGAAAGTGGTAGAATGGTCAAAGGTTTATGTAGAAGGTAAAGAGATAGAGACTTGTATGGAACAACAAATTGAGTCATTTAGAAAGAAGGAGAATGAAAATGTTTGAACATATGACAGAACAACAGGCACGTGAAGAGATTTTAAGTATGACAGAAGCATATTATCATCAGTTTCATCAAAAGAAAAAGGAGTTTCAAGAAGGGGATCGGATTGCTTATGCTTCTAGAGTTTATGATAGTGAAGAGATGAAAAATTTAGTGGATAGTGCATTGGAATTTTGGCTGACTTCTGGAAGATATACAGAGGAATTTGAACGGGAATTTGCAAAGTATCTTGGAGTTTCTTATTGTTCACTGGTAAACTCTGGTTCTTCTGCAAATCTAGTTGCTTTTATGGCTTTGACTTCTTTAGAACTGGGAGAACGAAGAATTAAGCGAGGAGATGAAGTAATTACAGTGGCAGCAGGATTTCCTACTACAGTAGCACCAATGATTCAGTATGGAGCAGTTCCTGTATTTGTAGATGTTACAATTCCACAGGCAAATTTGGATATTTGTCAGTTAGAGGCTGCGCTTTCTGAAAAGACAAAAGCTGTGATGATGGCACATACATTGGGAAATCCATTTGATCTTGCTGCAATAAAGGAATTTTGTGATCGGCATGAACTTTGGCTGGTAGAGGATAACTGTGATGCACTTGGAACGGAATATACAATAAATGGAGAAACAAAACTAACAGGAACAATTGGAGATATTGGAACTTCTAGTTTCTATCCTCCACATCATATGACAATGGGAGAAGGAGGAGCAGTTTATACAAGTAATCCTCTTTTGCATAAGCTGATTCGTTCTTTCCGTGACTGGGGACGTGACTGTGCTTGTCCTTCTGGAAGAGATAATCTTTGTGGACATCGATTTGACAAACAATATGGAGAATTACCACTTGGATACGATCATAAATATGTTTACTCTCATTTTGGATATAACTTGAAAGCAACCGATATGCAGGCAGCAATAGGATGTGCTCAGTTAAAGAAATTTCCATCATTTGTGGAAAGACGAAGACATAACTTTGAACGTTTAAAGGCAGCTCTTTTGGATTGCAAAGAGTGGTTAATTTTGCCAGAGGCGTGTCCAAATTCAAAACCAAGTTGGTTTGGATTTTTGATTACCTGTAAAGAGGGAGTGGATCGCAATCGGATAGTACAATATTTAGAGGAAAATGGGGTACAAACTCGGATGTTATTTGCAGGAAATTTAACGAAGCATCCTTGTTTTGATTCGATGCGCCAGACAAAGACAGGCTATCGAATTGTTGGAACATTAAAAGAAACCGATCGAATTATGAATTGTAGTTTTTGGGTTGGTGTTTATCCGGGGATGACCGATAAAATGATTGATTATATGGCAGAGGTGATAAAAAAAGCCTGCCGGAGGTAAGAAATGAATAAAACAATGATAGAGAAAATCCATCAAGCAAATTTAGAGATTTTACTAGAGGTGGATCGAATCTGCAGAAAACATCAGATAGAATATCGACTAGATGCGGGAACCCTGATTGGCGCAGTGCGTCATCAGGGCTTTATTCCATGGGATGATGATGTCGATTTGGCATTTTTACGAAAAGATTATGAAAAATTTCTTCGGATTGCACCAAAAGAACTGAAAAAGGGACTTTCTATTTGGTTTCCAGATCAAACATGTGGAGGAAAGGCATTTTATGATTTTACTCCCAAAATTATCTATGAAAATAGTCGAAAGTGTAATCCCAATTCAGAAACCGCTTTTTACGGAGAGGAATTAAATCACCTTTGTGTGGATTTATTTGTATTAGATGAAATAGCAGATGGAAAATTTGCACAAAAGATACAGATTCTTCGAATGAAAATAATCTATGGTATGGCTATGGCGCATCGCTATCGTTTGGATTTTCAAAAGTACCGAGGGATAAGTCGGCTTCAAGTAGCAATTCTTGCTACAGCAGGGAAGTGCTTTTCTATGAAGAGAATTTATCAATGGGAGAAGAAAGCAGCACGTGCACAAGAAAATGGAAAAAGAAAACGGCTCTATTGGAGCAATTATCAACCAGATTTTGTGCATATGACTGTACCAAAAGAAGCAGAAGAAAAGGCAGAACTGGATTTTGAAGGATATCGGATGATGGTGCCAAAGGATTGGAATACCGTACTTACTGTAGTATATGGGGATTATATGACTCCTCCGCCAAAAGAAAAACAAGTAGCTACACATGGGGATATTTCAAACAAAGGTTTTTTTGTAGGAAAAATGTAAGAATTTCGAAAATGAAATGATATTGATTCGTTAGGAGCAGAATGTTACAATTCAATTATACTGTAATAGTGTCTAATAAGAGTGGTCAGGTGGTGATTCGAATTGAAACGTAGGACAAAAAGTATAATTGCAATGATAGCAGCAACAATTGTGCTGTCAGCCACTTCCACTGCAGTTCATGCGGAAAATAACGGATGGGTGCGGGAATGGGAAGACGGGGAGGTTGTATGGCGTTACTATCAAAATGATAAAATGAAAGTGTTAAGCTGGATTAACGATCCCGAAACAGGCTGGTGGCTTTATGTCAATGAAGACGGCAATATGGAAATAGGGTGGGGAACTGGTTATGCAGAAGGGTGTTATTTTAATGAAAGTGGAATTATGGTAACTGGTTGGCAACAACTTTATTCGCCGGAAGAGGAAGCGATTACTCCTGTTACTCCTTTTTACTGGTATTATTTTAGTGAAGAGGGGCAGATGCAGACTGGGTGGCAGAAAATTGACGGAGATTGGTACTATTTTGCAGATAGTCAGATGGATGGCTATGTAGAAGGTCAGATGTTGACCGGATTGGTTACGATTCAAGGAAATACCTACTATTTTGACGAGATAGATGGCAGGTTACAACAGGGTAAAATGCTTACACTGGATGGTGACAAATACTATTTTAGCGCAAATGGTATTATGAAAAAAGATTCCTGGGTAAAGGTAGATAATTACACCTATTATGTAGGGGTAGATGGAAAGGTACTGGCAGGAAGATCTTCTTATGATCTTTATGTGACTACTATTGATTCTGTCGCTTATGCATTTAATGCAAGCGGAAGATTGGTAACTTCACGAACGATATATTACGTGGATGGATACTGGACAGTAACAAAACCTGTAGTATCAGGTGAATATTCTACATATACGATGAATGTATATGGTAAGGGCAATGCCGGGACATATACAGTAAACTGATAGGGACTTGTTTTTAATAGGAATAGGTGGTAAAATATGGGATACCCCTAGCAAAAATAATAAAAATAAAAAATGTTGGGGGTTGGAGTGGAATTTGTTTTAGTGGATAATGAAAAAGGAAAGGAAGTATGAACAATGAGAAGAAAGACGAAGATGTTTGTTGCGATACCAGCAGCAGCATTGTTGATGATGGGAATGGCAACAACAGGATTTGCAGCACCTACAAATGCGCCAAATTCACCATCAAATACAACTTCAACGAATACATCAACAACGGTTCGAAATGGTTGGGTATCAGAGGTAAATGGAAGAGAAACGGTATGGTATTATTATGCAAACGGTGTTCGTTATCGTAACCAATGGGTAAATAGTAATAATGTTTGGTATTTTATGGATTCTGATGGAATTATGCTAACTGGATGGCAGACATTGAATGGAATAGATTACTATTTTGATCCAAGCGGTGCAATGGCAACTGGATGGAGGAAAATTGTAGCAAATGATGATAGAGATTATAATGTAGGTCCAATGTCAGGAAGTTCTTCTTCTGGATCAAACTGGTATTATTTTGCTACAGCTTCAACAGGAAAAGGTTATCCAGAAGGAGCAATGGTACAAGGCTGGCTTCAGCTAGGGGATAATTGGTATTATTTGGCAGATAATGAAGTAGAATCGGAAAATGTTGATTTTGAATATGGACAGATGGTTTATGGAGAAGTAGAGATTGATGGAAATGCATACTACTTTGGAAAAGAAAATGAAGGGGTTATGAGAACCGGATTTGTAAAGGCATCGGATATTAATAATAGTGCTTCTTCTTCTGTTCGACCAGGCGGCTCTACTTCCAATAAAGAAGGTACTTATTATTATGGTACAGGTGGTTCTAGTATTGGAATTAAATGGGTAGATGCTTGGTTAAGTTTGAATAACGATTGGTATTATTTTGATGAAGAAGGTAAGATGGTAACTGGACAGATGGCAACCGATTCGAAAGGAAAATGGTGCGAATATGATTCTGGTGATGCTAGTTATTTCTATTATTTAGATCCTTCTTCTGGAAAGATGCAGACTGGTTGGGTAAATGTAAAGGAAAATAATCATGTGACTAATAGTCCTTTAGGCAGCAGCAGTTCTGGAAAATATTATCAGTACTATAATACTTCTGGTGCAATGCATTTTGGCTGGTTAAATTTAAGTGGAAAGTGGTATTATCTGACAAAACAAGATGATGTAGGAACAGATACATTTGATGGATATGTGGTAGGACAAATGGCTGTTGGATATAAAGAGATTGATGGAGATGGTTTCTTTTTAAATAATAGTGGTATTATGGAAACTTCTGCTTGGAAAGAGATTGATGATGTATCCTATTATTTTGGCTCCAATGGTGCAATGGTAAAATCAAAGAGCTTAGATGATATTGAAGTGGTAAAGAGAAGTGGAAGAAGTTATCCAATTGATACAGATGGTTCTCCTATGGAGGAAGGAACTGTAATTTATTATTATGGTGGACGGTATACGACAAATACACCAAGTGATTCTCAGAAAAACGTAAAAGAATATGAAGTAAATTCAAAAGGCTATTTAAGCTAAAAATATTTTTTGATACATATTATGATACTATTTGCAGTTCTAAAATTTTAAAATATTTTAGAACTGCTTTTTTGTTCATATTTTAAAAAAAATCCTTGACAATGAACGAAAGCTGCGGTACTATATGTTCAATGAATCTGATATATTTTTAAAAATGAACAAAATAGAAAAGAGGATATTTTAATATGAACAGAAAAAAATGGAATGAGATTGACTGGGGAATTACCCTAGTACCACTTGGAATTATTATATTAATTTCTATAGCATTGATGTGGATACCAGAGAAGGCACAAAAGGTCATTCGTTGTTTTAACAATTTTTTTGTAAATGAATTTGGATTCTTTTATATGCTATTAGGACTTGGTATTTTGATTGTAGCTATTTGGCTGGCTTTTTCAAAATATGGCAATGTATCACTTGGAACAGTTGAGAAACCACGGTATGGAAATTTTCGATGGGGAGCTATGATTTTTACTTCAACAATGGCAGCTGATATTTTATATTGGTCATTAGTGGAATGGGCTTATTATTATGAGTCTACTCCATTTGGAGCAGAACAGATGACATTGGCAGAGAAACAAGATATGGCTTCTGCCTATCCTCTTTTTCATTGGGGACCGATTCCATGGGCGTTTTATATCCTTCCTGCGGTTGCTTATGCTTATATGATTCATGTAAAAAAAAGAAATCGGCAGACACTTTCTGAGGCTTGCCGTTCGACATTAGGAAACTGTGTCAATCGATGGCAGGGAAGATTTATTGATATTTTTGCGGTAGTTGGTCTGCTTGCTGGAACAGCAACTACGTTTTCTTTAGCAACACCGCTTTTGTCAGGTGCAGTAGCAAAGGTATTTCAAGTAAAAGAAACAAAATTTTTATCTATTTTGATTTTATTTATAATTGGAATTGTTTTTATGGCAGCTGTTTTATGGGGAATGAAAGCAATTGCACATTTGGCAAGTATTTGTGTAGGATTATTTGTTATTTTGGTGGGAATTTTCTTTTTTTGCGGACCAAAAGTTTATCTAATTGAAACAGGAATTACAGCGATAGGAACTGTAGTACAAAATTTTGTACATATGGCTACTTGGATGGATCCGCTTCGTTTATCTGGAGATGGCGGAACTGGATTTCCACAGACATGGACGATCTTTTATTGGGCCTATTGGATTGCATGGTTTGTTGCAACTCCGTTTTTTATCGCTAGAATCTCAGAGGGTAGAACAATCAAACAGACGATTTTAGGGGGATTGTCTTGTGGGCTTTTAGGAACCTACACTTCTTTCTTAATTTTTGGAGGATTTGGCTTATATCAGCAGACACATGGAATTGTAGATGTAGCAGGAGACCTTGCAGCTGGTGAAAGTCCTTCTGCAGTGATTTTACAGGTTTTTGATCAGCTTCCTATTACAGAGATTGCTTTGGTGGTATTGATTTTAGCGATGATTGCATTCTATGCTAGTACATTTGATGCAATTACATTAGTGGTGGCTGGCTATTCAGAGAAAAAGGTAGAACAGGCAGAAGAGCCACGAAAAGAATTACGTATTTTTTGGGCATTTGTTTTTTTACTATTGCCAATTGCACTTATGTTTTCAGAGAGCACGTTATCTATGTTGCAAACAATTTCGATTATTGCTGCATTTCCATTGGGATTGATTATGATTTTAATTGTTTATAGTTTTTTTAAAGAGATAAAAGCAGATTCGACAAAGCGAATTTAGGAGAAATACTTCATTTTATAGAAGATATGTCAAAATTTGTTGTAGAATGACTAAAGAGAAAGGCAGGTATTCCCTAATTATGTTGAAATATGTCTAACGAATTTAATTTACAAAACAGGACAGGAAGGGTAAGATAGAGGACAGAAAAGGAGATGTTGCTCTATGATGAAAATATATATATGCCCGATTTGTGGTTTTACAGCGATTACCTCCCGAAGAACTGAATGTGAGTGCAGAAAATGTACACGAGAAATGTTGAAAGCACCAGTGACAATTGACGAATGGTGGGAATGGGGTAGTGACCAAAGAGAAAGTTTTGTGGAAAGCTTTTTGGAAAGTGCCTGTACAAAAGTTTCACCAAAAAATACAACAGACGACTGTTTCTGATTTAGAAACAGGCGTCTTTTTTGATTCATGCCTATGTTGTAAGAAAATTGTAAGTAAAATCCAATAATTTCCGTCACTCATATGGAGAATTATGGAGTATAATAGAAATTACTCGAAAGAGGAGAAATTTTTTAAGAGAAAAATAAGATACGATAGGAGAAGGTGGATGAAAAAGCAATTACTTTCCACACTGGTGATATCCAGTGCAATTATGATGACTGCAGCGATTCCAGCAAATGCAGAAGCAGGATGGGTAACTGCAAATGGAAATACTTATTATTATGATGCAGAAGGCAATCTGTGTAAGGGACTAACACAGATTAATGGAGCCTATTACTATTTTAATGGAAATGGTGTGATGCAGACTGGAGTTTTAATTCTAGATAAGCATATTTTTTATTTTAATGAAGCTGGAATTATGCAGGTTGGTGATACTGTTCTTCCAGATGGAGTGATGTATCATTTTGATCCAAATGGAGCCTTAACAGTAGAGACTCCGGGATGGCAGACAATAAATGGTTCCTCCTATTATTTTAGAACAACGAATGAAGTAGAAACAGGATGGAAAAAAGTCAATGATTATTATGTCAATGATATTGGAGAACGGATGGAAGGGGTAATTGCCCGTGGAATTGATGTTTCTCGTTATCAGGGACAAATTGATTGGAATGCAGTAGCAGCAGATGATGTTTCTTTTGCCTTTATTCGAGTGGGCAGTGTAAAGTATGGAGTGGATGCCTATTATGATGCCAATATGCGAGCAGCAAATGCTGCCGGGATTAAGAGTGGGATTTATGTCTATTCCTATGCTACAACACCAGAAGAAGCAGTGGCAGAGGCAGATTTTGTACTCTCTAATATTAAAAATTATCAAGTTAGCTTCCCAATCGCAATTGATGTGGAAGACAGTGTACATAAATCATTAAATCCACAACAACTTTCCGCTGTAGTAAAGGCATTTTGTGATCGCATTGAAGAATATGGTTATCAGCCAATTCTATATTCTAGTACAAATTGGTATCGAAATTCATTTGATATGTCAGCTCTTTCAGGAGTACGAAAATGGGTAGCACAATATTATCACTACTGTGCGATTGATACTAGAGATGTATGGCAGGCAACCAGTTCTGCTACAATTAATGGAATTTCTGGAAGAGTAGATTTGAATTATCTTTATACTGATTTTTCTCCAATGATTCCAGCAAATGGCTGGGTTATCCGAGCTGGAAATTGGTTTTATTTTAGAGATTATCGGAAACAGACTGGATGGCTTTTAGATGGGAATACCTATTACTTTTTAAATCATAAAGGAGCGATGCAGACGGGATGGCTGCTTTATAATGGAAAATATTATTATTTAAACCAAAATGGAACTATGCAGGTTGGATGGGCTACAGTAGACAAAAAGCGTTATTATCTTGGTGAAGATGGAATTATGCAGACCGGATGGAAGCTAATTCAAGGAAATTATTATTATTTTGCAATTGATGGCAGTATGCAGACTGGATGGTTTTTAGATGGGAAGAACTGGTATTATCTAAAAGAAGATGGAGCAATGGCCACTGGTTTTACAAAAGTAGATGGAGTGACCTATTATCTAGATGCTAGTGGGGCGATGCAGGTCGGTTGGCAAGTAATAGGAGATAAGCATTATTACTTTACTGCAGATGGAGCAATGCAGACTGGATGGCTAAATTATAACAATCAGCGTTATTATTTGGATGAACATGGAGTAATGCAGACAGAATGGGCACAGTTAGGAAAAGACTGGTATTATTTTGGTGAAAGCGGAACGATGCGAAAAGGCTTTATCTCTGTAGAGGGAGAAACCTATTATTTGGATGCAAATGGAGTGATGCAGACTGGATATCAGACTCTTTCTGGACATCGTTATTACTTTAAAGAAAACGGTGCAATGGCAGTTGGATTTACAGAAATTGGGCAAAAACGCTATTACTTTGATGAAAATGGTTATCTTTCTACTGGATGGAGAGAGGTAGATGGACACTGGTATTTTATGCAGACCGATGGATCGGTGACAACAGGATGGTATAGTGAACTTGGAAAGAATTATTATTTCCTTGGAGATGGCCAAATGGTAACAGGATGGTATCAGATTGGAGAAGACTGGTATTACTTTAATGAAAATGGTGCAAGACATGTTGGATGGTTACAACTTCAGGAAAAATGGTATTATCTTTCTTTAAATGGTGTAATGGAAACAGGACTTGTTAAAATAGCACAAGATTATTATTATTTTGATGAAAATGGAGTGATGAAAACAGGTTGGGTTAATCTTTCAGATGGAAGATATTACTTTAATGAAAATGGACGGCAGCAGAAAGGCTGGATTACTCTAAATGAAAAGAAGTATTATTTAGATGCCAATGGACGGATGCAGAAAGGCTGGCTGACTTTGGGAGAACAAAGTTATTATTTTAATAATGATGGTCAGATGCAGATTGGATGGATACAAATTGAGGGAAAACGGTATTATTTTGGAACAGATGGAATACGACAAAGCGGATGGATACAGGTGAAAGAAGACTGGTATCTACTAGATGCAGAGGGAGTGATGCAGACTGGATGGGTACAAAATACAAATGGACAGTGGCAATACCTTTCTGCAGATGGAGTACGGCAAAGCGGATGGGTACAGGATGCTGGAAGATGGTATTATATGGATGGAAATGGAGTGATGCAGACTGGATGGGTACAAGTGGCTTTCGATTGGTATTACATGGAAAAAGATGGAAAGATGATTGCTGGAACAACAAGAGAAATTGAAGGAGTTTCTTATACCTTTGCTGCTGATGGACATATGGTACAATAAGTAGGAGGAAATAAGGCTTCTTTGTAAGAAATACATAAGAAGCCTTATTATAAAGTAGGAGTGGAATACTTTATTATAATTTAATAACAGACGCTTTTTTATAATAGGTTTTTGCATAGCGATACATTTTTAACGTATACTCTCCAAATTCTTCTCCCAATGCAATTTTATATTCAGCCCAAAGTGCCCATAGGAATCCAGATAGAGCCATATAGGAATAGTAACGGAAGGATTCCTGTGGAATTGGCGGGCGGTTTAGATAGGATTTTAACAGACGATCGGCATCGTTTTCTTCATAGTAGGCATAGATTGCAAACATAGCTGGATCAATAAGAGAGTCTGCCATTCCTGCATATTCCCAATCAATTAGGCGAATGTGATTTTCTGGAAGAATTAAAAAGTTTGCAAATACACTGTCTATATGAGCCAAGACTTTTGGAAGGTTTAGAGAGTCTAGCTGATCTAGTAGTTTTTGCATATTAGGACGAACCTCGTTATAGTCCTCAAATTGGATTGCGTTGTGTTGTCTACAGAGTGTTTCATAGAAAGCAATTCGTTCTCTTAGATCAAACATATGGTTTACTTTAATACCAGATTGATGAAAACGAGACAGAATTTTCATACAGGCATCTACTTCGGAGGGATTTGTTGGGTCGCAGGTTCTTGAATTTTCATAGTAACGGGATATTTTATAGCCTGTTTTTCCATCAAAGTGAATAATCGTATCAGATAGATGTAAGTCTTTTATTGCCTCATAGACTGTTTTTTCCTGATAGCGGTTGATTAGATCTTCTGTACCAGGCCCAGGGATTCGAAAGATATACTCTTTTTGGTCTACTGTAAATAGGAAGGATTTGTTTGTCATACCAGATTTTAAACAGCGAAGCCCTGTAATCTGGCTTTCTGGTATCTGGAAGATAGAGGCAATGCGTTCTAGAGCTTCATTTTTTGAATGGTTTTGATATTGTGTGTCAAATTGACGCAGTTCTTCTAAATTTTCAAATTCATAGACCGTATTTTCAGGCTGTTTGTAAAGAAACATCGTCAGTTGATTTAAATTTTGGATTAGGACATGTTCCCAATAAAAGTTTTCTGTACCTGGACGGTGATAATATTTTTCTAGTAGTGGTACAAATTTACTAGAAAAGGTACGGTCTAGATAGACTGGGCCATACATAACATAGGAATCACTTCCTCCTATATCAATCTGGATAATACGATTTTTTTTATCACAGGTTAAACACCATTCCGAAGTATTTCCTTTCATATAGACGCTGCTGTACCAGGCTTCTGGTTCATAGGTATGAAAGATATTTTCCCGCATCCAATGATCAGAGGATAGGATATAGGTATTGTCTAGCAAATGACGACAGTGATAGAGTGTAGCTAAAGTATTTTTGGTGGAATATTCTGGGTTATAGATAAGTTTTACGCCATATTTATCAATTAGATAGTCAAATTTTTCTTTTAAATAACCTACCATAATGGTGATATTGTAAATTCCTACTTCATGGAGCTGTTTGATTTGCCGTTCAATCATACGTTCACCAAACACTTCTAATAGACCTTTTGGTGTTTCAAAGGTAAGTGGAACAAAGCGAGAGCCAAAACCAGCTGCAATAATAATGGCATTGCTGACATGAAATTCCTCTAATTTTTGACTTCCTTTTTCGGTTAATTGATAACAAGAGGCAGTTTGGCTTAGATATCCTGTTTCGATTGCTTTTTTTATACATTTGTTGACATTGCCTAGTGAAATATTTAATTTTTTTGCTAGGAGACGTTGGGTAATAACAGGATTGGACTGTACACTGCGCAGCAAAAGTGGTAATGTATTCATAGAAACCTCCTTGTGGATCGCATATTGCGAATCTGTATATGTTCATAAAAATTATTTTTTAAAATTCTTTGAACATTATATACAAAAACGGGAGAATAGTCAATAGATGGGTTAAGAATAAGAAAAAAATTGCCGATAAGGTAGAAAGGAGATTGTATGACAAAAAATGGGTTATGGGATGAAAATGGAGAGGGACAAAGAATGAAGAGATAGGAGAGTGAAGCATGAAAAGACAGAGAGTATTAGGTGGATTTCTGACATTCTGTCTAACAGTGATGTGTATGCTTGGAATAATCACACAGAAGGTTGAAGTTTGTCAGGCACGTGAAAGATTGGTTGATATAGAGGGAGAATATCTTGGAAGAGATGATGGAGAAGAAGAGTTAACGAAGGAATTAAATATTGGTGCTCGAATTGAACCAGAATATTTTGAAGTAAAAGCATTGATTTTGGATACAGAAACTTATGATATTGAAGAAATAATTTTAGATCCAGATGAATATAGTGTTTCCCCAAGATATATGCAGTCCGAACGTCAGCAGGTTACAATTCGCTATCGTTTTAATGGAACAACAAAAACATTAACTTTTACAATTAAGGCTCCAGAAGATTATATTGAGAAAAAAGAGTTATTGTCTATTACAGCACGATATGAAGGAGAACCACTTTCTATTGGTTCTAGTGTGGATCGAAGAGATGTAGTAGTAACAGCTAAGTTTAAAACTAGTTATAAAACAGGAAAGACCTCTACCTATGAGGAAGAACTTTCAGATACCGATCCAAATTGGACCTTATCTTCTAATGTAGTAGAAGATGGAACAAATAGTATTGTAGTAACTTATACATTTCAGGATACCTATGCAGAACGAAAAAAAACCTATAAAAAGAGTGCAACAATTTCCGTAAACAGTACAACGGTAGATGGAGATTGGGTAAAAGAAGGAAATTCCTGGCGTTTTCGTTATGATGATGAAACTTATAAAGTAGGGAGCTGGCAAAAAACCCGTGGAAAATGGTACTATTTAGATGAATATGGTTATATGGTAAGCAATCAGTTTATGGAATTGGATGATATAATGTATTTGTTTACTGGCAGTGGAGCGATGGCAACCGAATGGACAGAGTTTAAAGATCAATGGTATTATTTTGATTTAGATGGAGAAATGCAAAAGGATGGCTGGTTTTATATTCATGGTAAATGGTATTATCTAAAAGAAAATGGAGCAATGGCAACTGGCTGGAAATTTGACAAGGGTAAATGGTATTATCTGGATAAAAAAAGTGGAGCAATGGCGACTGGCTGGATATTTGATAATGTAACTTGGTATTATATGGATAAAGATGGTGCTTTGATGGAGAGCTGCTGGATTAAATCTACAGATGGAAAATGGTATTATTTAGATGTAGGCGGAGCAATGCGGGTAAATACCTGGATAGGAAATTATTATGTTGATCGAACAGGGGCTTGGACAGATACAAAACAACAATAAAAAAATAAGGATGCCTATTTTTAGAGGTATCCTTATTTTTTATACAAAATTTTATCTGCCAGATTACAATTCTAATTGCTCTTAGTTCTTAATGGGATTGCCAGTTTGGAATCCATGCACCATTGCTGTCTACATAGTAGTCACCAATAAAGGTATTGGCTGCCATAACACCATTTTCGTTAAAATAATACCAAGTGTCTTTGATTTGCTGCCAGCCAGAAACCATTTTTCCAGAAGTATCCATATAGTACCATTTTCCTTTTTCTTCAAACCATCCAGTGTGCATGGTATAGTCTTCATTCATATAGTACCATTTTCCTCCTGTAAAGATCCAGCCAGAGGAACGTACACCAGAATTTCCAAAGTAGTACCAGTTATTGTCGTGATAATCCCAATAATTTGTTACCATAGCGCAGTCGTTGTCAAAAAAGTAGACGGTAGAATCGATTTCTTGCCAGCCTTTTACTGCTTCGAAGTCCTCTTCATCTAGGTAATACCAACGATTTTTGTAAAGCTGCCAGCCAGATACAAGATAGCCGTCTTCATCGAATAAGTAAGTTTCGCCATCAATTTGATAGAGACCATCTTTTAGCATAGCACCATCACGACCAATCATATACCATCTTCCTTTTTTATCTACCTCAAAATCAGGGTAGGTTACTTCACCAATTCCCCGCAATTTAAAGGTATCTGATTTATCGGTTCCTTTATAGGAATAGGTAACTTCTACCATATGAAGTCCTTTCATTACCGTATTTGTAGAAAGTTCATATTGGTTGGGACTTAAGATTCTTTCGTCATCATAGATATCCCCATCTTCGTTGATTCGAAATGTAGCAGTAACTACTAGCCTGTCTGTATCAATTGGTTCGCCAGTAGTATCTTCTGGAATATCTGCTCTGCTTCCTGTTTCCTCATCATAATTGTCATAAACTGCTTCGATTCGAACAAGACGAATCGTAGTCTTTGCCTGTGCAGGCAGAGCAGCAAGAGATAAGAAAGAAGAAGCCATAAGGAAGGCTGCTGATTTTGTAAAAATATACTTCCTAAAATTGCCTTTCATAGAAAAACCCCCTTTTATCGTAATTTTATGGAGCATCTGTCAGAAAGAACCTGTCAGATATAAGAGTAGTTTAGCACAAAAATAGGAAGAATAGCAATTAAATAAAGCTAAAATTTACATTTGTCATATTTTATGATAAAATGGGACAGATATTATAAATTTTTTAATCGAGGGAAAAAATCATGTTGAAAAAAATAGTGATAGACAAAAAACTTTGGTCAAGACGTACTTTTTTAATTTTATATGATATCGCTGCTATTACAGCGGCTGGATTACTGGCCTTATTGGCTCGATTTAATTTTTATTATTATGATATTGAATTAAAGTATTTGGATGAATTATGGAGATATATGCCTATTAATATTGTACTCACACTTCTGATTTTTTATGCTTTTCGTATGTATCATAGTCTTTGGGCATATGCTGGAATGACAGAGATGCAAAATATTGTGTCTGCTTGTATTTTATCCTCTATTGCTCAGATGATAGGAATTTTAGTAACAGGAGGGCATATGCCACGGAGCTATTATCCTCTTTATGGGATGTTTTTACTTTTGATGACATTATTTAGCCGCTTTATGTATCGTTTGGTTCGAGTGAAGCGAAATCAATATCGGGCAAAGAAAAGTGGAAATATTCAAAATATTATGATTATTGGTGCGGGAGAAGCGGGGAATAGTATTATTAAGGAAATTGTGACAAGCCGCTATTTGACTAGTCATGCAAAATGTGTAATCGACGATAATCCAGATAAAATAGGAAAGTTTATTCATGGTGTGAAAGTGGTAGGAAATCGAGAATCAATTATAGAAGCAGCAAAACTTTATTCGATTAATCAAATTATTATTGCAATTCCTTCTGCAAGAAAACCAGAAATAAAGGATATCATTATGCTTTGTAAGGAAACAGGATGTGATATTAAAATTCTTCCAGGAATTTATCAGATGGTAAAGGGAGAGGTAACAGTAAATCAGCTTCGAGATGTAGCAGTAGAGGATTTATTAGGAAGAGAACCAGTAGAAGTCGATATTGAATCCATTATGGGATATGTGACAAATCAAGTTATTTTAGTAACAGGTGGTGGCGGATCGATTGGAAGTGAACTGTGCAGACAGATTGCGGGACATAATCCAAAACAATTAGTAATTGTAGATTTTTATGAAAATAATGTCTATGAAATTCAACAAGAATTGATTCGAAAATATCCAAAGCTAGATTTAGTAGTATTGATTGCCTCGGTAAGAAATACCAATCGTATGAATATGATTATGAAAACCTACCATCCAGCAATTGTATATCATGCAGCAGCACATAAACATGTGCCTTTAATGGAAGAAAGTCCAAATGAGGCAGTAAAGAACAATGTATTTGGAACAATGAAAACTGCTTTGGCTGCTGCACAAAACGGAGTAAAACGTTTTGTTATGATATCAACAGATAAGGCAGTAAATCCTACAAATATTATGGGAGCAACAAAGCGAATTTGTGAGATGATGATACAAAGTTTTAATCGACAATATGCGACAGAGTTTGTGGCAGTTCGGTTTGGAAATGTATTAGGAAGCAATGGAAGTGTAATTCCGCTGTTCCGAAAACAGATTGAAGAGGGAGGACCAGTTACCGTAACACATCCAGAAATTGTCCGTTATTTTATGACCATTCCAGAGGCGGTTTCTTTGGTTTTACAGGCAGGTGCTTATGCGAAGGGAGGAGAGATCTTTGTATTAGATATGGGGGAACCAGTAAAAATCTTAGATCTGGCAAAAAATATGATTCGACTTTCTGGATTTGTTCCAGATGAAGATATTAAAATTATATTTACTGGTTTACGTCCGGGAGAAAAATTATATGAAGAAATATTAATGGATGAGGAAGGATTGCAAAGCACACCAAATAAAATGATTCATATAGGAAAACCGATGGAATTTGACGAGGAAGAGTTTTTTCTTAAATTGGTAAAGTTAAAGGAATATTCTTATAAGGAAGCAGGTGATCTTCGCAGAATGGTACATGAGATTGTACCTACTTATATTTGGCAAAAGGAAGGGAAGAATCCAGATTCTTCCATAAAGAAAAAGGAGGATAACGATGTATTGTAAGTTTTGGAAACGAGCATTGGATTTTATATTATCTTTTACTGCGATTATATTGTTTTTTTGGCTATTTCTTATTTTGATTCTTTGTATTAAAATTACTTCACCCGGGCCAGTATTGTTTCGACAGAAACGGGTTGGAATTCATAAAACCTATTTTTCTATGTTAAAATTTCGAACAATGCGAACAGATACACCAAAAGATGTTCCAACACATCTTTTGGCAAATCCAGATCAATACATAACGCCGATTGGTCGATTTTTAAGAAAAACCAGTTTGGATGAGCTGCCGCAGTTATTTAATATTTTATTTGGTGATATGGCAATTATAGGTCCTAGACCAGCTCTTTGGAATCAGGAAGATTTGATTGCTGAAAGAGAACAATATGGGGCAAATGATATTCGGCCAGGTCTAACTGGATGGGCACAGATTAATGGGCGGGATGAGCTAGAAATACCAGTAAAAGCAAAGTTTGATGGAGAGTATGTAAAACGAATGAGTTTTCTATTTGATCTTAAGATTTTATTTGGAACAATACGAAGTGTAGCTGTGCAGGATGGGGTAAAGGAAGGCGGTACAGGAAATGGACAAGGGCATGGAAAATAAACATGTGTTAATTGTTGGAAAACATAGTTATATTGGAAAGCGGTTAGCCAAAGAATTAGAGAAAGAGAATGTAAAAGTAGAGTTGATAGGTGCAAAAAATCGGGAATGGGAACAGGCAAAGTTAGCTGGATATGATAGTATAGTGATTGCAGCAGCGATTGTTCATAAAAAAGAAAAGGAGGAGGAACAGGAACTTTATAAACGAGTAAATTTGGATATGCCGATTGCAATTGCGAAAAAGGCGAAGGCAGCGGGAGTGAAACAGGTAATCTTTCTTAGTAGTATGGCTGTATTTGGAAATCAATATAAAAAGATTTCATTTGATACGAAACCAAATCCAGAAACTTTCTATGGAACCTATAAGTATCAAGCAGAATTAGAGCTTAGGAACTTAGAAGAGGATAACTTTTGTGTAGCGGTGATACGTCCGCCTATGGTATATGGAGAAAATTGTCCTGGGAATTATGGACGATTGAAAAAACTTGCAAAATATGCTATTTTTTTTCCAGATACAAAAAACAAACGGAGTATGATTGAAGCAGGGCGATTGGCAGAATATTTGTCAGAGATTGTTTTTAGTGGAAAAGGAGGAATTTATCATCCACAAGATGCAGAGTATGTAAATACAGCTCAGATGGTAAAAGCAATGCGGTCAGAGATAGGGAAAAAAACCTATTTGTTTACTTGGATGAACTGGTTGCTTATACCCCTTAGCCAGAAAGTGGGAATTATTCGGAAGATATTTGGAAATTTATATTATGAAAAAGAGTAAAAAGATACTGCGGCAGAAAAAGACAATATTATCAAGTTGTCTTTCTCTGTCGCAGTATCTTTCTTTGTATACATAAAAATATTGTTTATTCTTTTATTCTGTTGTTTTATACTTTTGCTTTTTAAGCTGCATATTGATACTAATGCCAATTCCTATCATAGCCCAAAAAATAGGTGCTACTGTAATCATAGAGTCATTAATAATACCAGAAACCATATATCCAAAGCTTCCAATAAAGATGCCCAGTCCAACTTTGCTGCTATAGGAATCTAGTTTGCATTTTGAATAAAGTAGGAAACTAGATATAAAGTAAATCAGATAAAAAGCAAGGAAAGCAAGTAAAGAGATTACACCAGTTTGTACTCCTATCTGTAAATATAGATTATGTGGTTTTGTAATAGTTTGTCCAGTGTAGCCGCAGTTGCTCATACCAAGATAGTCATCATTTGGATAAACTAGACTGAAAGTATCAGCACCAGAACCTAGTAAAATGTATTTCTTTAGTAGTGGAATTGTTCTAGACCAGATATAACCACGGTTGGTTGCAATGTATTCTCTGCCAGTAAATACCGCACTTGGTGCCATTTTAAATTTAGTCCATTTTCCATATAGGTTATAGTGCAAATATTCGCCTGTTTCATTATCATTACTAAAGTACCAAGTATTATCAAGAATATCAATTCCCATAGACATATGTTCTTCGATTGGAAATTGAGAGATAGTAATGTCTGAAAAACGTTTATCTGCAATAGCGTAGCGAAAGCCATCGCTTTTTTCTAGAGGAAGAGAGGTTCCGGCTGCATCAGTTACTTCTAAATCAAAGTTTTCTGTTAGACGGAAGTGAAGTTCATCTCCATTATAGAGAAAGACAACATCTTTATCAGTTACAGTAATGGATTCCAGTGCATAAATGGTCTTTTCTTTACTAAATAAATTTTGAATGGAATCAGAGAGCAGATGATTTAAAGCACGATCTGCAAAAAATATACCACCAATCATAACGACTAGAGCAAGAATTCCAAGATACCAGTATTTTTTCATACGTGGTATCAAAATAAGAAAGAAAAGAAAGAAGGTAGCAGCAACAGCGATAATACCACTTTTAGAGGCAGATTTAATCAGACAAAAAGCTAAACCAGCCGCCATAAGAAGAGAAGCGATACATTCTAAAATAGGAACTAGTTTATAGTTTGCTGTTTTTCCTGTTTTAAAAAATAAGATAAAACAGATTAAAACAGGAAAGACAAGAGCGATATAGGAACCAACATAGTTTGGATTATAAAGACTCATATAAACTCGATCTTTTTCAAAGTTAAAGTCGAGTGAGTTGTATTGTGTACCAGAGGTTACAATTTTTTGTCCAAGTTCTGTACGGAAAAAGTCGTGGCTAAGTGCTTGTGATAATCCCAATGCGGTTGAGAGAGCAATTCCAACTAAAAACCAGCGCATTAAATAGGCAACATCATCTTCTTCTACGAAGATATAAGCATAATAAGCTGCAATACAGTAGCCAAGTAATACCCAAATAGATTCAAACTGTTCATAGATGCCAGCAAAGCCATAAGAACGGTACTGTGAGAACAGTGTAGATAATAATGCTAGTCCAGCATAGAGGGCTAACGGATAAAATTCAATAGCTGTGACAGCATGTTGATCTTCGATAAAGCGTTTTCCAAGTATCATAAATGCCATAACTACAGCAGTAATTGTGAAAAATACGCTTTTATAATAGAGAAAGATATCCGTCCATTCGGTTAGGTATGGAAACCAGTCGAATTGTGACAGTTTTGGATCATACACATACGCCTTTGAGATGATTGGTATTATCACCAGAATAAAGATAAGTGGTATCAGGTGATAGTGGTGCTGATCAGATTTTTGATTCGCCTGTAGATTTTTCATATTAAAACTCCTTTCGTTCAATGATTACAAAACACCTTAATAATAGATAAGTCTGTAGATTTGGTATAGAATTTCTGCAGATTGGTGTATGCAGAGAAGAAAGACCATCTTTCAGACAAATTTTAATACAGGATTATAATAGTATAAGAATGATATTGCTAAGTAATACATAACTTGGATTAAACATTAGGCTGTTGTTAATAAGTCTACTACAAATAAAAGAAAAAGGTGCTGGTTTTTGCTTTGTATTTTAGTAGAGATATAAAAGATAGATTACTTTGCTGCAATTATAATGCTGTATTGGATTTTAAAAGGTGCTAGTAAACGTGCTTTTTGTATAATACTAGGAAACTTGATTGCTTTAGAATATATCTGGAAGAGAAAAAGTATATAAAACAATAAAATTGCGATTTGGGCGATTGATTGTATCAAAGAGGAGGTCTTTATTAAGGGTTTTTACATAAAAACGTTCTTATAAATGAATAAGATATAGTGCTTAAGCATCTATAGGAAATGATATCTTTATAAAAAACAATTCTTTGATATAGGACATTTTTCTCAATCAAGGGTATTTTACTTTATATTGCTTTATAAAATAGGTGTGTTCTTAATAATACTCTTTTTCGATATATTCTAATAACAAGGGGCTTCCTATCTACCATATATATAGTATAGACACAAGCACCTACTTATTATAATACAGAAATAGAAGAAAGAAAACTACAGAATTCGAACAATTATTACGAAAATATGACAGCCGATTTACAATATCTTAAGTTTGACCAAAAACTATTGCATATTTAAAAAGTTGTGATATTATATGGTTATCACATGTGAGACAGCTTCGATAAGGGGTTACGGCATAGGGGCCAGTTTTTTAAGAAGATAACAGAATTCTAACAATTTTCTTAAAAAATGAAATTCCTATTGAAATTTTAGAATTGAGGCAGTATAATACACATGTATTGCAAATTTGATTAAGACAAAAAAAGGAGAGTGCAAACAATGAGAAAGTTGACGAAAACAGCTGCGATTGTCGCTTCTATGGCAGTTATGGCAATGGGCGCTACCATTATGACCAGTGCTGCTACAGAAGGTTGGGTACAAAGTGGTTCAAATTGGTACTATTATAGCAAAGGAGACCGTGTTTCTAATCAGTGGGTATTGGCTGGAAATGATTGGTATTTCTTAGATGATGAAGGTAGAATGGTAAAGAATACCTTTGTTCGTATTGATAAGTTTAATGGTGAAAGTGAAGTATTGGATAGCAAAGATATCCATGATGAATTAGGAAATGACGATATTGATGATGACTCTGAATTCTATTTCTTAGGCAACGATGGAAAAATGGTAAAGGGTTGGAAAGAAATGGCGGCTAGTTCAATCTATGCTTCTCCAAACAGTGGTTCTTCCACAAAAGTATGGTATTATTTTGCAGACTCTGGAAGAATGTATGTCAATGAATGGGTAGAAAGTAATGGAAAATGGTATGCTCTTTCTCCAAATGGACAGATGTATGCAGAAGCAGCAGTCAATAATGATTTGATTGATTGGAATAGTGATGATTTCTTCTATATGAATAGTGATGGAGCAATGGTAACTGGTTGGTATAAAACAAAAGAAAAAACAGCTGGTTCTGATGCAAAAGTAAGTGATGATGCATATTTATTCTTTAATGGTAAAGATGGCAAAAAGGATAAATGGGTATATGGAGATCCAGATACAGGTATCTTAGCAGATGAAGAATGGAAAAAGATAGATAATAAATGGTATTATTTTGGAACAGATGCTCGTACTAGTAAAGATGGTGTCAATGATGATTACTTAAATGTCTATATTGCTAAATTTGATTTAGATGATTTATCTGAAGAAAACCATACAGTAGTTTCTAGTGCAGCAACTTATCTTACAGAAAGAGAATTAACTAATACAGAGAAGTACGAAGCAGATCCAGGAATCAATGGAGAACAAGATGCAGATGCAATGGCTAAATTCGCAATGTTAAGTGAAAAGATCATTGCTTGGGCAAATCATAAAAGTAATAATAACGACGAAGAAATCAACTATTTTTATCTCAATAAAGATGGAGATGCTTTAACTACATGGAAAGAAATCGATGATGATATTTATATTTGTGGAAACGATAAAGGCGAATTATATCGTGATGAAATAGGTAGAGTTGGTGGAAAATACTACTATTTTAATGCAGATGGTATTTGCAATTATAAATATTTAAATAATACTGCTGATTATGCTGTTGTTATTGCTGGTAAAGATGGTTATGAAGCAAATAAGACATTAGGCGATAGTAAGTATGAACTTGTTAATCTCAAATTCTATGAAACAACAAGAGAAAGAGATTCACTAGATTATGGTGAGGATCTTGAATATAAGAAACTTGCTGATATTAAAGATGATTTAGATGATTTGGGTGTTGAATCTGTAAACTTTGGTTCAAGAAAAGTAAAAGTTAGAAGTTTAACAGAATCAGAAGCACTTTTAGCTTGGGCTATGGTAGAAGAATTATGTAAGAAAGAAGGTATTAGTACAGATAAAGATAAGATAGAGAAAAATGCATTAATTACTAGATTCGGAAAAGAAGAGAAAAAAGTAGGAGAAGATGAAGATTATAAATTAAGTATTTATAAATTGAGAACTTCCTCTTCAATTGAGAAAAAATCTGTAACATTTAACCTGAAATAATTTATTTAAAGTATAAACATTAATTGAAATAGTCCCTTTAGTTTATAAGCTAAGGGGATTATTTTATTATACAAATAAATTTCTAATGATAATAAGTATAGATTTACTTGAATGATGTTCCCGATCCAATAAAAGTTTCATCTATTTTCTAATTGATGTAAAAATGGTGTATTTTTTCCATTTTTGGTAGTTTTACTTAATTTTCTTCTTAAATTTATTGGTATTTACTTCTAATTTTTTTTACTTTTAAGTAAATTTAATTTCTTGACATCTTCTCCTACATCTTTCTTCTTCTCCATTTTTTCTTTCTTTTTCAAGCTTTTTTCTCATTCCTATTTTTTCTTTCAAAGAATGTTGTATTGCAAATCAAAATCATTTTGCATTAAAATTCCCCTTTTCGGGTATCCTATTTGTTTTTCATTCTCATTAAAAAAAGGAGCCTTTGCTCCTTGAAAGGTATCTCCTTTCAACCACAAATACTCCTTTTTTCTTTTATTTTTAACGATTTTTTATTGTCTTTACTGTACCAGAACCTAACTTATAAATCTTATAAGTGGTCTTTTCTTTTGTTGCTTCTTTACTAACTGCCTCATCTATATCAGCATAAACTGCTGTTCCGGTTGCTGTTACTTTCGAACCATTATTCGCATACTCTTCAATATAGAAGTGATTTTCTCTATCTAAATCGGAAATGGATAATCCATCTGCTCCAAAGTAATAGTATTTATTACTAATT
>CAJTXA010000009.1 GCA_910579865.1 uncultured Lachnospiraceae bacterium
AAACGATACACTTGAAGCAAAATGGTTAATAGAGGCAGTCGAAAAAGCAAAGAGAATCCGCCAGGTAACCAGACCATTCATAATGCATTCGGACCGGGGATGTCAATATACATCAACGGCTTATATTGATGCTACAGAGGGAATGACAGGGAGCTATTCAAAAAAGGCGTATCCATGGGATAACGCATGTATAGAATCGTTCCATTCATTATTAAAAAGAGAATGGATTAACAGATTTAAAATCATGGATTATAAGCATGCGTATAAACTTGTATTTGAGTATATCGAGACATTTTATAATACAGTGAGGATTCATAGTCATTGCAATTACGAATCGCCGAATGAACATGAGAAAAAATACTGGAAAGAATTGAGGAAACTTGAAATTGAAGCAGCATAATTAGGAATATTAAGGTGGAGTTCACGTTTAACTTGTACTTTTTCTTGACATAGGACCAATTGAGGAAGCGGCAGCATATAGCGGAATAAGTGAAAGGGTATTGAGAAATCGACTTGCAGAGGGAAATTATGATTTTATCCTAAAAAACGGAACAAAAACACTGATTAAACGCCGGTTATTTGAGAAATATCTGGAAAGCGTTGATGCAATATAGATTTGCATAACTTGTTATATATTTGCATATTGTTGAAAAATGGCGTTGTTTGTGGTATGATTTTACTGCTTGCAACGTTCTTTTCATCAGAAAGGAGCTAATATGGTACGAAGAAAAGATAATAGAGGTCGTGTATTAAACGACGGAGAAACACAGAGGGCAGACGGGAGGTATGCTTACCAATATACAGATATGCTTGGCAACCGGAAATCTATTTACAGTTGGAAGCTATTACCGTCTGACCGGATGCCGAGTGGGAAACGGGCGGATTTAAGCCTTAGAGAAAAGGAAAAACAGATATTTTCGGATTTGAACAGTGGTATTGTGCCTTGCGGTGGCAATATGACGGTATTACAGCTTGTCGAAAAGTACATATCCCAAAAAACAGGGGTTCGGCATAACACGCAGGCAAATTACAATTTTGTTATCAACATCATTAAAAAGGAAGATTTTGGAGAAAAAAGGATTGACAAGGTTAAGCTGTCAGACGCTAAAGCATGGTTGATTAAGTTACAGAAAGACGGCAGAGGGTACAGCTCCATACATTCTATCCGTGGAGTTGTCCGACCGGCGTTTCAAATGGCAGTTGATGATGATTTGCTTGTGAAAAATCCGTTTGAGTTCCAACTTGCTACGGTTGTTGTCAATGATAGTGTTACAAGGGAGGCAATCACAAGAAAGCAGGAATGGCAGTTTTTGGAGTTTGTTAAGAACGACAAGCACTTTCGTAAATATTATGAGGGGATTTTTATTCTCTTTAAGACGGGAATGAGGATTTCGGAGTTTGTCGGATTGACGGTATCTGATATTGACTTGAAAAACCGAAAGATTATCATAGACCACCAGCTACAGCGAACAAGGGATATGCAGTATGTTATTGAGAATACGAAAACCTCATGCGGAACGAGGGAAATTCCGGTGGCAGATGAAGTATATGAGTGCTTTAAAACAATCATTCAAAACAGGCAAAAACCAAAGGTTGAACCGATAATTAGCGGAAAAACTGGTTTTTTATACCTTGACAAGAATGGTATGCCTATGGTCGCTCTGCATTGGGAGAAATATTTTCAGCATATCAGAGAGAAGTATAACAGTATTTATAAAGTGCAAATGCCGAAGGTTACCCCTCATGTCTGCCGCCACACGTTCTGTAGCAACATGGCAAAGTCGGGAATGAATCCAAAAACCTTGCAATATATTATGGAGCATAGCGATATAGGGGTTACGCTCAATACATATACCCATGTACAGTATGAGGACGCAGAAAAAGAAATGGGGAAGATTTTTGAAGTAAAACCGAAACGAAGAAATGCCTTGAAGTACAAATTTTTGAATTTACTTCAATTTTACTTCAAATTCGCACCAAAGTATGCTAATTTATGCAGAGTTATGCACTAATCAATAAAAATATGCAAGAAAGGAAAATGCTCGAAAAGCCAGTAAATACAAGGCTTTGCAGAGTTATACAAAGTTATGCAAAATATAATAAAAATACTTTTCGTCTGCCACGGCAATATTTGCAGAAGCCCAATGGCGGAATTTATTATGAAGGATATGGTGTCCAAATTAGGAATAGCAGATCAATTTGAGATTGCTTCTGCTGCTACAAGTACAGAGGAAATTTGGAATGGCATAGGAAATCCTGTGTATCCACCTGCAAAAGAAGAACTTGCAAAACATGGGATTCATTGTTCTAGAAAAAGAGCAAGACAACTTTGCAAACAAGACTATGATAAATATGATTATTTAATTGGAATGGATAGTGCGAATATTAGGAATATAGAAAAGATAGTATCTCATAAAAATGAAAAAATATATAAACTATTAGAGTTTGCAGATTCTCAAGCAGATGTTGCCGATCCATGGTATACGAGAAATTTTGAGAAAACCTATCAAGATATAAAAAAGGGATGTGAAGCATTTTTACTATATTTAAAAAGAAAGGAAGAAAAATAAGGTATAATTTTCTTGTAGTTATATTATGAATTTGATATAATAAAACAAATTATAACAAAATCATGGAAATGGGACGATAGGAAGAGAGGCTGGAAATAGGATGAAAACCAAGATTATTTCCATTACAGAAGGGGGAAAAGAACAGGACAAGATTTATCAAGAAGCGGCTGAAATTATAAAACAAGGAGGTCTGGTAGCTTTTCCTACAGAAACGGTATATGGACTTGGAGCAAATGGCTTAGAGGAAGCTGCGGCTGCTAAGATTTATGCAGCAAAAGGAAGACCATCAGATAATCCATTAATTCTTCATATTGCAGAAGTAAAACAGTTAGAAAGAATTGTAAAACAGATACCAGATGCAGCAAAAAAAATGATACAAAATTATTGGCCTGGTCCACTTACACTTGTATTTGAAAAGGCAGATTGTGTTCCGTATGGTACGACGGGTGGTTTGGAAACAGTGGCTGTTCGGATGCCAAATCATATAGTTGCAAAACGATTGATTCAAGAATCAGATGTTCCAATTGCAGCTCCTAGTGCGAACCTATCAGGACGTCCAAGCCCAACAAAGGCTTCTCATGTAGCAGAAGACTTATTAGACAAGATTGATTTGATATTAGATGGTGGTTCAGTGGGAATTGGTTTAGAATCTACGATTGTAGACGTAACAGTAACACCGCCAGTAATTCTAAGGCCAGGTTATATTACAAAGGAAATGTTGACAGAATTATTACAAGAAGAGATTTCTGTCGATCCAGCACTTATACAAGAAACAGAAACAAATTTAAAACCAAAAGCTCCTGGTATGAAATACCGACACTATGCACCAAAAGCAGAATTAATTATTGTAGAAGGCTCTTCTTACCAGATGGCAAGAAAGATAGAAGAATTAGCAGCAAAACAAGCAGCACAGGGAAAACAAGTTGGTATTATAGGGACAAAGGAATTTCAAAATGAATATCGAACAGGTTTTATTAAAATAATTGGAACAAGAGCACAAGAGGAAACCATTGCAAAAAATCTTTATCGTATTTTAAGAGAATTTGATGAAAGTCAAGTAGATATTATATATTCGGAAGGATTTTCAAGTGAACACTTTGGACAAGCAATTATGAATCGATTATTAAAAGCAGCAGGTAATAAAAGAATAGTTTTGTCAGAACAATAAATATTAAAATAGAAATTAAAATCTAAAAAATCGATAGTAAAATTATTTTATAGAAAGATAAAATCAGCTTATAAATTTTAAAAATTATAAATGAATAGAAATAAAAAACAGTCTATTTGTAAAAAAATTTTATATTTATTCTATAATAAAAGAATAAAAGATGTAATACCTAATATTTTGAGTAAAAATTGGAAAAGTTGTCAATTAATATAAAGATAAAACAGAGATAAGAGATAAAATAAAAAAGAGATAAAAATATAGAAAAAGATAAAGAAGAAAGATAAAAATAAAATAAACGTAAAAATAAAGCGGATATAAAACAAAGGTTGAAAGACGGCAGAAGGAGCTTGGATGAAAAAATATGACAAAATAGTATTTGTGTCAACAGATGATACAGCAGGAAGTCCCATTGCTGATGGAATTATGAGAAAGTTATCAGTAGGCAGAGAGTTAATCATTGCATCAAGGGGCATGATAGTATTATTTCAAGAGCCAATTAATCCAATTGTAATTGATGTAGCAGAAAGACGTGGTGTGACATTAGGACATCGTATGACAACCGCATTTTCTGAAGATGATATTGGAGATAGAAATTTGATTTTAACAATGACTGAGAAGCAGCGGGATATGATCTATGAAACATATGAAGATGCAATTAATGTGTATACGATACAGGAATTTCTTGGAGCAGAAGGAGATGTAGAGATACCATTTGGCGGCGGTGAAGAAGAATATAAGGAATATTTCGAGCGAATCAATATCTTAGTTAGATTGGTGGCTGAAAAATTGTTTACAGAGGAAAAAGAAGAAAAGGATAATTAAGAAAAAATAAAACTATTGGGAAAGTAACAAGACAATTATTTAGAGAGGAGAAAAATATGATAGCAATAGGAAGCGATCATGGAGGATATGCATTAAAGCAAGAGATTTTAAAACATTTAGAGGCAAGACAAACAGAGTATAAAGATTTTGGATGTTATGATGAGGCTTCCTGTGATTATCCAGTTTATGCAAAAGCAGTAGCAAAAGCTATTTTAGATGGAGAGTGCGAATTGGGCATTTTGATTTGTGGAACAGGAATTGGCATTTCCATTACTGCCAATAAAGTAGCTGGAATTCGTGCAGCACTATGTACAGATTGTTTTAGTGCAGAGGCAACAAGACAGCATAACAATGCCAATATTCTTTGCTTAGGAGGAAGAGTAGTTGGTTCTGGTTTAGCATGTAAGATTGTAGATACTTTTTTAGATACGCCATTTTCAAATGATGAACGTCATATAAGACGAATTCATTTGATAGAAGAGTAGAAAGGTCTGGTGAAAAACATGAGTGAAGTATATATAATGGATCATCCATTAATCCAACATAAGATAGGAATTATCAGACGAGTAGAAACAGGTTCAAAAGATTTTAGGCAGATTATTAGTGAAATTGCAATGTTGATGTGTTATGAGGCAACAAGAGACTTACAGGTTTCTGATGTAGAGATAGAAACACCTATTTGTAAAACAGTTGTAAAAGAATTGAGAGGGAAAAAGTTGGCGATTGTACCAATCTTAAGAGCAGGACTTGGTATGGTAGATGGAATGTTAAATATGATACCTGCTGCAAAGGTGGGACATATTGGACTTTATCGAGATCCTAAAACATTAACACCAGTGGAGTATTATTGTAAGCTTCCAGAGGATTCTTCTGAAAGAGAAGTATTTGTGGTGGATCCTATGCTAGCAACAGGAGGATCTTCTGTCGCAGCAATTCAGATGTTAAAAGAAAAGGGAGTAAAAAAGATCCGTTTTATGTGTATTATTGCTGCACCAGAAGGAATTGAACAGATGAAATTGCATCACCCTGATGTTGCAATTTATGTAGGGGGATTGGATGAACGGTTAAATGAACATGGTTATATTGTACCAGGATTAGGTGATGCAGGTGATCGAATATTTGGAACAAAATAGGAGGAGGATATGAGTGACAAAAGAACAGATTATCTTTCATGGGATGAATATTTTATGGGAATTGCATTGATGTCTGCTATGCGCTCAAAAGATCCAGGAACACAAGTGGGAGCCTGTATTGTCAGCCAAAATCATCGAATTCTTTCTATGGGCTATAATGGGTTTCCAAATGGCTGTTCAGATGATGTATTTCCCTGGAGTAGAGAGGGGGATGCTTTAGAAAATAAGTACTTTTTTACAACACATAGTGAATTAAATGCGATATTAAATTATCGTGGTGGAAGTCTGGAAGGAACAAGGATGTATGTGACATTATTTCCATGTAATGAGTGTGCAAAAGCAATTATTCAGGCAGGAATTAAGACAATTATTTATGATAGTGATAAATATGCAGATACTCCTGCAGTTATTGCATCTAAGCGTATGTTAAAAGCAGCTGGTGTAGAATATTATCCATATCAGCATACAAATCGAGAAGTAACTCTGAATTTATAAAAAAGAGGAGTGGATCACTATGAAGATGTTTCGAAAGCGTCTAATTCCAGAGGAGTGGATCGAATTAAAAGGAGATAAAGTTATTTATCAAGATGAAAATAGAATTATAACACAATGGAAGACATTAAAACCAAGAGAGGATTTTTCTTATGGTTATTCTTGCTATTATCTAAAAGAGGGATATAAAGTTAGTAAATTTATAAAGGAAAATGGAGAATTGAAATGTTGGTATTGTGATATAATAACTGCGGAATGGAAAGAACAGGAAGTAAGTTGGATTTTTACAGATTTACTGGCGGATGTAATTATAAAAAAAGATGGGATTGTTCAGGTAGTGGATTTAGATGAATTAGCAGACGCTTTTGAAGCAGGAATGTTGACCGCTGAGGAATTAATTCGGGCACTTCGCTCTTTAAATCAACTACTTTTTATAATTGAAAGCGGAGAATTCCAAAATATGACGTTTTGGATCGAGCAGACAGTGGAACATGCTTGATAAATAAAGGAGAGTTCGATGTATAGTTTAGAAAGCAGAATCCGTTATAGTGAGGTAGATAGAAATGGATTTTTGACTGTAAAAGGTGTGGTAAATTATCTGCAAGATTGTAGTATATTTCAATCGGAGGATTTAGGAGTTGGAATTGATTATCTAAAAGAACATCAAACAGCATGGGTTTTAAATGCTTGGCAGATTGACTTTTTAAAGTTGCCTCGTTTGGGAGATTTTGTGGAGGTCAATACTTGGGCATATGATTTTAAAGGGATTTATGGTTACAGAAATTTTTTAATAAAAGAAAAAGAGGGAAAAGAACTTATAAAAGCGAACTCGGTTTGGGTATATATGGATTTCACACAGGGAAAACCTATAAAAGTAAAAGAAGAAAATAGAAAGAAATATGAGATTTTAAAACCACTTGATATGACTTATTTACCTAGAAAAGTTGTGGTTGCAGAAGGAGGTAGTTTTCAGGAGCCTATTGTTGTTCGAAATCATTTTATTGATACAAATTGTCATGTAAATAATGGACAATATATTCAGTTAGCATTGGATTATCTGCCAGAAGAACAGAAATGGAAACGGTTTCGAGCAGAATATCGGAAAGCTGCTGTATTAGGAGATGTAATGATTCCACGAATTATACAAGATGACTCAACCTATTTTGTTGTAATGGAAGATAAACACGGAACGCCATATGTTAATATGGAGTTTACAAGTATAGTGTAGATAAGATAGGAATACTTAGAAAAAATAAAAGAAAGGAATATGAGAATGTAACAACATAACTCATAATAGATTTGGTATAGGATATGATTGAGGTCGGAACAAAACAAACTCTTCAGGTAATCAATCGAACGGATTTTGGCATTTATTTAGGAGAAGGAAAAGAAGAGAAAGTACTCCTTCCTATGAAACAGGTTCCAGAAGGAATTCAGATTGGAGAAGAATTGACTGTTTTTATTTATCGGGATTCAAAAGATCGATTGATCGCAACCAGAAAAGAGCCATTACTTGTACTTGGAGAAGTTGCTATGATGACAGTAAAAGAAGTTACGCCAATTGGAGCTTTTTTGGATTGGGGATTGGAGAAAGATTTGTTGCTTCCTTATAAGGAGCAAAAACATCCTGTAGTATCTGGGGAACAGTATCCGATTTGCCTTTATACTGATAAGAGTGGAAGGCTTTGTGGGACAATGAAGGTTTATGAGTGCCTTCAAACAGATGCGCCTTATCAAAAAGGAGAAGAAGTAACTGGATTGGTTTATGAATTGCATAATAAAATCGGAGCATTTGTAGCAGTGGATCGCAAGTATCATGCAGTAATTCCAAAGAAGGGGTTGTTTGAAGAGCTTTCTGTGGGTCAGATGGTCACAACTTGGATTACAGATATTCGTCCAGATGGAAAGATGAACTTAAGCTTAAGGAAAAAGGGTTATCAACAGATGGAAGAAGATGCTGTTTTGATTCTTAAGGTATTAGAACAATATAACGGAGTACTGCCATTTACCGATAAGTCAGTGGATTCACAGCGCATAAAGGAAGAGTTTCATTTAAGTAAAAATGCATTTAAACGAGCAATTGGAAGACTGTTAAAAGAAAAAAAGATAAAGATTACCGATTCAACAATTGAACAACTAAAATAAGAAGCAGATTGTGTTATTTAGTCAAGTAAAGTTTAAAATTGGAATATAGGTATAAAATGATATATTTTAAATTTTTTAGGAGGAGAAAGCATGAAAACGATTATTTGTACTGACAAAGCACCAGCAGCGATTGGACCTTATTCTCAAGCGATTGAGGTAAATGGAATGATTTATACTTCTGGAGTGATTCCAGTAAATCCTGCAACTGGAGAAATCCCAGATGGGATTGAAGCACAGGCGAAGCAAGCAATAGGAAATTTAATACAGTTGTTACAGGCAGCTCAAAGTGGAGCAGAAAAAGTAGTAAAGACCACTGTATTTATTAAGAATATGAATGATTTTGGAATTATAAATGAGATTTATGCACAGTATTTTACCGGAAATTATCCAGCCCGTTCCTGTGTAGAAGTGGCTCGTCTGCCAAAAGATGTATTAATTGAAATCGAAGCAGTTGCCTTAAAGTAAAGGAGAAAGGCAGTTTCAAGATAGAACTCGCATAAAAAGGAAAAATTTAGTTATTAGGGATACTTTTATAATTATATATTAAAAATAATACGTTATAAACGTTTCTAGTACATTTTTCCTATAATTTAGGCTATTTTACCTATAATTTTATTAAAATATTTTAGAAAAGTAACATATAGTGTTAATTATAAACATTCCTCTTTTATTACTTATTGACAATAAAAAGAAAAGAGAGTAGATTTGATTTATGCAATATAGATATGCATAAGAAAATATACAAATTAGGAGGCTATGTTTATGGATAAATTAACGGAAGCAACAATTTATGCGAGTTCTATTTCGTGGAATTTTAAGGATAACGAATTTAAAAATCTTGGAACAATTCGTTCTACAGTTACAGTAAGAGATCTTACTTTAATTGCTACGGAACAAAAAACAATGTCAGTAAATCCAAATTCACAGACAGTAGACGGTACAACTTATACCTATTGTTTATCTTTGGAGGGTTCTGGAAACAGAGAATACCGCAGTGTAAAAGTACCTGTATCTGGAGAATCTACAATAAAAGTAATCTTGATGAGTTCTGGAAGCAGTGAGCGTTCTCTTGTTGTAGCCGATAAGAATGGAACACAACTTGCTACTTTATCAGCCGGAACAAGTGCAAAAACAGAAATTTATAATTATAATGGAGCAGCAGGATATCTCTATTTATATTCTGCAGGCAGCGGGATTAATCTCTATAAGATTCAGGTGGATAGTAAATCAGGTTCTCCTGAACAGCCATCAGAAGGAACGACAGTAACAAACTTTAATGATTTGCTTTCTGCAATTTCTAAAACAGAAAAAGCTGGTGGAGGAACTGTTTATGTAAAGGGGAAGCTAATTGAGTGTACTGATCAAATTAAATTAGCTGCATCAAATGCAAAGGTTTCAATTGTTGGAATACAAAATAGTGATGGAAGTTTTCCAGTTTTAGATTTTGCACCATTTCTAAACTCTTATATAGGAACCTCTAGCGGAGATGGGCAGGTAGGGATACGTATTACAGGAAGTAATTATACTATACGAAATTTGATTATCCAAAAAGCGCCTGATAATGGGATTCAGATAAAGGGAAGTTCTGCTGGAAATAACACGATTGAAGATTGTATTGTACGTTATAATAATGATGCTGGTCTTCAGATTACAGGTGGAGCCTATAACAATACAATTCGTTTTGTATACAGCTATCGTAACTGTGATGTTTATACATTAGGAGGAAATGCAGATGGATTTGCACCAAAACTTGCAGCAGGAAAAAACAATACGTTTTATGGCTGTTATGCATGGGAAAATTCAGATGATGGATGGGATTCTTATGATAAAACAGATGGTTTGACCTATGATTTAAAATATGAAGAGTGTGCAACATGGAATAATGGAAATTCTTCTGTTTTTACAGGAGAATATGATTATAAAAATGGGAAGCCATTAGATAGAAATCTTTTATTGGTACAATTAATTATGAAACAGGATTCTTCTTTTGCAGCTAATTATGAAAATGGGAAATTTTTACTTCCAAGTGGAAACTTTATTAAAACTTCTGCTGGGACGATTAGTGTAGCAGCTTGGACAGGAGATAAGTATGATGGAAATCCAAATGGTTTTAAGTATGGTTCTGTTAATACAACAAGTGCCTGCTTCCGGACAGTAAGAAATTGTTTAGCATTTCAACATGAGAAGAAAGGATTTGATAATAATAACAGCGCTTGTTCTGCTTCATTTGTAAATTGTGTTGCTTTTGATAATGGTTATAATTATTCGATAGAACCATTTACATTAACTTCTTTTACAAATATTATTGGTTTTTCTGGGAAGTCAAAAGATAAATTACCAAGTGGATTTAGTGTGACAACACCAAGTGCAGAAGTCCAATCTAGTATTCGTAAGAAAGTGGCTTCTATTGTGGATAAAATTGTATCTGATTGTGAAAGAAATAAAATTAGTGAAATTTTCTTTGATATTTATAATTATTAAAGAAAGAAGAAATGGAACAAAAAATATATTAGTTTTAGATAGAGGATAGTTTGGTTAATATTAACAAGAGTTTCCTACCTCTATAAGGCGCTCACTGAAAAACAGTATATTTTTCAGTGAGTACCTTTTTCGGTAAAAAAAGATCTTGCAGGTAAGTTTTAGAGACTAATATCTATATTTTGTCCTAAGTATGGTGTTACTGAGGCTTCCATCATTCGAACCATATCGTTTCCGGTATCTTCAAATGTATCCATAGCCTTTTTTAAAAGAGCAACTTCAATTGCACTAGCAGCAGATGTTGTGCTGGCTAATGAAGATAATGCGCTAATATCCATAGAGCTTCCCTCCTTTTGCAGTAAATACTGCCTTATTTTGTCAAAATTATAACATACATATTTCACAAAATCAACTCGAATACCAGTTTATAATGTTAGAAAAATCACGAAAATGAGATCAAATTGAATATACAAAATAACCAAATTAAAAAAAGAAATTTTGGCACTTGGTCAATAGTATTTCTTGTAGAATTCATGTATGATTATTATAGTGAGAAAAAGTATTAGGGAGTTAATACTGAAATAAATCTTTAGGAGGAGAAAGTAAATGGCAAGTTTATCACTTAAGAATGTATGTAAGGTATATCCGAATGGCTTTGTAGCAGTGAAGGATTTTAATCTTGAGATTGCAGATAAGGAATTTATTATCTTTGTAGGTCCATCTGGCTGTGGTAAGTCTACAACACTTCGTATGGTTGCAGGTTTGGAAGAAATTAGCTCTGGTGAGTTATGGATTGGTGACAAACTGGTAAATGATGTAGAGCCAAAAGATAGAGATATTGCGATGGTATTCCAGAATTATGCGCTCTATCCTCATATGACAATATATGATAACATAGCATTTGGTCTTAAGTTAAGAAAGACACCAAAGGATCAAATTGATAAATTAGTACATGAAGCAGCTAGAATTCTTGATATTGAACATTTATTGGATCGTAAACCAAAGGCTTTGTCTGGTGGTCAGAGACAGCGTGTAGCTATGGGACGTGCTATCGTTCGTAATCCAAAGGTATTCCTTATGGATGAGCCTTTATCTAACTTGGACGCAAAGTTACGTGTACAGATGCGTATTGAGATTTCCAAACTGCATCAGAGATTACAGGCAACAATTATCTATGTAACACATGACCAGACTGAGGCTATGACACTTGGTACAAGAATTGTTGTTATGAAAGATGGTATTGTTCAGCAGGTGGATTCTCCACAGAACTTATATGACAGACCAAAGAACTTATTCGTAGCTGGATTTATTGGATCTCCTCAGATGAACTTGGTAGATGCTACGGTATCACAGAGTGGTTCAGATGTAAAATTGACATTTGGTGGAAATACAATTAAAGTTCCAGAAGCTAAGGCTAAGAAGTTAATCGAAGGTGGATACGTTGGAAAGACTGTTGTTATGGGAATTCGTCCAGAAGATGTACATGATGAAGAAATGTACTTAAAGAATTCTCCTGATAGTGTAATCGATGTAACAATTCGTGTATACGAGTTGTTAGGTGCAGAAGTATTCTTATACTTTGATATTGATCAGTTCAACTGTACAGCACGTGTAAATCCACGTACTACAGCTAGACCTGGCGATACAGTAAAGATGGCATTGGATCTTTCTAAGTTACATGTATTTAATAAAGAAACAGAAAAGATTATTACAAATTAGTTTTTTATTGGGATAGTTTGCATAAAAGTCAGGCGTATGTACAAAAATACATACGCCTAAATTATTATGAAATTATCTTTGAAATAGCAATTTCCCAGTATTTTTCAGGAATGTCTTTCCAGGTTTGGATACCAGAATCTTGAAAATAAAGTTCAGATGCCTTTGCTAATATAGAGGAATGGGAGTCTTTTCCTGTACGAAGAAGATGTTTTGTTATTTTGTACCAGCCAGGTGCTTTTTCATCTAATTTTTCTTCGTCCATTTTTTTTATAGCTTGTTCTACAGGATAAGGAATAGAAAGAAATTCTGTTTCCCAGAAACCATGAGTTCCGTTTAAAATTAGAAATTGCGCTTTGCTAAAACTGTATAATGGAACACCTATAGAACCTGGATTTAATATTTTTTTCCCATTTTTTGTATATTCTGTTTGAATGTGAAAGTGCCCACATATGGTTAGTTCAGTGGATAGTTTTTTTGTGAGTTCTTCTATATAAGGATAATCTGGTCTCATACTTTGATTTACTTGAAATGGTGAACCATGGCATATAACAAAGTCAGGATAGCCCTTGTACTGAATTGTTTTTGAGATTGGCATACGTTCAAAAAAATCAATGTCTTTATTGGATATATTTTCGTAGTTATAACAAAGCATACCTGTTTGAGTAAACCCACTTTTCCATATTTCATCTTTCTTTTTGCGATGGTTGATCCAATATTCTTCTTTGTTTCCTCGAATAAAGGTACAATGGTATTTTTTCTGTAATTCTTTTATTAGTGTTAATGTTTTTTGTGGATAAGCCAGATCTCCAAGATAATCACCTAGAAAGATATAATCTTGGATTTTCCTTTTTTCTGTTTCATAAATGCAGGATTGAAGTGCATGATAATTACTATGTATATCGGCCATAATTGCAATTTTCATTTTTTCCTCATTCTCCCTCAACAATTTTATGGTAATTATTATATTATTAAAAGTCTGATTTTGTCAAATACAGGAATTGAACGATTAAAAAAATTGGAAGCATTTGGAAAAAAGAAGAAAAAGAAAGGTTTTGTAAGAAACAAACGAAAAATTTCTTGCAAGTTTTGTTATTTTGCTATAATATAGATATTAGGCAAAATGACGAAAAGTGATATACAGAGTGAAGAAGCAGGGAGAGTGGATAACTATGATTTCAAATCAGATACTTCAGGGGACGCTTGACGGACTGAAGGCAATAGCAGGAATTGATTTATGCATCAGTGATACAGAAGGGATTGTATTAGCAACTACTTTTTCAGAAGCAGAGGATAACCAGAATGCCGTGTTGACATTTGCAGAATCTCCAGCAGATAGTCAGGTGATTCAGGGATGTCAGTTTTTTAAAGTATTTGACGATCATCAGTTAGAGTATGTATTATTGGCAAAGGGAACAACAAATGATGCTTATATGGTAGGAAAGATGGCTTCCTTTCATATTCAAAGTTTATTAGTAGCCTATAAGGAACGATTTGATAAAGATAATTTTATAAAAAATTTATTGTTGGATAATTTGCTTTTGGTAGATATTTATAATCGAGCAAAGAAACTTCATATTGAAACAGATGCAAGACGGGCAGTTTTTTTAATTGAAACAAGAACAGAAAAAGATAATAATGCTTTGGAAACAGTAAGAAGTTTATTTGCGACAAAGACAAAGGACTTTATTACGGCTGTTGATGAGAAAAATATTATTTTGGTAAAAGAATTGAAGTTGTCAGATGGATATGAGGATTTGACAAAAACAGCAAAAGTAATTTTAGATATGTTAAATACAGAAGCAATGAGTAAAGTGCATGTTGCTTATGGGACAATTGTAAATGAAATTAAAGAGGTGTCACGTTCCTATAAAGAGGCAAAGATGGCACTCGATGTAGGAAAAATTTTCTATAGTTCGAAAAATGTAATTGCGTATAATAATTTAGGGATAGGACGTCTTATTTATCAGCTTCCAATTCCGCTTTGTAAGATGTTTATTCGGGAAATTTTTGATGGAAAGTCACCAGATGAGTTTGACGAGGAAACCTTATCTACAGTAAATAAGTTTTTTGAGAATAATCTGAATGTATCGGAGACCTCCAGACAGTTGTACATTCATAGAAATACACTAGTTTATCGATTGGACAAATTGCAAAAAAGCACCGGTCTGGATCTGCGTGTATTTGAAGATGCCATTACATTTAAGATTGCTTTAATGGTTGTAAAGTATATGAAATATATGGAATCTTTGGATTACTAAAGGGTGTAAGTGGGTGTCGCTATATATGGAGGAAGTCTACTCCTTTGTATATAGTGACATTTGTTTTTGGGAAGGAACAGAGGAATGATAGTATTTGAAAATATAAGCAAAACTTATGAAACAGGGACACCCGCTTTAAATGGAATTAATCTTCGGATTAACGAGGGAGAGTTTGTCTTTGTGGTAGGAAACAGTGGTTCAGGAAAATCAACTTTAATTAAATTGATATTAAAGGAGCTAGAACCAACAGAAGGGAAGATCTATGTAAATAATAAACAGTTAAATCGGATGAGAAGAAGACAGGTTTCTCGCTATCGAAGAGAGTTAGGTGTTGTGTTTCAAGATTTTAGATTGTTAAAAGATCGAAATGTCTATGAAAATGTAGCATTTGCACAAAGAGTAATCGGAACTTCAGCAAGAGTGATTCGAAGGAGTGTTCCTAATATGCTGTCGATGGTGGGACTTGCAGAAAAGTATAAATCTTATCCAAGACAGTTGTCTGGTGGGGAACAACAAAGAGTAGCACTTGCAAGAGCATTAGTCAACAGTCCAAAAATTCTTTTAGCGGATGAGCCAACAGGAAATTTAGATCCTAAAAATTCATGGGAGATTATGCATTTGTTGGAGGAAATCAATCAAAAAGGAACAACAGTTTTAGTAGTTACACATAATCAGGAGATTGTGGATAAGATGAAAAAGAGGGTGATTACGATGCATAAAGGAGTTGTTACCAGTGATGAAAAGACAAGTGGTTATCTTCATTGGTAGAATGGATAGGAATTATGAGGAGGAAAGGTGAAAATTGAATACGATTTTCTATTGTTTGAAACAGGGAATTCGGAATATATTTCGAAATAAATTATTTACACTTGCATCGATTAGCACAATGGCTGCCTGTATTTTTTTATTTGGGTTATTTTTTGCAATTGTAACAAATGTACAATATATTGTAAAACATGTAGAAACCAATATTTGTGTTACTGTATTTTTTGATAAAAATACATCAGAAAGTCGAATTGAGGAAATTGGGGAGGAAGTAAAAAAGCGGGCAGAGGTAGCAGACATTCAGTTTACTTCAGCAGAAGAGGCATGGGATTCCTTTAAAGTGGATTATTTTAAAGGAAAAGAGGAAGTAGCAAAGGCTTTTACTGGGGACAATCCCTTGGCAAATTCTGCTTCTTATACAATTTATTTAAATGATGCTTCCATGCAAGGAGCATTAGTGACTTATCTAGAGCATATGGATGATGTAAGGGAGGTAAAAAAGTCAGATTTTACAGCAAGTAGTTTTTCGAATTTTAGTTTGCTGCTTGGTTATGTATCAGCAGCTATTATTATCATTCTTCTTGCAGTTGCTGTATTTTTAATAGGGAATACGGTTTCGGTTGGAATTACAGTAAGAAGAGAAGAAATCTCAATTATGAAATTGATAGGAGCAACTGATTTTTTTGTAAAAGCTCCATTTTTAGTAGAGGGAATTTTAATAGGTGTAATTGGAGCAGCACTTCCGCTTGTGATTATTTATGTTGCTTATGAGAAAGTGGTTGCTTATATTTTAGAGCAGTTTAGTGTTCTTGGAAATATTATTATATTTTTACCAGCGGAAGAGATTTTCCGCTATCTGTTTCCGGTTGGGATTGTTTTGGGAGTTGGAATTGGATATCTAGGAAGCAGTGCAACAATTCGAAAACATTTGCGTGTATAAGTATAACCATTTTGGAAGAAAGATAGGTAGGTATACAGGGTGAAAAAGATGAGTATAATAGAATCAGATAAAATAAAAAGTAGAAAAAAATTTGGATGGAAACTAGCGATGCTTGTTATGATTCTTTCTGTAGCAATTCCAGTACATGCATCTTCTACAAAGGATAAGATTAATGATGTAAAAGAGGAACAGGAACAATCGCAGCAGCGGAAAGAACAGATAGAAAATAAGATTCAAGAGTTAGAAGTGTATAAGGCAGATGCTATTTCCTATATTCAAAAGATGGATGCAGAGTTAGCAGAAGTAGAAGCAAAATTGGAGGATCTGGGAAATCAGCAGACAATCAAAGAACAAGAGATTGCAGAAACAGAAATTGAGCTAGAAGATGCAAAAAAAACAGAACGAGAACAATATGAATCAATGAAATTGCGAATTCAATATATGTATGAAAATGGAAATGAATCTTATCTAGAGATGTTGTTAGGTGCAGAAAGTTTTGCAGATTTATTAAATAAATCAGAGTATATTGCGCAAATTACCAGCTATGATCGGGATATGTTAGATGCTTATCAACAGACAATATTAGAAGTAGAAGCAAAAGAAGCACAGCTTGAAGAGGAGAATAGAGAGCTTACCCGATTGATTCAGGAAAGTGAAGATGAAAAGGAAAATCTGCAACGTTTGATTGATGCAAAGGCAGTGGTATTAGCTGGATATGAGGCAGATATAGAAAGTGGGGAAGCAGAAGTTTCTGCATTAGAGGCAGATATGGCAAAGATGGAGGAAGAACTAGCCGAGTTAGAAGCAAAGCTAAAGCGTGAGGAGGAAGAGGCAGCACGTCAAGCAGCAGCAGCACGGCGCACCTATGATGGCGGAAGCTTGGGATTTCCTATGGCTTGGTACTATCGAAAAACTTCAGATTTTGGTTATCGAAATCATCCAATTTATGGACAGGTTCTTCAACATAATGGAGTAGATTTAAGTGCAGATACTGGAACGGCAATTTATGCAGCATATAAAGGAACTGTTGTAGTTTCAACTTATAATTCTTCGGCTGGAAATTATATTATGATTGATCATGGAAGTGGACTTATGACAGTCTATATGCACTGTTCAAAGTTGTTAGTCAGTGTGGGGGAAACAGTTTCAAAAGGGCAGACCATTGGATTAGTGGGTTCAACTGGAAATTCAACTGGTCCGCATCTTCACTTTAGTGTACGGTTAAATGGCTCCTATGTCGATCCAAAACCTTATATTGGATTGAACTAAATCAGAAGTTTGTTATTGGATTGGATAAAAAATAAGGGAAAGGCATGGTGTAATAGAATGAACGAAAAGAAAAGTTACCAGCGAGGGATGCTTACTGGAGTTGCAGGTGGAATTTTGGGATGTCTGATTGTAGTTGCAATTTTAGTTGTTGCAGGAGTAAATATTTTTGCAGCAAATAATGGGCATATTATATTTGGGGCAGAGGAAGAGTCTTCTATGGAGGAAACCGAATTAGAGACAACAATAGAGGAAGAGGAAACAGGTGTTTTGACAGAAGAGTTTTTAGAGAAGGTAGAGCGAATTTATAGTGATATGCAGTCTTATTTTCTCTATGATATTGATGAAAAAGCACTTCGGGATGGGATGTTGGACGGGATGTTAAAAGCACTAGATGATCCATATTCTTGTTATTATAATGAAGAAGAATTAGTCAGTATGATGGAAACCACACAAGGAGAATATGTAGGGATTGGAGTTTCTGTGTCTCAAAATGTTAATACAGGTTTAATTACTATTTTGAAACCATATAAGGGAGCACCAGGAGCTGAAGCAGGACTTTTACCAGGAGATGTTTTATATAAAATAAATGATCAGGAAATTACAACAATGGAATTAGATTCTGTGGTAGGATTGATTCGTGGAGAAGAAGGTTCTACAGTGAAAATTACAGTATATCGGGAGGGAGAAGCAGATTATCTAGATTTTGAGGTAGAGCGACGAATGGTAGAAATTCCTACCGTAGAGTATGAGATGTTGGATAATCAGATTGGATATATTATAGTTTCTGCATTTGAAGGAAATACAGACGAGCAGTTTGAGGCAGCAATGAAAGATTTGACGGAACAGGGTATGAAAGGTTTAATAATTGATTTGCGTGATAATGGAGGAGGACTGTTAGATACGGTAGTAAATATGTTAGATTATGTGTTACCAGAAGGTTTGATTTTCTATGTTAAGGATAAATACGAAAATGTGGGTGGAGAGATGTATTCTACTTCGGATTGTTATTTGGAAGTACCACTTGTTGTATTAGTAAATGAAAATAGTGCAAGTGCTTCAGAAGTTTTTGCAGGAAATATTCAAGACTTTAAAGCTGGTAAACTGGTTGGAACGACTACTTTTGGAAAGGGAATTATGCAGTCAATGTATTATGAAGACCCTCGCTATAGTACAGCAATTAAACTTACTGTAGCAGATTATTATATTCATTCTGGAAGAAATATTCATAAGATTGGAATTACCCCTGATGTGGAAGTAGAACTAGAGGAAGAGCTGAAGAAACTTTTGACAATTCCTCATGAACAGGATACACAGCTTCAGGCTGGAATTGCAACTCTAATGGAGGCTATGAGCTTAGAGCAATAAGAAAAATAAGACGGAAGTAAGAAAAGTACAGAACAAATCATAAAATAGATGAAAGCATGTTTTCAATGAAAGAGAAGATTGTTCTCAGTTTTTGACAAACGAAGTGGATTATTTTTTAAGACAAGTATAGATAGAATTGGAGGTTTATAATGCAAATATCAGGAGCAGAATTATTTGTAAAAGCATTAAAGGCAGAGCAAGTGGATACATTGTTTGCATATCCCGGAGGACAGGCGATTGATTTATTTAATGCTTTATATGGTGAGACAGAGATTGATGTAGTTTTGCCCCGTCATGAGCAGGGATTGGTTCATGCAGCGGACGGATATGCACGATCAACCGGAAAGGTAGGAGTTTGTCTAGTGACAAGTGGACCTGGTGCAACGAATTTAGTAACAGGAATTGCAACAGCAAATTATGACAGTGTGCCATTGGTATGTTTTACAGGACAGGTTCCAACAAATTTAATTGGAAATGATGCTTTTCAGGAGGTAGATATTGTTGGAATTACACGTTCTATCTGTAAGTATGCGGTTACGGTACGAACACGGGAAGAGTTAGGGACAGTGATAAAAAAAGCATTTTATATTGCACGTTCTGGGAAACCAGGCGTTGTTTTAGTAGATCTCCCAAAAGATGTGCAAAGAGCAATGGGAAATGAGGAATATCCAGAGAAGGTAGAAATTCGAGGCTATAAGCCAAATACTGCAGTTCATATTGGACAGATAAAAAAGGCATTGGAAACCTTAAACCGAGCAAAGAAACCAATTTTTTTGGTAGGTGGCGGAGTGAATATTGCACGGGCTGGAGAAGAGATGACACGGCTTGCAGAGCTGACTGGTGTTCCAGTTGTTACTACAATTATGGGAAAAGGCGCAATTCCTACAACACATAACTTATATGTTGGAAATATTGGAATACATGGAAGCTATGCTGCAAATTCGGCAATTAGTGAATGTGATGTTTTATTTTCGATAGGAACACGATTTAACGATCGAATTACAGGAAAGCTTGGTACATTTGCAAAACATGCTACGATTATTCATATTGATATTGATACAGCATCGATTTCTAGAAATATTGTGGTAAATATTCCAATTGTGGCTGATGCAAAAAATGCGATTGTGGCTTTATTAGAGAAAGCGATTCCTCTAGAGCTGACAGAGTGGACAGAACGGATTTCGAAATGGAAGGAACAATATCCTTTAAAAATGAAAGAGGAAAAATTAACGCCACAGCAGATTATGGAAGCAATTAATCGAAAGTTTGATCAGGCAATTATTACAACAGATGTGGGCCAGAATCAATTATGGGCAACACAGTTTTTGGAATTAAATGGACAAAAACAGCTTTTAACTTCAGGAGGGCTTGGAACGATGGGATATGGACTTCCAGCAGCACTTGGAGCAAAGTTAGGAAATCCAACAATACCAGTATTGGCCATTTCAGGAGATGGTGGGATGCAGATGAATATTCAGGAGATGGCTACTGCTGTAGTCTATGAATTGCCAGTCATTATTTGTGTATTGAATAATGGGTATTTAGGAAATGTACGACAATGGCAGCAGATGTTTTATGATCGGCGATATGTTTCTACTTGTCTGCGTTATCGAAGAAGCTGTGCGGCAGTATGTAATACACCAACGGGAGAGTGTCCAGAATATACACCAGATTTTGTAAAGCTGGCGGAGAGTTATGGAGCAAAAGGAATTCGAGTAACAAAAGCAGAAGAAATAGAGGATGCTTTTTTGGAAGCAATGCAAAATACAAAGGTACCAACAATAATAGAGTTTATTATAGAAAGAGAAGTAAATGTAATGCCAATTGTAGCGCCTGGAAATCCGCTTAGTAGTATGGTTTTAGAAAATGAGGAGGATATGGCATGAAAAAGAGATGGATTAGTCTATTTGTAGAAAATGATGTTGGAGTACTTGCCCGAATATCAGGATTATTTTCTGGAAAATCTTATAATTTAAATAGTCTTACAGTAGGAACAACAGAGGATGAAACAGTTTCTCGTATGACAATCAGTTTAACCAGTGATGATAAGACATTTGAACAGATAAAAAAACAGTTAAATCGTAGTGTAGAAGTAATTAAGGTAATTGATTTTACTGATATACCAATTCATCTAAAAGAGTTGATGTTTATTAAAGTAAATCATTGTACTGAACGAGATAAGCAAGAAATCTTTCGGATTTCGCAGGTATTTGATGTAAAGGTTATTGACTACAATCCAACTACAGCTTTAATTGAAAGTGTACAGACAGAAAATCGAAATAATGAATTGGTTTCTATGCTTGCTACAGCTTTTTTAAATCGGATTGAGATTGTACGTGGTGGAAGTGTTGCAATTGAGGCAATTAGTCTTTCTGAGCGTTAGAAAGAAATAGAGTTGTTTTTTATAATGAGTAATATAGTTGCTATTCGTGATTCTGCATAAAAAGCAGAAATAACGAATAGCAATTCTTGTTAATATTACTATAAGAATAGTTTACAGAATATGTTGTTTGTTGCTTATAAAAGAAGGTGTGAATTGGGAAAAATAGCAGGAATTGGAGGAATAAGGTTAACAGAACGTCTTTTTTTGCCGATGTAAATAGAAAGAATGTTTAGAAGATATGGTAAGAAAAAGGGGACGGTGGCTGATAAGATGACTTGGAACAGCAGGAACTTGTTGAAGATTTCGTACAAATAATAACCGTATTCAGTTGTAAATTACAAGGAAAACGGGCAAATAAAGCAAGAAAACTTGTAAACGAGTTTATAGAGGATGGTGAAGAAAACATTGATAAAAACAATCTGGGTAATGTTACTGCCAAACAACAAACAGAAGACGAAATTATTCGAATATGCAAATACCGCCAGATTTGCTTATAACTGGGCATTAGGCAGAGAAAAAGAGAAGTATAAAGAGAGTGGGGAATTTACATCGGATGGAGAACTGCGAAAAGAATTTACGCAATTAAAGAAAATGAAGAAATATGACTGGTTAAATAAGGTATCGAATAATGTTACAAAACAAGCGATAAAAGATGCTTGTAATGCATATAAACGATTTTTTAAAGGACTTGCAGACTTTCCAAAATTGAAAAGCAGAAAACATACAACACCATCTTTTTATCAGGACTGCCTAAAAATTCAGTTTACGGATACACAGGTAAAAATAGAGGGATTTGCAACATCTAAAAAGAAGAAGAAACAAAAATTAAACTGGATTCGTCTTGCAGAACATGGGCGAATACCTATTGACTGTAAATACATCAATCCACGCATCAAATATGATGGAATAAACTGGTGGATTACAGTTGGAATTGCATATGAGGAGTCTGCTGCTTCATTGTCAAATGAGGGTATTGGAATTGATTTAGGGATAAAAGATTTGGTAACATGTTCCGACGAGCATAAATATCTGAATATAAATAAAACTCAAAAAGTAAAGAAACTAGAAAAACAAAAACGCAGGTTACAGCGTTCCATATCAAGGAGATATGAGAAAAATAAGAAAGGAGAATGTTACTGCAAAACACGTAACATTATAAAAAGTGAAAAGAAACTTTTAAAGTTAAATCACAGACTAGCAAATAAACGTCAAAATTATCTGCATCAGACAACATCTTCTATCATAAAGCGAAAACCAAGTTTTATCTGTTTAGAAGATTGGAATGTAAGTGGAATGATGAAAAACAAGCATTTATCTAAAGAAATCCAGCAGCAAGGTTTCTATGAATTTAGAAGACAGATGGAATACAAATCCGAATGGAATAAGATTCAAGTAATTATTGCAGACAGATTTTTCCCGGGTTCTAAATTATGTAGCTGTTGTGGAAGAATGAAAAAGGATTTAAAGCTGTCAGATCGTATTTATAAATGTGAATGTGGAAACGTAATTGATAGAGATTATCAAGCAGCATTAAATCTTAAAAAATATGGAGAAATGTTTTTAAAACAGCAATGTGCAGGATAACGCTTTTCAAGTTATCACAGATATGTACTGATACGTTAGTCAGGAATTTACGCCTATAGAGAGTACAATGTGTTTGAAGGGCGAACCTATCGAACTTGTGAGTCGTATATGAATTTATTCATTACAAAAGCATACTCGTTGAAGTAGGAATGAAACATAAGAGTTTATAACTTTTTATAAGTTTTCAGTAACGGTGAGTAGATTGGCAAATTATATTAGTACTGGAATGGGAGCAAGTTGTTTTGGAACAGCATCCATCAGTGTAAAAAAGAAGTCTGATTCAAGTAAAAAACGAGTATCACAGAATCGTAACAAGATAAGAAAGAAACCATTAAATTATAATCCGAGGGAAATATCGAATCAGATTTTGCGGGCAGTAAAAACAGAAAGCGCAAGATTTGTATTAACTCGTGCGAAGACAAAATTAGGTGTATTAAAGCGTTGTATTGGGACGGGGCAATATGAGGAAAGAGAATTACTTGCAGCAGTAGCACATGCGCAAAGGATGGTAAATTGTGCAAGGCTAAAAGTAAAAAATTTAAAAGAAGAAGAACAAAAGGGACATGAGAATGAGGAGGAGAAAGCAAATAATCAACAGAGAAAAAAGAACGAAGTAAAGCGCAGAGTAAGCCAGAAAGAACAGGAATTAAAGAGCAAAATGGCACAGGAGAAAATGCAGCTGCTTCGAAAAGAGAAGATGAATCAACAGGAGTTGATACGAAGGAAGAAAATGCATCGAAGTCAGGAATTGACAAAGATTCAGGAAGCAGATATGAAGTATTTAAAGGATAAAACAAATAACAATCCAACGCAGACGAATTATAGTGGAGTAAGTCTAGAATTAAGTGGTACTGCAATGGGATTACAGGAACTGCAACTAAGTGCTCATGCAATTGAATTAATGGAAAAACAATTAGAACAAGAGATTGAGATGCAGGTAGAGATGCAAATGGCAGGGATGACTTTTACAGAGGGGGCTGCAGTAGATACAGGAGGAGTATCTGAGGTAACTACAGAGGCTGCTGTACCAACAAGCTCAATTGATGTTAGTGTTTAGAAAGGGAGGAATATGATGTCGTTAACAATTTCAAATCATGCATATGGACAGGTAAATCAAGATAACATACAAGCCGAAAATTTAGGACATGAAGCAGAAAAAAAGCAGGGGCATACACAGAAAAAGGGAATTGAAAAGACTATTTTTGCAGGAGATCTGAATTTATTAGAAGATCCAGTTGCAAAAAAGAGAAAAGAAGCACAGCAGAAAGCGATGAAAGTAATACAAGATGCATGGAATCGTGATCGGGAAGTAGAAGAAACGATTCAAGAAAGGATGGATCAGTATGATAAGATGATGCAATTAAAAGAAGAGGCAATGGATGTTGTTCAAAATTTAGAGGAAAATAAAGCTGCTCTTCGAGAGGAGTATGGAATTGATGCAGATTCACAAGAGCAGAAGGATTTGGAACTTCTTGAAAGAATGCAGAATTGTCGGGCAGGATTGAAAACAAAAGGTTTTACAGAGGAAGAGCAGAAACGACTAAGTGAGTTGGTACAGGAACCATTGACGGAATATCAAAAAATGGCATTGGATCTCAATGGACAACAGATTAAATTTAAAAAAGATATGCAAAATGCAGAAGATCAGATGAAAATGGCAAGTGCCAGTGTTCGCAGTATAAAGTTAGAAAAATTAAAATTTGATCCAATGGTAGAGGCACGAAAAGCAGCAGATAAAATTATGGAATCTGCTAGTAAGGAAATCATTGGTTTATTAGGGGAACAGGCAGTCGATCATATTGATAAAGAATTAGAAGAGGATGTAGAAGAAGCAAAAGATGCTGCAGAAAAGAAAGAAGAAAAGGAAGAGCAGCAGGAAGAGATCAAAGAAAAGAGAGCGCTTCAAGAAGCTGTAATTGCAAAGACAAAGGAAGCGGTAGAAAAAGCGGAAGCAATCAAAAGACAACATAGTATGCCAGATATTTCAGTAGAAGAAACTTTAAATTTAACACAAACAAGTGCACAGACACAGGATGTACAAAAGATGTTAGATGATATTAAACATAGTATGAATTTGCTTGAAGCTGATTTAAAAGGAATTAAGGTGGATGAACAGGTATAACTTTTTATTAAGTAAAGCAGCGCTTTCTCTGTTATTTTGCAGGGAAGCGTTTTTTTATGTATAAAAAGATGGAAATAGAGGAATTTTTTTTAATAAATTAATAAAAAAGTACTTGCAATATACCCCATAGGGGTATATAATATCAATATGAAAGGGAAGGTAATAGAAAATGGAGGAAAATAGTTGTTGTTCTCACAAAATAAAAGAACGTTCAGAGAAAGAATATAAGGATTTGATTCATCGATTGAACCGCATCGAAGGACAAATAAGAGGAATTAAAGGAATGGTAGAAAAGGATGCTTATTGTACAGATATTTTAATTCAAGTTGCAGCAGTAAATGCAGCGTTAAATAGTTTTAATAAAGTATTATTAGCAAATCATATTAAAACTTGTGTAATAAAGGATATTAAGGAAGGAAGAGAGGAAACGGTAGAGGAATTACTTCTTATATTACAAAAATTGATGAAGTAAAGAAAGGAAATCTCTTATTTTAGAAAGGCAAGGTAAGAATTATGGAACAATATGCAGTAACAGGAATGAGTTGTGCGGCTTGTAGTGCACGTGTAGAAAAGGCAGTCTCAAAAGTTTCTGGTGTCACTTCCTGTTCTGTCAGTTTATTGACAAATTCAATGGGAGTAGAAGGAACTGCTTCTGCACAGGAAATTATTCAAGCAGTAGAAGAAGCAGGATATGGAGCAGTACAAAAAAATACTGCGGCAAAACAGAAAAGTTCTAGTATAGAGGAGGATTCCTTAAAAGATAAGGAAACACCTGTATTAAAGCGGCGTCTTTTTGCTTCTTTGGGATTTTTAATTGTTTTAATGTATTTTTCTATGGGACATATGATGTGGGATTGGCCAGCACCTTATTTTTTGGCTGAAAATCATTTGGCAATGGGGCTTTTGCAGCTTCTTTTAACAGTTGCAGTTATGGTAATTAATCAAAAATTTTTTATAAGTGGTTTTAAAAGTTTATTTCATAGAGCGCCCAATATGGATACTTTAGTGGCATTGGGTTCAACTGCTGCTTTTGTCTATAGTACCTATGCATTATTTGCTATGACAGATGCACAGATCAAAGGAGATCTAGCTGGTGTAATGAGCTATATGCATGAATTTTATTTTGAGTCAGCAGCAATGATTTTAACGTTGATTACAGTAGGAAAGATGTTAGAAGCAAAGTCAAAGGGAAGAACAACAGATGCTTTAAAAAGTTTAATGAAGCTGGCTCCTAAGACAGCGATACTTTTACGAAATGGGATAGAGACAGAAGTAGCAATCGAGGAAGTAAAAAAGGGGGATATTTTTATTGTACGTCCAGGTGAGAATATTCCTGTGGATGGTATAGTATTAGAAGGAAATAGTGCAGTGAATGAAGCAGCACTAACTGGAGAAAGTATTCCAGTTGATAAAACAACAGATGATCTGGTGTCAGCAGCAACGATCAATCAGTCAGGTTTTCTTCGCTGCGAGGCTACAAGAGTAGGAGAGGATACAACACTTTCACAAATTATTCAAATGGTTAGTGATGCATCTGCTACAAAAGCACCAATTGCAAAAGTAGCAGACAAAGTTTCTGGTGTATTTGTTCCAGCAGTAATTTTAATAGCAATTATTACTACCTTGGTATGGCTTATTACAGGAGAAAGTATAGGCTTTGCTTTGGCTAGAGGGATTTCAGTATTAGTAATCAGTTGTCCTTGTGCATTAGGATTAGCAACACCAGTAGCGATTATGGTGGGAAATGGTATGGGAGCAAAAAACGGAATCTTATTTAAGACAGCCGTTTCTTTGGAAGAGACAGGGAAAATGCAAATTGTGGCATTGGATAAAACAGGTACAATTACAAGTGGACAGCCAAAAGTGACAGATTTAATACCAGTAGATGGAATTTCAGAAACAGAACTTTTATTTTTGGCGAATGTGCTTGAGAGAAAAAGTGAGCATCCTTTGGCAAAGGCTGTTTTGGCATATGCAAAAGAAGTACAAATAGAAGAAGTAGAAGTAACAGATTTTCAAGCTTTACCTGGGAATGGACTTTTGGCTGTATTGGATGGAGTAGAAATTGCTGGAGGAAATGCAAAATTTATTAGTCAAAAAGTAAGAATTTCAAAGGAAATACAAATCCGTTCAGAGCAGCTTGCAGAGGAAGGAAAGACCCCACTATTTTTTGCGAAAGGGAAGGAACTAATTGGAGTAATTGCAGTAGCAGATGTAATAAAAGAGGATAGTGAGAAGGCAATTTTAGAATTGAAAAATATGGGGATTTCTGTTGTGATGCTGACTGGGGATAATGAAAAAACAGCAGCAGCAATTGGAAGACAGGCAGGTGTTGATCAGGTGATTGCTGGTGTATTGCCAGAGGGAAAGGAACAAGTTATTCGAAATTTAAAGGAATTAGGAAAAGTAGTTATGGTAGGAGATGGAATCAATGATGCACCTGCTCTTACTAGAGCCGATATGGGAATTGCAATTGGAGCAGGAACAGATATAGCGATTGATGCAGCGGATATTGTATTGATGAAAAGCAGTTTATTGGATGTACCAGCAGCAATTCGATTAAGCCGAGCGACCTTAAAAAATATTCATGAGAATTTATTTTGGGCATTTTTCTATAATGTAATTGGAATTCCATTGGCAGCTGGACTGTGGATTCCAATCTTTCACTGGCAATTAAATCCTATGTTTGGAGCAGCGGCAATGAGCTTATCCAGTTTTTGCGTTGTAACAAATGCATTGAGATTAAACTGGTTTGATATGCGCAATACTGGAAAAGATAAAAAAAGCAAAGAAAGTCAAATGCTTGCTTTAAAAATAAGCGGCATAAATTCAGAAAAAGAAAGAATGGAGGAAAAAATAATGCAAAAAACAATGAAAATTGAAGGAATGATGTGTGGACACTGTGAGGCACGAGTAAAAAAATGCTTAGAGGCTTTACAAGAAGTGAAAGAGGCTGTTGTAAGTCACGAGGCAGGAACTGCTGTTGTTACTCTAAATACAGAAGTTTCAGATGAGATATTAAAGAAAGCGGTAGAGGAGCAAGATTATACAGTAGTTTCTATAGAATCGTAACAAAATGCAACTATGATTTTGAACAAATCTGCTTTTAGTTTTATTTGTATCATATATTGTGAATTATATGGACTGTATGGAAAGGAAAAACGGAGTGGAATCATAAAAATTATAATCTACAGGGCAACAGCAAATTGTCTTGTAGATTTTTTTTACAGAAAATAATCCAATAGCTGATCGTATTTACGGGACAATCGGAATGAAGAAGATGGTATTTTAGGAGCCAGATCGGAAAGGCGTTTCTTCCAATAATAGAAACAGCTCCTTTGGATACCTATAGATTCGCATAACACGCAGACTGGGAATTCACAGATAATCCCAGTATTATTTCATATTCCAGTTGTCGAAGATCGTAATTGTCCTGTCTGCACCATCCCCTTTCACTTCGTATCCTTTTTTTAACCATGCCTCATGGATTCATGATTTCACCAATTCAAAATTTGGATTATATCTGTTGTTCCACTTATGGGCGTCCGAGAAGCAAGGATTTTCACTGCAAGCATTGAAACTGTTGGAGAAAAATGAGCTGCCCAATATAAGATGATATATAGTGCATAATCAAATTGATAATCGGCATGATATATGAAAGAAAGATAGTAAATATAAGTTTTGCATATCAGCATTTGATTAAAAAAATGCCAATATGCTAATTGACAAATGAAAAGGAAAGATTTAGAATAAAAATAGCATATCGGCATTTTTAGATAAAAAGTGCCGATATGCTAATGGAGATGATTTTATGATCAATGACAGCGGTATATTTCTATTAAAAAATAAGGAGCCTTTTGACAGGCAGGAGCTTTTTCGGGTTTTAGAAGAGCAGTACAAAGGGTTGAGTTTGGCATCTTATAAATTGAAAATGCAACGCTTGTTGGAATCAGGGGAAATTGCGAGAGTTGGAAGGAATCTGTATTGTATTCCAGATCACCAGGCACCAGTATATGATTATGAGTATTCGGAGCTTGCAGTAATCATTCAAAAATTGATTTATGAAAGACATCCTTTTTTAGAATATCGGATTTTTGAACTGGTACAGATGAATGAATTTTTAAACCACCAGATTGCTCATAATGCAGTCTTTGTGTTTGTTGAGGCAGATCTGGGTGATTTTGTGTTTGAGACATTGAAAGAAAAATTTCCAGGAAAGGTTTTATTAAATCCTTCTGTAAAAGAGTATCATTTATATTGGCAGGACGATCTTATCATTGTAGGAAAGCTGCTGACAGAAGCACCAAAAGGAAAGAAGGTTGTATGGCATACCTGTCTTGAAAAAATGCTCGTTGATATGACTGCAGAGAAAGTGATAAAGGCAACCTTTAGTGAGGTAGAATATTCAGGTGTACTGGAGCAGGCATTTCAAAAATATGTTATTGATGAAAGCCAGATGTTCCGTTATGCAAAGCGACGACATATAAAAGATGATATCTTGAAAATTATTCAGAGCCAGACAACAATAAAACTCAGAACGGAGAAATAAATTTATGCTCACGAAAGAAAACTTTAATGAATCACATATCCGAATGTTACAGAAACAAAGCAAAAAAGATCCTGCGCTTTTAGAAAGGGTGGTATTTGCGTTTGGCTTGTTAGAGGCAATCAGGCGGGTAGAAATGCCGTTTATTTTTAAAGGAGGTACCTGTCTGATTCTTTTGTTAAAGCATCCTATGAGACTGTCTACGGATATAGATATTGTTGTTGAGCCAGATACTGATGTGGACACATATATTTCTAAAGCATCAACAATATTTCCATTTAAACAATGTGAGGAACAGGTGCGCATTGGCAGAAACGGCATTGAAAAGAGGCATTTTAAATTTACTTACCAGTCTCCGATCACAGGAAAAGATATTTATATTCTTTTGGATATTTTATTTGCCGAAAACCCTTATACCAGAGTGGTGGACTGTGAAATAAGGAATGATTTATTATTAACTGAACCAGAATATCTGCTGGTAAAAACGCCGGATATCAACTGTATTCTTGGTGATAAACTGACGGCATTTGCGCCACATACAACAGGGATTCCGTTAAATGTAAAAAAAGATATGGAAGTGATGAAGCAGATGTACGATGTCGGAACATTGCTGGACGAATTTACAGATTTTAATCTGGTATATGATACATATTTTAAAGTGGCAGCGGAAGAAATTTCTTATCGGGGGAATAACATAACAGTAGGGGACGCAATTAAGGATACGTATATGTCGGCAGCCTGTATTGCATCCCGCGGCACTCTTTCTTCAGAAGAGTATCCTTTATATGTACAGGGGATACGTGATTTGCGGGGACATATTTATGCAGAGAACTATTCTCCGGAAACGGCAGTGAGACGAGCTGCCAAAGTCATGTATATGGCTGCATGCCTGTTAAAGGGACAGCCTTATGAGAAAATCGAAGATCCTATGGGATTTTCCACGCAAAAGTTTTATACCGCAGATATGACAAAATTAAAATATTTGCGTAAAGTCAATTTAGAAGCATATGGGTATGCAATTAAGGCAGAGCATTTGATGAATTCTCAATAATAATGGACTGTGAATACCATATAAGATATGGGGGCAGATTATAGGGGGAGCTACAGTAATATTCTTCATGCAGGTATTTTATGTGACCATTCATGCTATTGTGTTAATTTGGCTATGCTTGATAAAAAGCAGTTTTTTAGTATAAGAAAACCCTGGCGGAAGTAAGGAGCTGTTTAATCAGATAAATGTCTGTCACATATCATGCAGAAGGCGGTCAGGCACATTTCAGGATTTGGATTATATCTGTTGTTCCACTTATGGGCGTCCGAGAAGCAAGGATTTTCACTGCAAGCATCTTCTATACCATCTTATTAAAGAATAATTTCAATCCCAAAGCAGTATCACAGCTAATGAGATATACAAAAGAAATTATCATTATAGATGTTTATGGTAGATATTACCGAAATCATTGAGGACTGCTTAGACGATCTCCGACCATTTATTGATGAAGTAATTCCAAAGGAAGATAGTGAAAACGGCACAGATTTTTCAGAAGATAATTATATAGAACAAATTAGTGAATTTCTTGCATAAAACTAAGATAGTGGCATAACTGAATCGAATAGAAAGATATAAAAAAGTACAGAACAAAAGTTCGATTTTGGTCTGTACTTTTTTTGACTTATGTGTTATAATGAAAAACCAAATAACGGAGTAATACGATTTGTATTGATTGGTATTATTCGTGTTGTTTTATTTTAAAAATATAGTTTTGTGACCTACATTCGTGTAATTGTTATTTTAATGCTTATTCGCCAACATTGCAAGCCCATCTTACACGAATCGAAAATCAAATCAAATGAATTTCGGACGAATAGATGAACTTTTTTCGGTCACAAATTGGAGGTTTTCATATGCCAGAGTTCAAATTACATGTCCCATATAAACCTACAGGAGACCAGCCGCAGGCAATCGCAGAGCTGGTCAAAGGTTTCAAGGAGGGCAATCAATTCCAGACTTTACTAGGGGTTACAGGTTCTGGTAAGACATTTACAATGGCAAATGTCATTCAAAAATTGCAGAAGCCAACCCTTGTTATTGCTCACAATAAGACGCTTGCGGCGCAGCTTTATGGAGAATTCAAGGAGATGTTCCCTGAGAATGCAGTAGAATATTTTGTATCCTATTATGATTATTATCAACCAGAAGCATATGTTCCATCTACAGATACCTATATTGAGAAGGATTCTGCAATTAATGATGAAATTGATAAGCTTCGCCATTCTGCTACTTCTGCATTGACGGAGCGAAAAGATGTAATTGTAGTAGCAAGTGTATCTTGTATCTATGGAATTGGAAATCCAGAATTTTATCGAAAGATGACAATTTCTCTTAGACCTGGTATGAGAAAGGATCGAGAGGAAGTAATTGATAAATTAATTGAAATTCAATATAGCCGAAATGAAATAGACTTTAAACGTGGATCGTTTCGTGTACATGGGGATGTATTAGAGATTTTTTTGCCTTCTCAAGAAGAAACAGCAATTCGGGTTGAATTTTTTGGAGATGAAATTGATCGGATTACAGAAGTCAATGTATTAACTGGAGAAGTGAAATGCAATTTAGATCATGCTTACATTTTTCCAGCATCACACTATGTAGTAGATCCAGCAGCGATGGAGCCAGCATTAAAAGAGATTGAAACAGAGATGAAAAAGCAAGTTATTTATTTTAAGAGTGAGGATAAACTTTTAGAGGCACAGCGCATTGCAGAGCGAACAAATTTTGATATTGAGATGTTAAGAGAGACAGGATTTTGTTCTGGAATCGAAAATTATAGCAGGCACTTAAATGGAATGGAAGCAGGACAAGCTCCTTATACTTTGATGGATTTCTTTCCAGAAGAATATTTAATTATTGTAGATGAATCACATATTACACTTCCACAAGTGCGGGGGATGTATGCAGGCGATCAATCAAGAAAGACAACTTTAGTAAATTATGGATTTCGGCTGCCTTCTGCAAAGGATAACCGTCCACTAAGTTTTCAGGAATTTGAGAGTAAAATCGATCAGATGCTATTTGTATCAGCAACTCCAAATGTATATGAAGCAGAACATGAATTTTTACGAGCTGAGCAGATTATTCGTCCTACGGGGTTATTAGATCCAAAGATTGAAGTTCAGCCAGTAGAGGGACAAATTGATCATCTAATTACAGAAATTCATAAAGAAATTGCAAAAAAGAATAAAGTTCTTATTACAACTTTAACTAAAAAAATGGCAGAGGATTTAACAGATTATATAAAAGAAGCTGGAATACGAGTAAAGTATCTTCATTCAGATATTGATACATTGGAACGTGCCCAGATTATACGAGATATGCGGTTGGATTTGTTTGATGTATTAGTTGGAATTAATCTTTTGCGGGAAGGTCTAGATATCCCAGAGATTTCTTTGGTAGCAATTTTGGATGCAGATAAAGAAGGTTTTTTACGTTCAGAGACATCTTTGATTCAGACAGTTGGACGAGCTGCCCGTAATGCGGATGGACATGTAATTTTATATGCGGATCGAGTGACAGACTCTATGCAGGCAACTATAAATGAAACGGAACGAAGACGAGGAATTCAACAACAATATAATGAAGAACATGGAATTACCCCTACTACAATTAAAAAAGCAGTTCGTGATCTGATTCGAATTTCAAAAGCAGTGGAAGTTTCTCATGGAGAGATGGAAAAGGATATGGAATCAATGAGTGAAAAAGAGCTACATCAATTGTTAAAGGAGATTACAAAAGAGATGCATAAAGCAGCAGCAGAACTAAATTTTGAGGCAGCAGCAGAGTTAAGGGATAAAATGATAGAGATAAAGAAATACTTACTTGAGATAGAAAAATAAAAAACGATACGCCGTAAAATTAGGAAAGGAAACAAAAAGAATATGGTTCGCAAAAAGGTAGATACGCCATATATTCGTATACGTGGTGCAAATGAACATAATTTAAAAAATTTAGATGTAAATATTCCTAGAAACCAATTTGTAGTATTGACAGGGCTAAGTGGCTCTGGAAAGTCTTCTTTGGCATTTGATACAATTTATGCAGAAGGACAAAGAAGATATATGGAGTCGCTTTCCTCTTATGCAAGGCAGTTTTTGGGGCAGATGGAAAAGCCAAATGTGGAAAGGATAGAGGGACTTTCTCCTGCGATTTCAATTGATCAAAAATCCACCAATCGGAATCCTCGTTCTACAGTTGGAACGGTAACAGAAATTTATGATTATTTTCGTTTACTTTATGCTAGAATTGGAATACCACATTGCCCTAAATGTGGAAAGGAAATTAAGCGTCAGACCATTGATCAGATGGTGGATCAGATTTTAAGTATGCCAGAGCGAACAAAAATACAACTACTTGCACCAGTAGTCCGAGGACGAAAGGGAGAACATGCAAAGGTTTTTGAACAGGCGAAAAAGAGTGGATATGTGCGAGTACGGGTTGATGGAAGTCTTTATGAATTGACAGAAGAGATTAAGTTAGAAAAAAATATCAAACATAATATTGAGATTGTAGTCGATCGGCTTGTAATCAAATCTGGAATGGAAAAGCGATTGACCGATTCGATTGAAAATGTGATGCATTTATCGGATGGGTTGATGATTGTAGATGTAATCGATGGAGAACCTTTGAATTTTAGTATGAGTTTTGCTTGTCCAGACTGTGGAATTAGTATGGATGAAGTAGAGCCTCGGAGCTTTTCTTTTAACAATCCATTTGGTGCCTGCCCAGTCTGCCTTGGACTAGGGTATAAGATGGAATTTACAAAAGAATTGATGATTCCAGATCCAAGTCTTAGTATTTCAGAAGGAGCTATTGTAGTATTAGGATGGCAGTCTTGTACAGATAAAGGCAGTTTTGCTGGTGCAATTTTAAATGCATTAAGTGAAACATATGGATTCGATTTACAGACACCATTTGAAGAGTATCCAAAAAAAATAAAGGATATTTTGCTCTATGGAACAAATGGAGAAAAGGTAAAAGTATACTATAAAGGGCAGCGTGGAGAAGGTGTCTATGATGTCGCATTTGAAGGGTTAATTAAAAATGTGGAGCGACGTTATCGAGAGACTGCTTCTGAGTCGATTAAGGCAGAATATGAAACCTTTATGAATATTACGCCATGCAGTGAGTGTAAAGGACAACGTTTAAAGAAAACATCACTTTCTGTTACGGTAGGAGAACGAAATATTTTTGAAGTAACATCCCTTTCTATAGCAGAATTACAGCAATTTCTTGCTGAATTAGAATTGACGCCAATGCAGTTAAGAATTGGAGAACAGATTTTAAAGGAAATTCGATCTAGAACGGGATTTTTAAATGATGTGGGTTTGGATTATCTTACATTAGCTCGTGCAACGGCAAGTCTTTCTGGAGGAGAAGCACAGAGAATCCGCCTTGCAACGCAGATTGGTTCAGGGTTAGTTGGAGTGGCTTATATTTTGGATGAGCCAAGTATTGGTTTGCATCAAAGAGATAATGATAAATTATTAAGAACATTAATGCATTTAAGAGATTTGGGAAATACACTGATTGTTGTGGAACATGATGAAGATACGATGTTTGCTGCTGACCATATTGTAGATATTGGACCAGGGGCAGGAGAACATGGAGGAAAAGTAATTGCACAGGGAACAGCAAAAGAAATTATGGAAAATACTGATTCCATTACAGGTGCTTATTTAAGCGGCCGTATACAGATTCCAGTTCCAAAAGAGCGAAGAACCCCATCTGGATTTCTTACAATAAAGGGGGCAAGACAAAACAACCTTAAAAATATTGATGTAAAGATTCCGCTTGGCATTATGACTTGTGTAACTGGAGTTTCTGGCTCTGGAAAAAGTTCATTGATTAATGAAATTTTATATAAGAGGCTGGCAAAGGATCTCAATCGGGCACGATGTATTCCTGGAGAACATAAGGATATTTTGGGGATCAAACAATTGGATAAAGTAATTGCAATTGATCAGTCACCAATTGGACGAACTCCTCGTTCTAATCCAGCAACCTATACTGGAGTTTTTGATCTAATTCGGGATTTATTTACGGCTACACCAGATGCAAAGGCTCGTGGTTATAAAAAAGGCCGTTTTAGTTTTAATGTGAAAGGGGGCCGTTGTGAGGCTTGCTCTGGAGATGGAATTTTAAAGATTGCTATGCATTTTTTGCCAGATGTCTATGTGCCTTGTGAAGTTTGTGGAGGAAAACGTTATAATCGGGAAACTTTGGAGGTAAAATATAAGGGAAAAAGTATTTTTGATGTATTAAATATGACAGTAGAAGAGGCATTGACATTTTTTGAACATGTTCCTTCGATTAGCAGAAAGATTCAAACATTATATGATGTAGGACTTTCCTATATTAAGTTAGGACAACCTTCTACCGAATTGTCTGGTGGAGAGGCACAACGGATTAAACTTGCTACTGAGTTAAGCAGAAGAGGCACAGGAAAGACAATTTATATTTTAGATGAACCTACCACAGGACTTCACTTTGCAGATGTTCATAAACTAATTGAGATATTAAGGCGGCTTTCAGAGGGTGGTAATACAGTTGTAGTAATTGAACACAACTTAGATGTAATTAAAACAGCAGATTATATTATCGATATTGGACCAGAAGGAGGAAATCGGGGTGGTACGATTCTTGCACAGGGAACACCAGAAGAGGTAGCACAGATAAAAGAATCTTATACAGGACAATATGTAGCAAAATATCTCTATAAGAGGAAAGAAAAAGATGAAGAAAGGTAAACATTTGCTTTTTATTCTAATTTTATTTTGTACAGCAGGTTTATTAGAAAGGATAGTCTTTCTTTCCTTTGACGAATTGCGTAGACAGCCAATTGTAATAAATAAGTTTCTACAAATTTATCCAGTTTATAATCAAGATGGAACGTGGCTTCATGGAAAAATAGGGATTGGTTATGTTAGTTGGTTATTATATTTTGAATCCATTCTTTCCTTGTTTTTATTGATTGTAATGATCCGCTACATGGATCTGTTGACTTGCTTTTTTGGATTAAGTCAGAAATGGTTTTTTATTATGGATATTGGAATTGCCCCTGCTTTGTATCGAATATTTACTACCATAAGGAGAGCTTATACATTGGACTATTTACAGATTAAGCAAATGGTGTATGATTTTCCAGATCTTTGTATTGGAGTTTTTGTAATTGGGATTTTAGTATGGGCAATTTTGTTATCTTTTATTTTCTATAAATATAGCAAAGAAAAACGAAAGGAAATGTCTTTTAAAGAACGACTAGTTTGGGGAGTTCAATTCCGACAGATGCTTTTTCGGGTATTCTTTCTTCCTAGAATTCGTTGGGAAGAGGAATTTAAACAATGGAAAAGGAAGAAATAAAACATTTTGGTTGTAAATTTAGAAAAGTTGGATATAATAAAAGAGGATATACAAAAAAATCAGGATACAATTTATAGGAGAAGTACAAGTAATGGAGGATTTTATATACGAATATGCATTTTATGGAATGTCAGCTCTCCTTCTTATTATGGGAGTTGTGCTGATTGCAGTACCTAAGATTTGTACAAAAAAGGAGTATCAAGATGTACCAGAGCAAGTACAAAATACACGCAAAATGGGGTATTTTTATATTGCTTTTGGTGTTTTATTATTAATTGTTAAGTTTTTGATTGATCGATAGGAAAGGGAGTAAAAAGAATGAAAGTTTTATTAGTGAATGGCAGTCCTCATGAGAAAGGATGCACTTATACTGGACTTTTTGAAGTGGCAAAAGAGTTAGAAAAAAGTGGAGTAGAAACAGAGATTGTACATATTGGGAAAAAGCCAATTGGTGGATGCATTGGATGTGGCGGGTGTTCTGGAAAAGGAAAATGTGTCTTTGGAGCAGATGGTGTAAATTCCATTATTGAAAAAGCAGAAACAGCAGATGGATTTATTTTTGGTTCTCCTGTGCATTATGCTGCTGCTGCCGGAAATATGGCTTCTTTACTTGATCGGGTATTTTATGCTGGAAAACAATGTTTTGCGTATAAGCCAGGAGCTGTTATTGTAAGCTGCCGAAGAGGTGGTGCAACTGCTACTTTTGATCAGTTAAACAAGTATATGACAATTAATAATATGCTGATTGTAGGTTCACAGTATTGGAATATGATTCATGGAAGCCGGGCAGAAGATGTAGCACAAGATGAAGAGGGATTACAGACAATGCGAACTTTGGGACGAAATATGGCTTGGATATTAAACTGTATTGAGGCTGGAAAGGCGGCTGGTGTTTTGTTACCAGAGAAGGAGCCCGTTTTAAGAACCAATTTTATCCGATAGTTTTTTCAAAAGAATTTTATGTGTTTTAGAAGAAAAGACTAGCAAAATTAGAAATCCTAGTGTATACTAGATAGAAGTAAAAAATAAAATGAACGGCTTTCATATCTAAAAAATAATGAAAGTCGTTTTTACATTTGATCTTATTTTATGAATGTATTTGCATAACAGGAGGATAAAAACATGCCAGTGAAATATGTATTTGTAACCGGTGGTGTCGTTTCAGGTTTGGGAAAAGGAATTACAGCAGCTTCTTTGGGACGATTGTTAAAGGCTCGTGGATATTCTGTAACGATGCAGAAGTTTGATCCCTATATTAATATTGATCCAGGAACAATGAATCCAATTCAGCATGGGGAAGTATTTGTAACAGATGATGGAGCAGAAACAGATTTGGATTTAGGACATTATGAAAGATTTATTGATGAAAGTTTAACAAAAAATTCCAATGTAACAACAGGAAAGATTTACTGGTCTGTTCTGAATAAAGAACGTCGAGGAGATTTTGGCGGCAGTACAGTACAGGTAATTCCACATATTACAAATGAGATTAAAAGCCGTTTTCATCGTGATTATAAAACGGATAAAATGAAGATTGCGATTATTGAAGTAGGGGGAACGGTTGGAGATATTGAAAGTCTTCCATTTTTAGAATCAATTCGTCAGTTTCAACAAGAGGTAGGACGGGAAAATGCAATTTTAATTCATGTTACTTTAATTCCTTATCTAAAATCCTCTGGTGAGATGAAGACCAAGCCTACACAGGCAAGTGTAAAAGAATTGCAGGGAATTGGAATCCAACCAGATATTATTGTGTGCCGATCAGAACATCCAATGGAGCAGACGATCAAAGATAAGATTGCTTTATTTTGTAATGTACCAAGCAATCATGTTCTGCAAAATTTAGATGTAGAGATATTGTATGAGGCTCCTCTTGCTATGGAGAAAGAACATTTGGCTGAAGTAGCCTGCGAGTGTCTGCAATTAGAATGTCCAGAGCCAAATTTAGAAGATTGGGAGGCAATGGTAACAGCTTGGAAGAATCCAGTTCAGACTGTTACAATTGCTTTAGTTGGAAAATATATTCAACTTCATGATGCTTATATTAGTGTAGTTGAAGCCTTAAAGCATGGCGGAATAGCAAATTCTGCCAGTGTGGAAATAAAATGGGTGGATTCAGAATTATTGAAAGAAGAGAATGTAGAAGAGATTTTAGCAGATGTAGCAGGAATTTTAGTTCCAGGGGGATTTGGAGATAGAGGAATTGAGGGAAAAATTACTGCGATTCGATATGCAAGAACACATCAAATTCCATTTTTAGGGCTTTGTCTTGGGATGCAGCTTTCGATTGTAGAATTTGCAAGAAATGTAGTTGGTTATGCAGATGCACATAGTGTAGAATTAAATCCGCTTACAACGCATCCTGTGATTCACCTGATGCCAGAACAGGATGGAGTAGAGGATATTGGAGGAACGCTTCGGTTAGGAGCATATCCTTGTGTATTGGATAAACAGTCTCTTGCTTATAAGTTATATGGAGAAGAGTTAATCTACGAACGACATCGGCATCGCTATGAAGTAAATAATGATTTTCGAAATATATTAACAGAGAAAGGAATGAAATTAGTTGGAATTTCACCAGATGGAAGAATTATTGAGATGGTGGAGTTGCCAGATCATCCTTGGTTTATAGGAACACAGGGTCATCCAGAATTAAAGTCTCGTCCAAATCGACCGCATCCTCTATTTAAAGGATTTATTTGTGCTGCTATTGCATATGATAAGAAATAGAAGGTAAGAAGGTGTGCATCTTTATTCCTTCCAAAAGATTTTTATGTAAATTTATGTAAATTACGGATTTTTTCGAATAATTAAAAATACAAGAAATTATAAATTATAAATAAGAAATAAATTTTTAATAATTGCATTATTGATTTATGGACAGACTAATTCTATAATGAAAAAGAACGAAATTATTTTTCGAAAGTATGACAAAGTATTTCGAATTTACGAAATCCTATAGTGGAGGATAAGGAGAGTTTATGGATAATTTTAACAACAATGGAAATCAGAATGGAAATGGCGGAAATGATGGTAAGATGCCAAAGAATACACAGACCATTATTATTCTGATTATATCCGGACTCATTATGGTAATGTTAATTAGTTTTATGTCAAATTGGATGGCAAATAGTACAACAAAGGAAATTACCTATAATGAGTTTTTAGAAAAACTAGAAGAGGGAGCGATTGCTTCTGTTCAGATTCAATCGGATCGAATTGTAGCAGTTCCAAAAGCACAGCTTAGCAATGTGATGCAGTTATCTTATTATACTGGAATTGCAGAGGACATTACTACAATTAGTGCAAGATGCGAAGCAGCCGGAGTAGACTATAGTGCGCCTGTTGCAAAGTCTAGTTCTGTAATTTTGGATTTTATTATGGTTTGGGTTCTTCCTATTTTATTGATGTATATGGTACTTGGATTGATTATGCGTAGAGCTTCCCGTGGCGGAGGAATGATGGGGGTAGGAAAAAGCAATGCTAAGATCTATGTACAGAAAGAAACAGGGGTTACTTTTAAGGATGTAGCTGGACAAGATGAAGCGAAAGAATCATTAACAGAAATTGTAGATTTTCTTCATAATCCTCAGAAATATGTAAAGATTGGTGCAAAACTGCCAAAGGGTGCTCTTTTAGTTGGCCCTCCGGGTACTGGTAAAACATTACTTGCAAAGGCAGTAGCAGGAGAGGCAAAGGTTCCTTTTTTTTCACTGGCTGGATCCGATTTTGTAGAGATGTTTGTTGGTGTGGGTGCTTCTCGTGTACGAGATTTATTTAAACAGGCGCAGAACAATGCACCTTGTATTATTTTTATTGATGAAATTGATGCAATTGGTAAAACGAGGGATACTCGCTATGGCGGAAATGATGAACGAGAACAGACATTAAACCAATTATTAGCAGAGATGGATGGATTTGATACTTCGAAAGGAATTTTTTTACTAGCTGCTACAAATCGACCAGAAATATTAGATAAGGCTTTACTGCGTCCGGGACGATTTGATCGACGAATTATTGTAGATAAGCCTGATTTAAAAGGACGTAAGGATGTACTTCGGGTTCATGCAAAAAGTGTTGCTTTAGATGAGACAGTGGATTTGGATGAAATTGCAATGGCAACTTCTGGAGCTGTGGGATCGGATTTAGCAAATATGATTAATGAAGCAGCTATTCTTGCAGTAAAGCAGGGAAGAACAGCAGTATCACAGGCTGATTTATTTGAGTCGGTAGAAGTGGTTATTGCTGGGAAAGAGAAAAAGGATCGAATTCTTGGTGCACAGGAGAAAAAAACAGTTGCTTATCATGAGGTAGGACATGCGCTTGCTACTGCATTGCAAAAGGATGCAGAACCAGTACAGAAAATTACGATTGTACCTCGAACGATGGGATCGCTTGGATATGTGATGCAGGTGCCAGAGGAAGAAAAATATTTGATGACACGAGATGAATTGCAGGCAAGATTGATTACTTTATTAGCTGGTAGAGCTTCTGAAGAAATTGTATTTGGTACGATTACAACTGGAGCTTCCAATGATATTGAAAAAGCAACAAAGATTGCACGTGCAATGATTACACAGTATGGTATGTCAGAGAAATTTGGATTGATGAGTTTGGAAAGTGTAGAAAACCAATATTTAGATGGACGAACCGTTACAAATTGTGGAGATGCTACGGCAACAGAAATTGATAAAGAAATTATGATTATCCTTCGGGATTCTTTTGAAAAGGCAAAAGAGATGCTTTCAGAAAATCGAGAGGTATTAGATAAAATTGCAGAGTATTTATTTGAAAAAGAGACAATAACTGGAAAAGAATTTATGAAGATTTTCCGAGAAGTGCGTGGGGAAGAAGAGAAAAATCCTTTGGATCATATTTGGTAAAAAGAGGGTGAAAACCCTCTTTTTGCTTTAACATAGGGAATAAAAAATAAGTTATTGAGAATAAGAGAAGGGAATATAGAAATGGAAGGGAATGAATTTGATATACAAGAAGAATTAAAAAAGTTACCAAAGAAACCTGGGGTTTATTTGATGCACGATGAAAAGGATGAAATTATTTATGTGGGGAAAGCAATTAGTTTGAAAAACCGAGTGCGGCAATATTTTCAAAGCAGTCGAAGTAAGACAGCAAAAATTGAACAAATGGTTTCTAAAATTCATCATTTTGAGTATATTATTACAGATTCAGAGCTAGAAGCATTAGTTTTAGAGTGTAACTTAATTAAGGAATATCAGCCACGTTATAATACGATGCTTAAAGATGGTAAGACATATCCTTATATTAAAGTAACAATTCAGGAAGCATTTCCACGAATTCTTTTGGCACGAGAGATGAAGAAGGATAAATGTAAATATTTTGGGCCTTATACAAATGGAGGGGCTATAAAGGATATATTGGAATTGCTGCAAAAGCTTTATCAGATTCGTACTTGTAATCGGGTACTTCCAAGAGATATTGGAAAAGATCGACCTTGTTTGAATTATCATATGAAACAGTGTAATGCACCTTGTCAGGGATTAATTGAAGAAAAAACTTATCGAGAAGCAATTCAGAAAGCGATTGATTTTTTAAACGGAAATTATGGAGAGATTGCAAAAGAATTAGAGGAAAAGATGATGGCAGCTTCCGAGGCAATGGAATATGAAAAAGCCAAAGAGTATCGGGATTTACTTGGAAATGTAAAACAGATTGCACAGAAGCAAAAAATTACAAGTAGTGAGATGGAGGATCGAGATGTGATTGCATTTGCGCAGGAAGAGGCAGATGCAGTAGTTCAAGTATTTTTTATTCGAGATGGAAAATTGATAGGACGAGAACATTTTTATTTGACTGTAGCTTTACAGGAAAGCAGAGAGCAGATTATGACTAGTTTTATAAAACAGTATTATGCAGGAACTCCTTTTATTCCAAAAGAGCTGCTGCTTCAGGAACATGTGGAGGAACAAGAGGTCTTAATAGAATGGTTAAGTGAAAAGAGGGGACAAAAGGTATCCATTCGTGTACCTAAAAAGGGACAGAAAGAGAAGTTAGTCGATCTGGCAGCTAGAAATGCACAGATGGTATTAGAACAGGATAAAGAGAAGATAAAACGGGAGGAATTAAGAACAAAAGGAGCTGTGCGGCAGATTGAGGAATGGTTGGGATTAAAAGGGATTGTTCGAATGGAGGCATTTGATATTTCGAATACAAATGGATTTGAATCCGTTGGCTCGATGGTAGTTTATGAAAATGGAAAACCCAAACGGAGTGATTATAGAAAATTTCGAATTAAGACTGTAATCGGAGCAGATGATTATGCCAGTATGGATGAAGTACTTACAAGGAGATTGGAACACGGACTTTTTCCTGATTTAATTTTAATGGATGGTGGACGAGGGCAAGTCAATGTCTGTCTTGCTGTACTAAAACGGTTTCAATTAGAGATTCCAGTTTGTGGAATGGTAAAAGATGAAGCTCATCGAACACGAGGACTTTATTTTAATAATGTAGAAATTCCAATTGATAAGTCTTCAGAAGGGTTTCGATTGATTACCCGAATCCAAGATGAAGCACATCGTTTTGCAATTGAATATCATAGGAGTTTACGCTCAAAGAAACAAATTCATTCGATTTTAGATGAGATTGAAGGAATTGGGCCTGCCAGAAGAAGGGCATTAATGCGACAGTTTCAAGATATAGAAAGGATTCGAACTGCTACGATAGAGGAACTAAAAGCAGTAGAGTCAATGAATGAAAGAGCTGCAAAGAAGGTGTATCAATTTTTTCATCCGGCAAAATAGGATTTGGTTTGCAATCTGAAGGAAATGCGTTATAATAAAAAAAGAGGTTAATTTTTTGAAAGGAGAAAAAAAGCAATATGGATACAAAACAGATGCTAGAAGGAAAAGTGGCAATTGTAACAGGAGGAACGAGAGGGATTGGGCTTTCAATTGTAAGAAAGTTTTTAAACGCTGGGGCAAAAGTGGCTTTGTGTGGTTCCAAACAGGAATCTGTGGAAAAGGCACTTGGAATTTTAAAAGAAGAAAATCCAGAATTCCCAGTAATTGGTATGTGGCCAGAATTGACCGATTATTCTGCAGTAGAAAAAGCAGCTAGTGAAGTAAAAGAAAAATTTGGAAGAATTGATATATTAGTAAATAATGCAGGGATTTCTGCTAGAGAGTCAATTTATGAGTATAAACCAGAAGATTTTGCTAAGATTATGAATTTAAATGTAAATGCAGTATTTTATTTTATTCGAGCAGTGGTACCTTATATGAAGGAACAAGGTAGCGGTTCAATTATTAATACAAGTTCTGTGGTAAGTATTCGTGGACAGGCTGCTGGATGTGGATATCCAACGTCAAAATTTGCAGTGAATGGTTTGACTATTTCTTTGGCAAGAGAGTTAGGACGAGATCAAATTCGGGTCAATGCTGTGGCACCTGGTGTAACTCGAACGGATATGGTAGCAGCATTACCAGAGGAAATGGTAAAACGGATTTCTGCTGGAATTCCTTTAAATAGAGTAGGAGAACCAGATGAAGTAGCAGATACATTTTTGTTCTTAGCAAGTGATATGGCAAGCTATGTAACAGGAGAAATCCTTTCCGTAGACGGTGCTACGATTCCATAAGATATCAGAAAGATAGGATAAAAGTTGGTGTTTAATTCGTATAAATTATGATAAAAATAATAAAAAACGAGAACGTATAAGGGAAGAATATTAGATTTGATCTTTAGAATGTATAAATCCCCATTATTTACAGATAATAACTTCATAATCAATAGATAAAACACAAAAAAATGAAAATTGTGAAATGTAGGAAGTTAAGAAAATGGAGGATTTAAATTTTATGAAAGCAACAGGCATTGTAAGACGAATTGACGATTTGGGGAGAATTGTAATACCAAAAGAAATTAGACGAACCCTAAGAATTCGAGAATCCGATCCACTTGAAATTTTTACAGATCGAGAGGGAGAGATTATTTTAAAAAAGTATTCGCCTATTGGCGAATTAAGTTTGTTTGCAAAGCAGTATGCAGAAAGTTTATCTCAGACGACAGGGCTTACCGTATGTATTACGGATCGTGATCAGGTGATAGCAGCGACAGGGACAGCAAAGAAAGAGCTGCTAGAAAATGCAATTAGTAAGCCTTTGGAAAATATGATGCAAGAAAGAGAGAATTTTTTATCTTCAAAAGATGGTAGAAACAATATTCCAATTATTCAAAATCAGAAAGAAGAATATCTGTCTCAAGTGATTTATCCAATTATTTGTGAAGGAGATGTGATTGGAACAGTTATTTTATTAGATAAGGATAAAAAAGGGATTATGGGAGATACCGAAATGAAATTGGTAAGTGTGGCAGCTGGATTTTTGGGGCGCCAAATGGAAAATTAGGTAAAAATCAATCTGTATGGACAGCCTAAGCTGTTAAAAAGAAAAGAGAGAAGGCAGGAACCCTATAAATACAGCATTTTTTGTAGGAATCTGTATAATTTTCCTTGACAAATAGGATAAGAGAGTTTATAAATAAACATGAGGGTTCCGAGGTGCCGGGAAAAACGGAAACAAAACCTCGCAATTTATGAAGTAAACATATTTGATAGGAGGAGTTAATCCATGAACAAGACAGAACTTATCGCAGCTATGGCTGAAAGTGCAGATTTATCCAAGAAGGATGCAGAGAAAGCGTTGAAGGCATTTGTTGATGTTATTACAGAAGAGTTAAAGAAAGGTGAGAAGGTTCAGTTAGTAGGTTTCGGTACATTTGAAGTTTCTGAAAGAGCAGAAAGAACAGGTAGAAATCCTCAGACAAAGGAGACGATTACAATTGCAGCTTCTAAGGCTCCAAAGTTCAAGGCTGGAAAGGCATTAAAAGATGCTTTGAACTAGATTCAGATTAGGTAATAAACGATAAGACGGTCCCGTAAATGAATCCTGCACGGGTGCCGTCTTTTTTTGTAGGTTAGGAGGAGAATACAGATGAGATTAGATAAATTTTTAAAAGTATCACGTTTAATTAAAAGGAGAACAATTGCAAATGAAGCTTGTGATGCAGGGCGGGTTTTGGTAAATGAGAAAGTTGCAAAGGCTTCACAAAATGTAAAGATGGGGGATATTATTGAGATACAGTTTGGAACTCGAAATGTACGAGTAGAAGTAATGGATGTACAAGAGACAACGAAGAAAGAAGAGGCAAAGGAACTTTATCGTTATCTTTAAAGAAAATTGTGTTAGATATTAGGGTTAGAAAGTCATCCACTACTGTTTTTTGTAGAGGATGCTTTTTTCTTAGAAAATTGAAAGTTCTAAAAGTGAAAAAGGATTAATATATTAGAATGACATAGGAAACCTGTCCAACTGTTAAAAATTTTAAAGCTGTAATAAAAGACAGGAGTGAAGCGTTTATGGAAGAAAAAATGGCAGCACGTTCTTTACATAAGTTGATTGTAAATCAGAGAAAGACAGCTCAGATTACTGGAGTGAAAGATGTCATATCATTTGATATGAATGAAGTGCTACTAGAAACAGATATGGGGATGCTTCAGATAAAGGGGAAAGATCTTCATGTGAACCGATTAAATGTGGAAAGAGGCGAAGTAGATGTAGAGGGAATTGTGGACAGCCTTGCCTATTCCGAAGTAAGTGATTTTGCAAAGAAGGGAGAATCTTTGGTAAAAAGATTATTTCGTTAAATGGGTAAAATGATTTACTGGGAATTGGATTATGTGCTTTCTTGTATTTTCTGGGGATTGTTCTTAATGCTCGTTTATGATGTATTACGCATTGAACGGAGAGTATGGCGAAGAGGAAGCATATGGGTATCAATTGAGGATATTCTATATTGGAGCTTTGCAGCGATTGGGACATTTCGATTGTTTTATCAGCAGGATAATGGAGTGATACGCTGGTTTGCAATTGCAGTAACTTTTTTGATGATGCTTCTGATGAATCGATTTATTAGTAAATGGACAGTTCCTTTGATTAGTCGTATTTTACGAATTCCTGTTCAATTTTTTGAAAAAATGGTAAAAAGAATCGTTGGCTTTTTCCAGAGGATTTTAAAAGTTTGTATAGAACAATTGAAATTAAAAAGAAAAAAAGCTACAATGAAAAAAAAGGAGCGACAAGAAGAGAGACAAAAGAAGCGAAAGGAACAGGAAGAGCAAGAAAGACAGAAACAACAAAAAAGAGAAGAACAACGAGAAAAAGAAAGACAGCAAAAGGAACAGAAGAAAAAAGAAAAAAAGAAAAGCAGCAAAAGCAAGAACGAAAACAAGAAAATAAGAAGTAAGAGAGAAAATGAAAAAAAGAAGAAATAAAAACAAGAGAGAAAGAGGTGTTTTATATGGCTAGAAGAAAACAAAGAAAAAAACAAAATAGTAAAGTCGGGATTTTGGCAATTAGTTTTATGGTATTGGGATTATTTGCAGTAATTGCTTATAAAGGAGAGGAGCTTAAGATTAAAAATGAAGCTTATATTACAAAAGAGGCAGATCTAATAACACAGATCGAAACAGAACAAGAGCGTACAGAGGAGCTAAAAGAATATAGTAAATATGTAAAGACAAAAAAGTATATTGAGGAAGTAGCAAGAGAGAAACTGGGGCTGATTTATGAAGATGAGATTATTTTTAAAGCGAAATAGTCAGTTTTGGTTAGGAACATCTGAAAAAGTCTGAGCACCCTGTATTCGATAAAGAATGGCAGAGGTGCTTATTTTTGTCAGCAGATTTTTTTTGTCTAAGGAGTTAGAATGACAAAAAAGGGATAAGGCTAACTGGTATAGTGTTTCCTGCGACGTCGTAATAAAGAAGGATTTTGGATTTAAGGAGGGGCAAATGGATAAGACGAATCAAGCAGGAAAGAAGAAAAAAAATTGGTATTTCGAATGGAAAAGCAGGAATATAACTGGAAGATGGGGAAGACGATTGCTTTTACAGGTATTAGGGATTTGTTCTGTATTTTGTACGACAAATGGAATAAATCCTGTAGTGGCTGCTTTTTTTGCAGCAATGTTTTTAGAACAGCAGGATCGCTGGTTCCTTATGGGAAGCATGAGTGTAGCCATGTTAATCGTTATGCCTTTTTTAACAACAGTAAAATACATAACGATTATGTTTATTATTAGTGTAATTGTCTGGATTTTTGAAAATCGGCAAGTAAGAAAAATTGATATGCTTTTTGGATCTAGTATTGCTGGAATTGTAGTATTTGTTGTACAAGCAAGCGGAGCACTTGTTGGAGATAACACACAGGAATTGTTATTGATGGGGGCATTAGAAGGAGGATTAGTAATTGCATTAACGGGAATTTTTCAGATTGGAATACATGGAATTTTAACACGACAAGAGGGGCGTCCTTATCAAAATGATGAGATGACAGCAGTAGGGATTTTATTTGCAGTATGTCTTTATGCATTTCGGGGAACTGGGGAGTTTACTGAGTGGATAGGTCCATTTACCATGTATTTAATGATTCTTTGGATGGCTTATCGATATGGAATCGGTTTTGGGGCAGCATTAGGCTGTGCCTGTGGTGTAATTTCTACGATTTGGACTGGAGAGATTCGGATGCTTGGGATATTTTGTGTATTAGGTGTAATAGCAGGAATCTTTCGTTCACTTGGAAAACTTTGGAGTGCAATTGGATTTGTCACTTGCAGTTACCTTTTCGGAACCTTATATGCTCCTTTTTTATTTAATGGACAGACAGAGGCATGTATTTTGGCAGGAACAGCAGTATTTCTTTTAATTCCTGAACGTTTTTGTATGCCTTATGAGCAGATAAAAATAAATTCTAGGCATAAAGAGGAAGAAGAAAAGAAACGGCATTATATTGAGGAAATAGCTGGAAGTTTAAAACATCTTGCAGAAAGTGTGGGAAGGCTTCGTGGAGAGAATGAGTTTTCCTATGCTGCAGCAGTACAATTAAATGAAACAGCAAATTTATTAGAATCAATGTGTGGTTATTTAAGTGAAGAACAGCAGGAAGAAAAGGATATCTTAGAACGAATCCAACAGGAATATAGACGACATCGAATTGAGATAAAAGAGGGAAGTGCTGTAACGCTCTCAAATGGAAGAAAACAGATTAAATTGCTAGTACGGACAGAAGATAAGCATATTCTTACAGCAAAGGAAGCAGCTCAGATAGCAGGAAAAATTACTGGAAAACGTCTTTGTCCTTCTAATAATGGAAGAACCATTATCAATGGGGATTTTGCCTGGATTATTCTTTTAGAGGATACCAATTTTATGATACTTCAGGGTACAGCCTCCTCTAGTAAAGAGGGAGAAGCTGTATCTGGTGATAATTTTAGCTGTGCAGATTTGGCAGAAGGACGCTATTTAATGGGAATTGTAGATGGAATGGGTTCTGGAGAACGAGCAAATGAAGAGAGCGAAGAAGTAATTGAATTATTGGAGGAATTGATACGTACAGGCTTTGATGAGGCAGCGGCACTTAGTATGGTAAATGCTGTGCTGTCAAGTGGAGAGGAAGCTACAAAGTCTACAGCGGTAGATTTGGCGCTGGCTGATCTTTATACAGGGACTTGCAGCTTTTTAAAATCTGGCGCAGCAGCTACTTTTATTCGAAGAAATCATTGGGTTGAGGTACTGAAATCAACTAGTTTACCAATTGGAATTTTGCCGGAACCAGACTGTGAGTGTGCAGCAAAAAAGTTGTATGATGGGGATTATATTGTAATGCTTTCAGATGGAGTATTAGAAGCAATTGATGGAGAAGAAAAAGAAGAAGAGTTTGGACGGATGCTGATGGATATGACTTTACAAAATCCAAAGGAAATGGCGGAGTATATTTTGAACTATGCTATAACACGGGCTGGTGGAGTGGCTAGAGATGATATGACCGTTTTAGTTACTGGAATTTGGAAGAAGGTAGCATAGAAATATTGGAAATTGCTTGATTTTTAAAGAAATATTAGATATGATAAAGAACATAATATAAAAAAGCAGGTATGCTTTCGAGTGGGAAAATAGTTATAATTAGTATTGTTACATTTTAGGATAAGTCTTTGCTAAAGTAAAGTAGGGGTTTTCTTATATTGAATAAACTAGACAAAGATTTTCCTAAGATGTAAGTGCTTAAGTTATAATAGCAATAATAGAATAGCTAAAGTACAGTATATAGGAGTGGATATGATACAAAAAGTAGAGGAGTATTGCAGACGGAATGGAATAATAGAAAAGGGAGACAAAATTATTATTGGATTGTCCGGAGGGGCGGATTCTGTCTGCCTTTTTTTCGTATTATCTGCTTTAAAAGAGAAATATAATTTAACTTTGCAAGTGCTTCATATTCACCATGAGATTCGTGGTATAGAAGCAGATAGGGATGCTGATTTTGTGGAAGAACTTTGCAGACAGTATCAAGTTCCTTGTCTGATAGAACGCTATCCTGTTTTAGATTTTGCAAAACAGCAAAAAATTTCAGTGGAGGAGGCAGGAAGACAAGTACGATATCAAGCAATGGAACGACTTCGAGAAAAAATGGGATTTACAAAGATTGCAGTTGCTCATCACAGTAAAGATCAAGCGGAAACAATTTTATTTCATCTTTGCCGAGGAAGCGGGCTAGCAGGGCTTCGTGGGATGCAGCCTTTTCATGGGGGGATTATACGGCCGTTGCTTTTGGTAAGCCGATTGGAAATAGAGGATTTTTTAAAGGAAAGAAAACAAAGTTGGTGTATGGATTCTACAAATCTGGAAAATAATTATAGCAGGAACTTTCTTAGGAATCAAGTGATTCCTTTGCTGACAGAGAAGATTAATACAGATGCCATAGAGCATATTGCTGCTGCTGGAGAGATTTTGAAAGAAGCTTATGATTACATACGAGAGGAGGCACAACATTGGGCAGATAACTTAGTAAAAGAAAAAAAAGATGGGAAAATCGAATTAGAAATAGAGAGGTTTCTTTTATTAGCACCTTTTTTACGAAAAGAAATTTATCGGTTACTTTTAGAAAAACAAGGAGGATTACGAGATATTTCTACAGTCCATTTGGAGCAGATCGATCGGTTGCTTTTTGGAATGGCTGGACATAGTATCGATCTTCCTAATAAAAGAAAAGTCATGCGAAAGTATGATACTTTACTGTTTTGGGATCAGAAATTAGAGAAAAAATCATTTTTAGATGAGACAGACTTAGTATTTGGCAAACAGTATACGCTTCCTTCAAAAGAAGTACTTTTTATTGGAGTACCAGAAGAAATCGATCAGTTTTGCCTAAAAAATGGGATAAAAAGAGAAAAAATTATGGAAGAAAATCCCTGTACGAAATGCTTTGATTATGATACAATAAAGGATACTCTTAAGTTGCGTACACGAGAGGTAGGGGACTATCTGGAACTTGGAGCTGGATTAGGAACAAAATCACTAAAAAAATATTTTATTGATCAGAAGATTTCTAGAGAGGAAAGAGATCAAATTCCTTTAATTGCAGAAGGAAAACATATTCTTTGGGTGATTGGATATCGAATAAGTGCTAGATGTAAAGTAACAGATGCTACCAGAACAATACTACAAATAAAGATTAGCGGAGGACAGTAAGATGGCAGATAAGATTCGTGTATTATTGAATGAAGAACAAGTGGCACAGACAATAGCAAAATTGGCAGAACAAATTAGTCAGGATTATAAAGGAAAAGAGATTCATTTAATCTGTGTGTTAAAAGGTGGTGTTTTTTTTACCTGTGAGTTAGCAAAACGAATTCATGTGCCAGTTTCAATTGATTTTATGTCAGTGTCAAGTTATGGTGCTGGTATGTCTTCTAGTGGAGTAGTGAAAATTGTAAAGGATTTAGATGAATCCATTACAGGGAAAGAAGTTTTAATTGTAGAGGATATTATAGATTCTGGCAGAACGCTTAGTTATCTGATGAAAATGTTACGGCAAAGAAATCCAGCTTCAATCAAGTTATGTACAATGTTGGATAAGCCAGAGAGAAGAGTAGTGGAGGATGTTGTAGTAGATTATGTAGGATTTCATATTCCAGATAAATTTGTAGTGGGTTATGGCTTGGATTATAACCAAAAATATCGGAATCTTCCCTATATTGGTGTAGTAGAGCAAGAAGAGTAAAGTGGCAAAGAAGCAGCAGAAAGAGAGCAGATATGCCAAGAGGAGGTAACAATTGAGAACAAAGGGAATGGGTATTTATATTATCCTGATGGTAGTAATTGTATTGTTGATGTTTTGGTCAACAAGCGGAAATATTCGAACAGACAGCTATACGTATAATCAATTTTTAGGAGATTTGGAACGAGGAAATGTGGTTGCTGTTACAATTAAACCAAATGGAAATGGAGAAGTTCCAACAGGAGAAATAGAGGTTTCTTTATCCGTTGGAGGAAACCGATCCATCTATGTAGCAGATGTAAAAGATGTAATTCAGGACTTAAATCAATATGGCGTAGATTATCGGCAAGAAGATGTGCAAAGAGAAAGTGTTTTTTTGACTACAGTTCTTCCTATTTTAATCTGCGCAGTTGTAGTGTTTGTGATCTTTAGTATGATGAATAGTCAGATAACAAGCGGAAGCAGTGGAAATGCTAGAATGATGAATTTTGGAAAAAGCCGAGCACGGATGGTAGTGGACACAGCAAAAAGAATTACATTTAAAAATGTGGCTGGTTTGGATGAAGAAAAAGAAGAACTAGAAGAAATTGTAGATTTTTTAAAGAGTCCTAAGAAATATCTGCAAGTAGGCGCTAGAATACCAAAAGGAGTAATTTTAGTGGGCCCACCAGGAACAGGAAAAACTCTTTTGGCAAAGTCAGTGGCTGGAGAAGCAGGAGTTCCATTTTTTAGCATTTCAGGCTCGGATTTTGTAGAGATGTTTGTGGGTGTTGGTGCATCTCGTGTACGAGATTTATTTGAAGAGGCAAAGAAAAATGCACCTTGTATTGTATTTATTGATGAAATTGATGCAGTGGCAAGGCGGCGTGGAACTGGTATGGGCGGTGGTCATGATGAAAGAGAGCAGACCCTAAATCAGCTTTTAGTGGAAATGGATGGATTTAGTGCAAATGAAGGAATTATTGTAATGTCTGCAACAAACAGAGTAGATATTTTAGATCCAGCTATTTTACGTCCAGGGCGTTTTGACAGAAAGGTAATGGTTGGAAGACCAGATGTCAAAGGGCGGAAAGAAATTTTAGATGTGCATGCAAAAAATAAACCATTGGCAGAAGATGTAGATTTAAAGGAAATAGCTAGAACAACAGCAGGTTTTACAGGAGCTGATTTGGAAAATTTATTAAATGAAGCAGCTATTGCAGCAGCTAGAGAAAATCGAGGATTTATTACTGCAAAAGATGTAAAGGGCTCCTTTGTAAAAGTAGGGATTGGTGTAGAGAAAAAAAGTCGTGTAATTTCAGAAAAAGAAAAGAGAGTTACTGCTTATCATGAGGCAGGGCATGCAATTTTATTTCATAAGTTGCCTGATGTAGGGCCTGTGTATTCGGTCTCAATTATTCCTACTGGAATTGGAGCTGCTGGCTATACGATGCCGCTTCCAGAAAAAGATGAGATGTTTAATACAAAAGGGCGGATGCTGCAGGACATTATGGTGGATTTGGGAGGAAGAATTGCAGAAGAAATGGTATTTGATGATATTACAACTGGAGCTTCTCAGGATATCAAACAGGCCACGCAAATTGCCCGTGCAATGATTACCAAATATGGGATGTCCGATAAGGTAGGATTGATTCACTATGGAGATGATGATGATGAAGTATTTATCGGAAGGGATTTGGCACACACCAGATCTTACGCAGAGAATACGGCAACTTTAATTGATGAGGAAGTAAAGAAAATTGTAGATGATTGTTATGAGAGGGCAAAGTTAATCCTAAAAGAGAATGAAGGGGTACTTCATCGGTGTGCAGAGCTTCTTTTGGAAAAGGAAAAAATTGACCAGAAGGAATTTGAGGAGCTGTTTGCATAAGGGTTTGGCAAAAATAAAATGTGATAAAGGAGAGGGAAGCGTGTATTGTGTGAAATCTACCAAAAAAAAAGAGCTTTTTTTGGTAAGTTTGTGCACACTTTTGTAAAAGCATTTGTTATACTAAAGGACGTAAACCCCCCAATACATGAAATAGTTTTTGCTACACCCCATAAGAAATGAAATACCTTCTCCAAAAGGACAGCTTTGTAGCAGCTGTCCTTTTTTATGTATATAGGGAAATACGAAAGAAATGCCGATATAAAAATAAAAGGCTGTTTATACAGCAGATAGAGGGATAAATAAGAGAGGTGTTAGCGATGGAAGTAAATTTGTATAATAAAAGCCTTGTAGAAAAGGTACAACTTTATGCTCTGATGATGAGTCCTGTATTAGATAGAGAATCTCTATATTCAGATTGTACCGAGGAATATGTAAAACCGGCAGAACCAATGGAGGGAGACGAGGTTACTATCTATCTGCGTACAGGAAGAAATAATCCAGAACATGTCTTTCTTTTAACAGATGAACAGCGGATGGAAATGCAATATGATCGTTCAGAGGGAATTTTTGATTTTTATTATGCAAAAGTAGTAATGGGAAAAAGACCGTTTCACTATTGTTTTGAAATCGTATCAGGATGTATGAATTGCTATTATAATCAAAGAGGAGTAATGAATGAACGCCAGGATTATTATAATTTTAAACTGATACCAGGGTTAAAAACGCCAGATTGGGCAAAGGGTGCAGTCATTTATCAGATTTTTGTAGATCGCTTTTGTAATGGAGATCCAAACAATGATCCATTAGATCGAGAATACTCTTATATTGGAGAAGGGATTCGACAGATAAAGGATTGGGAAAAGTATCCAGATGCAATGGATGTACGTTCTTTTTATGGAGGTGATTTGCAGGGAGTAATGGATAAGCTCGATTATCTGCAAGGATTGGGAATAGATGTGATCTATTTTAATCCTTTATTTGTATCTCCTTCCAATCATAAATATGATATACAAGATTATGATTATATCGATCCTCATTTTGGACGTATTGTAAAAGATGAAGGGGAAACATTAATTGAATGGGATAATAGTAATTCACATGCTTCTCGTTATATCTGCCGAGTAACAGATAAAGAGAATTTAGAAGCTAGTAATCAACTTTTTATAGAACTGGTAGAAGAAGTACATCGGCGTGGAATGAAAGTAATTATTGATGGTGTATTTAACCATTGTGGTTCCTTTAATAAATGGCTAGACAGAGAGTGCATTTATCAGAATCAAGAGGGATATGAAGCGGGTGCTTATGTGGATGAATATAGCCCTTATCATGATTATTTTAGCTTTAGTGATCGATTCCGTTTTCCTTATAATGACTCCTATGATGGCTGGTGGGGACATGATACACTTCCAAAATTAAATTATGAGGCTTCTCCACAATTAGTAGAGGAAATCTTACGAATTGCTAAAAAATGGGTATCACCTCCATTTAATGCTGATGGATGGCGGTTAGATGTAGCAGCAGATTTGGGGCATAGTCCAGAGTACAACCATTTTTTCTGGAAGAAATTTCGAGAAGCTGTAAAAGAAGCAAATCCAAATGCAATTATTTTAGCGGAGCACTATGGAGATCCTTGCAGTTGGCTAGAAGGTGGAGAGTGGGATACCGTAATGAACTATGATGCATTTATGGAACCACTTACTTGGTTTTTAACTGGAATGGAAAAGCATAGTGACGAATATCGAGGTGATTTATTAGGAAATGCACGTTCTTTTTTTGATGCGATGTCTCATCATATGTCAAGATTTACAGCACAATCAATGCAAGTAGCAATGAATGAGCTTTCCAATCATGATCATTCTCGATTTTTAACACGAACCAATCATCGGGTAGGCCGGACAGCTTATGCAGGTCCAGAGGCGGCTAGTGAAGGAATCAACAAGGCTATTTTTCGCTCTGCTGTGGTGATACAGATGACTTGGGTAGGAGCACCAACGATTTATTATGGAGATGAAGCAGGTGTATGTGGTTGGACCGATCCAGATAATCGGCGTACTTATCCCTGGGGAAAAGAAGATTTGGAATTAATTGAATTTCATCGGCAGATGATTCGGATTCATAAAGAAAATGCAGCGTTGATGAAAGGATCGTATCATCCTTTGATTATTGGAAATCAATGTCTTGCCTATGGGCGATTTAAAGGAACAAATCGTATTGCAATTGTAGTCAATAACAGTAAAGAAGAAGTAACTTTGTATGTACCAGTTTGGAAGTTAGGAGTAGGACGAAATTCTGTTATGGAAGTATTAATGCATAGTACATTTGATGGATATACCTATGAAGGAGAAGGGTATATTGTAAAAAATAATGTGATTAAAGTTGTACTTGGTGCATTTTCTTCTATAGTAGTACGAGAGAAATAAAAGCAGTTTCTATTAGGGGTGATTCTATATAAAAATTTTGGAATCGCCCCCAACTGTTGTTGTGATTTTTCGAAGAATCGATAACGCAGGATAAAGAGAGGATTTTAGAATGAAGCAAGTTAAGTTTTTATGGACTTATATTTGGAGGCATAGACTGCAATACTTACTTGGTATTATTACCTTGTTTGTTGTAGATTATCTTAATTTATTGATTCCTGAGTTGACAGGAGTCATTACGGATGGATTAAAAGATGGAACCATGAATCAAACAGATGTGATACAAAAGGTTGGAACAATTTTAGGAGTAGGGCTTGGTTTGGGAGCAGGACGGTTTTTATGGAGATATTTTATATTTGGAGGTGCCAGACAGATTGAATATGAGCTTCGCAATGATATGTTTGCCCATTTGGAAACGCTTTCTGTAGAGTATTACAATGAGCATAAGACAGGAGATATTATGGCTCGTTTTACTAATGATCTTAATGCGGTTCGAATGTCAATTGGTCCTGCTATTGTCACTGCATTTGATGCTTCTGTTTTATTGGTTATGGTTATTGTGCAGATGATGGTTTATGTAGATGTCAAATTAACTTTATTTGCAATTCTTCCATTGTTTTTCATTGCTTTTGGAGAATATTATTATGGACAAATTGTAGAGAAGCGTTTTGCTGCCAAGCAGGAGGCTTTTTCTGAATTGACGGATCAAGTACAGGAGAGTATTTCTGGTATTCGAGTGATAAAGGCTTTTGTACAGGAAAGACAAGAAAGAGCTGCTTTTGCAAAATCAAATCGAAAGAATATGGAAAAAAATCTGCAGCTAGTAAAACTTCAAGCAGTTGTAATGCCTCTTTTGGATGTTATTATTGGATTGAGTAGTTTAGTGACATTACTCTATGGTGGTTATCTTACAATGAATGGAGAAATTAGTTTAGGACGTTTTGTTGCTTTTCATCAGTATATTGGTTTGCTGGTTTGGCCAATGTTAGCAGTAGGAGAAAGTATTACTCTTTTTTCACAGGGAATTGCTTCTGTAAAACGAATTCAAGAGGTAATGGAGGAAGTGCCAGAGGTGCAAGACAGCAATTTAGTGGAGAAAGTGGACCAAATTCAGGGAGGATTGTGTTTACGGCATCTTACCTTTCTTCATCATGGGCATACAGAGCCTACTTTAGAAGATATTTCGCTTGAAGTACCTGCCGGATCAACACTAGCAATAATTGGAAGAACCGGAAATGGAAAGTCTACTTTAGTAAATCTTTTATTACATCTTTATAATGCAAAACCAGGAATGATTTTTATTGATGGAAGAGATATCAATTCGATTCCTTTAAAAACACTGCGAGAGCATATCTCCTATGTTCCACAGGATAACTTTTTATTTTCTGATACGCTGCGGAGAAATATTGCATTTGGAGCAGATACCGATGAGCTAGAACCAGTGATTTTGGCAGCAAAAGCAGCCTGTATTCATGACAATATTATCGAATTTCCAGATGGGTATGAAACAATTGTAGGAGAGAGGGGCGTTACACTTTCTGGTGGGCAAAAACAACGTAGTTCAATTTCCAGAGCAATTTTAAAAGATGCCCCAATCCTAATTTTAGATGATGCCCTTTCTGCTGTAGACACTAGTACAGAGGAACAGATTTTAAGAAATTTAAAAGAAAATCGTAAGGGAAAAACAACAATTTTAATTGCGCATCGAATTTCTACCATTCAACATGCAGATTGTATTGTTGTATTAGAAGATGGCAAAATGACAGAATGTGGAACTCATGAAGAATTGCTGCAACAGGATGGTTTTTATAGACGTACTTATGAAAAGCAGCGCCTGGAACAGAAGCTAGAGGAGGTACAAAGTCAATGAGCCAAAAAATTCGTAAGGAATATGAAATGAAAGGCAGTGTATTAAAACGTTTGGCTGCCTATCTGCGAGGATATGAAAAGACATTATTGATCGTATTTTTATTAGTGTTAGTAATTACAGCATTGGAATTATACAAACCAATTATTATTGGAGATGCAATTGATCGCTATATTAGTAAGGAAGTAAATCGAGGGAAAGAAGAGATACTGAGCGATCAGATAGGAATGTTACAAGCAGGTGTTTTATATTTTGTGGTGCTGCTTACTATTTTTTTCTGTAATATGATACAAACTTGGAAGTTACAAAAGATGGGACAAAGTATTATTTATCAGATTCGAGAGGAGGTATTTTGTCATATTCAAACACTTTCTATGGATTTTTTTAATAATACTCCTGTGGGAAAGTTAGTGACAAGGGTGACAAATGATACGGAAGCATTAAATGAGATGTATTCTACTATTTTAGTGAAGTTATTTCGAAATTGTATTAAGATTGCTGGATATGCGGTGGTTATGATTCAAATTGATCGGACGTTAGCGTTTTATTCATTTTTGTTTTTGCCTCCAGTTGGAGCATTAATTGTATTTTTTCGAAGTCTTTCTAGAAAGGCTTATCGAGTGACAAGAAATAAGATTACAGACTTAAATACCTTTCTTTCTGAAAATTTGTCAGGGATGAAATTGATTCAGATTTTTGCACGAGAGAAAGTAAAGTATCAGGAGTTTGAAAACCGCAGTGTTGGACTTTATCGTGCCTACTTTCGAGAGGTTATGATTTTTGCTGTATTTCGTCCGCTTATTTATATTGCTTCTGTACTTGCGCTTGTTACAGTACTTTATCAGGGAAGTATCTTAACACTTGGTGGTGCTGCTTCACTTGGAACACTTTATATTTTTGTTAGTTATATTAGTTCCTTTTTTGAACCAATTCAGGAATTAGCAGAACAGTTTGGAACATTGCAATCTTCTTTGGCTTCTGGAGAGAAAGTATTTTCGATATTGGGTGAGCAGCCAGATATTGTAAATCCAGTACATCCAATAGAGAAAAAACAGTTTGAAGGAAAGATTGAGTTTTCACATGTTTGGTTTGCTTATGAAGGAGACGATTATATCTTAAAGGATGTTAGTTTTACGATTTCGCCTGGGGAGAAGGTAGCGTTTGTTGGTGCAACTGGAGCTGGAAAATCTTCTATATTAAATTTGATTGGGCGGTATTATGATATTCAAAAAGGAGAGATTTTAATTGATGGCGTAAATATCCGGGATTTGGATATTCGTCAGCTTCGTAGCTCGATTGGACAGGTGCAACAGGATGTGTTTTTGTTTACTGGGGATATTAAAAGCAATATTCGGCTGCGAAAGGAAGAGATTTCGATTGAGCAGGTGAAAGAGGCAGCAGAGTATGTGCATGCCTCAGAATTTATTGAGAAGCTGCCATTAGGGTACGATGAGCCTGTAACAGAACGGGGATCGACACTTTCAGCAGGACAGAGGCAGTTGCTGTCTTTTGCAAGAACACTTGCTTTTGCACCTCGGATTTTGGTGATGGATGAGGCGACAGCCAATATTGACACTGAGACAGAGGGATTGATACAACAGGCTTTGGAGAAGCTAATGGAGGGACGGACTACAATTATGGTGGCACATCGGTTGTCTACAATACAACATGCAGATAAGATTATTGTGATGAATAAGGGACAGATTCAAGAGGAAGGAACACATCAGGAGTTGTTGGCTCAGGATGGAATTTATAAGCGGTTGTATGAATTGCAGTTAAGCTAGGTTTTTGCTACATTTTTGTTGTGTTTTTGATTAGTTTGTTTTAAAACCTTCTCCAATTGTTTCATTGGATTCTAGGATAATAAAAAAAGAGGCTGGATCTGCTTTTTTAATGGCGTTTTTTAGAGGATATACTTGTTTGTTGTTGCAGGCACACATGATTACCTGTTTTTCTGATTTGGAATAGCCTCCATAGGCAGTTAAAATGGTGCATCCTCGTTTGGAGATTTGATCAATGATTTGGCAGATAAGATCACCTTTTTCTGTAACGATAAGTGCTAATTTGCCAGCATCCATACCATACATGAGTTTGTCGATAACAAGAGAGGAAAGATAGCTTGTGATGATGCCATAGATAATGCCATCGGTGTCTTTTAGGATAAGGCCGCCTAGTAGGACGATTATGGTGTCGGAAAGAAAGATAATTCGTCCAAGTGGCAGATGAGGGTGTTTGGTTTTTACGGACATAGTGATAAAGTCCATTCCTCCTGTGGAGGTGCCTGATAGATAGATAATTGCATAACCAAGACCACAAAGCACTCCTGTACAGATGGCAGCTAGAAGACGGTCGCCCGTGTAGATTGGAAAGAATGGGGCGATTAAATCGAGCGCAAGTGAGGAGAAGAACAGGCAGCGGATGGAGCGAAAGAAAAAGGATTTTCCTAGTAGTTTGTAGCAAAGGCAGGCGACAGGAATATTTAAAAGAAGGATCATGGTTCCTACTGGGATTTGAAATAGATAGTAGAATAGGGCAGCTATACCAGAAAAGCCTGTCATAGGAAAGGCTGCTTGAAGTGCAAAGCTGTGGATGCCAAAAGCGGCTAAAAGAGAACCACAAAGTTCAGGGAGAAGTTCTTTTTGGATTTGTTTTGTTGTCATAATGGATAATCAGCTCCTTTTAATTGGTTTATTTGTGATTGATAATTGTTATTATATACAATTTCTGAAAAAATACAAGAAAAGTGGGATTTTCAGGGAAAGTGGGGATAAAAATGATTCGTATTGGGATATATGATGAAGATAAAGCTGCTTGTCAGAGAACTTGGCAATGTGTTATGGAGATAAAGAAAAATCCAGATATAATGGTAAGTCAGATTGATATGCAAAGTTTGGTACTTGCGATGGAAGAGAGTATGTTTGACTTTCATATATTGATATTGGAAGTGATTTCATCAGAGGTGGATGTACTTCAGGTGGTTTCTTGGATTAATGAAAAGTTTCCAGATTGCCGGATTATTTATCTTACGGATCAGAGTGATTATGTTTCTAGGGTGTATGAGACAGAGCATTGTTATTTTGTGTGGAAACGAGAGATGGAGCAGGTGATGCCATTGGCTTTGTATAAGGCTTTGAAATGGATTGAATTGGAAGGGGTTCAATATCTTCAGGTGATTTGTGATAGAAGGCATGTTGAAATTCCAATTAGTCAAATTCTTTATATTGAGCGTTCGCAGCATCGGTGCAGGATTGTTACTTTTAGGGATGAATATGAAAGTTATCTTTCTTTGAAATATTTGATAAGTCAGTTGCCAAAGTATTTTGTGCGGTGCCATACGGGGTATTTGGTGAATGGGAAGTTTATTGAACGGTTGTCGGGGAAAGGAATGGTGCTTGGGAGAGTTGGGGAGAAGCGGGTGCAGTTGCCGATTGGACGGAGCTATTCGGATGGGGTGAAGGAGGTGTATCGGAGGTATTCTGGGAAGTAGATGAGGGGGAGGTTTTCAATGGCGGGGGGACGCTTGGGGGCTGGGTAAACGTCTCGTTCTAGGCGGGCAAAAGTTCCGAGAAGCTAACCCCTAAGAACGGCTAAACTTATCATATGGGAATTCTTCGTTAAGCCGTTCTAAGGGGTGGATCTTCTCTCCACAAAAAACTGCCCTGATATGCCTAGAACAAGACATTTACCCAGCTCCCAGGCTGTTTTCTGGCTTTTGTTGGTTTAGAAAAGAGCGTTTTTGAGAGAAGAGTATAAAAAATTTAAAAAAGGTGCTTGCATTTTTGAAATAAGTGTGGTATAGTTTATTTCTGTCAGAGTTATTATTGTTTTGAGAAATGGATGGATTCCCGAGAGGCCAAAGGGGACAGACTGTAAATCTGCTGCAAATTGCTTCGGTGGTTCGAATCCACCTCCATCCATTTAGTGCCGGCGTGGCGGAACAGGCAGACGCGCAGGACTTAAAATCCTGTTGTGGCAACACAGTACCGGTTCGATTCCGGTCGCCGGCATTTTGTAAAGGCGAGTCGTTTTTACAAAGTATTATAGTTTATGCGTGCGTAGCTCAGTTGGATAGAGCGTCTGGCTACGGACCAGAAGGTCGTGGGTTCGAATCCTGTCGCACGCAGTATGAAAAGGATTACCTAACTAGAGTTTTAGTTAGGTTTTTTTGTACTTTGGAAGGCGGAAAAATAGATGACAAAAAAAGAATTTTTGGAACAACTAGAAGATGCTTTGGCAGGTGAAGTACCAAATTCTGTAGTATATGATAATAAGCAATACTATTCAAAATATATTGATGCTGAATTGTGGAAGGGTAGAGAGGAAAAAGAAATTTTTGAAGAGTTAGGAAATCCTCGCCTTTTAGCAAAAACTGTAATTGATATGCAAGGCGGAGGATTTTTTTCTGCTTCACATGATACTGCATATGAGAATTATAGGACAGTGGAAGAGGAAGAACAAAAAGTAGAACACGGGAAACGACCATTTTATCAAAGTAATCGTTTTGCAGGAATATTTGCGGGAATTGTTGGGGTATTATTTATTTTTTTAATAGTAAGACTAGTGGCTGGAGTAACTGCTTTGGCAATACGTTATGCATGGCCTGTTTTATTAGTCTTTCTTATATGGATTATAGGAAAACATTATTTGAAAAAATAGAGTGAATAAAATAAAAGAAGTGAGGAATACTATTTCTTGTAACTAATAAATATCTTTTTAGGAGGTAATTATCATGGCAAACAAGAATAGTACTCAAGAGCAGAATAAGTCACAGAACACAACATCACAGAATGGATATAGTAATTCAAATCAGAATAATTCCAGTCAAAATAGCAACAATTCTTCTTCTAGCAATGCATCTGGAAGCAGCTCACAGAATAAGTCTCAAAATAAATCACAGAATAGCTCCAAAAATTGTGATAGATAAAAAAAGTGAGCAAACAACGGATAGTATGCTTTGCAAATTATCCTTATGTTAAGAAGAACGCAGGACTGCATAAATGGCTGCAATCCTGCGTTTTTTATATATTTTATTTGATGATACATAGTTAGATTATCTCACAAGAAAACAGAAAAAGGAATATAATAATAATGGGGAATTGTATTAGTTGGGGTTGAACTGCCGGAGGTGGGAACTATGAAAGTAATTACAGTGATAGAGGCGAAAGAGCAGGAAGCAAAAGAAAATAATATGGTTCTGGATATACGACCAGCAGAATATTATCAGGATTATCACATACCAGAGGCAGTAAATATTCCTTATGATAAGGTAGAAGAGGGAAATTATTGTCTGCCAGATGAATACAATTATTTGGTTTATTGTGAGCATGGTACACAAAGTATGACTGCTGGAAGAATATTAGAAGCAGATCAATTTCAAGCAATGCCAGTAATTGGTGGAATGACTGCTTATTATGATTGGATGAATAAACAAGAAAAATAAAAATAAGGTACAGCATGTTAAATAAAATCAGATGGGCATATAAGTCCATCTGACTTTGAAAAAAGAAAATTTAATAAAAGGGAGAGAAAAAAATGAGATATCTATTTGCATCGGATCTACATGGTTCTGCTTATTATTGTCAGAAACTGATGGATTGCTATGAAGCAAGTAAGGCAGACAAGCTAATTTTATTAGGAGATTTGTTATATCATGGTCCGAGGAATGACCTTCCTAAAGACTATGCACCAAAACAAGTAATTTCCATGTTAAATCAGAAAAAAGAAGAGATTTTAGCAGTAAGAGGAAATTGTGATGGAGAAGTGGATCAGATGGTATTAGAATTTCCAATTCTCTCTGAATATTCTCTTTTATATGATGAGGAAGTTGCATTTTTTTTAACACATGGACATCATTATTCACCAGAAAATCTTCCGCCTTGTAAAACAGGTAGTGTGTTTTTTTATGGACATACCCATATTTGGAAAGCAGAGAAACAAAAGGGAATTGTGATATGCAATCCAGGTTCTGTAGCAATTCCAAAAAATGGAAACCCTCCTACTTTTGCATTTTATGAGCAAGGAAAAATTTTTATACGAGATTTCGAAAATCAAATACTTACTGAGATTACAGTAAAAGGAGAAGAGAAATGAGCCGAAGGTTTGAGTTGATTGCACCATGTCATTTTGGTATGGAGGCTGTGCTAAAGAAAGAGATCTATGATTTAGGGTATGAGATTACAAAAGTAGAAGATGGAAAAGTTACTTTTATAGGAGATGAAGAAGCTATTTGCCGTGCCAATATTTTTCTTCGTACTGCAGAAAGAGTGTTGCTGAAAGTAGGAGAATTTAAGGCAGAAACATTTGATGAATTATTTGAAGCAACCAAAGCATTACCATGGGAAACTTATATTCCAGAGGACGGAAAGTTTTGGGTGGCAAAAGCAACCTCTATAAAAAGTAAACTGTTTAGTCCATCTGATATTCAATCTATTATGAAAAAGGCTATGGTAGAAAGGATGAAGCAGCAGTATCATAAAAATTGGTTTTCAGAAGAGGGAAGTGCTTATCCTCTGCGAGTTACAATTATGAAAGATAGAGTGACAATAGGATTGGATACTTCTGGAAATTCTTTGCATAAAAGAGGATATCGGCTTGCAACAGGAAAAGCACCAATTACAGAAACATTAGCGGCTGCATTGATTTTATTGACTCCTTGGAATAGAGAACGAATTTTAGTCGATCCATTTTGTGGTTCTGGAACATTTGCGATTGAAGCAGCATTGATTGGGATGCAGATTGCTCCAGGAATCAATCGATCTTTTTTAGCATCGGATTGGAAAAATTTGATTGAAAAAAAAGAATGGAAGGAAGCAATAGAAGAAGCAAAAGATTTAATAAAAAAAGAAGTACAAATGGATATACAAGGTTATGATATAGACGCAGAAATGATTCAAATAGCAAGAGAAAATGCAAAACGTGCCAATGTAGCAAAGCAGATTCATTTTCAGCAAAGACCAGTTAGTGCTCTTAGTCATTCCAAAAAATATGGTTTTATTATTACAAATCCTCCATATGGAGAAAGAATTGGAACGCAGGAAAGTGTTCGAGAAGTTTATACTGAGTTTGGAAAACAATTTCAGGCTTTGGATTCCTGGTCAGCTTATCTGATTACCGCATCGGAACATGTGGAACAGTATTTAGGTAGGAAAGCAGATAAGAATAGAAAAATTTATAATGGGATGATGCGTACTTATTTTTATCAATTTTTGGGGCCAAAGCCGCCACGGATAAAGAAGGATATGGAGAGTAGATAATATGAAACATAGCAAATTTTTTATCTTTTCGATTTTTGTACTAATCATAACAGTATTTATCGAAATGCAAGATTTTGTTTATTCCAGAAGTGTGGAAAAAGGACTTTCTTTAAAAAAGCAGGAAGAACTTTGGAATGGATTAATTGCAGATAGTGTAAATCAGAAGAAGATTTATATTTCGGTGGATGGGCAGTATCTAGAGCTGGAACGGGGAGAAGTTTATATGGATGAAAATCTAAATTTAATGATTCCAGCGACATTTTTAAATAAATATTTTAATTGCAGTGCAAGACTCTATGATGGAAAAAAGCTATTGATTCAACAAAATACAACAACAATTCAGATGAACTTGGGAGAAAGGGTGATGTCAGTAAATGAGAAAAAGAGAGAATTAAATTCTCCAGCAACAATGGTAGGAAATCAGATTTATCTTTCCATTGAAACTTTACAAGAGGTATTAAATTGCCAATATAATTGGAATATGAATTTAAATAGTGCTGAAATTATTCAAACTTCCGAATCAAAGAAATTGCCAGCACAGTATGATTATCGGCTTTTAGAACGTGCTCCTGGTATAAAGGATCAGGGGAAGTATGGGACTTGCTGGGCATTTGCTTCACTGACAGCATTAGAATCTTCCCTATTGCCAGAAAGAGAGTTTGATTTTTCTGAGGATCATATGAGTTTGCAAAATAGTTTTGCTGCTGAGATTAACGATGGAGGAGAATATACAATGGCAATTGCTTATCTAGCAAGCTGGCAAGGCCCTGTTTTGGAGGAAGAAGATCCCTATGGAGATGGAGTTTCACCAGAGGGTTTAGAAGCAGCATGTCATGTGCAAGAAGTACAAATAATTGGAGCAAAGGATTTTGAGACAATAAAGGAGATGGTGTTTAAGTATGGAGGGGTACAAACCTCTCTTTATACCTCTTTAATTAACTCACAGAGCCGTTCAGAATATTATAATCCAGAAACATATGCCTATTGTTATATTGGAACAGAAAAACCAAATCATGATGTAGTAATTATTGGATGGGATGATGACTATTCAAAAGAAAATTTTACAATGAATTTAGAAGCAGATGGAGCATTTATCTGTAGAAATAGTTGGGGAAGTGAATTTGGAAATAATGGAACTTTTTATGTTTCCTATTATGATTCCAATATAGGTACACATAATGTAGTATTTTCAGGTGTAGAAGATGTAGATAATTATGATAGAATTTATCAATCAGATTATTGTGGATGGGTAGGACAATTAGGATATGGCAGTGAAAAAGGATATTTTGCAAATGTTTATACAACAAAAGAAGCGGAGCAGTTAGCAGCGGTAGGATTTTATGCAACAGGAAAAAATACGGAGTATGAAATCTTTGTTGTGCATGACTTTAAAGGAATGGAATCTTTTGCAGAGCGAATTTCTGTAAAAGAAGGAAAATTTAAAAATGCAGGATATTATACAGTAGAACTAAAAGAGGGGATTGATTTTAGAAAGGGAGAGCGCTTTGCCGTTGTAGTGAAAATCCAAACTCCAGGATCGGAACGACCAATAGCAATTGAATATGCGGCAGATGAAGCAACAAAGGAAGTGGATATTTCAGATGGAGAAGGATATATCAGCTTATATGGAAAGTCATGGGATAATACAGAAAGTACACAAGGCTGCAATATTTGTTTAAAAGCATTTACAAAAGTGATTACAAAAATCTCAGAAAATCGAGAAGAAAACATGGAAAAATTGATACAGATATGGTAGAATAAGTAAAAGAAACAAAGGATAGATATTTTATTTTTTAAGGAAGAAAGGAGTTGTTGTACTAAGGAATTCAGATACAAGATATAATAAAAGTTCATTTAAGTTTAATTAAAATATCTTGGTTCTGTAATCCTTGGTGTAATAGCTTCTTTTTCTTTATAAAGTAACAGATTAAGGTATTTATAAATAGAATAGGTATTAGAGGTAGTGTATGAAACGAGTAATATTTGCAACGTCAAATGAAGGTAAGATGAAAGAGATACGCTTATTATTAAAAGATTTAGATTTAGAAGTCCTTTCATTGAAAGAGGCAGGAATTTCAGTATCTATTGTAGAAGATGGAAGTACATTTGAAGAAAATGCATTAATAAAAGTACAAACAATAGGAAAGGAGAAAGAGGCAAAGGGAGCGATTATATTGGCAGATGATTCTGGATTAGAAGTCGATTATTTAAATAAGGCACCAGGAGTTTATTCTGCACGATATATGGGAGAGGATACTCCTTATTCAATAAAAAATCAAGCAATTATCGATCAGCTTTCAAAAGCAGTTGGAGAAGAACGCAGTGCGAGGTTTGTCTGTGTGATTGCTGCACGTTTACCAGATGGAAGAACTTTCACAACACAAGCTTCAATTGAAGGACAGATTGGGTACCAAGAGGAAGGAGAGAATGGATTTGGATATGATCCAATTTTATATCTTCCAGAATATCATACAACAACAGCAGGAATTTCATTAGAGGAAAAGAATCGAATTAGCCATAGAGGAAAAGCTTTACAACAAATGAAGGAGTTACTGATAGATGGAGGCATAATATAGATGAAGATATTAATTGTGAGTGATACACATAGAAGACATGTAAATTTAGAACATCTGATCCAAAGAGTCGGGTCTTTGGATTTAGTAATTCATCTTGGAGATGCAGAAGGGGAAGAGGATGTAATTGCTTCAATTGTTGGATGTCCATTGGAGATTATTGCTGGGAATAATGACTTCTTTTCTAGATTAGAAAAAGAAAAAGAATTGCAGCTTGGAAAATATAAGGTATTACTTACACATGGACATTATTATTATGTAACAGTTGGAATAGAACAGTTAGTAGAGGAGGCTTGTGCCCGTGGAAAAAATATTGTGATGTTTGGACATACACATCGGCCTTGTATTGAATATAAGGATGGAATAACGGTTTTGAATCCTGGAAGTATTTCTTTTCCAAGACAGGAAGGGAGAAGACCTTCTTATATTTTGATGGAGATTGATCGAGAGGGAGAAGCTCATTATACAATAAATTATTTGTGGTGATTCTTAGGATAAAAAGGGGTGCAATAGAGAAGTGCTAGAAAGTAAAAATGGCACCCCATTTTTGTTTTTTCAGATTTTAAAAAGAAAATGAAAAAAAGTGTTGACATTTTATCGTGGCTATACTATAATGTATCTTGCGTTGAGAAATGCGAAAATAAAATAGAATAATGAAAAATAGCGGGGTGTGGCTCAGTTTGGCTAGAGTGCTTGATTTGGGATCAAGAGGTCGCAGGTTCGAATCCTGTCACCCCGATTAGCCAGAATTTAATCGTTTATGCGGGTGTAGTTCAATGGTAGAACACTAGCCTTCCAAGCTAGATACGTGGGTTCGATTCCCATCACCCGCTTCATTACTGCAGGTGTAGTAATGGACTTGCTCTTTTGTGTCCGTAGCTCAGCTGGATAGAGCAACGGCCTTCTAAGCCGTGGGTCGGGGGTTCGAATCCCTTCGGGCACATCTATATTGCTTAGAAGTATAGACAGGGAAAATGGAGTAAATAGATACCTCCCTTTAATTTGGGATACTAGCTCAGACGGTAGAGCACTTGACTTTTAATCAAGGTGTCGCGGGTTCGAATCCCGCGTGTCTCATCTTTTAGATAGTCTTTTATTAGGACTATCTTTTTTTTATTGTTTTTTTGTAACCGATTAAAATTTTTTACGTGAAGATAGATAGAAGCAAAAAAGTTTATTTTAATAAAAGGGGGAATGTAAGATGAAAAAATACATTCGATTGGGGTGTATCATTTTATTTGTAGGAGTAATCGTAGGTTGTGGAAGCAGAAATGGTTCAACTAAGTATAATGAATCAAGTGATACAATAACAGAAGAAATAGAAGTAGCAGAAACAATGGCATCACAAATGAAAAGTGAAACAGGATATAAGGAGGGATTTGCTAATAACGCTATAGAAGGAGGAGAGGAGGAAAACGTAGGGAATAATCCAATAGAGATAGGACGAAAATTAATTAAAACAGTATCAATGGATGTAGAGACAGAAGAATTTGACAGTTTAATTAGTAAATTATTAAATAGAATTAGTGGATTTGGCGGATATGTAGAAAGTTCTAATACAAATAATTCTAGTTATTATAGAAGTAATGGACGCCATGCGAATTATGTAGTTCGAATTCCATCAGAGCGATTAGATGAATTGGTTGGAAATGTAACAGAGTTAGCAAATGTTACATGGAAAGAAGAAAACGTGCAAGATATTACACTTCATTATATAGATATAGAAAGTCATAAAATTGCACTTCAAACAGAACAGGAACGTTTGTTAGTTTTAATGGAACAAGCGGAAACAGTTGAAGATTTAATTACAATAGAAAGTCGTTTGTCTGAGATTCGTTATCAGATTCAAAGTTATGAATCGACTTTGCGAACTTATGATAATCAAGTAAATTATAGCACATTGCATTTGGCGATATCAGAAGTAAAAAAATTGACTCCACAAGAAGAGCCAAGTGTATGGAAAAAGATTCAAGATGGTTTTATAGAAAACTTGGATCAGGTTATAAAGGGAGTAAGAGATTTTTTTGTGGAAGTCATGATTGCCATTCCTTATTTGCTTCTCTGGGGAATTGTGTTATTTTTTGGTTGTTGGATTGGAAAGAAATTAATAAAAAAGACAAAAGGAAAGGAGGTTTTTTGGCATTTTAGAAAGGTTCCAACAACAAAAAATTCTAAAATAGATGAAAATAATGATAATACAGAAAAGCAAAGCAGGGATGAAAAGAAGTAATGGGGTTTTGAGATGAAATTTAAATAGATTATTTAGAAACTGTTACACTAAGTAGAACTTATATTGAGTCTTTTAGTGTGACAGTTTTTTGCTTTTTGAATAGTATAGGAGTTTATTTTGCCTATCTTGACTATTTTAATAGGAAAAGTTTATACTAGAGATAGAATTGTAATAGAAAGGTATTACAGAAAAAGTACAATAGGAGAAAAGAAAAATATGAAGATATCAACTAAAGGAAGATATGCACTGCGCTTGATGTTAGATTTAGCAGTAAATGATGGAGAAGAATTGATACGGATTAAAGATATAGCAAAAAGGCAAGGGATTTCAGAAAAATATCTAGAACAGATTATTTCTTATTTAAAAAAAGCAGGGTATGTGAAAAGTCTTCGGGGAGCACAGGGAGGATATCGTCTTTCTATGGAACCAAAGGAGTATAGCGTAGGAATGATTTTGCGGCTAACAGAAGGAAATATGGCTCCTGTAAGATGTCTAGAAGAGAAGGAGGATAGCTGCGATCGCCTTGATTCCTGTACAACAATACGACTATGGGCAATGTTAGATGATGCAGTAAAAAGTGTGATTGATAAAGTGACACTACAGGATTTATTGGATTGGGAGATGGAAGAACAAAAAAAGAGAGAAGCAGAAAAATAATAAATCATATTAAAATGGTAGGAAATACTTGACAATGATTTATTTTTTCGTATAATACAAATAGTATAGAGAATAGCTGCTTGATTATAAAGGAGGAAAATTAGAATGTACAGTGAAAAGGTAATGGATCATTTTAGCAATCCACGTAATGTAGGAGAAATTGAGAATGCTAGTGGGGTAGGAACAGTGGGAAATGCCAAATGTGGGGATATTATGCGAATCTATTTAGATATTGATGAAGAAACAAAGGTAATTCGGGATTGTAAGTTTAAAACATTTGGATGCGGAGCAGCAGTGGCTACTAGTAGTATGGCGACAGAATTAGTAAAAGGAAAGACCATTTATGAGGCACTTCAGGTAACAAATCGGGCAGTAATGGAAGCATTAGATGGTCTTCCTCCAGTAAAGGTACATTGTTCACTTTTAGCAGAGGAGGCAATTCATGCTGCATTATGGGATTATGCAGAGAAAAATGGAATTCAAATAGAGGGGCTTTCTAAACCAAAAGAAGATATTCATGATGGGGAGGAAGAAGCTTAATATGGCAAAACTTTTTTTTCGTTATGGTGCAATGGGAAGTTCAAAGACGGCAAATGCTTTGATGGTCGAGTATAATTATCGGGAACGTGGAAAAAAAGCGTTATTAGTCAAGCCTAGAACAGATGTAAGAGATGGACTGTATGTGATTCGTTCCCGGGTTGGGATAGAGCAAAAGTGTATTTTACTTGAAGAATTGCAACAGATGAAAGAAGAGGAAATTCAAAGTTATGATTGTGTGATAGTAGATGAGGCCCAATTTGCAAATAAGGAACAGGTAGAATTATTAGTTTTTATTGTGGATAAGCTTTCTATATCTGTAATTTGTTATGGACTTCGAACGGATTTTCGGAATGAACTTTTTGAAGGAAGTATGTGGCTTTTGGCTTGGGCAGATGTGATAGAAGAAATGAAGACAGTATGCTGGTGTGGAAGAGCAGCTAGATGTAATGCCCGATTTAATGAATTTGGAGAGATGATTCAAGTTGGAGAACAGGTTTTGCTAGGAGGAAATGAGTTTTATACGACGCTTTGTAGAAAACATTTTTATGAAGGAAATTTGGGGCCTGAATGGAAGAAAAGATGAATTTTACAAACATTTTAGAAATTAATGATTAAAAAAGCTTTGCTTTACTATTAAAATCCTTTATAATCTATTTCAGAAGCAAATAATTGTTTCAAATAGCAAAATACGAGGGAGGAACTCAAATGAGTGATTTGTATTCAGAATGGATAGTAAAAAGAAAGAAACCAGCATGGGCGCCATTTGCAAAAGGTGGACTGCTTACATTAACGGTACTTTGTTTTCTTTTATCTTTTACAGGAATTTTATGGTTTTTTGTGTTAATAGGAGCTGGACTTGGTTATTTAACATATCGTCTTTCTTTAGAGTGGGATTTAGAATATGAATATATCTTTGTAAAAGGAGAATTAGATATTGATAAGATTATGGGAAAAAGTAGAAGAAAAAGATGCATTGTGGTAGATTTGGAATCCACAGAGATTGTAGCACCTTTGAATTCTCATGCACTAGATGCTTTTAAGAATAATAAGTGTAAAGAATATGATTTTTCTTCTCGGATGCCAGAAGCAAAGCCTTATGTTATTTATGCAACTGTTAAGAATGAGATGGCAAGAATTTTATTTGAACCAAATGAACGTATGTTAAATGATATGAGAAGTACCGCACCACGTAAGGTAGTATTATATTAATAACAAGAGTGATAAATATTTTTATTATTTTAGTTATAAACAGTTCTTTTCTTAGAGAGGGGAACTGTTTATTTTATAAGAAAATCATATGTTATTTATTAGAAATTATGATAAATTGAATATCTTGACAGATGAATATAGATTTGTTAGTCTAAAAAGCATAACCAAAAAATTGGTGGGAAACAAGTGAACATACATGATTAAGAGAAAGAGAGGATAAATGAAATGGGTACAATTATCGGCGAAGGTATTACATTTGACGATGTGCTATTAGTTCCGGCATATTCGGAAGTAATTCCAAATCAAGTGAATTTATCGACACACTTAACGAAAAAGATTCAGCTAAATATTCCTATGATGAGTGCCGGAATGGATACTGTTACAGAGCACAGAATGGCAATTGCGATGGCCAGACAGGGTGGCATTGGTGTGATTCATAAAAATATGTCCATTCAGGCGCAGGCAGAAGAAGTTGATAAGGTAAAACGTTCTGAGTATGGCGTAATTACTGATCCATTTTTTTTATCTCCCGAACATACATTGGAAGATGCCAATAATCTAATGGCAAAATTCCGCATTTCTGGTGTACCAATTACAGAAGGCAAAAAGTTAGTTGGTATTATTACAAATCGTGATTTAAAATTCGAAACTGATTTCACCAAAAAAATTAAAGAATCTATGACTTCTGAGAACTTGGTTACTGCTAGAGAAGGCATTACATTGGAGGAAGCAAAAGCAATTCTTGGTAAGGCAAGAAAGGAAAAACTTCCAATTGTAGACGAACAGTTCCAGTTAAAAGGTCTGATTACAATTAAAGATATTGAAAAACAGATTAAGTATCCAATGTCAGCAAAAGATTATCAGGGAAGGCTGCTCTGTGGTGCAGGTGTGGGTATTACAGCAAATGTATTAGAACGAGTACAGGCACTAGTGGATGTAAAGGTAGATGTAGTAGTGTTAGATTCTGCACATGGACACTCTGCAAATGTAATAAAGTGTGTGAAAATGATTAAGGAAGCATTTCCAGATTTACAAGTAATAGCTGGAAATGTAGCAACTGGGGAAGCAACAAAGGCATTGATTGAGGCAGGAGCAGATGCGATTAAGGTTGGAATTGGACCAGGTTCTATCTGTACAACTCGTGTAGTAGCTGGAATCGGTGTACCACAGATTACAGCAATTATGAATTGTTATGCGGTTGCAAAAGAGTATGAGATTCCAATTATTGCAGATGGTGGAATTAAGTATTCTGGTGATATGACAAAGGCTATTGCAGCAGGCGGAAATGTCTGCATGATGGGAAGTATGTTTGCAGGATGTGATGAAAGCCCAGGAACATTTGAATTGTTTCAAGGTAGAAAGTATAAAGTATATCGTGGTATGGGTTCAATTGCAGCGATGGAAAATGGATCGAAAGATCGTTATTTCCAGACAGATGCGAAAAAGTTAGTTCCAGAGGGTGTAGAAGGGCGTGTTGCTTATAAGGGAACTGTAGAAGATACGATATTCCAGTTAATGGGAGGACTTCGTTCCGGTATGGGATATTGTGGTGCAGCAGATATTTCTTCTTTGCAGGAAAATGGGAAGTTTATAAAAATTTCTGCTGCTTCTTTAAAGGAAAGTCATCCGCATGATATTCATATTACAAAAGAAGCACCAAACTATAGTATAGATGAATAATAGATTCGTTTATTTTACTTTTAGGTAAGATAGAAGCAAATAATAGGAAAATTTAGGAAATATAAGGGAAAAATATGCATCGTAAGACAGAGCGATGCATTTTTCTTTTATATTTATAAGAAAAGAGGTTGCGCTTCCCAACCACAAGAGATAAAATAGAAAGAGATAAACTAAAGACCCTGCAACCTAGAGTAAGTTTCTTATATATTTTCTACAAGGTGTGTCATAAAAATAAGAGATTTGTTCCAAAAAGGCAGCATAAAGAATAGGACAAACAATGTCAACTGAATTTGGGGAAGAATACGATTAGAAAGGATACACAAGGAAAGGGGATATATTCTTAAATATACTCTAGAAGAACAAAAGTAGAACAGGAGTGTTCATGAGAGCAAAGAATAATCAACTAAAATTAAATCAGGAAAAAGCACAACCTATGCCAATGGGGGCAACAATAAGAAGGAATGGTGTGAACTTTGCTGTAATTGCAGAAAGAGAAGCAGAACTTTTTCTTTGCTTATATAAAAAGGGAGATACCATACCACTATATAAGTTCTCTATTCCATCAGAAAATCGAGTAGGTGATGTATGGTATATTTATATAGAGGGACTGCATCCACAGCAATGGGAGTATTGCTTTTTTCGTAAAGAAAAGACAGAGAATGGCGAAAAAGAATTGCCAATTGTAGATGAGTATGCTAGAAAGGTAATTGGTCGGGAACAGTGGGGAAAGCTGCCAGAAGTACCATTGCGCTATGGTTTTCTGACAAAGAAGTTTGACTGGCAGCAGGATCGTATGCCAAAGACACCATTAGAAGATACCATTCTCTATCGGCTTCATACCAGAGGATTTACAAAACATACTTCTTCACGAGTAAGGGGAAAAGGAACATTTTCTGGAATTAAAGAGAAAATTCCTTATTTAAAGGAATTAGGGATTACTATGATTGAATTAATGCCAGCTTATGAATTTGATGAACGAATATTGACTAGACAAGGAGGAGAGAAGCTAAATTATTTTGGCTATGCAGATGCATATTATTTTGCACCAAAAGCTTCTTATACAAAGGCAAATAACGTTCAAAGAAGAAGTCGGTATGATCCAGAAAATGAATTAAAAGAATTGGTTCGTGCATTACATCAGGAAAAAATAGAAATTAGTATGGAGTTTTATTTTAAACCAGGACTTTCGATGGAGTTTATATTAGACTGTTTGATTTTTTGGAGGATGGAATACCATATTGATGCATTTCATGTAAATCAAAATGGAGTAGATATGACTAGGTTGGCAAAAAATGTATATCTTTCTGATTGTAAACTATTTGGAAATGAGTGGGATGTAGATAGTATTTACAAAAAAGAGCCAAAAGAAAAAAGACTTGCAGCAATGAATGATGGTTTTATGATGGATATACGGCGATTTTTAAAATCGGATGAAAATCAAGTAGGAAGTTTTTTATATCGTTTAACAAGAAATTCAGCAAAAGAAGGAGTAATTAATTATATTGCAAATCATGATAGTTTTACATTATTAGATATGGTGATGTATGAAAAAAGACATAATGAGGCAAATGAAGAAAATAATCAAGATGGAAATTCATTTAATTATAGTTGGAATTGTGGAGTAGAAGGAGAAAGCCGGAGAAAGAAGATTTTAGATAGAAGAAGTCAACAGATGAAAAATGCAATGGTAATGGTAATGCTTAGTCAAGGAGTACCAATGTTATTTGCAGGAGATGAGTTTGCACGAACTTGTCAAGGAAATAATAATCCATATTGTCAGGATAATGAAATTTCTTGGCTAAATTGGAACTGGTCAAAAAGGGGACAAGAACTATATCAATTTACAAAAGCATTAATTGAATTTCGTATGACACATCGGATTCTTCATATGCCAACACAACTTCGTATGATGGATTATGGTGCAGTAGGAAGACCTGATTTATCCTATCATGGAAGTCGGGCATGGTATCCAGATATGGATGCTTATACTCGATATGTTGGAATATTTTACTGTGGAGAATATGCACGTTATGCAGCAGATGGAAAAGTGGACGAAGATATTTATATTGCTTATAATTGTCATTGGGAAGAACATAAATTTGATTTGCCTCGTCCTTCAAAAAAGAAGATATGGAAACAGATAATTCATACTTTTTGCGGTGAAACTCCTTTTATAACAGAAAAACCAGAACAATTAGAGGAACAAAAACAACTGGTTGTACCAGCCCGGAGTATTGTAGTGTTGATTAGTGAGAGAAAGGAACTTTAAAATTGCGGTTGATTTTGTATATTTCTTGGGTTATAATTCTTTCGTAAAGATTCTTTATAAAAGAAATGAAGTGATCGGACAAGTGAGAAAGGGAAAAGGATTGGTGATTAAGAATGAACAAAGTAGAATTACTTTATGAAGGAAAAGCAAAAAAAGTTTGGACAACAGAAGACACTGATATTTTAATTGTAGATTATAAGGATGATGCAACCGCTTTTAATGGAGAAAAAAAGGGAACGATAGTAGGAAAAGGTGCAATTAACAATCGTATGACAAATCACATTTTTCGACTTTTAGAGAAGAAAGGAGTTCCAACCCATCTGGTAGAGGAATTAAGTGATCGAGAGACTGCTGTAAAAAAAGTAGAGATTGTTCCACTTGAAGTAATTGTACGAAATGTAGCAGCAGGAAGTTTTTCTAAGAAACTAGCAATTGCAGAAGGGACAAAATTATTGGCACCAACTTTGGAGTTTAGCTATAAGAATGATGAGTTAGGCGATCCTATGATTAATGATTATTATGCGATTGCAATTGGTGCAGCTACAAGAGAAGAAATTGATAAGATTACAGAATATGTATTTAAAGTAAATGAAACATTATTAGAATATTTTAATTCTTTAAATATTGATTTAATTGATTTTAAAGTAGAATTTGGAAGATATCATGGAGAAATTCTTTTAGCAGATGAAATTTCTCCTGATACATGTAGACTTTGGGATAAGGATACACATGAAAAATTAGATAAAGATCGGTTTCGGAGAGATTTAGGAAATGTAGAAGATGCTTATCAGGAGATATTTAAGAGACTTGGAATCCAATAAAGTATCAGGTAGAAGAAATGGGGACAGGGTTTTCTTGCCCCCATTTGTATTAAGCAAGAAAGGGCAGAATAGATGGAAAATTCACAATTGGAAGAGCAAAGAGAGAGTTCGGATAAATTGCATGAGGAATGTGGTGTCTTTGGAATGTACGATTTCGATGGGAATGATGTGGCTTCCACAATTTATTATGGATTGTTTGCGCTACAACATCGAGGACAGGAGAGCTGCGGGATTGCAGTAAGTGATACAGAGGGACCAAAAGGAAAAGTAAATTCAATAAAAGGAATGGGATTGGTCAATGAAGTATTTACTGAGGAAGCACTTCAAAAACTTCATGGTGACATTGGAGTGGGGCATACTAGATATTCTACGGCAGGTAGCAGCACAAGAGAAAATGCGCAACCTTTGGTTTTAAATTATGTAAAAGGAACGTTAGGACTGGCACATAATGGAAATTTAATTAATGCATTAGAACTTCGGCGAGAACTAGAATATACAGGAGCAATTTTTCAGACTACAATTGATTCAGAAGTGATTGCTTATCATATAGCACGAGAACGGATTCAACAACATTCGGTAGAGGATGCAGTAGTAAGTGCGATGAAGAAAATTAAAGGAGCATACTCTTTGATTGTGATGAGTCCAAGAAAATTGATAGGAGCAAGAGATCCCTATGGTTTTAAGCCGCTTTGTATTGGAAAGCGAGATCATGCCTATATTTTTGCATCAGAAACCTGTGCTTTAGAAACAATTGGTGCAGAGTATATACGAGATGTACTGCCTGGAGAAGTAGTTACAATTACTAGAGATGGAATTTTATCAAATCAGGAGTTGTGCCTGCCAAAAGAACAACAGGCAAGATGTATTTTTGAGTATATTTATTTTGCTAGACCAGACAGTGTATTTGATGGGGTTGGAGTTTATCATTCTAGAATTCAGGCAGGACGTTTTTTGGCTATGGATCATCCAGTGGATGCTGATTTAGTAGTTGGTGTACCAGAGTCAGGAAATGCAGCAGCACTTGGGTATTCTATGGAATCTGGAATTCCCTATGGAACGGCTTTTGTAAAAAACAGTTATGTGGGACGCACTTTTATTAAACCAAAACAGGGAAATCGGGAGTCTAGTGTACGAATTAAGTTAAATGTATTAAAGGAAGCAGTAGATGGAAAACGTGTAATTATGATTGATGATTCTATGGTACGAGGAACAACAAATGATCGAGTCGTTAGTATGCTACGAGAGGCGGGAGCAAAAGAAGTACATGTTAGAATTAGTTCCCCACCGTTTTTACATCCTTGCTATTTTGGAATTGATATTCCTTCAGAGGATCAACTGATTGCTCATAATCGGTCAATAGAGGAAATTCGCCGGATTATTGGAGCAGATTCTTTGGGATATTTAAAAATAAATCGATTGCATAAGATGGTAGAGGGGCTTCCTATTTGTCGGGGATGTTTTACTGGAGATTATCCAATGGAACCTCCAAAGGAAGATATCCGAGGAAATTATGAAAAATAGCAAAAAATAGATAGTTCACTTTTATAGAAGAAAAGAAGGGAGAACCATATGTACGATAAGTATCAAAGCCCCCTATCGGAGCGATATGCAAGTAAGGAGATGCAGTATATTTTTTCACCAGATATGAAGTTTCGAACCTGGAGAAAGTTGTGGATTGCTTTGGCAGAGGTAGAACGTGAACTTGGATTGCCAATTACACAAGAACAGATTGATGAACTAAAAGAACATGCAGAAGAGATTAACTATGAAGTAGCAAAAGAGAGGGAAGCTTTGGTACGGCATGATGTGATGTCTCATGTGTATGCATATGGAGTACAATGTCCAAAGGCAAAGGGGATTATTCATCTTGGAGCAACTTCTTGTTATGTAGGAGATAATACGGATTTAATTATAATGACAGAGGCATTGAAATTAGTTAAGAAAAAGTTAGTTAATGTGATTTTTAAGTTAGCTGCTTTTGCAGAGAAATATAAAGCACTTCCTACTTTAGCTTTTACTCATTTTCAGCCAGCACAGCCTACTACAGTAGGAAAACGAGCTTCTCTTTGGCTGCAGGAGTTTACTTTAGATCTAGAGGATTTAGAGTATATGATTGGGGGAATGAAATTATTAGGGTCAAAGGGAACAACTGGAACACAGGCTAGTTTTTTGGAATTGTTTGATGGAGATCAAGAGAAAATCGATCAAATTGATCCAATGATTGCAAAAAAGATGGGATTTCAAGAGTGCTATGCTGTATCTGGACAAACCTATTCACGGAAGGTAGATACACGAGTATTAAATGTATTAGCTGGAATAGCTGCCTCTGCTCATAAGATGTCAAATGATATTCGACTTTTGCAGCATTTAAAGGAAGTAGAAGAACCATTTGAAAAAAATCAGATTGGTTCTTCTGCTATGGCATATAAGCGAAATCCAATGCGAAGTGAGCGAATTGCATCCCTTAGCCGTTATGTAATGGTGGATGCCCTCAATCCAGCAATTACTTCAGCTACACAGTGGTTTGAGCGAACATTGGATGATTCAGCAAATAAGAGATTATCGATACCAGAAGGATTTTTAGCTATAGATGGAATTTTGGATCTTTGTTTAAATGTAGTAGATGGATTGGTTGTTTATCCAAAGGTAATTGAAAAGCGGCTGAGAAGTGAACTGCCTTTTATGGCTACAGAAAATATTATGATGGATGCGGTAAAAGCAGGTGGTGATCGACAGGAATTGCATGAAAAGATTCGCACCCTTTCTATGGAAGCTGGAAAGACTGTAAAAGTAGAAGGAAAAGAAAATAATCTTTTGGAATTAATTGCTGCGGACCCAGCCTTTCATTTAAGCTTAGAGGAGCTAGAGAAAGCAATGGAACCTTCACGATATATTGGACGATCGGCAGAACAGGTAGAGGCATTTTTAAAAAATGTGGTAAATCCAATTCTTACAAAAAATCAAGATTTGCTTGGAATGGTAGCAGAGATTCATGTATAGAAAAGAATAAAAAGAAGCAGGACAGTTTTTGCTGACCTGCTTTTTAAAATATGGCTACTGTAATTTTGTTAGCTTTGGATAATGGGTAATTTACTGTGAAAAGAATAAAAGAGAAGGAAGGCGTAAGATATGAAATTTCGGCCATGTATTGATATCCATAATGGACAAGTAAAGCAGATTGTAGGAGGAAGTCTAGTAGATCAAGGAAATCAGGCAAAAGAAAATTTTGTTTCAAAACAGGACGCAGGATTTTATGCACGATTTTATCGGGAGAAAGGATTAACTGGTGGACATATTATTTTATTAAATCCAGTTGGTACTACATACTATGAAGCAGATCGAAAACAGGCACTTTTGGCTTTACAAGAATATCCACAGGGGATGCAAGTCGGAGGCGGAATTACTTCAGAATCTGCTAAAGAATTTATTGAAGCAGGTGCTTCTCATGTGATTGTGACATCTTATGTATTTTGCGATGGAAAGATTAATTTTGAAAATATTGAAAAGTTAATTCAAGCAGTAGGGAAAGAACATTTGGTATTGGATTTAAGCTGCAGAAAGAAAGGAGAAGATTATTTTATTGTAACAAATCGCTGGCAGAAGTTTACCGATGTTCGAGTAACAAAAAAAGTATTGGAGGAGTTGGCAGGATATTGTGATGAATTTATGATACATGCAGTGGATGTGGAAGGAAAAGCACATGGAATAGAGGAACCACTTGTAAAAGTGCTGGGGGAATATCAGGGAATTCCGATTACTTATGCAGGAGGAGTTGGAAGTTTTGCAGATTTGGAAAAATTAAAACAACTAGGAAAAGGAAAGTTGGACGTAACAATAGGAAGTGCTTTGGATTTGTTTGGAGGGGAATTGAAATTAGAGCAGGTTTTAAAATTTCTTAATAATACAAATTGAAACAAAGGAGATTTTTATTATATTAAATATTAAACAGAAAGAAGCTGTGCTAGTGAAAAGAATATCTATTAGAATAGTATGTTCTATTTTTATTTCTATTTTATTAAGTACTACAAATTTAGCTGGAATATGGCTAATCAAGCAGTTGATTGATCAACCTAGTTTAGAATTGGTAAAAAAATTGGCTTTCGTTTGGAGTCTGTTTCTTTTTTTGCCTGTATTAAAAAATTATATATTTGAAATCTTTTTTTTGGAAGAAGGAAAAAATTTTATAAAGTCTTTACTGAAAACAATTTTTTCTTTTCCTTTTTCCTTTATTGAATCTAAACAATATCATGATGATTTTGATAAAATAAAAGATAAGAATAAACAAGAAAAAATATTTTTGTCTTCTTTAGAAAAGATTACTTTTGCAGTGTTTGCAGGAATAGGATTTTATATTTTATTATATTATCAAGTTTCTACATCTATTTTTTTACTATTATTGATTAGTTTTTTATTTACAATAATCTTATCTGGTAGAATCAGCAGAAAACTTTCTGCTTTGATGTATGATTATTGGGAAAATTATAAGAAAAATACTAGAAAATATCAATATCTGTCGAATATTTTAGTGGATCAAACCTATATAGAAGAGAAAAAAGTATATTCCTATTTTTCTTTTTTTTCTGATAAGTTTTGTAAAGAATTTGATATGGCGAGTGAAAAAAATCGCATATTAGGAAAAAAGAGAATAAAATTAGAATTGCTGATGAATGGTGTTTTTTTGCTGTTTTCTTTATGGTTTTTCTTTCTCTTTTTTTATGCCTATAGAAAAAATCAGGTTACAATAGGATTATTTGTTTCTGCTACCGGATATATGCTAACTTTATTTGGAAATTTTTCGGATGCAGTTAGCAGTATAGAAGATATTACAAAATATATACGACTCGAAAAGGATGTTCTTGCTTTTTCGAAACATGCAGAACTTGAAATGCCAGTAAGAGATAAGAAAAAGGAAAGCGATAACATATTGGAATTAAAACAGGTAAACTTTCAATATAAAACACAAGAAAAAATGTTTTTTCATGGTATTTCTTTTTGTTTTCAAAAGGGAAAAAAGTATGCTGTTATTGGGGCAAATGGCAGTGGAAAAACAACACTTGCTAAGCTATTAGCAGGACTATATGTTCCGCAGTCAGGATTAAAAAAACGAGTAGAGAAAATGAAGCAGAAAGAGAAAACAGAATTAACCACATTAAAAGAAGGAGGGGAGGAATTATCAGGAGGTGAGTGGCAGCGTATTGCTTTAGCAAGAATCTTATGGAGTGATGGGGATATTTTTATTTTGGATGAACCAACTGCAAACTTAGATCCAATGGAAGAAATTCGAGTTTTTGAAATATACCAGCAATTACTGATGGATAAAACTGTTATCTATATTACACATAGACTGGGATTTGTAAAAAATGTAGATGAAATTATTGTACTGGAAAATGGAACGATTGCTGAAGTAGGGATCCATAGAGAGTTATTTTCTAAGAAAGACAGTTTATATAAAAAGATGTATAAGGAGCAGAAAGATTGGTATGAATAAAAGTTTGCTTATAAAAAGTATAAAACTATGTTATAAGGAATGTCCATTGGATTCCATTTTATTGGTGGTTGTTTCACTTGTACTTTCGACTCTTCCTGTAGTTATGTTATCATTCTATCAAAAATTTATTTCCACTTTTTCGATTGAGTATCATAATATTATCTGTTCCATTCTTCTATTGATAGGCTATTGCGTTTTGAATTTTATACAGAGAAGTATATTTCATTTTTATCATCATTATTATCTAAATTATCAATCTTTGCTAAGATTTGAAAGTTATTTATCGCCTGAAATTGTAAATGAGACAAAAAGGGCACAAAATGCAAGTATCAATATTTTTCGGCTATATCAGATTATCGTTGAGATGACTACTGCAATGATAGGATTTTTTTTGATTGGCAGTTTTGTTTTATATATTCATCCTACCTTGATTTTTTTCTTATTTTTATCAGTTGTCCCATCTATAGCAGATCAAATTTTTAAAATAATCGAAAAGAAATTTTTACTTTATCAAAACACACAAAAACAAAAAGAGGAAGAAGCATATTTAAAGTTTCTTACAAGATCAGAACATATAAAAGAAATAAAAATTTTAAAATGTTTTGATTTTATTTTTTCAAAATGGCAAAGTGCATATCAAGCTATTTTAGAAATAGAGCGAAAATCACAGACAAAGATTTTGATTTTGTCGCTTTTTTTTCATTTTATAAAATGGATTGGAATGATAGGTGCATATTGGAGTATTACGGTTTTATTGATAGAACAAAAGATTCGTCTTGCTGAATAAAAATAACAGAATCCTTTCAACAACTATGTGCTCTTTTTGGAAATTTATCAGAGTTTTCAATTATGGTAGAACCTTATTTTATCTTTGCAGAAAAACTTAAAAAAGAGAGGATTTGTGAAGAGCATTTGGCGGTTCAATTAAAACAGGTTTCTTTTCATTATCCGAATTCTTCTGTCTGGGCATTAAAAGATATCTCACTTACGATACAAAAAGGAGAATTTCTATCAATTGTTGGAGAAAATGGAGCTGGCAAAACAACTTTTTCCAAAATTTTATTGGGATTTTTTACTCCTGTAAAAGGGGAGGTTTCTCTTTTGGATGATTGGAAAAAGATTGCTTATATTCCGCAAAATTTCCACTGTTATTGTATTAGTATTAAAGAAAATATCTTTTTTGGAAATTCGGAAGAAGGAAATAAAGTAGAGCAATTATTAGATGCAATTAGTTTAACTGATTTAAAAGGGAAAGAAGAATCTCTCTATGGATTAGAATTTGGTGGAATGGAATTATCGGGAGGACAAAAGCAGAAAATCGCTATTTTGCGTGCAATGGTAAAAAAAGCTGATTTACTTATTTTTGATGAACCTACAAGTGCAATAGATCCTTTACAGGAAAGTTTTATTTATCATACGATATTGGAACTGACAAAAGGAAAGACAACAATTATGGTTTCCTATCGACTTGCTTTAACACGGTATTCGGATCGGATTGTTGTATTAAAACAGGGAGAAATTTTGGAATCAGGAGATTTTCAAACTTTAATGGAACAGAATGGAGAATATGCACGAATGTGGAATGTACAAGCAGGATTATATCAGTAAAAAAAAATACTTGATAAAAAATTTTTTCTTTTCTTTTTTATTTTCTGCAACAAAATAGAATCTTTTTTTATCTAATAGGTGTAATTACAAAATAAGAAGAAACAGGCCGGCAGAAAGAAGGACACACAATATGGAGATACTGGTTAAGCGTGCCATGCAAAAGGATGCAGAAAGCTTTATCCGGTTAATGGAGGAGAATAAACAAGCTATGCTTAAAATAGCTTATGGTTTTTTTTCAAATGAAGAAGATGTAGCGGATGTAATGCAACAAACGATATTGGATGCATTTGAACATATCAAAGAATTGAAGAAAGTTGCTTATTTTAAAACATGGCTAATTCGTATCCTGATTAATAATTGCAATCAACTCTATAATAATAAAAAGCGTATGGTATCAGAAGAAGAATTAATCAATCAAAAATATTTTGATATTTATCCAGAAGATAATGCTTTTTTTTATCTGTTGTCTTTGCTTCATAAAGAAGATAGAACCATATTTCAATTATATTTTGGTGAGCAATATACAACCAAAGAAATTAGTGAAATATTGGGGATTAAGGAAAGTACGATACGAAGTCGTATCCATCGAGGCAAAGAACAACTGCGAAAGCAGATATGCAGAGAGGAGTGGGTATAATGGACGAAAAGAAACAAGATAAAATAAAGGAAGAAATTAGGACTTATATTATGACAGATATCCCAACATCAGGCTTGGTAAATAAAAAGATAGAAGAAGCTTATCAGGAGATAAGAATGATGCAGAAAAAGAAAACAAAATTATTAAAAAAAGAAACAATTTTAGCAATTACTGGATGTGCTGCGGCTATTGTTTTTATTGCAACAACATATTGTATTTATCATCCAACGTTAGCGGCACAACTTCCGTTTATTGGACATATCTTTGAAGAGTTAGAGCAGAAAGTTTCTTATCCAGGAAATTATAGCGAAAATGCAGTTACTCTTCCAGAGTATAATACAGATTCTTTGATGGAATTAGAAGAGAAAAAAGAACAAATATCTTTAGAGGAAAATGGAACAAAGGAATATTATGTAGAGTCAGGAGATTTATCTGTTACACTTTCTGAAGTAACATATGATAGTAATGCAATTTATCTTGCTGTACTAGTTGAAAATAAAGCTGGATTTGCGAAAGATGCACAAAGTAAAAGCTCATTATATTTGAACTGTCAGACAGAATTCTATCGAATGGATGGAAGGAAAGAGGTTTTTCGAGAAGAAGATGGAAATGCACTTGCGTTTATTGCAGAGGGAGAGTTTGTCGATCAGAATACTTTTAAAGGACTAATACAATTAACAGCAATGGATTTAGATGTTTCTAAATATACAGAATGTGATATTACATTTTCAGAAATAAAACAAGAATTGACTACAGGAGAAAAGAGAACAGGAAGATTGGGAGAAAGTGGTGAGGAGATTTCCTATATAGAATATGACTGGCAAAAATATAAAGGAACTTGGAAATTCCATCTTGATTTTAATGATTTGGTAAAAGCAGAACAAGAAATTATAGTAAATGATAGGAATGAACAGGGATTTGGAATCGAAAAAATTGTAAAAACTTCTTATGAAATGTATGCTGTTTTGCTTCTTCCAGAAGGAGAGAATGAATATGATTATATAGTAACAATATGGGATGCAAATAATCAGCCATTAGAGTCTCATGGTTCCTATTTTGATCGAAAAAGTATTTATGGAAGAGATGTTTCTGAAGTAACAATTTATATTTTAAAAGAGGAAGATTTTTGGGAAAGTAAAGGGAAAAATTCTTATTTGCAACCAGAAAAGGCAATTTATACAATAACAGTAGAATGTGAATAGTGAATTGGATAGAAAGTCTATAGAGGGCGGAAGATGAATATTCTGCCTTATATAGACTATTCTTTTTTGTTTTGATGTATTTTGTTCCATCTCATTGTATGATATTTTCTGGTCAACTGTCTGAAAATTTATCATAACACTTATTTAATTCTGCATATCCTCAACAGATGCCTTTATTAAAAGTATTTGTGTTATTATATAGCTGTGTTATGTAGCAAATTTGACTAAGTTTTGTTAAGGAAATGATGAAATTAGTTGTGCTAGGACACGCAATAGAATTTTTGAGAAAAGGGGATAGTAGTGTACAGTTTCTCTATAACTTTATATATTTTTCCATATGCCAGTTTTCGTTTTTTACACCTGGATGGGCGCTCTGGTTTATGTTGTCAGTATTTCTCTGGAAGATGTTTCTGCCAGATATGATACGAATAAAAAATGCTTTTATTGTGAGCTTGGTTGTTGGAATATTATCGGGACTATTCGTAGAATTTGGAGCTTTTATGTCATTGGCTCGAACAATTACATTTTTACCTTATTTTTTAGCAGGTTACTATTGCAACCAAAAGCATATGGATAGGATGAAAACTATGAACCAGATGTGGAGCATTGTTTTGCTTGGTATAGATATATTACAAATACATATGTTCAACTAGCAGTACTCTTTGTTGGGTTGTTGTAATTACTTTTGTGTTATCTAGTGAGCCAATTGCAGGATGGTTTGGTCGATTGATAGAACGCTTAAATGCAGCGATTTTTGAACAACATAGAGACAATGAAATATAATTAAAAAGATTTAAGATAGAAATTAAGACAATAAAAAAAGTAACAAAGTTGGCAAATTATGATTATAATGAAGTCTAAAAAATAACAAACGATTAGAAATAAAGAATCTCTACTAAATCTAGTATTTACAAACCATTTCTGTAAATATTAGGTTTAATAGAGATTTTTTAGTGCAGTTGACGGGACTTGAACCCGAACCCACCTACATGGACATGAACCTGAATCATGCGCGTATGCCAATTCCGCCACAACTGCTTGTTCTATTCCCAATTACAACACAGTTAGTCTAACATAAATTTTATAGAAAATCAAGAGGAAAATTGAAAAAATTCTTATGAATGAGTAGTTTTTTTTGAAATTTTATGGTAGAATATAAAACTATATGGATTTCTTATAGAATTATTTTATATAGAAAAATAAAGAAAAAAGATAGAGGAGAAAAGATAGAAAATAGAAGAAAGGATGGGAATGGTATGAACATTAGGGAACAACAAGAAGCATATGAAAAGCAGTTTTTAAGTCCTTATGCAGCACATAGTGTAGACTCAAAAGGACGTGATCGGCAGGAAGAACCATGCGATATGCGCACCATATACCAAAGAGACCGAGATCGAATTCTTCATAGTAAATCTTTTCGCCGTTTAATACATAAAACACAGGTATTTTTGTCACCAGAGGGAGATCACTACCGCACAAGATTGACACATACATTAGAAGTTTCTCAGATAGCCAGAACAATAGCAAGATCCTTGCGTTTAAATGAGGCTTTAACAGAGGCAATTGCATTAGGACATGATTTGGGGCATACTCCATTTGGACATACAGGAGAAGAGGCTTTAAATACAGTTTGTGAAACAGGATTTTGGCATGAAAAGCAGAGCGTACGTATTGTAGAGTTTTTGGAAAAAGGTGGTCAGGGACTGAATTTAACAAAGGAAGTTCGAGATGGCATTTTAAATCATAGAACAAATGCGCACCCATCTACTTTAGAGGGACAAATTGTTCGGCTTTCTGATAAAATTGCTTATATCAATCATGATATTGATGATGCGATTCGTGGAAAAATTTTGACAGAGGAGGAAATTCCAAAAGAATATACTACTGTTTTGGGAACAACAGTAAAAGAGCGTCTAAACCATATTATACATGATATTGTAAAGCAAAGTGCAGAAAAACCAAATATTGTAATGTCAAAGGAGTTTGCAGAAGCAATGAAAGGTTTAAGAAAATTTATGTTTCAGTCTGTTTATACGAATTCTGCTGCCAAAAGTGAGGAAAAAAAAGCAAAAAATATGATTATTGCTTTATATCACTATTATTTGGATAACATAGAATTGTTACCTTCTGAATATATATATATGATGGAAGAGAAAAATCAGACAAAGGTACAAGTGGTTTGTGACTATATTGCTGGCATGACAGATAGTTATTCCATTGCAAAATTTAAAGAGATTTTTGAGCCAAGAGCATGGAAAGGATAAGACCATATCGTTTTATTTTAATAGAGTAGGAATTATTTGGAAAGTAAGAAAGGGCATAAATCATGCGTTATTCAGAAAGTCTGATAGAAGAAGTGCGAGAAAGAAATGATATTGTAGATGTGATTTCTGGTTATGTACAACTGAAAAAGAAAGGGAGCACATATTTTGGATTATGTCCATTTCATAATGAAAAATCTCCTTCTTTTTCTGTTACACCAGGGAAACAGATGTACTATTGTTTTGGCTGCGGCGCAGGGGGAAATGTCTATACATTTTTAATGGAGTATGAAAATTTTACCTTTCCAGAGGCAGTAGAGCATCTGGCAGAACGATGCGGTATGCCGCTTCCAAAAAAAGAAGAGGATAGTAAAGAAGCCAGAAAAGAAGCAGATCAAAAAACTAGTCTTTTGGAGATTCAAAAGGAAGCCGCACGTTATTTTTATTATCAATTAAAATCAGAACGAGGTGCATTAGGACTGTCCTATTTAAAAAAGCGAAAGTTATCAGATGCAATCATTACCAGATTTGGTTTAGGGTATTCAAATAAAACAAGTAATGATCTTTATTTTTATTTAAAAAAGAAAGGCTATCAAGATGAACTGTTAAAAGAATCGGGACTTGTGACGATAGAGGAAAGAGGAACTTATGATAAATTTTGGAATCGAGTGATGTTTCCGATTATGGATGTTAGAAATCGGGTGATTGGTTTTGGGGGTAGAGTAATGGGAGATGGAGAACCTAAATATCTAAACTCTCCTGAAACAAAAATTTTTGATAAAAGTCGGAATTTATATGGAATGAATGAAGCAAAAAATTCCAGAAGACCTAATTTTATTATTTGTGAAGGCTATATGGATGTGATTTCTTTACATCAAGCAGGATTTACCAATGCAGTTGCTTCTTTAGGAACAGCGTTTACTTCTGGACAGGCTTCTTTGATGAAACGTTATGCCCAAGAAGTATTATTGACCTATGACAGTGATAAAGCAGGAGTGAAAGCAGCACTTCGGGCAATTCCAATTTTAAAAGAAGCAGGTTTAAGTGCTAGGGTGATCTCTTTAAGCCCTTATAAAGATCCAGATGAATTTATTAAAAATATGGGTTCAGAAGCATTTGAGGAACGAATTATACAAGCAAAAAATAGTTTCTTATATGAAATTGAGATGTTAAAAAGGGAATATCAGATGGAAGATCCAGAACAAAAAACACGTTTTTACCAAGAAACAGCAAAAAAATTGTTAGGGTTTCCAGAAGAATTAGAACGGACAACCTATATGGAAGCGATTTGTAAAGAGCATCAGATTGATTATGAGGGTTTACGGAATATGGTAAAACGTTTTGCTTATCAAATGGGAGGGCAACCTTTAGTAACTATAAAAACAAATCCAAAACCAATACAAAAGCAGGGAAAGGAAGGCGGGATTAAAGAGTCACAAAGATTGTTGTTGACTTGGCTGATTGAAGATACTAGTCTATTTGAAAAATTGAAAAATTGGATTTCGCCAAGAGATTTTACAGATGAATTTTATCATATTGTAGCAGAGATGCTTTATCAACAATATCAAGAAGAAAATACAGTGAATCCAGCAAGAATTATTAGTAAATTTACAAAAGAAGAGGAACAGAGGGAGGTAGCAGAACTGTTTCATACAACCCTGCAGACACCAATGGATGAAAAGCAAAGAGAAACGGCAGTAAATGAGACAGTATATAAGATAAAACAGAACTGGTGTGAGTATGCAGGAAGCCATGCTTCTGACTTTGCAGAGCTAGAAGAGATAAAAAAGGTAAAGCGAAGCCTGCAAGATCTGCATATTTCTCTGACATAAGGGCAGACTATATGAAACGGAAGGATGGACGCAACATGGAGATGAATACGGACAGACTGAAAGAAAAACTTGACGAATTAAGAGAGAAAGCAAAGGAAAGAAAGAATACGTTAGAGTTTCAAGATGTGGTGGATACTCTGGCAGAATTTGAACTGGAACCAGAAAAATTTGATGAAATATTAGAACAGTTAGAAGATCAAAATATTGATGTGCTTCAGACAATGGAGGGAGAAGAGCTTTTACTTGATGAGATTAATGAAGATGAGTTTTTAGAAGAGGAAATCGATCTGGAAAATGTGGATCTAAGTGTACCAGAAGGAACTGGAACAGAAGATCCAGTACGAATGTATCTAAAAGAAATTGGGAAGATTCCATTGCTTTCTATTGATGAAGAGGTTGAATTAGCAAAACGGATTGAACTTGGAGAAGAGGATGCAAAGAAACGTCTGGCAGAGGCAAATCTAAGATTGGTAGTTAGTATTGCAAAAAAGTATTCAGGCAGAGGGATGCAGTTTTTGGATTTGATTCAGGAGGGAAATTTAGGATTAATTAAAGCAGTAGAAAAATTTAATTATAAAAAAGGATTTAAATTTAGCACCTATGCAACTTGGTGGATTCGTCAGGCAATTACTCGTGCAATTGCAGATCAGGCAAGAACAATACGAATTCCAGTGCATATGGTAGAGACTATTAATCGAGTAATTCGAGTATCTAGACAGTTAGTACAAGACTTGGGAAGAGAACCTTCTTTAGAGGAATTATCAGAGGAATTAGATATGCCAATAGAAAAGGTACAAGAGGTTTTAAAGGCTTCTCAAGAGCCAGTGTCATTAGAAACACCAGTAGGGGAGGAAGATGAAAGTCATTTAGGAGATTTTATTCAGGATGACAATATGCCAGTTCCTGCAGAGGCAGCAACTTTTACACTGTTACAAGAACAATTAGTTGAAGTGCTTTCTACTCTTTCTGAACGAGAGCAAAAAGTATTGCGTCTGCGTTTTGGATTGGATGATGGGCGTGCTAGAACATTAGAAGAAGTTGGAAGAGAATTTCATGTAACAAGAGAACGGATTCGTCAGATAGAAGCAAAGGCATTACGAAAATTGCGCCATCCAAGCAGAAGCAGATTATTAAAAGATTATTTAGATTAATAGGAGTAGTTCCAAGAAATTGCTAAAATAGGAGTTTATAAAATATGCAGATTTCAGAACGTTTAAAGACAGTAGCATCCTTTGTAACAGAGGGAATGAAAGTAGCAGATATTGGAACAGATCATGCCTATGTACCAATTTATTTGATAAAAAATGGAAAGATTCCATCTGCATTGGCAATGGATATCGGAGTAGGGCCTTTAAAAAGGGCTAAGGATCATATTGCAGAACAGGGATTAAAGGAACAGATTGAAACTCGGCTTTCGGACGGGTTTTCTGCATTTCAAAAAGGAGAAGCACAATCGATTGTAATAGCTGGACTTGGCGGAGAGCTGATGATACAGATATTACAAGCAGGAAAAGAAGTTCTCTCGGAAGTGTCGGAGTTTATCCTTTCTCCCCATTCTGAGATACATAGAGTACGATCTTTTTTAATGGATCAAGGGTTTTCAATTATAAAAGAAACTATGTTATATGAAGAAGGAATTTATTATACAATTATAAAAGCTGTATATGGAGTAGGAGATTACCAAACTGAGCCAGAACTTTGGTATGGAAAACGTATGTTAGAAGAACAGCATCCAGTATTGTATACTTATCTGCAAAAAGAGTATTTAGTTCGAAAACAACTATTGGAAAAACTGTCAGTGATGCAAAAGGAACATATAAAAGAACGAAAAAAGCAGATAGAAATAGAATGTATGCATATCAAAGAAGCACTGGCATATTATAATAAGAAAGGAATATAGAGATAGATGTACCGTGTTTTAATAGAAGGAGAAGAAAAGGAATATCCAGCAGGAACCACCTATCAAGAAATTGTGAAAGACTATAAAGAGAAAAAAGAACATGAGATTGTACTTGTAACTGTAGATGGAAAACTTCAAGAGCTGTATAAAAAGTTAAAGAAAGATTGTGAGATCCGATTGGTAACAACAGCAGAAGATGCCGGCAATCGTTCCTATGTTAGAAGTGTAACACAACTGATGTTAAAGGCGATTTATGATATTGTGCCAAAAGAGAACTTAGAGAAAGTGAGTGTATTATTTTCTTTAAGTAAAGGATATTATTGTAAGGTTAAAGGGGAAGTTATTGTTAATCAAGATTTTTTGGATCGAGTAAAAGATAGAATGTTGGAATTGGTAAAGGAAGACATTCCTTTTAAAAAGAGAAGTATTCATACAGATGATGCGATTCTGCTATTTCAGGGGCATCGTATGTATGATAAGGAACGTTTGTTCCGATATCGTCGGGTATCTAGAGTAAATATTTATAGTTTAAATGAATTTGAAGACTATTATTATGGTTATATGGTTCCTTCTACTGGAATTTTAAAATATTTTGAATTGTATTTATATGATGAAGGATTTGTGCTGCAGATGCCTAGAAAAAAGGCTCCAACAAAAGTTGCTCCATTTGAACCGCAACAAAAGTTATTTCATGTACTAAAAGAGTCAAAGGAGTGGGGAGAGCGTCTGGGTATTTCAACTGTTGGAGAATTGAATGAGAAAATTTCAAAGGGTAAATTAAATGATATTGTATTAGTGCAGGAAGCTTTACAAGAAAAAAAGATTTCGGAAATTGCCCGAATGATTACTGAAAAAAAGCAAAGTAAATTTATTATGATTGCAGGGCCATCTTCCTCTGGAAAAACAACCTTTTCTCATCGGTTATCCATTCAATTACAGGCACATGGTTTAAATCCACATTTAATTTCAATTGATGACTATTTTATTGACCGATTAAAATGTCCATTGGATGAGTTTGGAAAATATGATTTTGAAAGTTTACGGGCACTTGATGTTGAGCAGTTTAATGTTGATATGATGGCACTTTTAAAAGGAAGCCAGATTGAGCTGCCAGTTTATAATTTTAAAACAGGAAAACGAGAATACCGAGGGGATTATTTGCAGCTTGGAAAAGAAGATGTACTAGTAATTGAAGGGATTCATGGTTTAAATGATGCACTTTCTTATACACTTCCAAAAGATAGTAAATTTAAGATTTATATTAGTGCGCTAACACAATTAAATGTGGACGAACACAATCGAATTCCATCTACAGATGGGCGGCTAATTCGGCGGATGGTACGAGATAATCGTACTAGGAATATAACAGCAAAGGGAACATTAGATATGTGGGATTCGGTAAGAAGGGGAGAAGAACAATATATCTTTCCTTATCAGGAAGAAGCAGATGTAATGTTTAATTCGGCATTAGTTTATGAATTAGCTGCTTTGAAACAGTTTGCAGAACCAATTTTATTTCAGATTGAAAAAAGCGATCCTTGTTATGCAGAAGCAAAACGGTTATTAAAATTTTTGGATTATTTTTTAGGAATGACAACAGAGGATATTCCAAAAAATTCGATTTTGCGGGAATTTGTTGGGAAAGGTTGCTTTCCAGTATAGAAATAGAATGGATGCAAAAGAGTGAGGATAAGAGATGGATTATATGTTGTTGGTGGATACTGCGGTTTTGGCTGGTGAGATTATGTTAGAAAGCGGAGCAGAAACCTATCGAGTGGAGGACACCATTAGTCATTTTCTAAAAAAGGCAAATTTAAAACATGCCCATGTATTTGTAATTACAACTGGAATTATTGCTACTTTATCAGATCCAACAATTGAGGCAATTACTGTGGTAAGGCGAATTAATCGGCGCAATACCAATTTAAATAAAATTTTTCGAGCCAATGAAGTATCAAGAAAATTTTATGAAGAAGAGATGGGATTACAGGAGGCTTTTCATGAGCTAAAGGTGATTCGGGAGGAAAAAATCTACAGTCCATTTGCAAAAAATATTGGTATTGTGTTTACTTCAGCATTTTTTACACTTTTATTGGGAGGAAGTATTTTAGATTGTATTATGTCAGCAATTGGTGGAATGATTTTAGCAGTAGGACTTTCTCTTGGAAGACGAATTGGATTTCAGGGATTTTTGCTGGATGGACTAAATTCTTGTATTGTGGTAATCAGTGTACTTTTATTAGTTGGAATAGTACCTTTTTCATTAAATAGAGATTTAATTATTATTGGTGGAATTATGCCAATGGTTCCCGGTGTAGCGATTACTAATGCGATACGAGATACACTACAAGGGGATTATGTATCTGGGAGTGCTCGTGTAATGGAAGCTTGTATGGAGGCGGCAGCGATTGCCTTTGGAGCTTGTGTTGGAATGGCTATGTTTCGTGGAGTAATATAAAATCGTTAAAGATGAAAATTAGGAGAAAAAAAGAAAATGGGAATACAAGTGATAGGAGCTTTTTTAGCAGTAGCAGGCTTTTGTATGGTAATTGAAGTACCAAAAAAGTTGTTATATCATACAGCATTTGCAGGAGCGATTGGGTGGTTTGTTTATTTGGCTGCGTCAGATATGGGATGTACTTCTTATATTGCTTGTTTTTGGGCAGCAGTAGCTGTTTCTGTATTTTCTCATGTGGAAGCGAGGCGTTTAAAAGCTCCTGTTACTGTATTTTTAATTGGAGGAATTCTTCCTATGGTGCCAGGGGCTGGGATGTATCGAACCGCTTATAGTATTATTGCTGAAGATGCAGAACGGGCTTATATGCATCTTCAAGAGACACTTTTAATTGCTGGAGCAATAGCCGTTGCTATTTTTATGACAGATTCAATTGCTCGGATTATTATACGGAGGAAAGGATAAAACTAAACCAAATTAAGAACATGGGTTGGGTAAAGAATCGGAGTCCTGGAAATGCTGGTGGCATTGGCAATACATTAGAAGATTTTCTTGAGAATAAATGGAGAGAAATACTTTAGATATAATGAGAGTGAAACATATATGAATCCTGGCATTGATAGGTTTTTAAAATATAAGCAATATCTGAGCAAATATTTCAGATATTGCTTTTTTAAAGTTTTTTTGGATAGTTTGTGTTATTCTAATGATTAATTTCAAATACCATTTTTAGGACTTCCGCACAAGACAATTTGTTTTACCAGTTGTTCGGGAAAAGTAGCTGTATGACTACTATTTACCAAGTATTTTTATGTGTAAATTTATATATTTGTGGAATACTGTTTTATAGATATAACTAGGAGGAGAAATAATGATAGGATGGTTGATTGCTTTAATTTCTGGAGCTTTAATGAGTATTCAAGGAGTTTTTAATACAGAAGTAACAAAACAGACCAGTATCTGGGTAGCAAATGGATGGGTACAGCTAACTGCATTTTTAGTTTGTTTAATTGGGTGGTTTGTAACAGGCAGACCAGAGATTAGTGGACTTTGGCAGATGGAACAAAAGTATATGTTAGTGGGTGGTGTAATGGGAGCTGGAATTACTTGGACAGTGATTCAAAGTATGGAAAAATTAGGGCCAGCAAAGGCAGTTATGATTATTGTAGTTTCGCAGCTTTTGATCGCTTATTTAATTGAAGTATTTGGAGTTTTTGGAGTAGAAAAGGTAGATTTTCAATGGAGAAAAGTATTAGGGATGGCATTTGCAATTGCTGGTATTATTTTATTTAAATGGGAGTGACAAGAAACTTTAAGTTTAAATACCTATTGTATTTCCCTGATAAATTCGGTACAATAGAGATTACTGGGAAACCAGGATATGCATAGAGGGGAACGCTTTTCTTTTAAAAAATAGAAAGGATAAGGCTATGCAGAAAAAAGATTTATTTGATAAAACAACGAAACAGGGAAGATTCTATCGAAATTTGTTAAAAACAGGAGTACTTCTGGCTAGTATGCTTGTAGCAGGTTTTTGTTATCTTCAGACACAGAAAACACAGAATTCAGGTTTGACTTTTGAAGAACAAGTATTACAAAGTGAGGTTTTTTCTGATAGGGAAAGTTTGGATTTTGAGTCGCAGACAGTTGATAAAATTGAAAATACAGAACAGAAATTGACAGAGGATAAGACAAAATTTTTACTTTATGTTCATGTATGCGGACAGGTAAAAAACCCAGGTGTGTATCAATTAGAGGAAGGTGCACGAATTTTTGATGCGGTGCAACTTGCGGGAGGATTGACAGAAGAGGCATGGGAAGAAGCCATAAATCTTGCGAAAATAGTAACAGATGGAGAACAAATTCGAATTCCAGATCAGACAGAAGCAGAACTTTTTTTATTGGAGGAGACGCAAACAGAGAGTGGATTAATCAATTTGAATCAGGCAACAAAAGAACAGCTTATGACCTTAACTGGAATAGGGGAAGCTAGAGCAAAAGATATTATTGCCTATCGTGAGGAACATGGAGCATTTCAAACGATAGAGGATATTATGAAAGTGCCTGGAATAAAAGAAGCAGCGTTTGCTAAAATAAAAAATGAAATTGTAGTGAAATAATTGTAGTTTAAATAGTGATATCAAAAAATAATGTACAAATAAAAAAATAAGAATATCATACAATAGATAATACGATAAAAAGTGGAAAATAGGTAGAAGTGAGGTTGGTAAACATGGCGAAAAGAGTATTGGTAGTAGATGATGAAAAATTGATTGTAAAAGGAATTCGCTTTAGTCTAGAGCAGGATGGTATGGAAGTAGATTGTGCTTTTGACGGAGCCGAGGCTTTGGAGTATGCAAAGAAGAAAGAATATGATATTGTCCTTTTGGATGTTATGCTTCCAGAGATCGATGGATTTCAAGTGTGTCAGCAGATTCGTGAATTTTCCAATATGCCTATTGTTATGCTTACTGCAAAATCAGATGATATGGATAAGATTTTAGGATTGGAATACGGAGCAGATGACTATATTGCGAAACCTTTTAATATTCTTGAAGTAAAGGCAAGGATTCGGGCTATTATGCGCCGCAGCAGCAAATCCGAAGCAAAGAAAGAGAAGGAGCGCTATTTAGCCTGTGGGGATTTAAAATTGGATACAGAGGGAAGAAGGCTGTATATTCGGGAAAAGGAAGTGAATTTAACAGCAAAAGAGTTCGATTTATTGGAACTTTTAGTTCTAAATCCCAATAAGGTTTATAAGAGAGATGAACTGTTAGAATTAGTTTGGGGAAAGGAATATCCTGGAGATGCTAGAACAGTAGATGTCCATGTAAGAAGATTAAGAGAAAAGATTGAACCAAACCCAAGTGAGCCAATCTATGTTCATACGAAATGGGGTGTGGGGTATTATTTCTAAAATGATAAATAAAATTTGGAAAAGAAAAAGTATGAGAGTTTGTTTGATTTTGTTTTTTATTATTTTTGGAATGACACCACTACTGTTTTTCCGCTTTTCGTATTTTTCTAGTTATGAAAGAGAAATGGTAGGATCTAGAATGAGTGAATTACAGAATCAGTGCAATATTCTATCTCGACAGCTAACAACTGGAAATTATATGTTGGATCAATTTAGTGATACGATGAATAATGCAATTGTGACATTAGCAAATTATTATAATGGTCGGATTGTTGTGGTGGATAGTAATTTAAAGATCATTAAGGATACATATGGGCTTTTAGAACGGAAAACATTACTTTCAGATGCTGTAATTATGGGATTGTCTGGATCGAATAAAGCTTATTATGATGATAAAAATGAATATATTGAGATTACGTTTCCCATTACAGATGTAACAACAAAAGAAGTATTAGGAGTGATGGTAGCTTCTGTTACAACAGAAGATATTCGAGAACAGCATAAAGAATTACTTGAAAAAGCAGATGTAGTGCTTTTAGCGATGGCAGCTGTAATTGCGTTGACAGCGTTTTTAATGGCGGATTTATTTGTAAAGCCAGTAAAACGAATGGTATCTGCATTTGATCGAATGGCACAAGGGCATATCGATGAAAAGTTACAGATTGGAGGTTTTACCGAAATAGAGCGAGTAGGGGAAGCAACGAGAAAGATGCTTGCTAGACTGAAGGCATTGGATGAATCAAGACAAGAGTTTGTTTCAAATGTTTCACATGAACTAAAAACACCAATTACTTCAATGAAGGTATTAGCAGATTCTTTACTATCACAGGAAGAAGTACCAAATGAACTTTATAAGGAGTTTATGGTGGATATTGCAGCAGAGATTGATAGAGAGAGTAAGATTATAACCGATCTGCTTTCTTTAATGAAGTTGGATAAAAATGCGACTGTTTTAAATATTACCAATATGGATATGAATGAGATGTTAGAGTTAATTTTAAAGCGATTACGTCCAATTGCTGCAACTAGAAATATTGAATTGGTATTTGAAAGTTTTCGATCCGTAACAGCAGAAATTGATGAAGTGAAATTGACATTGGCATTTAGTAATTTAGTAGAAAATGCAATTAAGTATAATTATGATGACGGCTGGGTAAAAGTTTCCCTTAATGCAGATCATAAATATTTTTATGTAAAGGTTATAGACTCTGGTGTGGGAATTCCAGAGGATGTACAGGATATGGTATTTGAGCGTTTTTATCGGGTAGACAAAGCACGTTCTAGGGAAACAGGAGGAACGGGTTTGGGACTTTCAATTACAAAAAGTATTATTTTAATGCATAATGGGGCAATTAAATTATTTAGCAGAGAAAAGGAAGGTACAACATTTACAGTAAGAATTCCTCTGCGTCATATTGGATAAAAGAGGGAGGGAGAACATGAAAAAGAAGTATCAAGTGAGAATGTTGTTTTTTTCTTTGATTTGTTTTTTTTGTGTGGGATGTGGGGGAGAACCAGAAAGAACCGCTTCTTCTCAGCAGGGCTATCGGATGTACTATATTCGAAATCAATCGAAATTGATATCAGAAAATTTTGCAACAGAGTTGACAATAACAGAAGACCTAATTGGGGAATTTTTGGAAGCGTTAGCACAAGATTCTCCTAATAGTGTGGATAATAAACGGGTGATACCAGAAAATGTACAGATTATAAAAACAAACTATGATGCAGAAAAACGGCAGTTGGCATTATACTTTGATTCTGGCTATATGGAACGAAAGAATAATATTGTGGAAATTCTTTCTAGGGCAGCGATTGTCCGAACATTAACACAGATTACAGGGGTAGATTATCTTGTTTTTTATATCAATGATCAGCCATTAATGGATGCATCTGGTAAGGTTGTTGGAACAATGAGAGCTTCTGATTTTATTGAGGATTTAGGAGGTGATGTAAACGATTATGAAAAGACAACCTTGACCTTATATTTTTCAAATGGAAAAGGAGACAAGCTGATTGAGGAGAAAAGAGAGATTGTCTATACAACTTCTACTTCTATGTCAAAACTAGTAATTGAGCAGTTAGTAGCTGGACCAAAGACAGAAGGACTTTCTCCTGTGCTTCCTTCTGATACTAAGATTTTAAATATATCAACGCAGGAAGGGGTTTGTTATGTAAATTTAGATGCCAGTTTTATGACAAGTGCAGTAGCTACAATCGAATTACTGCCAATCTATGCAATTGTAAACTCACTTTCAGAATTGACCAATATTAGTAAGGTTCAGATTGCAATTAATGGAGAAACAAATCGAAAATATCGAGAAGTGGTCGCATTGGATGTATTGTTTGAACGAAATTTAGATTTAGTAACAACATTAGAAGCAGAACAAGAAAGTGAAAATTCCGAAAATACAACAAGTGAAAATCAAAAGGAAGAAACGGGGGAGGTAAAATCAAAAGACCAGTAATATGGATGGTGGCAGCTTTCGTACTTGGAGAGGTATGGCAGGCAGAATCCAGTCAGACTGGGATAAAAATAGCAGTAGTTGGCGTTTTGATATTGGGCAGTATATTTTTTATAGTGCGAGTTTCGGGGAGTGAAAATAGACAAGCATTGTGGTTCGAGGCAGGCTGTTTACTACTCTTTTTTGGAATTGGATATCTACGGATGCAGATAGAAAATAAAGAAAGTAAAGCAGATTTTTTGGCACAGAAGGAGGAGCTAGTTGCAGTTGAAGGAACTTTATATAAGACAAAAGAAACGGTATATTATAGACAATATTTTCTAAAAGATGTTAGGATTATTTGCAAGACGGGAGAGAAAAGAAAGGCAGGTGCAATACAGATTTCTGTAAAGACAGAAGCAGCAACAAATCTAGTTCAGATTGGAAATCGGATTGGGACAAAGGGTGTATTGGAAATTCCAGAACATGCAACGAATCCTGGTGAATTTGATTGGTATCGATACTATAAGGCATTGGGAATTCAGTATCAAGTGAAAGCAGAGCAAATTTGGATTTTAAAGAGAGATGTAAACGTTGTACAGGAAAGCCTAAAAAAACTGAAAGAACGGTTAAAAATGGTGTATCAGAAAATCTGTACAGAAAAAGATTATGGCATCTTTTGTGCTATTTTATTGGGAGAAAAGCAGGAACTAGATGGAGAGGTAAAATCTCTTTATGAAGAAAATGGAATTTCTCATATTTTAGCAATTTCTGGTTTACATATTTCTTTGATTGGAATGGGATTTTATTATTTTCTTCGAAAGTGGTTTGGCTTTTTTTCTTCTGAGGTTATAGCAGGAGTAATAATGACAGCATATGTACAGATGACAGGAGCTGGGGTTTCAACGGTGCGTGCATATACAATGTTTTTAATTTTGCTAACAGCAGCAGTATTAGGACGAACGTATGACAGCTTGGTTGCAGCAGGATGGATTGCACTTTTGCTTTTAATTCGAAATCCATATTTGATTTATTATACAGGATTTTTATTGTCTTTTGGAGCAATTGTTGGAATTAGTGTAGTGGGATCTTTTCTAAATGAATATGTAAAAAGTAAAAATTTAATAATTCGGGGGATGATTTCTAGTATAAGTGTAACTTGGATAACACTTCCAATTTCAGCGTATTTCTTTTTTAGTTATGCAACTTGGTCAGTTGTTTTAAATTTAATTGTAATTCCTTGTATGACGTTGGTAATGATTTCTGGGATTGTTGGAGGATTATTTGGACTTTGGGTGCCTGCATTTGGTATGCTTGGAATTGGGATTGGACATGATATTCTTTGGATTTATGAAAAAATCTGTCTGTTCGTAAAACAGTTACCAAAACATCAGTTGTTAATTGGAAGACCTTCTTGGTGGCAGATTGGAATTTACTATACTGTGTTAGCAGGAATTTGTTTATGGCTAAATGGCAGGTAGAAGGAGACTATAGAGGAGAAAGAGAAGAACTATTTTTTAGTAGGAAAAAGAATTGCTGTTTGTTTGGGAATGATGTTTCTTTTGCTTTTTCTATTAAGATTTCGTAAAGCTGGCAGATTAGAGGTTACTTTTTTAGATGTGTCACAGGGAGATGGGATTTTTCTTCGACTGCCTTCTGGAGCAGTTTGTTTGATTGATGGTGGAAGTTCTGATATAAAAAAAGTAGGAACGTATCGGATACTGCCATTTTTGCAGTCGGAACAGGTAGAAGAGCTGGATTTTGTTTTTATTAGTCATGTGGATCAGGATCATATTAGTGGAGTAAAGGAGATTCTTGAAAGTGGAGATTGTAAAATCAAAACGCTTTGTCTGCCAGATATTGCAGAAGAGGATCAGGCATATTTGGGACTTGTTCAAATGGCGAAACAAGCAGGAAGCCAAGTGATGTATCTTAAAGCTGGAGATCGGATTTCAGAAGAAGATGTTGTCCTTCAATGTATTCATCCAAAGGGAGGAATAACTTGGGCAGATCGAAATGATTATTCTATGGTTTTATGGCTTCAGTATAAAGAAGTGGATTTTCTTTTTACTGGGGACATTGGAATAGAACAAGAACAAAAGATAACTTCATTTTTACCTCGAAAATTGGAGGTGCTTAAAGCAGCCCATCATGGGTCGCAGTATTCTAATAGTAAAGAGCTTTTAGAGTGGATCAATCCAACATATGCAGTGATTTCTTGTGGAGAAGGAAACTCTTATGGACATCCTCATACAGAGGCAATAGAACGGATTGTAAATTGTGAAGCAGAGATTTTAATGACACAGGAAAAAGGAGCTATTCTATTTTTTAGTGATGGGATAAAATTAAAGTGGAAAGGTTTTTTGGAGTAAGAAAATATGTGTCAGAACAGGCTGAGGACGAGATATTCCAACCACTTTGGGAATATCTTGTTCCTCCAAATGGAAAAGCACAAACAGCACAAGGTGAAATTATAAGAATTGCAGGCAGAGTACAACATGAGTTTTTAGATAATGGCTGCATTAATTGGGATGATGATTTCCAGAAAATGTTAGATGCTTTTTTGGAATACCTTCAATTGGGGAATAGGTTTAATGAAGAAGATTTCAAGGTGGCAGAAGTTATAACCCCTCTGAAGGCAGATTATAACAGATAAGCGTAAATTTTTATTTAATTAGAAAATAATAAAGTTAATTAAGACAGCTAACAGTTAAGGTAAATGGTATTTTTAATACTACTGTTGTTTGTCTTATTTATCTTTGCTAATAGGCAAGTATTAAATTAAGTGTGTTAAAAAAATATTTTTTTCTAAAAATAAGCTGATGATACTTGCAGAAGCACAATCTATGCAAAGATATTAGCGTAGTCAATCATATCAATCAAAATCAAGAGAAACTAGTAGATTAGAATTTACAGGAGATAAATAGAATGGATTTTAGATTAGCTGTTATGGAAGATTTACCACAATTAAAAGAGGTATATAAAAGTATAATTAAGAATATGGAATATAATCAAATACATATATGGGATGATATCTATCCTTGTGAATTTTTTGAGAAAGATATTCAAAATAATTGTCTTTATATACTGCTGAATCAGAATGAGATTGTTTCTGCATTTGCCTTATATAATACAAATTCAGGGGAAAAATCAGTAGAATGGAAAGAGAATCAATGTAAAGTTTTGTATTTAAATTGTTTGGGAGTAAATATAAATTATTTAAAGATGGGTATAGGTAGTTTCATGCTTGAAGAAGCAAAAGAAACGGCAAAAAATTTAGGTGCAGTATATTTACGCCTTTTTGTTGTAGATATAAATAAGCCTGCTATTAACTTATATATTAAGAATGGTTTTATAAAAGCAAATGGAATTTATCACGAAAGGATAGATAAGGATCTTGTTTTGCATGAATATGGATTTGAGGTTATGCTTTAATTCTCACTGGTTTTACAAATCATTAAAATTATGATATGATAGTATAAAATTTTTGATTTTTTAATTGTGATAAAACAAAAAGAGATAGGAATAGAATAATAAAAAAGTAAAAAAGTAGAAGAAACCAAATAGACAAAGAAAATTAAAGGTAGGTAAGAATGGAGAAATCGTTATATATTGCAGAAAAACCTAGTGTAGCACAGGAATTTGCAAAAGCGCTTAAGGTGACTATGACAAGAAAGGATGGCTATTTAGAGTCGGATCAAGTGATTGTTACTTGGTGTGTAGGACATTTAGTGACAATGAGTTATCCGGAAGTATATGATCCAGCTTTAAAGATGTGGAGTTTGGAGAAATTGCCATTTCTTCCTTCAGAATGGAAGTATGAAGTAATTCCTAGTGTAAAGAAACAGTTTGAAATTGTAAGTGGCCTTTTAAACCGGATAGATGTAAAGCGAATTTATGTTTGTACTGATTCAGGGCGAGAGGGAGAGTATATTTATCGATTAGTGGAACAGATGGCTCAGGTAAAGGACAAAAAAAGGCTTCGAGTTTGGATTGATTCACAGACGGAGGAAGAGATTCTTAGAGGAATACAAAATGCAAAGGATTTGGCAGAATATGATAACCTTTCAGAATCAGCCTATCTTCGAGCAAAAGAGGACTATCTGATGGGAATTAATTTTTCTAGGCTTTTAACTTTAAAATATGGATATACAATATCCAATTATTTAAAAAAGGATAAGCGAACCGTAATTTCAGTTGGACGGGTGATGACCTGTGTACTTGGTATGGTGGTACGAAGAGAAAGAGAAATTCGCAGTTTTGTAAAGACCCCTTTTTATCGAGTATTAGCAGATATTTTGCTTGAAAAGGGAGATTTTGAAGCGGAATGGAGAGTACAGCCAGAGTCAGAATATTTTAATACGCCGTTTCTTTATAAAGAGAATGGATTTAAAATGAAGGAAAAAGCAGAGGAATTAGTTGAAAAATTGACACAGAATTCCCCTTTACAGACAGAGGTAATTTCAGTAGAGAGGAAAAAAGAGAATAAAAATCCGCCTCTTTTATTTAATTTGGCAGAATTACAAAATGAGTGTTCTAAATTGTTTAAGATTAGTCCAGATGAAACGCTTCGTGTGGTACAAGAATTATATGAAAAAAAATTAGTGACATATCCTAGAACAGATGCTAGGGTACTTTCCACTGCAGTAGCGAAAGAAATCTGGAAAAATCTAAAAGGACTTTTAAATTATTCTCATGGTTCTACTTTTGCAAAATATATTTTGGACAATGGAAAAGAGAAAGGAATTGAAAAGACAAAATATGTAAATGATAAGCAAATTACAGATCACTATGCAATTATTCCTACTGGACAGGGACTAGGAGCTTTAGCTTCACTTTCTCAAAGGAGTGTTCAAGTTTATGAAACAATTGTTCGACGGTTTTTAAGTATTTTTTATCCGCCAGCCGTTTATCAAAAGATTAGTGTAGTAACAAAGATGGGAAAGGAGCATTTTTTTGCTAGTTTTAAAGTGCTTTTAGAGGAAGGATATTTGGTTGTAACTGGAAATTCTTTTGATAAGAAAAAAGAAGAAAAGGATGCAGTAGAGGATGTAAAATGTGATGCAGTTATGCTGGAGGCTTTAAAAGGATTAAAAAAGGGAATGATATTACCTGTAAAAGAGATTGGGATTAAGGAAGGAGAAACTTCTCCGCCAAAAAGATATAATTCTGGATCAATGATTTTGGCTATGGAAAATGCAGGACAGTTAATTGAAGATGAGGAACTGCGTGCTATGATGAAAGGAAGTGGGATTGGAACAAGTGCAACACGGGCAGAGATTTTAAAAAAGTTAATGACAAACGAATATATTACCTTAAATAAGAAAACACAGGTAATTACACCAACTCAAATTGGAGAGATGATTTATGATGTCGTAAATGCTTCAATTCGATCCCTTTTAAATCCAGAACTTACAGCTAGCTGGGAAAAGGGGCTTACTTATGTAGCAGAAGGAACGATTACTTCAAAAGAATATATGGTAAAACTAGAGGATTTTATTCAGAAAAGAACACAAAATGTTTTAGGATTACAGAATCAATATTCACTTCGGAATTGTTTTGAAGCTGTAGAAAAAAGCTATAAAAAATAATAGAAAGGAAAAGCAGACATGGAACAAGTGACAGTAAAGAGTTTATATTATTTGAAGGAAACAATAGCAGCACCTTTGTTAGAAAGTGTAGTTTATCCATGGGAGGCACTTCCTAAAATTGGAGCTTTTATTTTGGAATTAGGAAAAAGTTTATCAGATAAGGAGTATGAACGAAAAGAAGAAGACATTTGGATTGCTAAAACAGCAAAGGTAGCAGAAACTGCTTTCGTCTGTGGGCCAGCAATTATTGGGAAAGAAGCAGAAATTCGGCATGGAGCATTTATAAGGGGGAATGTGATAGTAGGGGAAAGTGCTGTAGTAGGAAATTCGACAGAGTTAAAAAATGCGATTTTATTTAATAAAGTACAGGTTCCTCATTATAATTATGTAGGAGACTCGATTTTGGGATATAAGGCTCATATGGGAGCAGGAGCAATTGCTTCTAATGTAAAGGCAGATAAAAAGTTGGTTACAGTAACATTGCCAGAGGGAAAAATAGAAACTGGATTAAAAAAGTTTGGTGCTATGCTTGGAGATGAAGTAGAAGTTGGATGTGGAAGTGTATTAAATCCTGGAACAGTGGTTGGAAGAAAAAGTAATATCTATCCTCTTTCTTTGGTTCGGGGATATGTTCCAGAAAAAAGTATTTATAAAAAGCAGGGGGAAGTGGTGGAGAAGGAGGAAAGATAAAAAGCAATCGATAAGAGAGGAAGAGAAAGTGGAAGAGTTTTTGCCAAAGGAATTTATGGAACGCATGAAAGGGATGCTTGGAGCAGAGTATGATGCTTTTAAAAAAAGTTATCAAAAAGAGGCAGCACGAGGATTGCGGGTGAATGGGCTAAAGGGAACAAAAGAAGAATTTTTAAAGAAAAGTTCCTTTACACTTAGACCTATTTTATGGGAACCAAATGGATTTTTTTATCTGGAAAAGGAACGTCCTGGGAAGCATCCTTATCATGATGCAGGAGTTTATTATATTCAAGAGCCAAGTGCAATGGCAGTTGCAGCACTTGCTGCTCCAAAACCAGGAGAGAAAGTATTAGATCTTTGTGCAGCACCTGGAGGAAAGACCACTCATTTGGCTAGTCAAATGAAAGGAGAAGGGTTATTAGTAGCAAATGAGATTCATCCGGCAAGAGCAAAGATTCTTTCTCAAAATGTAGAACGGATGGGAATTCGAAATGCAGTAGTAACAAATGAAGAACCATTGTCCTTAAAAGCCTATTTTCCAGAATTTTTTGATCGAGTGGTGGTAGATGCACCATGTTCTGGAGAGGGGATGTTTCGAAAGGAAGAAGCCGCCTGTCTAGAATGGTCACTAGAAAATGTACATTCTTGTGCAGTTCGTCAGAGGAAAATATTGGAATGTGCTGCTGAAATGTTAAAGCCAGGTGGACGTCTAGTATATTCAACTTGTACATTTGCTCCAGAAGAAGATGAAGAGACAATTCTTTTGTTTTTAAATGAACATTTGGAGTTTGAAATTGATTTAGAAATTGACTCTGAAGCATATAGGGAAATGGGGTTTTTACAAGGCTGTCCAGACTGGATCAATCCTGCAATAAAAATAACAAGCGAGATAAGAGAAAAAGAAGCTCTAAAAAAGACATTTCGCTTGTTTCCTCATAAGATCGAAGGGGAAGGACATTATATTGCTGTGCTTCATAAAAAAGAAAAGGAAGGATATAAGAAAAAGCAGAAATTTTTAAGAAAGAAAAGAGCTTCTTTTAAGGATTGGGAAGTGTTTCAAAACGAGATAGGGGTTTCTTTTGAGCGAGGAATGTATCAGTTATTTGGGGAAGAACTTTATTTGGTGCCAGAGGAGATGGTTGATATGAGAGGATTAAGAGTTCTTCGAGCAGGATTGCATCTTGGAACCTTAAAAAAAAGTCGTTTTGAACCATCTCATGCTTTGGCTTTAACACTTTCTCCATCTGATACAAAACATGTACTTTCTTTTGATAAAGAAAGTAAAGAGATTTTTTCATATTTGAAAGGAGAGATGCTTTCTTTCAATGGAGAAGAACGAAAGGGCTGGTATTTAGTTTGTGTAGACGGGTATTCGATTGGCTGGGGAAAAGCAAGCAAAGTGGGGTTAAAAAATCATTATCCAAAAGGATTACGCTGGATGTAGAGAAAACGATTTTATATTTTTATAATAATTTTATCAGATAGTTGTCTTGACAATCTTTTGTCATAATGAGATAATAAAAGAAATGCGGAAGCTTTTCAACCGCACAGGTTTCTGCTGGTTTTACAGCGAGCGAAATCGGAATAAAATCTAGGAAAGGAAAAGCTATTATATACATATATGTATATGTTTTTAGTAGCAGGACGTTATTCATGTCAACAAAAGCATATTATCCAGTTGAGGAGATAGGTGCAGGAAAAGTTGGTTTTTCTACAACTCGTTCAATTATTGAAGCAGCTTTTTATGGTAACAATGTAGTAAAAGTAAATACTTTAAAAGAAGCATATGAATTAGCTAAAAATTCACCAGGCACAATTGTAACAGATATGCCAGTATACAGAGGAGAAGAATTTGGTCTAGAAAAAGATGCAAAAGTTCTTTTATTTAATGATGGTGCAGTAACAGGCCGTTATGCAGCAGCTCGTCGAATTAAAGGAGAGCCAGGTGTAGATAATAAAAAGCTGGACAAGGTTGTAATGGATGCTGTATATGAATCTCGTTGGAAGACTTTATATCATGCAGAGTGTTTTGTTGGGTTAGATCCAGAGTTTATGGTAAAGGCTCACTTATTGATTCCAGAAGGAGAAGAAAATGTTCTTTATAACTGGATGATTAATTTCCAGTATATGTCAGATGAATATGTAAAGATGTATAAGTCTTCAAAACCAGTAGGGGATGGAAAAGAACCAGATATTTATATCTTTTCGGATCCACAGTGGGTACCAGGAAATCGCCCAGATGTAGATTATAGCTGCTTAAGTGATCCACTTACTATGTGCTATTTTGATACAGCAGAGAACTGTGCTTGTATTCTTGGTATGAGATATTTTGGAGAACATAAAAAAGGTACATTAACAATGGCTTGGGCAATTGCTAATAGAAATGGTTATGCTTCTTGTCATGGTGGACAGAAAGAATATACCTTAGAAGATGGTTCGAAGTTTGTAGCATCTGTATATGGTTTATCTGGTTCTGGAAAGTCTACTTTAACTCATGCAAAGCACAATGGAAAATATCCTTCGATTAAGGTTTTACATGATGATGCATTTATTATTAATACAGATACCTGTGCATCTGTTGCATTAGAGCCAACTTATTTTGATAAGACAGCAGATTATCCTACTGGTTGTGCAGACAATATGTATTTATTATCTGCTCAGAACTGCTCTGCTACTTTAGATAGTGAAGGAAAAGTACAGTTAGTAACAGAGGATATTAGAAATGGAAATGGTCGTGCAATTAAATCGAAATTGTGGTCTCCAAACCGTGTAGATAAGATTGATGCACCAGTTAATGCAATTTTCTGGATTATGAAAGATCCAGCAATTCCACCAGTAATTAAATTAAAGGGTTCTGCATTAGCTTCTGTTATGGGTGCTACACTTGCTACAAAGACTTCTACTGCAGAACGTGTAGCAGCAGGAACAGACTTAAATGCATTACGAATTGTTCCTTATGCAAATCCATTCCGTACGTATCCATTAGTAAATGATTACGAGAAATTTAAGAAATTAGTAGAAGAAAAGAATGTAGATTGCTATATTGTAAATACAGGTGACTTTATGGGTACAAAATGTAAACCAGCTGATACACTTGGTATTTTGGAAGCAATTGTAGAGAAAAAGGCTCAATTTGAAGCATGGGGACCTTTTGAAGATATTGAAATTATGTATGATTGGTCAGGAAAGACAGCCGACTTTAAGCCAGATTTAACAGATAAAGATTATGTAGCAGCATTAAAGAATGCAATGTTAAATCGAGTACAGGCAGTAGAAGGCTTTGCAACAAAGAAAGAAGGTTACGATAAGTTACCAGATGAAGCATTAGCAGCATTAAAGAAGATTGTAAGCGAAGCAGAGACATTATAAAAAATAATTACTGTTTAAAATGGCAGCTTGGGAGAAATTACCCAGGCTGTCATTTTGTATTTCTATATTGAAAAGCCTATAAAAGAATGGTACAATAGAATGAATAAAATAGAGTTCTTGAATTATAGTTTTTTATAAAAAAGAAGTTAGAAAGGAAACATATGATTGAGAAATAAAGATGAATTGGTTTTATATGAGAGGTGTGGCATATGGCAAATTTAATGGAAGCAGATAAAAACATGATTCGTACCTGTAAGTTGTGTGGAGGACTATTTTATTATAAGGGATTTGGATATGGGTATTGTGATAGATGTACAAAAATAGATGATGAAATATTTCATAAAGTAAAAGAATATGTTTGGGAACATGTTGGAGCTAGTGTAGTAGAAGTGAGTGATCATGTAAATGTTAGTGTAAAACAGATTTATAATTATTTAAAAGATGGTCGTTTGGAAATTCCAGAGGGATCTCCAATTTATTTAAAGTGTGAAAAGTGTGGTACAGATATTCGCTATGGTAGGTATTGTCCAGATTGTGCAACACATATGCATAAGAAGTTAAGTTCTGTAACAGAGGCGGAATTATGTGAAATTGGTGAGAAACCAAGTAACAGCAAAAAAGGAAAGATTCATTTTCAATATGAAAAATAGAAAAAATAACCTAAAAAATAGCCTTGAAAAATTGAAATGAGTAGAGTATAATAAGTTTAATAACTTCAGAATATCGCTATCCTGGGATGTGCGACAATCCTATTTCTTTGAACCTACATTTACGTTTATGGGACTCCTATATCGCAAGTCGGATGTCAGGCCTCCGAATAAGCAGTGGAAGACAGAAAACTTTGCTGCGGTAACCCACCTAGCTCGGCTAGGCGTCAAATAATAGGAAACGGCATTTTGGGTATGCACAAAAGTAAGGGCAATCCGTATGGATTGCCCTTTTTGTGCATATACTGAAGTAAAAAGTTGTCCGGCTGGTAGGTGAAAAAATGGAAAAGAAGAAAATAAGAATTTTTCTGTTTGGAATTATATTATTAAGTACAATTGCGATTTGGTATGCAGAAACAAAAATGGCATATTTTAGAAAGGAGCCAGAATCTTTTTTAGGTGAGGAAGAAAGAGAATGTAATTTTAAAAATGCATGGATTTTATCATGGAAGAATGGAGAACTTATTTTTTTGGCAGAGGGAGAGATTCGTTCCATCGAAGCAGTAACAGAGTTGGAATATAAAGATGTTATGGCAGATATTCAGATGAAACAAGATAAATTAATTTCCATTAAGATAAAACCAGATAAAATACGAGGAAAGGTATTATCTGTTAGCCAAGATGCAATTGAAATTGAAGGATATGGAAAAGTTCCTGTATCAGAAAATTTTCATATTTATCGCAATTATGGAGAAATTGGAGAAGGAAATGCAAACGAAATTATAGTGGGGTATGATGTACAGAGTTTTTTTGTAGGAGGAGGATTGATCTGTGCAGCCTTGTTGGAACAAAAACCAAATGTGACAAATATTCGTGTATTATTGTCAGGCAGTCAGGCAGAACAATTTCATTCACAGGTAATTCTTCAAGCAGAGGATACTATTTTAGTGGAGGATATAGAGGGAAAAGAAAGTTATCGAGTAGCTCCACAAACAGAACTATGGTTTTATCTTGAGGAACAAAGTAAAGAACAGCATATCTGGCTTATTGAAGAGGGCAGTGGTGCGATTATAGAGAAAAAAATAGAGGAAGGACATACTTATCAGATTACAAATGAAAATGGAAATAAAATTTCTGTAATTTCGATAGAAAAGTTACAAGGGATTCCGGCTTATCGTGGAAAATTAGAAGTAGAGCTGCGGTCGGAAGGATATCTTTTAAGAAATGAACTTTCTGTAGAAGAGTATCTTTATGCAGTGGTACCAAGTGAAATGCCAGCTTCTTATAGTTTGGAAGCATTAAAAGCACAAGCAGTCTGTGCTAGAAGTTATGCCTGTAGAAATATTTTGCAAAATAGTTTATTTGTCTATGGTGCACATGTGGATGACAGTACAGCATTTCAGGTCTATAATAATATTGCAGAGCAGGAATCTTCTACAAGGGCAGTGGATGAAACAAAGGGACAGGTAATGGTAAATGGAGAAGAAATTGTAGAAGCTTATTATTTTTCAACTTCCTGTGGAACTACAACAGATGCAGCAATTTGGAATTCAAAAGAAAATTGCAGTTATATTCAGGGACGATTTATAGAGGGAGATGGTGGAAGAAATGCTGCTACATTTCAGACAACAGAGGAACTAAAAAAAGAAGAAAAGTTTCGAGCTTTTATTACAAACAGACAGGAAAGTGATTTTGATGCAGGGTTTCCGTGGTATCGTTGGAGCATTTGGTTTTCAAATGCCGATTTGATACGACTTTTACAAGAAAAAGGGTTCTATGATTCGGTTGGAGTGCCAAATTCGATTCAAGTAAGTCGAAGAGGAAGCGGCGGAGTAGCAGAGGAATTACAGGTTAGCGGAACGAAAGGTACAATTGTATTTGAAAGAGAGTATGCAATCCGAGCGTTTTTATCTCCAAAAGGAATGAAATTATTAGATAAAGATGGAAAGGAAAATGCTTCTTTTTCATTGTTGCCTAGCGGATATTTTGTAATTGATACTTTGGAAGAAAATAATGAAATTTATTATCAATTTATTGGTGGAGGGTTTGGACATGGAGCAGGAATGAGCCAGAATGCAGCAAAACGGATGGCAGAAATAGGATATGTATATTCCGATATTTTGAAATTCTTTTATTCTGGAGTAGAATTAAAGACGTTTTATTGATGTGTTTTAATTGCTGACAGCTTTTCATATCAACGATTTTGTTGCGGGTTACAGAAGTGCAGAGATGATATGCTCTGCACTTCTTACATTTTTGTAAGAACTGTGTAAGAAAACTTGATACAAAAAGTAATGCACATCCTTTACAATAAAGGTATGAAAGACAAGGAGGGAAATAGTATGAATACTATTTTGAGGTTAGAGGATATACAGAAATACTATAGTAAATATCTATATCAAATATCGGGCGGGCAAAAACAACGCTGCGCCAGCACCAGAGCAATTATCAATAACCTAAAGCGGCTTTTAGCTGATGAACTTGCTGGTGCATTAGACAGCCATTCATCACAAATATTTTTATCAATAATCCAAAGCATCAATGAACAGTTTAGTACAACAATTTATATTTTATTTTTAAAAGATGGAGAAATTTTTACAGAATTACATAAGAGTAATGATAACAGGGAACTCTTTTTTAACAAAATTTTGTATGTTCTCACCATGATTGAAGGGGGACAAAGCTATGTATGCTAAACTTATTTTCAAAAATGTGAAACGCTCCATAAAAGATTATCTCATTTATATTGTGACTATGACAATCTGTGTCACTCTATTTTATTCGTTTTTATCCATTTCCAGCAGATATTATCATCCAGATATTGGAATCGAATATGATTTCACATTGCTTAGTGATGGTATGAAAATGGCAATTTGTCTGATTACATTATGTCTGTTGTTTTTAATACGTTTTGTCAATAGCTATATGTTACGACGCAGAAAGAAAGAGTTTGCGGTTCAATCTATTATGGGAATGGAACAAAAAACTATAGCAAAGCTTTTCTTTGCCGAAACATTTATTATGGGGATTATTTCTATTATATTTGGAATTTTTTTCGGGATGCTTTGCTCTCAATTTATTACAGCAATGCTTTTAAATTCTTATGGAGAAAGTTATACGTTATCATGGACTTTGTTTCCAGATATAGTCCTATTGACAATTTGTTTCTTTATTTTGAGTTTTCTTGTTGTAGGAATGTTTAACATCCGGACAATTCGAAAAACGAAAATTATTGATATGCTTTCAGCAGATAGAAGAAATGAACCAGAATTAAAGAAAAGCCGTTGGATTTTCGGCATTGTAATACTTTTTGAAATATTTACAATCTGGGCATTTGTTTCAGGAGTTAATAAAGTTTTATTTTACTACGACAGTCGCTTTGTTCTGCCTGTTAAAATGATGTTTTGGGGAAACATTTGCTTTCCGCTTGCTACTCTCCTTTGGTCTGTTTGGTGGATGATTGCAAAGAGAAAATCAGAAATTTATACATTGCTTTCTGTATTGTTAGGATTTTCTGTTTTGAATGCTTTTATAGCTGCAAATGTACCATTATTTACAAATAAATACTATTTACCATGGGGTTCTGGAACAATCAATCAATATATGACATTTATTCTAGTTGATTTGCTTTTCTTTATCAGTGCTTTGATATATCTTATAGGAAATTTTATTGTTGCATGGAAAGAAAAATCTCCAGAACATAGATACAATGGAGAAAGTTTATTCTTTTTCGGACAGATTATTTCAAAATTAAATACAACCAGTAAAACCATGACACTTATTTGTATAACTTTAGTACTTGCTATTTTTCTGTTTGTTGCTGCACCAATTTTAGTAAATTGGGCTTCTGGGTATTTAGGTATACGTTCTATGTATGATGTACAGATTTTTTCTAGATATAATAACGTATACGAGGAAGAAGATCTGCCAGATGATGATTATGAAATCATCACAGATTTTCTTACGGAACATGAAATTGAAACAGTTTATGACTGTACCTTTTCTTTATATCTACCAGAGAAAGCAGAGTTTGACAATCGGATAAAATATAATTTCCCTATTGCAGCAATTTCTTTAAGTGATTACAACAGAATACGGGAAATGTTAGGATATGAGACAATATCGTTATTAGAAAACGAATTTACAACACAATGGAAGTTTATTGCAACAGAGGAGGAAAGGAATAGTTTTCTTACAGAGCATACTAGTGTTTATACAGATGCAGGAGAATTAACTCTTGCCAAACATTCTTATTATAAAGAAGCAATCGGGGAAACTGTTTACAATTCTTATACAGATGTTGTTTATATATTTCCAGATAACGTTTGTGAGAAATTGTTGCCTGTTATGCAAAACCGTTATATTATAACGACAAAAACAATTTCTTATCTGTATGCGCTTGAACTGGAAAAATTCTTTATGGCAGAGTACCCAGAACAGACAGACGCTGGTGTTGGCTTTGCAATTCGTTTAAGTACCTTGCAAATTAACAGCACAAAAGCAGGGAATTTTGTTTTGCAGGCTTCCATGCTTTATGGAGGAATTGTACTAATGGTAATTTGTCTTACGATACTTTCTTTGCAGCAGCTTTTGGATGCAGAACAGTACAAATATCGCTTCTCTGTATTGCGAAAGTTGGGAGTGGAGGAACAGAGCATAACAAAACTGATACTGAAACAGTTAATGGTTTGGTTTGGGATTCCTATCGTAGTTGCAATAGTGGTTGCGACAGTTATTATTATTTATTTTTTTCAGACTATATCAACAGAAATTTCAGCTTATATAGGGATGAACACTTTGCTATTACAAATAGGTACAACAGTAAGTGTTCTTGCTGTTTTACTGATTTGTTATTTTATAAGTACATGGATATTGTTTAAGCGTTCTATTACAAATACAAACTAAATCTGCCAGATAACAGCAAAAGAAAAAAGGTCAGGTCTGAACAGTGAAATGTGAAAAGACGGTACAGCCCTTATAATTCGGGCTATGCCGTCTAATCTTTTGCATGTAATCATTTAAAATGTTATTAATTTGAATTAATGTAATGTATTATGTACCAATGAAAGGGCTGCACGTAAAGATACAATGTCCGGCTGCCCAGGAGCTGAAGCATGACCAGCATTTGCAAAAGTAACAGCACTTCCAAATAATTCGCCAGTCATACGGCTAATACAACCAATTCCTGACATAGACATAGTAATAATTGGTCGGTCGGCATATTCAAAAGCCATCGTATTGGTAGCCATCATTAAATTCAGTACATCTGCTGTTGACTTCGGCATTACAGCAAGTTTTGGAATATCGGCATTCATATTTTGCAGTTTTCGCAGTCGATTTAGCATTTCATTAAGAGGTGGGGTACGGTTAAAATCATGGCTGGAACCAATTACTTTTGTACCAGATAGATGGATTCTGTCGATTAAATTTTCAGAAATTTCTCCATAGGAAAATGCTTCTACATCAATCAAATCAGCAAAACCAGTTTTTGCAATATGAAGGTTTAATTTTTCATAATCTCGATAGGGAAGTTGTGCTTTTCCGCCCTCCTTTTGTGTACGAAATGTGGCAATTAAAATAATGGAGCCAATCGTTTTTCGCAGTTCCTTTAATACAGATAAGACTTCTGTTTCATCAGAATAATTTTCAAACCAATCAATACGCCATTCCATACAGTCTGGCTGTAATAGAGAGATTTCAGCAGAGTTTTGAAAAATTTCTTTTTTGTTTTTTCCAACGATTGGAATACAGATTTTTGGAATACCGTCTCCGAATACAGTATTTCGAATGGTAAGTGTCTGCATAAGAGCCTCCTTTTATAAGTTGTTTTACAATACTTGAAGTACAAGTGCTTGAAGTTCTGCAGGAGTAAAAATATAGTTAGTATTACAAAAGTGACAGTTTACTTCGATATTGTTTCCTTCTTGAATCATGGAATGAAGTTCTTTTTTTCCAACACTAATTAATGCTTTTGAAACACGTTCTTTGGAACAGTTACAGAAGTAAGAAGGAATGATACGATCTGTGATTTCAAGAGAAAAATCACCAATTACTTGTTCTAGAATCTGTTCTGGGGAGTATCCTTTTTCCAAAAGGGAAGTTACAGAGGGAATCGTTTCTACTTTTTTCTCCAGTGTGCTGATAACAGATTCTTCTGCAAAAGGCATTAACTGAATCAGAAAACCTCCAGCTTGTTTTACAGTATGGTCTTTATCAATAAGAACACCAAGTGCAACAGCAGAAGGAATTTGTTCAGATTTTGCAAAATAGTAAGTTAAATCTTCCGCTACTTCACTGGTAGTAAGAGGGAGTTCACTGTGGTAAGGTTCTTTTAATCCTAAGTCTTTACTAACTGTCATTGTACCATAACCAATAGCAGCTCCTACATCTAATTTTCCAGCATAGTTAAGTGGAAGGTTAATATCAGGATTTCCAACAAAACCTTTTACTTGAGCATAGGAGTTGGCAGTAACTGTAACTCCATTAATAGGGCCATCTCCCCTCATGGTAATTGTTAAAAGGTCGGTATCTCCTTTCATCATACTACCCATCATAGCACCTCCTGTTAAAAGTCTGCCAAGTGCTGCAGTAGCAACGGGAGTAGTGTGATGAATTTGTCTGGCATGTTCTACCAGTTCTCTTGAAGTAATAGCAAAAGCACGTATTTGGTTATTGGCTGCTGTTGCACGTATGATATAATCTGAAGTTGACATAATCAAATCCTTTCTAAAATAATGGAGTTTCTTTTTATAAAGTTATAAGGTAAAACTTTATTTTCCACATTCACGAGCGAGAATATAGATTCGTTCACTATCTTTTTTTGCTGGTTCTCTGGTAAAGGCATCATATGCTGCAAGAAAAGTAAGACCTGCCTTTTCTAGAGCAAATTGAATCTCTTCTAAAGAATAGGATCGCTGATAGTGAGTTTCTGTATAACGATGGTATAATTCTTCTTTTTCTTTGAGAAAAAGAGTAAGATTATATTCATTAATTTTGGTATTACAGTCATAATAATTTTCCCAGATAAAGCTGCTGTCTTCTCTAGTTTCTGCGATGGTATTATCTGAAAGAAGGGTATGATATTTATATTCTGTATTTAAATCAAATAAAAAAATACCTTTCGGATCGAGATAATTGTTGACTAAGGAAAAAACTTGAATGAGTTCTTCTACTGTTAGAATATAATTGATAGAATCACAGATACTGATAATTGCTTTTACTGTGCCATATAATTCAAAATGTCGCATATCTTGTAGTAGATATAAAGTACTGCTGCCAGAGGCAAGATGTTTTTCTGTAGCAATTTCTAACATTTCTAAAGAGGCATCAATACCAATCATATCGTATCCCTTTTTGGCAAGTGCCTCAGTAAGAGTTCCTGTACCGCAACCTAAATCTAAGACAAGTCCTTTTGAGATTTGATTTTCTTGTAAAAGAGATGTGATATAGTTACACCATTCTATATAGGGAATATCATCCATAAATAAATCGTAGACTTGAGCAAAACTTGTATAAGCTTCCATTTTTGTCCTCCATTCTTGATTCTATGTTAGCAAGTTTTGAAAGGAAATGCAAGGCTAAAATTGCTTTCTAAATAAAAAAGAAAACATAAAAATTTTTATCTGTTCAGTGGTTGATTATTTAGAAAGAATCAAGTATACTCTATTTCTAGGTAGAACGTTGCAGGAAATGGGGACAGGGTGGAAATGAGGAAAACAAGTATACAAGGAGTGATAAAGGAAATCAATTTAAGACGATTGTTATATCCATCACTAACATTAACTGTAACAATGTTGGTTTTTCTTTTTGTTCCATTTTATAAGCTGTGGAACCCAGTAAAAGTTACAAATGGAAAGCAGATTGCAGAGCTTTATAATGAAGAATGTATTTATGTGGATATTATATGGGAGAAGCTTTATTATTCTGGATATGATTATTTAGAAAATGGGAAACGAGTAGGATCATATTATTATGCATTAGAAGAGGATGTTTGTTATTTTGTTATTTTACTGTCTGAGATGACAGAAAATCAAGCAGAGGTTTTAGAACAAGTGCATATGACAGCACAGTTGATCAGTGGAGGAAAGATACTTCAGGAACTGATTAAAGGAATGGCAGCGGACTTAGAATGGACCGCACAAGGGCTTTCTGCAGTGACTTCTCATATTGTAGTAGATGGAGTAAATGATACACGAATCCGATCCAATTTATTATTTAGTATTCATATCTTATTAGCAATAATTGCGAGTATTACAATTATAAAACGAATTCTTTTTATTTTGCGTCCGATCTATTATCCTGCTTGTAGGAAAATGCGATATTATGGTTCTGCAAAATCACATATACGCCAGTTAAATAAAGAAAGAAAAGAAGAAAATTTAATTTGTGGGGATTTAATGGTAACACGACATTATTTAATTTATTGTTCAAAGTATGAGCTGCAGATCATTCCGTTAAAGGATATTTTTTGGGCATATAAGTATAGTGTATATCATCGTTTTCGAAAGCAGAAATTAACTTATACGTTACGAGTGGTTGGAAGACGTGGTGTAACAGTGATTGCTTCTGAGCAGAAAAAAAGAGATGTAGACAGGATACTTACTGTTTTAAAAGAGCAAATATCTGGAATTCGAATTGGGTATAAGAAAGAATATGAACAAACAGCAAAGAACTATAAAAGGGCGGAGAGAGTAAAGAGAAAACGGATTTAACAAAAAGAGAATAAGAATAAGGAGAGAATACCATGGAATATTTATTGGATTTGCATACACATACGTTGGCAAGTGGACATGCCTATAATACGATTACAGAGATGGCAAAGGCAGCAGCAGAGAAAGGAATAAAGTTATTAGGAATTACAGAACATTCTATAAAAATGCCAGGAACATGTCATCTTTTTTATTTTAGTAACTTAAAGGTAGTGGAACGAAAACAATACGGAGTACAACTTCTTATGGGAGCAGAGTTAAATGTTATTGATTATAAAGGAACGATTGATTTGAAGTCCCCTTTATTAGAGGAAATGGATCTTGGTATAGCAAGCTTTCATGTTCCTTGTATTTCGCCCGGAACAATAGAAGAAAATACACATGCTGCCTGCTGTGTAATGGAAAATCCTTATGTATCAATTTTAGGTCATCCAGATGATGCAAGATTTCCTTTTGACTATAAACAATTAGTACGAAAGGCAAAGGAAACAGGAACTATTTTGGAATTAAATAATAATTCTATATCACCTGACAGTTTTCGGCCAAATGCAAAAGAAAATGATCGAATTATGTTAAAGCTTTGCAAAGAGTATGGGGTAGAAGTCGTTGTGGATAGTGATGCACATACAGCAGCACAGATTGGAAATCACCAATATGCAGAGGAAATTTTACAGGAAGTGGAATTTCCAGAAGAGTTACTTTTAAATGATAAGCCAGAAAAGATTTTAGAAAAAATTAACCGAAAAAGGGGTAGACTTTAAAACTTTAGTATGTTAAAATATCTATGTTTACAAGATTTTTTGCAAACATAGTAAATTCAAATGATATCAGGATGTGCTTGTTTAGGAGGAAAGGGAGCGACTATGAGTAAGAGTATACGAACAGAAGCAGTTGAGCATCTGTTTGAAGCAATATTGAGTTTGAAGGATTCAGAGGAGTGTTATTTATTTTTCGAGGATATCTGTACAATAAATGAATTGCTTTCGCTTTCTCAGAGGTATGAAGTGGCCAGAATGCTTCGGAATCATAATACTTATCTAGAGATTGCAGAAAAAACGGGTGCATCTACGGCAACAATCAGCCGAGTGAATCGATCCCTTAATTATGGAAATGATGGATATGATATGGTGTTTGCTCGAATCGAGCAGAAAGAAAAGTAGAAAGACTGTTGCAGAAAAGGAAGAATTCTTTTCCTGCAACAGCGTATTTTTTTTAAGTATTTTTTTTCTTAGGATCGCTCTCTTTTTGTAAATCGTTGTGCATTTCATCAATAATTCGTTCAATCATCTGTTTTTTTACATAGACATCAAAACTTAACATACTGACAAAAGAGAGAGTTTGTAAAAATTCACGATCTTTATCTGTTTCGTCTGCATACATTTCTTTGGATCGGTCAAATTTTTTTAGGACATCTTTTACTAAAGAGTTAAATTGTTCACTTTCTAATTGAAAGATATTTTTATAGATTTCTTCTAGAGATAATGTAGAGGAATTAGAGGAAAAATATTTTTCAGAAAGTGGGTTTAGCAGGGTTCGAATGTCATTAATAGAAAGAACATTTTTTAAATAGTAGATAAAAATAAGCATTAATATATGATCTTTAGAGTATTTTTTCTTAATTGGAGGCGGAAGCAAGTTGTTTTTTGCATAATTGTTGATCATTGTTTTGGTTAGGATTTTATCCTGAGAACGACGTTTGGAGTTTTGAAGATTAGAGTCCATAAATGTCGTAACCTGATCCATATATAGGTCTATATTTGGAATGGTTTCTGGGTCGATATAGTCTAATTTATCGATAATAGATGCGATAATTTCTTTATTTGTCATGATGAATCACCTCACGTTGTATTATATAGTATTTGCAATCGCTTATCAAGGTAAAAAATGGATTTTTTAAGAAATGTTGTTTTTATGATTTGTGATAAAAATTTAGTGACAGTAAAAGGAAAATGTATTATACTAATAAAAGTGAAAGTTTTGTTTGAAGATGAATCGAAAAGAAGGTGAAAATTTCTGCTTTTGTAAAAGAGATATAGGACTGTCTTTGTATGTTGGTTATATAGTTTAATGAGAAGAAAAATTTTATATCATATTGTAAATGGAACTTATATTTAAAAAGAGTTTTTATTGTGTTGTGATACATAATTTAAAAATAATATAAATAAATTTTTATTATTAAGATACGAAAATAACGATTATAGTTTTGGCAGTAGTATTTAAGTGGACTTTTTCAGTGTTTTTAGAAAAGCCTTTTATAATTGATAAACAAGCCAAAAGATATTTTTCTATAAAATAAATATAGCTTAGAAAGAACATTTATAATATGAAACTTTTATAAAAGATTTTTAGAATAAGTTTAGGCATAGGAGGAAAAATAAGTATGGGATTTTTTGGAAAAGAATTAGCTAATGTGGTAGAGTGGAATGAAAGTCGGGATAATGTTTTATTTTGGAAGTGGGAAAATAGTGAAATTAAAAAGGGAAGTCGTTTGGTTGTTCGTCCAGGACAAGATGCGATTTTTTTATATAATGGAAAAGTAGAGGGGGTTTGTAAGGAAGAGGGAAGTTTTGATATTGAATCACAGATTATTCCTTTTTTATCGACTTTAAAGGGATTTAAGTTTGGATTTAATAGTGGTCTTCGAGCAGAGGTTTTATTTATTAATACGAAAGAATTTACAGAGAAATGGGGAACAAAAAGTGAGATTAATATTCCAGCGGAAGGTTTAAATTTACCTGGAGGACTTCCTGTTCGAGCTTTTGGAACATTTAGTTTTAAGATTCAAGATTATGAAGTAATGATTGAAAAACTAGCTGGTATTAAAAAAGAATATACAACAATGGATGTAAGAGAACGGGTGATCGCAAAGTTAGATCAACTTCTTATGAAATGGATTGTAAAAGAAGGAAAAAATATTGCTAATTTAATGGTAAATGCAGATATGATTTCAGCAGGAATCTGTAAAGATTTAAATTTGGAAATGGAGAAAATAGGAATTCTAATTTTAGATTTTAGTTTCCAAAATATTAGTTATCCAGAAGAAGTTCAAAAAATGGTAAAAAAAGCTGCTTCTCAAAGTATGATGGGGGATTTGGATCGTTATCAGAAAATGGCTATGGTAAATGCTATGGCGAATGGAAAAGGAGTTGGCAGTTCAGCGTCTGATATGGCACAGGCTATGGCAGGAGTGCAGATGGGAATGGCTATGGCAAATCAGATGACACAATCTATGAATAATATGTCAGGAACACAAGGAACCGTCAATACTGCATCTGGAAATAAACCAAATTTTTGCCCAAACTGTGGAACAAAAACAGGAAATGGAAATTTCTGTTCTAATTGTGGAACAAAGTTGGTGTAAGGAATGAAAATAGATCAAGATTTAAATATGAAACAAAAAGAGGCTGTTCTTCAGACAGAAGGACCTATTCTTATTTTAGCAGGTGCAGGTTCTGGAAAAACACGTGTATTAACTTATCGTATTGCTTATTTAATTCAAGAAAAAGAAGTAAATCCCTGGAATATTTTAGCAATTACGTTTACCAATAAAGCGGCACAAGAGATGCAGGAACGAATCAATCACATTGTTGGTTTTGGTGCAGAGAGCATTTGGGTTAGTACATTTCATTCATGTTGTGCTCGGATTTTGCGGCGCTATATTGAATTCTTAGGATTTACATCGAAATTTTCTATTTATGATACGGAAGATCAGAAGACGGTAATAAAAGAAGTATGTAAAAAGTGTGAAATTGATACAAAAGAACTAAAAGAAAAAACAATTCTTTCTGCAATTTCAAAGGCGAAAAATGAGATGATTTCTCCAGAGGAGTATAGAAAAAGTGCAGATAAGGATTTAGATAAAAGAAAGATTGCAATGGCTTATCAGGAATATCAGATGCAGCTTAAGAAAAATAATGCATTAGATTTTGATGATTTACTTTGTAAAACAGTAGAGCTATTTGAAAAAAATCAGGATGTGTTGCAGTATTATCAAAAACGATTTCAATATATTATGGTAGATGAGTATCAGGATACAAATTTAGTACAATTTCAATTGATTCATTTACTTGGAGGAGAAACGCAAAATATCTGTGTAGTAGGAGATGATGATCAGTCAATCTATCGTTTTCGAGGAGCAGATATTAGAAATATTTTAGGGTTTGAAACAGTATATCCAAAGGCAGTTGTAATTAAATTAGAACAGAATTATCGCTCTACTAAGAATATTTTAAATGCAGCGAATCAAGTAATCCAGAATAATAGAGGACGTAAAGAGAAAACACTTTGGACAGAACAAGATGCAGGAGAGAAGATTTGTGTATTGCCATGTGAAAGTGGATATCAGGAAGCAGAAAGAGTCGTGCATGAAATTCGAAATAGGGTACAAAGAAAAGAGTTTGATTATAAAGACTGCGCTGTATTATATCGGACAAATGCACAATCTCGTATTTTAGAAGAACAATTTATAAGAGAGAATATCCCTTATCGGGTATTTGGTGGAATTAATTTTTATGCTCGTAAAGAGATTAAGGATTTATTGGCCTATTTAAAAGTGATAGAGAATGGAAGAGAAGATCTATCTGTAAAACGAATTATTAATATACCAAGACGAGGAATTGGTATAACTTCAATAAATCGAGTACAGGAGTTTGCAGATACACAGGGTATTTGTTTTTTTGATGCATTGTGTAAAACAAAAGAAATTCCAGCTTTGGGACGTGCAGCAAAAAAATTAGAAGCATTTGTTCAGATGATATTGGAATTTCGTAGTAAATTAGGAAATTTATCTTTAAAGGCACTTTTAGAAGAAGTGATTGAAACAATTGCCTATCGAATGGAGTTAGAGGGTGATGCGGAAGAACTAGAAGCTAGAAACCAAAATATCGATGAATTGATTAGTAAAATTGCGGATTATGAGGAAAAGGAAGAGGAACCTTCTTTAAGTGGATTTTTAGAAGAAGTTGCATTAATTGCAGATATTGATGGCTTGAATCAGTCTGATAATTATGTAGCTTTAATGACATTGCATAGTGCAAAAGGATTAGAGTTTCCAAAGGTCTTTTTATGTGGAATGGAAGAGGGTGTATTTCCAAGTTATCTTAGTATTTCTTCTGGAAATTTAGCGGATTTAGAGGAAGAGAGAAGGCTTTGCTATGTAGGAATTACTAGAACAATGAAAAGTCTTACTATTTCTTTTGCAGAACAAAGAATGATTCGTGGAGAGATACAACATCATCTTCCATCTCGTTTTTTAAAAGAGATTTCTCATGAGTTACGAAAGGGATTGAGTTCATCTTCTCAAATTCAAGAGATGCCAAAACAGAATACAATTCAAAGAGCACAGACAATATTTCAAACAAAGCCATTTGTAGATAAACCAAAACAACAGTTTGGAACAGTAGGAAAGGAAGGATTGGATTATACAATTGGCGATATTGTATATCATATTCGATTTGGAAAAGGGATTGTACAAGAGATTGTTTCTGGAGGGCGTGACTTTGAAGTTACTGTGGAATTTGAACGAGTGGGAATTAAAAAAATGTTTGCTTCTTTTGCGCAGTTAAAGAAAGAAGAACTAAATATTACAAAAAAATAAAATATTTTCCTTTAAAAGTAGCAAAAACTAGAATAATGTGTTATAATTCAGAGTATACTAATTTGTATCGAAAGCTGCAGAAAAAGTGAAAAAACAAAAGTAGAGTTTAATCAGGATAAATTTTAGAAAATAGGTTTGCATTTTTTACTGACAGAGAATGGATAGCGATGCAGATAACAGTTATATATGGAATGAAAATAAGAAACAAGTGAAAGAAAGGGTGTGCAAGATGAGTAGATTTGACAAATTAGAAGAGATGATTAACATGGTTAAGGTGAATGAAATTCTTGGAAAAACAGAAAAAGATGAAAAAAAGAAAAAAATATGTTTGATATTAGGAATTGTTGGTGCAGTAGCAGGGATTGCTTATGCCATTTATCGCTATCTGACTCCAGATTGTTTAGAAGATTTTGAAGATGATTTTGAAGACGACTTTGATGATGACTTTTTTGACGATGAAGATGACGAAGCAAAAGAGGCAAAGGAAACAGAAGAAACAAAGACAGAAGAAAAAGCAGAAGATAATGAAGATACTGCAGTAGAAAAAATAATACAAGAAGTAATTGAAGAGGAATTTGAAGGCGAAAAAGATAAGGAAGAAGTAAAATAAATAGATTTTTGATTATAAAAAGATTAAATTTTTTAAAAAGAAAAGGGCGGGTTTGAAAACCCGCTGTTTTTCTTTCTATATAAAGAAAAGAACATAGGAAAGAAGAAAGAAATAAAAAATTAGTAGTGTATTTAATGAAAAGCAGGTGAGGATTAGAATGAAAAAAGGTCAGATTGTAGAAGGGTATATAGAAAGTGTAGATTTTCCTAATAAGGCTATTTTATGGGTTGAAGGAGAGGAAAAGAAAGTTATAGTAAAAGATGGAATTTCTGGACAGAAAGTAAGAGTTTCAATTACAAAAGTTCGAAAAGAAAAATGTGAGGGACGATTGTTAGAAGTTTTAGAGAAAGCAGATACAGAAACAGAAAATCCAAAATGTCCTTATTTTGGAGAGTGTGGAGGATGTAGTCTTCAGACGCTTTCTTATTCAGCACAGCTAGAACGTAAAAAGGAACAAGTAAAAAAATTATTGGATGAAGTTTGTTCTTCTTATTTATTTGAAGGAATTCAAGCTAGTCCTGTCCAATGGGGATATCGAAATAAGATGGAGTTTTCTTTTGGGGATGAGTATAAAGGAGGGCCTTTGGCGCTTGGTCTACATAAGAAGGGAAGTTTTTATGATTTACTTACTGTGCGGGATTGTCAGATTGCGGATCAAGATTATAATCAAATTCTTGATTGTGTATGGAAGCATTTTACAGAACTTGGAACAACATATTATAAGAAGATGCAGCATACTGGAATTTTGCGGCATCTATTAATTCGAAAAGCAGGAAAGACGAAAGAAATTTTAATTGACTTAGTAACAGCAAGTAGTGACTCTTTAAAAACGGCTGGGATTACAGAGGAGAAAGAAAGACAGTTATATGAACAATTAAAACTTTCTAAATTAATAGAACAATTACTTGGACTTTCATTAGAAGGAGAAATTCGAGGAATTCTTCATACACTAAACGATTCATTGGCAGATGTAGTACGAAATGATAAAACAACCATATTGTATGGACAAGACTTTTTTTATGAAGAATTACTTGGTTTAAAATTTCAAATTCGTCCATTTTCCTTTTTTCAGACAAATTCGTTTGGAGCAGAAGTACTCTATCGGATAACAAGAGAATATGTTGGGGACACGAAAGATAAGGTGATTTTTGATCTATATAGTGGAACTGGTACAATCGCTCAAATTCTTGCACCTGTTGCAAAAAAGGTGATTGGGGTAGAGATTGTAGAAGAAGCAGTGCAGGCGGCTAGAGAAAATGCAGCATTTAATGGACTTTTTAACTGTGAATTTATTGCAGGAGATGTATTAAAAATAATTGATGAAATAGAAGAAAGGCCAGATTTTATTGTATTAGATCCACCTAGAGATGGCGTACATCCAAAAGCACTTGAGAAGGTTGCTAGGGATATTCGGGCGGAAAAGATTATTTATGTGTCCTGTAAGCCTACTAGTCTTGCACGAGATTTGGTTATATTACAACAATATGGCTATCAACTGAGAAAAGTTTGTTGTGTGGATATGTTTCCACAGACTTCTGGTGTGGAGACTGTTTGTCTATTAAAGCTGATAAAATAAGGAATAGAAAAGATTTTAGATGATAAAAATAGGGAATTTGCCACCAATTTGCCACCCTAATTTTGAAAAAGCACGAAAAAAAGAAAAAAGGATTGAACCGTTGAACTTTTACGGTATGATCCTTTTTTATATAGGTTGATGTAAAGAAAGCTATGAAAATCTTTTTTGTTTTACAACAGATTCAAAAATATCAACGGATCGGGCTGCCATAACTTTGGTATCATGTACATAGGTTTGCAATGTAGTTTGAATATTAGAATGTCCTAATCGAACTTGCACATCTTTTATATCTGCTCCAGATTCAATTAAAATAGTGGCATGTGTGTGCCTAAGAGAGTGATAATCGAAAGAAAGAAGTAGTTCTTTATGAATGATCCGAGAACAATATTTAAAAGAGTCTGTGGAAGTATAATCTCCATTTTCTGCAACACAAACCATCCGAACACGAGGTAGTGAAGATTCTAAGCATTTTTGTACAGGAACGATTCGTTGAATTTCATTTCCTTTTTCATCTCTTTCTTTTTTTATTACATGAATTATATAGTATTCACCATATTTTATTTCATTTTTTAATTGTGAGGTGTGTTCTTGTTTGAGTGCTTGGTAAAGTGATTCACCAAATTTTACAATTCGTGTGGAAGAGGATGTTTTTGTAGTAGTAAAATACCAAGAGGAATGTAGTTCTTTTTTTCCTTTTTTTTCGATTACTTTTCGAATATCTGCTCCAAAGTTACGCTTTACAACCTGCTTATTGACATGAATCTCTCGCTTTTCTAAATCAATATCATCCCAGGTAAGAGCAAAGGCTTCTGAAATTCGTAGACCAGTATAAAAACCAATCATAAGAGGAATGTAAAAACGGGAGCCGATTGGAAAACGTTCTATAATTTTTTCCCATTCTTCCAGTTTCAGAATAATTCTTTCACGAGGTTTTTTTTCTACTTTTGGGTATTTCACATAATGCATGGGATTGTCGGTAAGATAATGTAGTGGTTCTACTGCATAGTCTAAAGCGGAACGAAATATAGAAAGAATACCAGTAATATGGTTTTTAGAAAAGCCATTCATTTTTAAATCATTTGCATATTCTTGAAGAATTGCAGGGGAAAGAGCTTTTAAACGGTATTTTCCAAATTTGGGTATTAAATGTCCTTCTATTATTCGTAGATAGCCTACTTGTGTATTATATTTTAAATTTGGTTTGCAATATAAGTCATACCATTGATTTAAGTAATCTGCGACTGTGATTTCAGAAGGTTGGAATACTTGCCCAGTATGATTATATTCGGTGATTGCTTTAGCAAGGGCTGCTTCCGCTTCCTTTTTAGTTGAAAAGCCACCTTTTTCTTTTCTTTGACGTTTTCCATTTATTTTCCCTAAATCAAAATAGTAACTCCATGTAGAACCTCTTTTTCTTGTGCCACCAGTCATGAAAATCTCCTTTTGTTTATGATATTTGCTTTTTTCTATTCTATCATAGTAAAGAATAAAAAGGAACTATAATAAGCGTAGATATAGATTGTTAACAGAAAAATAAAAGGAAGATATGATTAGTAAATTAATAAAAACTGCTTTGATAGGGTTTAATCAAAACAGTTTTTTATTTTTATTTATCCATTTTTTAAAAATTCTAATTTTTGAATTACATCATTATAGGCGTTTTCTTCAACAAATTCAAATACATCTTCATACATTTCTTTTAATTTTTCTTCATATTTATTTGGTTTAATTTTCCCTGTTCTGTTTTTAGTTTGTTTATTTCATCTAATTCTTTTTTAAATGAACGATACAGAACACCCTTTAAGCCTTGATTTTTAGCATCAGTCAAAGATTGTGAAAAATCATCTGGCAATGTTATAGGAATTCCTGATTTCTTTGCCTGTTCAAGTGTTAGAACACATCTCATAGCTGTATCATACCTTGATAAAAAAGTATCAATGTCAGATGTTTTTGTCATGATGGCTAATGATTCATCAATAATTCTCATGTCATTGATTGCTTGTTGTCCTGTATATGATGTTTTTATACTATTTAAAACTTCTTTAGGTACTTCTTGTTGTATAGTATTAACTTTTATAGCATCAGTAGTTGGTATTGTTTCTTGTTTCGACACATCTTCTATATATGTATTTATATTATTAGCTTTTTCTAACTTTTCTTTTTTGGTTGGTTTAAACAGAAAGAATACTATAATTGCAAAAAAAATAAACATTAGTATGGATGTTGACCCATTAGTTTCATTAGAGGGAAAAAGAATTAAAATAAGTGAAACTATACACAGAAATATAAAGTAACCACGCAAAATATTTTTGATGATTTTCATAACTTTATTTCCTTTTGTTTGTTAGTGAGTTAAAATGTTTAAAAATTTTTTTCATTTTTTATAATCCTAATAATTGCTGTTTCTTTTTATCAAATTCTTCTTGAGTGATAATACCCTGATCTAATAATTGCTTAAATTTTACAATTTCATCTGCAGAAGAGAACACAGATTGAGTTACATTAGTATTTGCATTGCTTTTTGCTTGTTCAAATATGTTTTGTATTTTTTGCATGATTTCTTTTTTATATGATACTAATATGTCATATGTTTTGGTAATTGTATGTATTTCAAGATGTCCTCCAGTGATACCATTCCCTTTACAATTTACAGAATTAATTTCACTAACAGGAATAGTTTCCAGAGATGTATTTGATAATGCGTTAAATCCAAATATAAATCTTTTATTAGTAAGAATCGCAATTCCTGGTAAAGTTTCTTTTTTTCTTTTACTAGAAGAAGTAATAATACAGTTTGTTGGTGTTATGAATAGGACTTGTTCATCTGGATTTACTAACTTTTCTGCTTTTTCAATATTTTTTTTATTACCAAATGTTTTTATCTCAAACTCTTCAAGTGCTTGACTAATATCACTACGCATATATGAAAACCTCACTTTATATAATTTTAATTAAATTATTGATATTAAGTTAAAATGCATAAAATTTTTTCTTATTATATCAGAAAATTTACAATGATTTCTATGATTTTTTTGTAATATAGTAAAATCATAAAAAATTATATTATATCATACTTAAAGATATAAAAGAAATGCTGCAAGTGGACCGAAAAGAACAGCACATCCAAAAGAAAAAATATATTGTTAAGTAAATGTATTAGAAATAAATAGTTTTTTGTTTATTATTTTATAAATTCCCCCTTTCTTTTATTGACAGTATTATTTTCCTTCATGTCATATGAAAGGATAAATTACGTTGTTTTTTCTTTTAACTCTGGATTTGGATATTTGTTTTCTAGAAATTTTATTTGTTCAAGCAAAATATTTTTACCTATTTCATCCATATTATTATAATAATCAAAAATTTTTTCTAAGCGTTTGTCAGAATGAACAATGATTTTGTGGAGTGATATAGATGGATTATTTTTAGTCATATATTCTAATTCATCTGCCGTAATTCCTAATGATTCACATATTTTGCATATATTCATATAATTTGCTTTCTCAACGCCTCGATTAAGGATAGATTTTACGGATGTGTAAGGAATACCTGATTTTTTAGCAATATCAGAAATTCGCATTTCTTTATACCCCATTATTTCTTTTATAATATTTGTTCTATCCATTAGTTTACCTCCATTCTATTTAATAATATAATAAAAATTATTAATTGTAAACATTTACTTGCGAAATTGCGTAAAAATTTTATATATTATGTAACTTTAAGTTGTTTTTTGTCACTAAAAATAAAATTATGGCAAAAATCTCTAATTATACTCTAAATATTTTTAATTTAAAGACTACCATTTTTCGACAATTTTCGATATTATATTTATATAATTATAGAGAGGGGATACTAATTATGGACCATAAGGAAAAACAAAAGAAAATTATTGAGTTGGTGGAGAGAATTGAAAAAATAAGTATATTGGAATATTTGTATACTTTTATTGAATTATTTTTAAAAAAGTGGGGTTAATCTGCCCCACTCTCTTTTTTTGAAAGCATAGAATCAATCATTAACATAACAATATTTTTGTCTCGTTCATTAAGAAGCGAAAATTTTTCTAAAAGGACAATATCATTTTTGGCACTTTCGGATGATAATTCTTTTCTCATTTCTACATCAAAACCCATTAGCCACATTGGTTCAACATCTAGAACTTTTCCCATTTTACTACTACTAATATTTGACGGAGCATGAGAACCATTCACATATTGGCTGATTGAAGCCTTGTTGACACCAGATTTATCTGCCAATTCCTGCTGATTCATATTAGCATTTGATAAAGCTAATTGAAGTCTTTTTGCAGTTAATTCATTTTTCATTTGAAACCTCCTTTCTTCTTTTAATTTATATAATACACTAATATAGTTAAACTTTCAAGTGGAAAGTTAAACATTGTCAAACATTTTGCTTGACAATTTAGTTAAACTGTATTAAACTTATAGGTAGATAAGAAAGGAGGGAAGTTAGATGCTTTATACTTATAATAAATTAAGAGGTAGAATTGTTGAATTGTATGGAACGCAAGGGAAATTTGCAGAGAAATTAGGAGTTTCCAGAAATGCTGTTTCAAAGAAAATGACTTGTCAGACTGAATTTTCACAAGCAGATATTATACAATGGTCTATGCTGTTAAACCTTCAAAAAGATGAGTATGGGGAATATTTTTTTACTTAAAAAGTTTAACAATATTTAACTTAGACAGTTTTAAGAAAGTGGTGGATAGTGAAACGGAAAGGAGATATATACTCTATGCGATTTGCAAAAAAATTAGAAAATCTTATGAAAGATTTGGGAATTTCACAAACGAAACTTTCCGACCTTAATTAGATAGTGTAAAAGTAGAAAGTCATGTAGCTTTAGTAGCTAGAAAAGGGGAGATAAGATAGTGATGGCAGAAAGGAAGCAGGAAAGAAAGCAGACGATAATCCGCCTTACACTTCGTTTATCAGATGAATTAGATAAAATGATACGGGAAGAAGCAATAAGGCGGGGAACCAATATAAATCAAACTATGTTACATATTTTAAGTAATTATTTTAAGTTTCAGAAATAGTGATTTCTCCATTCTGAGTTTCATAATGTTTGATACGTTGTTTAATCATTAGTTCAATTTCTTTATTAGCAGAACGACCATTTTCTTCAGCAATATACCTTATTTTATCTAAATAGATTTGTGGTATACGCAATGTGTAGCGTGGTAAATCAGATGGCATAATAGAAACCTCCTTTATATTTGCGTCATTATGACATTATTATAACATAAAAATTTCGTCAAAAACATATTGACGCAAAAGTGACGCAATGTTATAATGAAATGGGAGGTGACATATAAGTGACGCAATCAAGAAAGAGATTAGGATTATCTGTTCCAGAAAATTTATACAAGAATATTCTTGAAAAGGCGGAATATCAAGGGAAAACAATTAATTCTACTTGTATAGACATATTTTGGGAGTATTTTGAAAAGCAGGATAAAAAGGAACAGGGGAATGTAACAAAAGTGGTAAGAAGGTGAAAGGAGCAAATGATGAAGCAAAAAGAAACAGAAAAGAGGTGTATACTCTATGCAATTTGCAAAAAAATTAAAGAATCTTATGAAAGATTTGGAAATTTCACAAACGAAACTTTCCGACCTTAATTAGATAGTGTAAAAGTAGAAAGTCATGTAGCTTTAGTAGCTAGAAAAGGGGAGATAAGATAGTGATGGCAGAAAGGAAGCAGGAAAGAAAGCAGACGACAATCCGCCTGCCTGTTGAGTTGGTAGAGGCATTGAAACAGGAGGCGGAGAAAAAAGGATATACAATAACAGATTTGATTTTATTCATTCTTTGGAACTATGTTCGTTAAGCCATTCTTCAAGAATAAATTCGATTTGTTTTCCAGCAGAACGTTTATTTTTTTTAGCTTCTTCACGAATGGTATTAAGTAATTCTGTAGGAATACGTAGCGTGAATCTAGAATCAGTTTCTTTTGTATAAGGGTCTTTATTTATCATGATAAGTCCTCCTTTTGACATCATAATGACATAATAAAAGATATTATAAAAAAAGTCAATATGATACTTGACGTCAAAAAGACGATATGTTATAGTAATTCAAGAAGGGAGTTGACGTCAAAAAGATGAAAAAAGATGCTAGAGAGCGATTTACATTGAGATTACCTACTACTTTATTCTCTAAACTTCAAGTTAATGGGGAGGAGTTAGGAGTATCAACTAATGCCCTTATTTTACAGATATTGTGGGATTGGATGGAACATAAGGAAAATGAAGATTTAAAAATTGAAAGATAGTAGCGTAATAGGAGAGAGGAGCATAAAAAGGAGCAGGAGAATGTAACAAAAGTGGTAATAAGGTGAAAGGAGAAAATGATGAAGCAAAAAGAAACAGAAAAGAGGTGTATACTCTATGCGATTTGCAAAAAAATTAGAAAATCTTATGAAAGATTTGGAAATTTCACAAACGAAACTTTCCAACCTTACCAATATAGGGAAGTCTTCTATTAGTCAATATCTTTCTGGGAAAAATGAACCTACAGAGGAACGAAAGAAACAGATTGCTCTTGCATTAGGTGTTCAGGAAGATTATTTTAACGATTTTGATATAACTGCAACAATTCAAGAAAATTCTGTTGTAAATGTTCCAATTCTTTTGATTGCTAAACTAATGGGAAAATCGAAGGAATGGGTAGCACAAGGGTTACAAGATGGTGTGTTTCCGTGGGGATATGCAGTAAAACTAAAACAGTGGAGTTATTTTGTATCTTCTGCAAAATTTACAGAATATACAGGAATAGAAATTCCATTCAATCAGATTGGACAGAAAGAAGGATAATAGAAAGAGAGAATAAGTTGAAAAATGCGAATTGGACTAAGAAAAAAAGAAAAGAGAGTTGATTTAGCGATTAAACATATTTGCCTTTTGATTGATGGCAAAAAATATCATATAAGTTTTCATTATTCTTTATATCATGGGATTAAAGAGATAAGTATTAATGGAAAACCAGCAGAGGTAATAGACGCATATCCAACTTTGCCCAAATTAATTAAGATATGCGTAGGAATTATTCTATTAGATCTAAAATTTATAGTGAAAAGGATTGTTCGCAGAATGAAAGTCCATAATCGGTTAGACGAGCATAGATAGCACCAATAGCTGGGTGTGAATGTGTCTAAATTTAAGAATAAATTTGAAGAAAGCAGGGGAATTATAAGGGATTACATTCAGGGTGGTATGGAGAAAAAAATTTGAAACTAAAGGATATGGCTGCTATAGCGCATATGACAGAAAGAACCTGGTATAAGCGAATGAAACAACCAGAAACTTTTACATTAAAGGAACTAATTCCTGTGCTTATTAAAAGATATTTCCATTAAAATATATAGGAAAGATGAGGATTTAATGTGCTAAAAAAAGAATATTTTTTATTATCAATAGGTGCTGCTATCGGAGCAATCCTAGCATTATATGCAAACACTCACCATATAGAACAAACATTTTTAGAGCAACTTCCTGTTACTCAACAGGAAGTACTTGCTGATACAGTAATAAAAATGCCAATAGAAGATCCAATCAAAGCGGTTCCTATGGTAGTGAAGCAAGTTGTTTCTCAACCAGAGTTAGAATCAGAAGAGTGGTATGGAACAGATCGGAAGCTAACTGACTTTGAGTGGGATGCTTTGTCACAGATGATTATGGCAGAGGCACGGGGAGAGTCGTTTGAAGTACAATATTACATAGCTTGTGTTGTTTTAAACAGAGTAGATAGTGCACTTTTTCCTAGTACTGTCGCAGGAGTGATTTATCAGACGCAACCAATACAGTTTTATGGAGCATGGGATACAGAACAGTATGAGCCAACGGATGCTGTTTTAGAAGCCATTCAGTTAGCACTAGAAGAGAACAGAAGCCCATCTGATTTATTTTATTTTACTTCTGGAGGATGGCTTCCTGGGACAGAGCCGTGGGTGCAGATTGGTGGGATGTGGTTTAGTCGGCAGGGAGATTGAAATGCGATTCAAAAAATTCAATCGAAAACAGAAAGAATGTATAAGAGCACATGGTTTGCAAGTTTCGAAATGGTATTTGCTTCGGGAAACAGAGTTTTATTTGATTCTTTATAATCCAGAAAGTAAGCAGAAATTACCAATTGATAAATTTGTGAAAGAATTTGTAAAAATACATACAGTGAGAGTAACAGATAAGAGCAGAAAAATTCATAAAAAAGAAAGGAGGATAGGAGGAAATGGAGAAGATTGATCAAACAATCAATCTTATTTGTGAGCAAATTCAGATAAGAATTCAAGAAGCTAATATGGAGGAGTTGGGTAGGATAGCAGAAATGACAAATGCCCTAGCAACTTTACTTCATGCTAGGGCGAATTTTCAAATAAAGGAGAGGATGTATGAAGGAAAAAAAGCTAATCTGTCATGTCGGAAGTTGTAAATCCAATCCGTCTTGCTGGCTTTGTTTTGTCTTGTCGTTCAATAGAAGTAATTAAAAAGTTTAATTGGCTGACATGTTGTATGAGTTGAGCATTTTTTCCATTTACAAATCCATAAAAATACAACATATCAGGATTTTGATAACCAATGGATGAGAATATTATAAGATTGGAAAAAGATAAAATCAAGAAAAGGAAGAGAACAAGGTTATAAAAAGAAACAGAGAAGTAGGAAGAATAAGAATTTTTAGAATTGGAGGCCAGATGGGGCAGCAGCTGTAAGGCTGTGGAACGGGTTCGAATCCCGTCCAGTTCAATCAAAGCCAATTAGAAAAGATAGGCTTTAATAAATGGAGAAAGGAGGAGTACACTATGCAGGAATTAGTTAAGATTATCAGGAATGAGCCATTTACAGATAGTTTAGTGATCGCAGAAGGAACGAAAAATCAACATGAATCTGTTGTAAGGCTGATAAAAGAGCAATGGAAACGAATAGAAAAGTTTGGAGAGATTGATTTTTCCGATTTGAAATCGGGAAAAAGAGGAAGACCACTAAAGATATATAAATTGAATGAATCACAGGCAACACTTCTTATCACTTTTATGGATAATACAGATATTGTAGCAGATTTTAAAGTGGAATTAGTTCATCAGTTTTATCAGATGCGTCAGTTTCTATGGGAACGGCAAACAGAAGAATGGGTTCAGCAAAGGAATCGTAGTAAGCTGATAAGAAATACAGAAACAAATGTAATTAAAAAACTGGTTGAATATGCGAAAGAGCAAGGTAGTACACATGCCAATATGCTTTATATAACTTATTCTAAATTAGCAAATAAAATGGTTAAAATATCAGATAGGGATTTGGCAACTTGTCAGCAACTTAATGAACTTTCTTTTATTGAAAATATTATTTTAAATCAAATTCATATAGGAATGAATGATGGGCTTCCCTATAAAGAGATTTATCAAATTTGTAAGAGGAGAATTGAACAGTTTCAGGAAATTGCTTATTTAACAGCAATTTCATAAGAGGGGTGGTAACAGTGCAGAAGGAAGATATTATATCTACACAAATAAGACTTCCTGCTGGGATACATGAATATATCAAGCAGGAAGCATACCGACTTGGAATTGCACAAAATGCATTTTTAATTGTTTTACTAGAGCAGGGGCGTAAATTATGGGAAGCAGATATTACTCATTTTCGAGAATTGAAATAATACCATGTTCTTTTTCATAGGCTTCTACGCCAAGTTTTACAAAATATTCGATTTGGGAATTTGTATTTCGGTTCTCATATTTTGCAATATTTTTGGTTTTTTTATAAACATCTTCATTAATTCGAATTTGAGTAGCTATTCTATTTGGAATTTTTGCTGGCACAGTACCACCTCCTTATTTAGTATCATAATACCACTAAATTAAAAAATAGTACAGATTCTATTTAGTGTCTAATAGATATTGACAAGAAAGCTAAACTGTTATATAGTATCTAATAGATATTAAATAAGGAGGAAAACCAATGTTATCACAAAAAATAGCAGAATTTGAAGTAGAATTCCAGCA
>CAJTXA010000010.1 GCA_910579865.1 uncultured Lachnospiraceae bacterium
GCAAAAGGAGGATGAGGAACTCAAAAAAGCAGCATAATCTTTCGACTTTTTTTGTCCAAAGTATTGACATAGATCCACATCTCCTTTGCTCTTTCACTTGATAGTATAGATTGTTCAACTTTTCTTGTCCACACTTATATACTAACACCACTTCATCCGATAGGCTTTTGCCTTTTCACTTGGAAAAAGGTTTTCTCTTTGTAAATTCGAATCCACCATCAAAATGATGGCTTCCTCTTCGCTATACTTTCGAATGATAGCCGGAATCGTGGTTTTTCCTGCTAATTTCGAAGCATACCTTCTTCGATGTCCTGCGATCATTTCATATCCGCCTTCTGCTCTCTCTCGAACCAGAATCGGAGAAAGCACTCCATATGCCCGAATACTTTCTGCCAATTCTTCCATTTCTTCATCCTCACAAACATGAAAAGGATGATTCGGAAAAGGGTATAATTCTTCTAATGATACTTCTAAAATAGGTTCTCCTTGGACTGCTTCTGATTCTGTTTGAAATAACTCTTCAAAACTTTTCAGATGAATTTGCTTGGCACTACTTTTCTTCTCAGATAAGTTCATCTGTGAAATCCTCCTTTCTTCTCTTTTCCATTCAAAGAAATAAGAAATTCTTCCGTAAAAGAATGATAGGCAGAAGCAACTTTTCCTTTTGGATCATGTTGATAGATGCTTTTTCCTTCTGCCGCACTTTCTGCTGCTCGAACGGATAGGGGAATCGTGGTGTGAAAGATGGTAATATTTTTTCCATAGGCTTCCTGTAACAAGGTTTGAATCTCTTTTGCATAATTGGTTCGATAATCCATCATGGTGAGTAAAATTCCCTCAATTTCTAATTTAGGATTAATTTGTTTCTTTACCCTGCTAATAGTTCGGATTAACTGTTGAAGCCCCTTTATGGGTAAATAGGCGGCTTGTACAGGGATTAGGATTCGATCTGCAGCCGCTAATGCATTGATGGTAAGCATCCCAAGAGAAGGCATACAGTCCAAAAGAATATAATCATAGTCTTTTCGAACCAATTCAATATAACGTTTTAATGTCATCTCTCGGCTCATCACATTGACCAGTGATACTTCCAAACCAGATAATTCAATATTACTTGGCATCAGATCCACACCTTCCTTATGATGTAAAATTCCTTTGGTGGGTTCGATTGCTTCTTCACAAAGTAACTCTCCCATCACTGTTGCTAAGGTTACTTCGAAAATATCAGAATCGTGATAGCCTAAACTAGCAGTTAAACTTCCTTGTGCATCCACATCCACTAACAATACTTTCTTTCCTTGTTGAACCAATCCGATGCCTAAATTACTTGTAGTGGTGGTCTTTCCCACTCCTCCTTTTTGATTTGCCACAGCAATGACACAAGCATCTTGTACGTTTTCACTCATCTTCTCTTCCTCCTGCCTATTATTTCTTTCCCTTATCTATCCTGTATTTCCCATCCTTTTTGTTAAACTAGCCTTTTTCTATTTCATTCCATCTTCGCATCTTATGGTATTACAATATTCTGGATAACGAATCTGAATTGCCTGCCAAAAATAAGGGGCATAGGAACAACAAAACAATTCCTCTATGGTATATTGTCTGCACTCACTGATTTGTTCCTCTGTATCCTCATAATCCAAAATACTTGGTGTATAGTTACAATAAAGATTAAATGCCATTCGAACAACTTTACTGCTGCTATTGGTCAGCCAGCCTTCCTGAAGACACTTCGTTTTTACGTTTCCTGTTTTAAAATCATAAATCTGACTGATATTTCTTCTGGTATCCTGACTGATGCCAAGACAATACAGTAATGCTTTATGACATTCATCCTGATACCGAACTTTTTTCAAATTCTCATCATAAAATTTTTTATGTTCCTCATCACGAAAAAGAATTGCTCTCTCTGTTTCTAACATGGTATGACTCATCTCTTTTTCCTCCTGTTTTTTCTTACTTGACCATAACAAAAAGGATATCTTCTAAAAATATTTTTAGAAAATATCCTTTTTCGTACAAAATAATTAAATCAGACTTGTACCTTATTCTACGTATTATCATAAATTATAACGTATTATAAGTTGAAAATTTGTTGCAATTTTGTTGCAAAATTTCTTTCTTGTACCTTGAAACTCTTGATTTTACTGGTTTTGTTTGTTCAATGATTAGTATGATATAATAAGCAGAAGGCAATGCTTGATGATATTCACGTCGTAGTTCCCTTATATCTTTTGGTATGATATAATCCTTTTCTTAACTTTATCAAAAACAGAAAGCCACTGAAATAGTGACTTTCTATAATTTAAAATTTATTTATTTCTGTAATTTCCCGTTTATCCTCAATTCCTCACTTGCTAAATCTATTTTATCATTCCAACTAACCCCATATCCCCCTAAATCAACTTTCACTTGCTGAAAAAGTCCTTTAATGGTCTTGAGATCATTAAACACTTCCCACTTTTCAAATAAAGGTTTTATATCATATTCCGTTTTTATCCCATCTGTAAAAGTCACAGACAAAATAAAGTTATCTTTCGGCTCAACGCCTTTCACTTTGTAAAACATCATTACACCTCCTGCGGCAGCCAGCCGTTGGATTACTCCAACGGCGGCAACTCTACAAAATTTTGTGTTTCCCAAATTTTAAGAAGTGCATCTCGGTTTTGGCTAGTCCATTCCTCAACCATTTTTAATGCTCTTCTTGGCAAATCTCCAACCAGCATTTCACCCGTTCTAATGTCGATTTCTGCTAAATACTCTCCGTAAATAACATGGAAATGCGGTGGGTTATGCTCTGCCTGTCTAAAATACATTTTGATTACGATTCCATAGAACCTTGATATTACCGGCATTTTATACACTCTCCCTCCTTTCTTCTTCAGGATTATTGCCCTTGTTCCCTTTGGACAATTATAATATATCACATATTTATGTGATTGTCAATAGATTTTTCACATATTTTTGAGATTATTTTTTCTCTGTCCTCTTCCGTTTCCACAAATTTAATTATATCCCGTGGTTGCATTTCCAAAACGCAACAAAGGCGGTTTAGCACTTCCAAAGATATTTTTGTATCACCATTTCTAAATTTACGCATGGTATCCTGCCCAAAAATCCCAGTATTTTTTGCCGTTGTGGTATTTATCCCAACATTTGCCAGTTCCGCTATTATATCTATTTTATATTGTAACAATATGCTTCCACCTCCTTTCAAAACCCTATTTTTATTATATAATGATGTGCTGATTTTGTCAATAAAATTTTTCTCAAAAAAATGTGATTTAAGTGTTGATAATCACATAAATATGTGATATTATAATTACAGAAACAAGGAAACAACAAACCAAACAGGAGGGAATTAATATGACAAATTATATCAAAAATTTAATTGAAGAAAGACCAGCAACAGATAGTTACAAGTACATGCTTTTAGACAGAATGATATTGTCAATATCAGTTGACACTTTTATTACAAGGATATCCATACCTAAGTTGCAGCATCCAGAGATTTATAATATCTCTGTCGTTTGACCATAGGAGGGAGCCCCATAAGCGCGAACTTAACGAAGCAGTCCTGGTAAAACTGCTGAATGGAACACATCATTTTGGTTTATCCGCCGCCGTTGTTTTTTGATAAACAGCGAGTATATTTTTTATCTGTCAGGTCTAAAAATAGACTCCACGATAAGCACAGAATATCTGTTATCTGTATGAACGAAATTTTACATCTTTCGTAAACAGACTGAGAGCATTCCTGTTTTTCCGCAAGAAAGCATTCTGCCTGGAATGACTGACGTTCCACTATCGTCCATATAATTAGCCATAGCAGGGTTTCTGTTTCAGCATAAGTGCTGCTGCCTGCTTTTATGGTATGTATGGAAAAATTCTGCTTGAAACGTTTAAACAATAGCTCCACCTGCCAGCGACTCCTATACAGATGTATGATTTCTTCACCACAGTATTCCTTCCCAAGAGATGTAACAAGTGTGATCCATCCGGCGCTAAGCAGCGTTTCTGCTTGGATCTGGTGCTGGTTTTTCGAAGCTTTCCGGGTTTTGCGTTTCCTTGCCTTTGCTGCTTGTTCGTTTGGGAGTCTGTAGGCGATTACCCGTATAAAGCCTGTTTTCCCCTTATATCTGCAAAAACCGAAAACATCGATCCACTCCATATGCTTTTCCTCTGCTTTTTTCAGAAGGGTTGTCAAGGAGATTTTTTCCCCTTCTGTATGATACAAACAGAAGTTTTTTGGTGTGATGCGCAGAATTACGTCTGCGCCCTGCTCCTGTGCGTAAATAAAATTTTGTGCTGTCCCATATACGGCATCCGCCATAATAAGGTCTCCTCTTTTCATCGAAAAATGAGCCAGGGATTCTGCTGTATGCTGATCGGAAACCTTTACTTGTTTCATCCTGTTTTCATTTAATGAATAACATAGATGGATACGCTGCTGATTCTGCTGTTTCCCATCCTGACGGATGATAGATGTATCCACCAGGAGAACATTTTTCACACCATCAAAAGCAGAACTATCCGTTACCGGAAGAAAGGCGGAAAGCAGGGAATGGAGTATTTCACGCAGGAAAGGCGCAGCTTTGGAAAAATGCTTCCGCCAGGCAGTGTCAGATATGGCGGAAATTCCAAGGGCACAGGCAGCGTCAGCAAGGATACGGAATGAAAAATTTGAGCTGGCGTAGAGAAACAAAATTCTCAGCAAGTCAATGCAGGAACATACGCTGCGTTTTCTCTGTAGGGCGCCAGTGCGTTTCGCTATTTCATCCATATGCTGTGGCAGGTGTGGAAGGATTTTATTGTCCCAGTTTTTAAAAACTTCTTGTATTTCGCTGTTTAATTTATTAAAATCATTTTGCAAATTCATGATAATCCTCTTTTGGTAAATTTTTTCACAAAATTATTTTACACGAAAGAGCGTCTGTCATGAATTTTTTATTTTATAAATCTTCTACAATATTCACTTTTTGTATCGTTTTTCATTAAGTTCGCGCTTATGGGAGGGAGCCCCTTATTTGCAGAGCATATCCTCCTGTTGTTCCAATAACTGATGAAGTATCTCCAAATGAGGGTTTTCAATTCCTCTATATTCATTTCCTCAGTATGATAACGTCCATAGAGGAGTTCCTCTTTCATCCGCGCCCACATGCTCTCGCAACGGGCATTGTCATGACATCGTCCTCCTGCACTGTTCATACTTTGAAGAATGCCGTATTTATGAACCACTTTACGATAGGTTTCGCTGGTATACTGTGTTCCGCGGTCTGAATGTATCACGGCTTCACGGAGTGCCGGATACGATCGGACAGCGTTCTCAAGTGTCTGTCTGCACAGTGCCGCTTTCATGTTCGTATCCATTGCCAGTCCGAGGACTGCAGTGTCAAAACAGTCAAATATGGCGGACACATAGAGTTTCCCATCTTTTGCTTTTATTTCGGTTATGTCTGTAATGCATTTTTTTAATGGCTCTGCAGACGTGAAATCCCGTTTCAACAGGTCATCGGATTTGTGTGCCTCACGGTCAGCCTTTGTAATCCCGTTTGGTTTGCGCTTTGGACGGTGGCTGAGTCCGATTTTCTCCATGATGCGGTAAACGGTCCGCTCTCCGGGTATGCGGACGCCTTCTGGCTGTTTCAACAAAAGCACCTGATACATACGAATTCTTCCATAAGTGTCATTGCATTCATCTTCTGCCACAATTGCCCGCATAGCGTCCGCCAGATCCTGATATTTCCACGAACGGTCTTTGTTTGCCAGATAGTTATAAGATCCCTGCCGTGTCACTTTCAGCATCCGGCAGTAGAAAGAAATTTTTCCTTTGATAACGCCGTCCTTCGTTTTTAAGGCAATAAACATCATTCTCTGCCCCTTGCAAACTTCCGACGGCTGACGGCGAAAAAAGCGCTTGCTTCCTCAAGGAATTCGTTTTCTTCCTTTAAACGGCGGATTTCTTTTTCCTGCTCCTTGACCTGCCTGCGCAGGAGAGTGAGTTCTTCCGCCAGATTCATGGCTGTCTGTGGTGTATGCGATCCGGAACCAATGTCCAGCCGTCCTTCCCTTGCGGCTTTCATCCATGTATACAAGGTGTTTTCAGGGATTCCCAATTCAGCAGCCGCTTTTGCCCCGCCAATTTCCTTTGCGAGCTTTACCGCCTGAATTTTGTACTCCATGTCATAGTTTCGTTGTTTTTTTCCATTTTAATTGCCTCCGTATTTCTCTTTGATTATACATTAAATCCTTGCATATAAGGTGTCAATTAAAATGATACAACATCAATGAATGAATGTATAAAATACATGTCGTAGTTCCCTTATATCTTTTGGTATGATATAATCATATCTTGGTTGTTGCCGATTGGTTTCAGGTCGTAGTTCCCTTATATCTTTTGGTATGATATAATGTCCAGTCATACATGTTTATGACAATATCCGTCGTAGTTCCCTTATATCTTTTGGTATGATATAATTTCAACAATTGCTGGAGTCAATACTGGAATGGTCGTAGTTCCCTTATATCTTTTGGTATGATATAATTATTAATAAAATACTGCTGACCTTTTCCAGTCGTAGTTCCCTTATATCTTTTGGTATGATATAATTGAAATATTCAGATAAAACATTTGAACAGAGTCGTAGTTCCCTTATATCTTTTGGTATGATATAATGATAATATAAAGTTCATTCTGTGTAAGTGTGTCGTAGTTCCCTTATATCTTTTGGTATGATATAATCGTTCCGAATGTTTTAACTTTACCAGAAACGTCGTAGTTCCCTTATATCTTTTGGTATGATATAATCACTTATAACTATCCAGCCACATGGGACGAGTCGTAGTTCCCTTATATCTTTTGGTATGATATAATCATATATACATTAATGCATGAGTTTGAACAGTCGTAGTTCCCTTATATCTTTTGGTATGATATAATACATTTTCAATATTCACTGCTTCTGCCGGAGTCGTAGTTCCCTTATATCTTTTGGTATGATATAATTGTTAGAGTACGTGTGAGAGGACTTTTTCCGTCGTAGTTCCCTTATATCTTTTGGTATGATATAATATGACATTTCGAATTGTTATAATCTTCGCCGTCGTAGTTCCCTTATATCTTTTGGTATGATATAATAGCACAAGCACAAGCCCTAACACAAGCACAGTCGTAGTTCCCTTATATCTTTTGGTATGATATAATTTGTCCATCATCCAAACCTTACATTCTGGCGTCGTAGTTCCCTTATATCTTTTGGTATGATATAATATTCCAGTTATCACACACATTCTCGTAGCCGTCGTAGTTCCCTTATATCTTTTGGTATGATATAATAAACAGTATGGTATAGATTGTTATGATAATGTCGTAGTTCCCTTATATCTTTTGGTATGATATAATTCACATTCGTCTTATAGTAGTATAATATACGTCGTAGTTCCCTTATATCTTTTGGTATGATATAATTTCCCCCTTTTGTTATTTTTTATATATTAAGTCGTAGTTCCCTTATATCTTTTGGTATGATATAATCCTTACCTTTTGTAAATGAAATTGCAAAAGTCGTAGTTCCCTTATATCTTTTGGTATGATATAATCATATTAATAGAGGATGGGGATTCAATTGAGTCGTAGTTCCCTTATATCTTTTGGTATGATATAATCAAGGACCTCAAGGAGAAACAGGTCCTCAAGTCGTAGTTCCCTTATATCTTTTGGTATGATATAATCACCGCATGGAGCGGGACGGATAATGAGCAGTCGTAGTTCCCTTATATCTTTTGGTATGATATAATCTATTGGGAATACATAGATTTTTTAAATGCGTCGTAGTTCCCTTATATCTTTTGGTATGATATAATACTTTCACATCATGCGTAAAAGTAATCAGTGTCGTAGTTCCCTTATATCTTTTGGTATGATATAATAGAAAGGAGTATCAATATGCGAAATTTAACGTCGTAGTTCCCTTATATCTTTTGGTATGATATAATAGGTAGCAAAAAATCCTAGAAAATTCAACATTTTCTAGGATTTTTTCCAAATTATTTTCTTATTTTTATCATTTAACTTTTCTAAACTTTTAAATTTTAAAAAAAATTTATTAAATCTGTTACTTCATTTGAATCAAACATTGTTTTTTCACCCAACAATACTCGCATTGATTCATACTGTTTTTCCGTAATCACAAGTAAGCGAACGGATCCTTCCTTTGGTAAATTGATATTTAATCGCATCTCATGTTTTTTTACAGCATCATTACCATTGCACACTCTTGCATAAACAGAATATTGTACCATATGATATCCATCTTTTAAAAGAAACTTCCTAAACTGTGTGGCAATTTTACGTTCATTAACCGTTGTTACAGGCAAATCAAAAAATACTAACATTCTCATAAACTTACTCATACTGATGAATTTGTTCTGGCATCAAAATTGGAAGTAACAATTCTTCCTTTAGTCCCATTAAACAACTGTTAAAACTCATAATTGCCTTATCTATACTATTACTTACAGAATGTTTCTCTTCTTGAATTATCATATTAAAACTAAGCAATCGAAACAACCCCCTTTTCATATTTGGTGTTAAATCTGATTCTTCCTCTAAATATTGGAAATGATTCATAACATACAAATCTACAATAGGTCGAAATGGCTCAATAAAATCATCTGCTAAATTATAACTATTCAATTCGCTATGATGAAATAGTCCTATAGATGGTTCAAATCCATAACATATTAAAGTCCTAGCTATCAGTCCTCTAAGAATAGCATAACCATAATTTAATGCAGAATTTATAATGGAATCTTCTTCTCTATAAAACTTTGCTCCTACCAATTCACGAAAATACAATGCTGCTGCTTTTGCTTCTATATTTGTTTTATCAGCAGAAAGTACTTGTTTTTGCATACTATCTAACTGTTGCCAGCCATTTTTTCCTAAAAATCTAAGACATCGACTTTGGTTACTAATTTTTTGTGTTACTAACTGTTGCCATAAGCGTTTCTGAAATGGTTTATTTATTTCTAATTGTGCTTTTAACATTTTATAATGTCTACTATGTCTTACCAAAGGAAGTAATACTGCATTAGGAAGATGTTTCTCATCACAAAAGTAAACTGCTATTCCATATTCAGAACATGCTTGTAACAAATACGCAGAAAGTGATACATTCATATTTTCAATCAAAATGCAATTAATATCTTCTAATGGAATTTTTATCTCTTCTACTCCATTGATTTGTAATTGCTGATTTTTTACAGATAACTTAACTGAATTTGATATCATAATATTTTTATATCCCATATCACTTTTCCTCTCTTAGATTAACTGCGAAATTTTAAACGCATTTCATTTTTTACTTCAACTTTATTTCCTAAAACATCTACTGAATATTTTTTAAATATTTCTAATGATTGTATTCCTAATCCTCTAAATTCAAACGAGCGATCATTACTTATTCCAGCTATTGAAGCAGTTGCTATATCAGCACCAACAAAATATGCCCATACTTCATTCTTTTCTTTCTCATCTATTATACTTTTATTTAATTTAATTCCATTTTTCTTTTTTATATATATCAAATCTCTCGGATATAAACTAAACAAAAAATTCTCTTCTTTCATTACTCTCCATTGTTCATAGGCTTTCCCTCCCGTAGCTGCTCGATTTGGTAACTCCTTTTTTAATGTATCAGGTGTATAAATCGGAACAAAAAAATACTTCCCATTCTCTTGAAAAATATCCACTCGTATCATAGAACCATTCGCATTTTCAGCAATCCCAGTTCCACCATTCACTTCAACTCCCATCGTTAGCTTCTTAACCAATTTTACCTTTCTAACAATTGGACCTTCACTTCCATCCTTTTTAGGCTTATGAAACTCCTTCTCAAATGCTTTCTTTGCATCTCCTCCAAATAAATTTAATTGTTTTTTCAGTGCTTCATACAGCAGCCTGTCACTATCTGGATCATAATAATCCTGAATTTCTCCATTTTTATCCAGTTTAAGCTGCTTTATATCGGTTTTAGATAATACAATACCTTTCTCCTTATAATGTCGTGGACTTCGTATGGTATCAGCATGTCCTGCCCCTGTCACTTTATGATTTGGCATACGTGACACAAAAATTGGTTCCACTTTTTCCTGATATGGATACCCCATTTTTCTTAAATCATCAAAAAAATACATTGGATTATCTGCCATTCGCATTTCCAATTCTTTCTTAAACCAATCCCATGGCATAGAAATCTTTACTCCATACTCCCTATCCCATTCCTCTCTTGTAAAATTATATCGATCTCTAATTTCTCCTGTTTCAATATCAATAAATTGAAAATTCTCTGCGTATGCTAATTCTCTTCCCTGCACATTCTTAGAAATCTTCTGAATCATACCATCTGTACAACATGCCACTACAACAGCATCCTGTGCATGATGTTTATCTGTTTCTCTAGACTTCTCTAATCCCCATCTTTTTCTTAGATATCCAGTAATTGCTCCATTTACTGCATACACTTGCTTTATTTTTTCTTTCTTTCCAATAGTTTGATAAGGTGCCATTAAAAGATGATTTCGAATTAAATTATATACAACACGTGTAATATATTTGGTATCCGTCAAATTTCTTTCCTTAAATGCTTTCTGCTCTTCTTCTGTAAATTCTTTCTTTAATAAATTTTGTCTTTTCTTTAAATCTTTAATTGTACTATTTACTAACACTTCATATTTATTCCAACAATATTCTTTATCTCCAAAATACTGATAAGGCAAACGGTTTCCTTTCTCCCGATTATACCTTGCTTCCACTAACACCTTATTGCTATAACTATCATTAAAAGACATACTATAAGGAATAATATGATCAATTTCATATTCCCCATGCTGAAATAAACGTCCAATTGGAATATGCTTACCAGAATACATACACATTTCATTTTGATCTTTCCAAAGTCGAAACTTAATAATATCCAATCCAGTTGGATGTGCTACCCCATATTCTTTAATCTGTTTTACAATTGCTTCATTATTTTCTTGATTCTTCTTAATTTTCTTTTCAATTTCTTGTCTCTCTTTAAAATTTTTCGCCATATCTCTTGCTAATTCAATATGAACAGCTTGTGGACTGCCATACTTACGAATAATTGCATTTAATACCTTAATTGTTTGAGAAATCGATCGTTTTACTACTGGATTTGGAATCTCTTCCAATACTTGATTTACAATTTCCCCCTTTAAAACGACCATCTTTTCTCCCTTTTTATCACCTCTAAAATCATATCCAGCATGTTCACAGGCTTCATTATAAAGAAATCCTTGTTCTAAATAAGGTATAATCTTCTTCATTGCTTTTATAGACAAATGTTGAAACTTACTTGGATTCATTCCAAGTAAATCATCAATATACTCTTCCATATTTGGAATTTCCCTTAATCGTATCTCTCTGTTTTCATCACTTTTATACAAGGTCAAAATTTCTGCAATGTGATCTAACTGATTTATTTCTTCTCTTTCTAACTGCTTCCAATGAAATTTTGATAAAATCTTTTTAAACTGATGATAACAACATAAAGAGATAAATCTGCTCTTCTCCACTTTCTCTATTGTTTCTTTTCCATAATTTAAATCTTTAAAAATATCTTTTTCATATAAAGATAAATTTTTCCTTATATCTTCATATTTTACCTCTTTTTTGTTATATGCAATCTCTATTACAATTTGCCTTTCTTCTTGTGTCAATGGTCGAACATTTCCATTTCTATCCACAATTTTTAATTGATTTACCTTTTGTAAAAGAACAAATCGTTCCGATGTATATGTTGCCTTTGAAGCACGTCTTTCTTCTGGTTCAAAAGTACATTTTCCTACCATCTTTTCAATTAGATCTCCTGCATATGGACTTGGTGTACCATCTGCCTGATTTCCAGGTCCTTTATCAAAAGAACGCTGACTTGTCAAAATCTCAATATATTTTTCTTCGAATTGTTTCGTTGCTTGTACATTTCCAAGTTCTCTTTGTAATTCAAATATTTTTCTAACTTCTTCTACCAAAGTATCCCTTAAAATCGTATGAAGATACTTTCCTTCTTTATTTCTAGGTGTCAACAAATAGCCTTTCTCATTCCATGGAGCAGTTTCACGAAATGATTCATCTTTATATATCATTTCTCCAACTGTTCGATATCCCTTTTCCTCCATTCTTATCTGATTGGCCTTTACAGCACTTAGAACTTCTCCACCTTCTTTTTCCTTTGTCTCTGCTTTCCTTGTTGACTTAAATCCCCGATGTTTTGCAATATGTATCAAAATCTGAGCCAACTCTTCACTTCTTAATTTTCGTTCTAATGCATCTACTCGTAACTCATATACACTAGGAAGATTTGAACTTTCATAATATGCTTTCAATTCTTCCTCTGTTATAATACTTTGCTTTTCCAATAAATGACGAATTCGTTCCAATCGATGACGTCGCCTTCTCAATCTTCTTCGTGTTGTTCGAGCTTCCCTACGAGGTGCTGCCAAAGAAGCTCCTGTTTTTGGAATTTCAGCTACATCAAAAATACGTACTCCTAAATCTACAATTCGCTTTGGTTCATCCTTTTCACCATTTTCCAAAACTGTCCATCCTACTGATGCAATACCAATATCTAATCCAATACGATAATTCATTTTTCCTCCAATCTACCGCCCTCGCAGCTTAAAACATAGTTATTATTTTTTAGATAGCAACTTTTCCCTATGCTCTAGAACCATAATTTTTATGGGACTTGCTTTTTCTCCGAGATAAAAGATAATCCCATTCTTTCGAATGGGATTAGAGCTTTTCGGTATACTACCGTTATCGTAGTAACCTATACACCTTTTGGTATGATATAATACTTTTATAGTATATCATTCAGTTTTCCCATTGTAAAGGACTTTTGTCACTTTTTGTTATCTTTTGTAGCCTATAATAAATTGTCTATTCCATCTCTCCAAACCGTTCTAATATAGCCACAATATTTGCACTTTTTTCTTCTTTATACTTTTCATCTAATTCTGGTTTCCTAATCACCAAACGTTCATAAAGTTCCTCAACTCCTCCACGTACATAATCATGAAATAATTTATAATACTGTTGAAATTCTTCTATTGTTTCTGGCTCTCGAAATGCTAAATTTACACAGCTTTTATAGTCTTTTGTATCCGTGTATTCCAACATTAAAATCATTTGCATAATAAATTCCAACTTATCCCGTTCTTTTAAAATCTGTTCTGGAAATATACTTTTCGTATCTCCATCTGAATGATCTGCCTCCGCTTTTCGATTTAAACGAAATCCAATAATTGGCGCAAGAATATATAAATCAATCAGCCGTCGAAAATAACTATTTCTATTGTCATTTTGTATCCACAGTTCTCCTGCCATCCGTGCATGTTTTCCTGTAAATTGAAATTCCTTCCGAAAATATTCCATCTTTTGCTCTAACACGAAAGTTTACACCTCCTTAATGATGCCGATTTTGCATCACTTTCCTTATCAATTTGATAGCGGCTTCCTACATAATCTTCTAATCCTGTATGTTCCCAGTCCTTTTCCAACATAAAAATAATTACCTGATCTGCAATCTCTGGTAATATCTTTGCAATCAGCCCAATATTTTCAGCTCCAAGCTTTGAAAATGGTCCATCTAATACAATCGGCAATGTTTCTGGTTCTAACTCTGTACTATTGTCCTGTGTTTTTAAACTTTTTTTCTTCTCTGCATTATATTCCATAATGGTTGTAATGAAAGCAAAATTTCGTGCTATTTTTTCTCCTTCTGACAAATTTTTCTCCTCTGTATATCCATGTTCTGTTTGATACATCATCTTAATATTATATTTTTTATCCAATACAATTTTTTTGTCTTTTGCATTAAACATCTGATGAAAATTAATTTGTATTCTTTTATTTAATTCTTCAAATACTTCCTTTTCTTTCTTTTTATAATCACCTGCAATCTTTTGATAAAGCTGTTTACCAATCTCTACTCTAGATTTCCATTTTCTATTTTCTGCATTTCTTAACGCAAGAGAAGACAGCTCTTTTTCTCGGTGTTCTATTCTTGTCTTTAACCCTTGAATTTTTTCCTCATGTATTCCTTGAGAACGAATATAACTATTTCTTTGTACTTCTAAACGTTTTTGTTCTGCACGTTTCTCTTCAAAATTTTCACTCCCGTCTAATTTCCTGCCAAGTTCTATATATTGATTATAGGTTTTTTCAAAACTTTCCTGATCTTTACTTATCTCTAAGGCTAATTCCTCTATCTCTTCCTTTACTGCTTCCCCTTTTCTTTCCCACTGACGAGCAATCTTTTCAAAATCATTTAACAATAAACCAATCGAAGCTGGTGGCAAAAAATTTCGCTGGTCCATCAAATGCCGATAAGCTTCTGATTGATTTGTAATTTTTGCACCACAAATACATTCTCCTTTTTGAATCAGATAATCTATTGTTGCTTGTTTCATATAGGGAATGTCCTTTTGTTCCATATCAGCCTTTTTCATAAGAGCAATGCTTCTATGTATCATTGGCATTGCACAATAGGCAACAATATTTTCACTAAAATAGTTCATAAGATTCTTATATCCACATTCTACATTTCTCTGTTTTGCATGATATAGTTGCTCCATCCCCTTATAATTCTTTTGCATTGCCTCTGTTGATTCATTATTTAATAAAAATTCTTCAATTTTCCTAATTTCATTTTCATAATAAACAATATTTTTTTTATCTGTTTCCAACTTAGTTTCAACATTCTCTACTTCTTTTATATCCCTATCATTATCTGCCTGAATACTATCATAAATTGCACCGCCTCCTGTAATTTTAGCTTTCATCTTTCCAACTGCTGAATTCTTTCCCATATCAACAATATGAAACATCGCCTTTTCAGCCGAAGATAATCCTGTCAACTTATGAACAGACTCTTTAATGTTTTCTTTTATTCCGCCCAAATTTCCAGTATTCCACTTCTCTCCATCAAATAAAAAATAACCTGCTAAATCTCTTGGAAACATCTCCTGAATTACAGATTCCATCTCTTCTTCTGGTATCTCTTTTAATCCTCCATAGTTTTCTGAAAAGCTTAAACTTTTTTTCCTATAACTCTCTGTTAAAACATTAGAAGGATATTTCCGAATATAAGCAATTTCTCGATGAATTTCATATCGTTTTTCATCATTAGAAAGCGTAATTTCCACAAAAACAGATTCTCTTGCATTACTATCCATTGAAGAAACAACATCACTATTTAAAAGTTGATAGTCCTCTTTTATTTTTCCATTCTCTATTTGAATTTCCCCATACAAACCAAAACGAAATGCTTGTGCAATAGTTGTCTTTCCAACAGTATTATCCCCTAATACCACTGTTACATTTTTTTGTTCATCACAACTAAATTCTAACTCATTTCTTCCTTTATAACGCATAAAATTATGCAGAATCAACCGTTCAAATTTCATGATACCCTCCTTATCAGTATCTTTGATTGGCATATGCAATAATTGTTCTTGCAATATCCTCTGCCATCTTTCCATCATCTTTTGCTTTTGTTCTTAAATTTTTACGCTCCATTTGCAGTACTTCCATCATCAACAACTGCAATTTTTTTTCTGACAATTTTTCTGATGTTTTTTCCATCCTTTCGTTCCTTTCCAAATAATTTTTTTTCTATAAAAATATACTCTATTTCTCTGTCAAATCCTGTATCGCTTTGATTAATACATCTACATCCTCCATTTTACTTTCCCATCCCACACTAACTCGTACCGTTCCACCATACTCTTCATCTTTCAGCCACTTATGAATATAAGCTGCACAATGATATCCACATCGCACAGCAATATTATAATCCTCATCTAAAATCATTCCTATTTCTTCCGAACGATACCCTTTGATCCAAAAAGATACAATTCCTATCTGTTTTCCTTCTGGCATACGACAAACTTTCACCCCATCTACCTTTTCTAACCTATCTAAAAGCTGCTTTGTCAATTCCTCTTCCCTTTTAAATAGTTCTTTTTGTCTTATCTGAACCCACTTTATCCCCTCTAAACATCCAGCAATCGCTCCTATATTGGGACTAGCAAACTCATATCTTCCTGGCATTTTTTCTGGCATCTCCAAATTCTTTGAATCACTCCCTGTCCCTCCACTTAAAACAATCTGGAGAGGATATTCTGATTGAGCAATAAATCCTCCAACTCCAAACGCTCCATATAGATTTTTATGTCCAGTAAAAGCAAGAAAATCAATTTCCATCTCTTTTACATCAATCGGTAATAATCCAATCGACTGTGCCGCATCTACTACTACAAGTGCCTTATATCGCTTTGCAAGTTGAGCCACCTCTTTTATTGGCAGAATATATCCTGTCACATTGCTGATATGTGTCATACAAACACAACAAGGTTTTTGCACAGAAAATCGATAAGAAAGCGCCTCTAAGTCTATCTCTAAATTCTTTTTTAATGGGATTTGACAAATTTGAATTTCTACTTTCTTTTGAATATCATATAACGTCCGAATTACTGCATTATGTTCATATGGCGAAATATAAACCACATCTTTTGTTTTCCAATTCACTCCCCTTAAAATTTGATTTAATGCAACACTAACAGAGGGTGAAAGCACCACTCTAGAAGCATCTGATGCGCAAACCAAATCTGCTATTTTCTCTCTTGTTTCATCTATAATTTGCACAGCTTCTCTTGCCATTCGATAAGCTCCCCGTCCTGTATTTACTGCAAGTGTCCGGTTTACTTTGTCTATTTTATTAAGTACACACTCTGGTTTAGGAAAAGTAGTAGCTGCATAATCCATATATCTTACCATATCTTTTCAGCCCTTCTAAAATGATTATCACTATTTTTATCTAAATCGTAAACAATATTGAAAATTAAAGTATTTTATTATCATATAGCTAATTTAAAAATAATTGATCTCCTAATAATTATTTATTTTTACAGATCAATTCCTTTAATACTTCTACCAATACTGCCACTTTCTGTTCCAATTCTACTGATTCCCCAATTTCTTCCACTAAATCCATCAAAGTATTCTGAAAAATATACGCATTTGTTTCCTCTATCCCTCTCCTATAATATTTTTTAAGTATCTCTCCTGTTTCGTCCTCAATAAGAATCCTTCCTGTGATATTTTCTTCCTTCTCTTCCTGTTTCTCCTCTATCTCCGACTTAATTTTTTCTAATTTTTGAATTAATTTCTCTAATGACTCCTCATTCCAGTCCTCGATAAATATATCCAATAAAATTTTACTAATCCGAGATACAATTTCTTCCTCATTATGAGTAGAAAGTTCCCGAATATAATTTAAAAAATAATTACTTGTACTATCATATAACCTTTGCTCTATTTTATCCTTTTGCCTTTCATACCACAATTTTAACCCTTGAGCCAAATCCTCTGTTTCTCTGCAATAAAACAATTCTTTTATTTTTTTTGCCGCTTCCTTTTTTACCATTCCAATATGCTTATCTAAGATCTGTTTCCAAAAAACAACTTTTTCAAATATGGTTATAAAATGTTCTTCTTTTTCTTGGCATATCTGTGGCAATTTTAAAAATAAAACTTCCCATGGATTAATTTCCTGCCGCTGAAATAGTTTTCGGAACTCACACATCTTTTGAAATTCCTGTTCTTCCATTCCAGTAATTGGTTGTGTAAATAGTAATGTATATTGAGGAAGCGAACGAATCCAATAAGCAATTGACTCTGTAATTTTTCGATTCCAGTTTCTATCTTTTGCACTTTTACTTCCATATTCTTGAAATAAATCTTCCATCTTTTTTAAATATTCTATTTTATCTAATGTTCCTTCTTCTGTACAAAGATAATATTCAGATGGTTCTTCATTTATTTGATCTAAAGTTTCCATCTGAAAAGAAATTTCCTTTTCCTTCCGATAAATCACTGTCATTCCAGGAAACTTCATAAAACAATAAGCCAAATAAATAGGGATCACACCCCTTCTTATTCCAACTGCTTCTCCTTGCAATATCTGGTATAGTTCTGCAAAACAGCACTTTTGTTTTTCCGCCTTTTTTATAAATATTTCTACCTGTTCTAATAACTGCAAAAGAGCCAAATCTGGTTCCTTTTGTTCTCCAACCAATCCTGTATGCCATAAAGTAGCCCGAAATATTGTGGCCTCTGGACTAGTTCCTGTTTCAAATAAATGTAAATCTTCCTGTTTTAATAGTTTTTCTACAATTCGATTTCTAGCCTTTCGAATTGGAGCCGAAATATGATTTCGATTTACAAGCTCCTGATTAATTATAGGTGTTCGATAATAATATTCCTCTAATACTTGACTTAAAATTCGGTTATATTGCATCTGTGTAATATCTTTGTAGCAAAGATATTCTCCTTTTATAAAACTGTTATCCTCTCTTTTATATACATATAAAATACTATTACCATACTCTGGATGGTACATTCTTTGCAGTACTTGATCTAATTCATATAGAACATCCTCTTGTGAAAGTAATAACTCCTCTTGTATCACTTGATTCTGTTCCAAAAAATCCTCTTTTTGTAGCAAATATTCTATAGCTGCAATCCGACGAAGCAGTCCCTTCTTTTCCCATATAGTCTGTGGCTGAATCATTACAATTCGCCTATCTTTCAATACTTCTAACTTTTGTTTTACTGCTTTTTCCCTTTCTTCCCATTCCTTTTCTAAAAGCAAAAGCAGAATCTTTCCATCTGAAAAATTATCTTCAAATAAATACTCTGTCTTAGATAATTCAAAAAAATCCCTTTCTTGTATAAACTGATATTGAAAAAATCGTGTCATCGCATAATTTTGATTATACTGTTTTGGAATCTCATAATCAAAACCACTATATTTTTGTAACGCTTCTACAGTTGAAATTTCAGAAAAATAAAGCTGTTCCATCTTTTGAATTTCCTCTTCTAAATCCACCCCAATATTCTGCTTAAAATCATATGCTGCCGTTTTCACCCGAAAGCAAAGTAATTGCTTTTGTAATAAATGTTCCTTTGCTATCTGATAAACTTCTTGATTTAAATAAGCTCCAAGCTGGATTATTTTATCACTTGCACGAATCTCCTCTGGTCTGTTTAACATTCGTATTAATGCCAATGTCTTTATAATCTTTCTTTCTATCTTATCTTCAGTTTGGCTTAAAGCAAAGTCTGCTTTTAACCACTCATGATGAATTACAAGATAGGAAGTATCCTTTCGAAATATTGAAGAAAAATAATCATAGATTTCTGGTAATCCAATTAACCAGTCCTCCTCTTTTTCTCGATTTTGTACAATCCAAATTAAGCTATAGGGCTCTTCTTTTGATAAAAAAGTAAATAATGTTCGTTCATTTTGTGCCACTTTCTCACTAATGGAAAGCAAAAAATATGCAGCAAGCGGCGTCAAAGGAAAACATCCCTCTACTATAATTTTTTGAAATTCCTCTTTAGAAAAAGCGGAAGAAAAGCCAGATATTTGATAAAATTTCTCTGCAAATATCAGCTCTTTCTTTGAATCTTTCCAGTACGCTTGATACAACCCCTCTTTTTTCTTAATTGCATGAGAAATCAGCTCATAATTATTTTTAATCGAAGTCAAAAAAAAGACTTCTGTCATACGTCCTTCCACTCCAGTAAAAGAATTTAAAACAGAGGCAGGCAGAGATGTTCCATACTCCTTTATACTTTTATGTGCTACAAATGTAAGATGTATTTGTCTTTCTTCCGAATTATTAGCCAATTCACACATTTCTTGTAAGATTTTCATATCACCAGAAATCGTTTCTGGTTGATGGTTTTCAATATATTTACTAAACTCATCAAAGATTAAAAACATACCTGTATATCCATATTCCTTACATAAAACTTCATTTACTGACTGATAGATAACAAAAGCACTCATATTAATCATTGGCTGAAATGTTCCACCAGAAGTTAGCTTTGGATAAAGCTGTACAAACCACTCATAACTTTTTTTATCATATTGAGAAAGCTGCCGAATTAACCATTTTACATCCTTTTTCTCTTGGATTAGAAGTTCTTCTAATTTCTGGTAAGTTTCTGAATAGTATGTTTTCCACTTTTTTATTACAGCAATCGCCTCACTAAAATAAGTATTAGGCACCAAGCTTTCCAAACCTTCTCGCAAAAGTGCTTCATGCAAAGCAAGTAAAAAAGCTCGATTTAAATCTTCCTGTACATGAGTTAATAAAACAGGTAAAAAATACTTACGCCCCATACCAACCATTTCTATCTTTTTTGTAAGTTCTGGTTTTACTGTATGAATTCGTTTTAACAATGTTGATGCTGCTTTCTTGCAATCCTCTGAACCACGCAGTAAAGTAAGAAGAATTAACAGCAAATGTGACTTCCCTTTTCCATAAGGTCCAATCAATATTGTCGCATATTCTCTTTTTCTTCCTATCACATGATCAAGATAACTTTCCAATACTTCTAAAGAGGAACGAGTTGGAATGTAAGTATCTACCTTTTCCATATGATCGAAATCCAATGAAAGATTAATCGAATTTTGGAACTTATCATTTACTTCAATTCCTTCTTGTAATGTCATATTTCCATTCTCCTTTGTATTTCTCTATTTCTATAGTAATCTTGTGCTATCTGTAATACATCTAAATATTCTGGTTTTAAATAAACCATATCCAATCCGGCTGTACGATTAATATCTAAATACTCCTCAGCAGAAAGCTTATCCAAATATAGGTGAAAGGTCGTTCGACTTAGATGTAATACTTTCCCTGGTCCATTTTTTTTATAGAGTAAATCATCCATACTAATTCCAATCCGTCCCTGCTTTTCAACCATATCCAATCTGCCATTTTCTGTTTTTTGATAGAGCAAGATATTAATAAAAACAATAAATGGATGAAGTAGATTTAGCTCTGGCTGCTTTTTTCGATATTTTCTCTGTTCTACTTGAAGCAAACCCAATGCGGAAAAAGGAGAAATCGACTTTTCTTCTGGATCGTAATTTTCTTCTCGTTGTCGAATATACATATTTAATAAAACAATTACATCTGATTCCAAAGATCGTTCGGAATAAGTTCCTTCTCCACAATAAAGGTTTAACGCCTGCCGCATAAGCCGAAACAGTTCTTCTTTATGAAACTCATCTGCTATCACTTCATTAAAAAACAAGTACCAAGCAGTTGCATCCTCTTTATGAAAAAGCAGCTCCAAATGCAACAACCAAATCGTAAAAATATCCTCAAAGTAACTATCCTGTTCTAAAATTAAATTTCCTAATTGGGTTAGATAAGTTCCTTTTTTTGCCACATCTTTTGTAAGTCCTAATACTTTTAGCCAATATCGAATTGCTTTTGCCATATTGCTTCCAACTCCTAGTGCATCTGCTCCCATATATTCTGAAAAAACATTTGAATTTTTCGCAACAGCTACAATTCCTTTATGTAACCATCCATCTCGCAACATAAAACTTTCATGTCCCTTCAGTCGGATTTTCTTTTGCTTTTCCATCTTTTTCCTTTCTATCTCTTAATTTTTTTATCCTATTTTGTAAGTCAACTTCTTATTAACAAGTTCAGCGTTTAATGCTTAATACTTTTCTCATATAACATCCAGCAATAAAATGTCCCACACATTCTCCACACCGCTTGCAGACAGCATCATCAATTCTATAATATACATTATCTCCTTCTCCATAACTAATATGAATCGCATTATACCGGCATACACTTACACATGCTTTACATCCCATACACATTTGATATTTTGTAATCTGACATTTTACTTTTTCTTCTGCTGCCTTCCACCCTTTTGCATTTGCAATCGTTTTTTTATAGATTGTAACCCTTAATAATTCGCTTCCCTTACGTCCCACTAGCCTTAGCACAATCTTTCCCATATGATCAAACACATAGACCTCTCCCAATCGAGCATTTCCTAAAGAAAAGTTTATATACCCAAAAGGCTTAAATAATTCATAAAGCTCCTCTGAAATTGGTCGTTGTAATTGATATTGAAAGGTATGTTCTTCTGTTGCACAGGCTTCAAAAGAAATTACTGACTTTTGCGCATATGCTACTCCATTTCCTCCTTGTCTTGCTTTCCAGAATCCACCATCTATATACTGTTTGGGATCTGGTTTTCCAATCTGTATCGCAAACTCCAATAATAAATTTCGAAATTTTTGATAAGATTCCGCCATATGTACACGAGATAAAAATTCAGACCAAAGACTATTGTTTGGACAGCACCAACATCCTACTCTTGTATATCCAAGCCGATATGCATCATTAAAATCTATCTTTCTAGTAAAAAGATAAAGCCAAATGTCAAAATCATACCAATCAATAATCGGAGAAATCACTGTTTGTTTTGTAATCTTAGGGCTATCCGATTCCCGTTCATACTTACTGCGAGTAATCGATTCACTACGTCGAATTCCATAAAAAGTAACAATATGTGCTTTTCCTCGAAACATAGCTTGTATCTTTCTTGTAATTGCTCCTGTTTTAAATACTGTGCAGCACCAACGCATTACTCGGCTTGGTGGCCCAATCAATCGGCACAATTCCATAAAATCCTTTTCTTTATTCTCTGCTGTCATAAGCAGTACTTTAGGATGTTCTTTTCGAAAACGTGTAATATAAGCAAGTGTCTGTGGAAATTCTAATGTTGTATCTCCAAAAATATGTGCAATTTGTGTTGTATTAAAAGCTCGTAAAACCAAATCTGAAGTAACTGTAGAATCCTTTCCTCCGCTAAAAGAAACCAGCAAATCCCGTCTATCATAGTTACTACATTTTTCTCTAATATAGGAAATTGCCTCTTTTTCAATTTCTGTAAAGCGCTTCTGATTTGCTTGTATCCATTTCTCAATTAAACGTTCAAAGTATAAATAAGTATTCTCTTTCTTTAACTTATCATATTCTTCACGCACCCAATCTGTATTACAATTCCTTAATCCTGAAATAGAAAAATATATTCGTTTTCCATTGATAAAATAATTACTTCCAGAACCATTCCAAACAGATTCTTCTAAAAATTCAAATGGTTTTCCTCTCACAATCTCTATCAACAGACGTTCCTCTGGAAATACTGGACGAATATCTCTGGAAAGAGGGCGTCCTGTATGTTGGCACAAAGAGCATTGTTCTTCATAGATAGGAATATTACAAAACTCACACCAATAAATAGTAGAATCCTTTTTCGTTCGTTCACCACAAATACTACAATTACTGCTGTTGCAGGATATCTTACAAGATTTACATCTATATTGAATCATAACTCCTCTTTTCTTAGTAATTAAGAATTTTTATTATAGTTATTATTTTATTCTTGTTATATAAGAACGTCAAGTTATTTTTCTGTAATTTTCAAAACAAAAAATAGAAAAAATTTAACAGAAAACCATTTCCTCTTTTATTCCTCCTATGATATAATAAATTCTAAAAAGAAAAAGGACTGTTGCACTTAGTGCAACAATCCCAATAATCTTATATTCCACGGAGGACTTTTATGCAAATCTGGTTTAAAATTTTTAAAAACAATCGTCTTCTATGTGATACTGTAATTCAAAATGATATTTCATCACTCACTCGGACAAAAAAGATCTTCGCTGCAATGGAAGAAGTTTGTTATGACTTTGATTTAAGCAAACCTATCTGGCTAGATTCCAATATAACAGAATTTAAACGCCATAATAAAGTTCGCTTCTACAAAGATAATTTTATTGATAGTATTGACTTTGATTATCTAGAAATGCAAATTTTAAAAGAAGATTAAATATTTTGTTTCTGTGCTTCTTCTGCATCCTTTAATTCATATTCTTCCATCTGCTTATCAGAAAACACAGCTTCCATTTTTCCAGTTTCTAGTGGCTCTTCTGCCAAATTTTCCTGTTCTATCTTCTTCTTTTCCTGATTTTCTGCAACAAAATATCCAATTACAGCAGCACCTATCATCAATAAAATCGATACTAGCTCTGTAACAATAGAAGCCCCAATTGACATAATTTCTGTTTCTATTGAAGTACTCCCATCTAGAACAATTCCAATCCAAGTTGTAATAAATCCTAAAGATACTGTATAAAGTTGAGACAATACAGCAAGTACAGAAATCTGTTCTCCTTCTTTTAAAAGCCCAAACTGCCAGATATATAAAGCTAATGTTATAAGCCCTAATCCATTCATCCAAACCATCGTTTTTAAAAATCCTTTAAAACGAGAACGAAAAACGGTTGCCACCCACCCCCAATAATATAATACAGTAAATGGAGCTACATACATCCAAACCATTCCTATTACTGGTACTTGCACCATCATATAATAAAAAAATCCAATTACAATAGGTGATATCGCAAGCAGGAATAACATCCCATTTTCTCGTATTGTTTCATTCTTACTTTCCAATTTCTTTTCCTCCAACTTTACTTGATTCATTTCTTCTAATCGTCACTAGCTAAAATCACTCTCTCGAAGTATCACTGAATCAGAATCCTTTTTCTTAGAAAACAACCTGCCAAATAATTTTTTATTTCTCCGTTCTGCTTTCTCAATTGCATCATCAATAATATCTTGTACATCTTCCATCATAATCATTTTCTTACTTGCACAGATTGCATCAATTTTAGCTGATAATGCCAACATAGCCATATCATCTACCATATAGTGATTCTCTAATGCATAACTTTTTGCTGCTTCCGCCCACTCTGCAATATTACACTCTTTTAGTTCAATCCGATGTGTAAAACAAACTGTCAGTTGCGGAACATCTGCAAGCAAACGCTCAATTGATGTTCTTGTATCTTCCAAAACAACAATCATTCCCCCTGTATAATCTGCCATAGCCGCTAATAATTCAGTAACAGTAGATACTCGCATCTCTCCTGCACGTTCAATAATCAAATCTGCACCAGCTAAACGGCTGATTGACTCTTTAATTCCTTTATTATTTAAACGATCTCCAGAAATCTTAGCAACTTTTCTTCCTTTTCTTTCATTTAAGCGGTTCATTGTTTTAATTAAGGAAACTGCCAATGTTGTCTTTCCTGATTTTACTTCACCCATAAGCAAGATATTTCCAAACATAGAAGTTTCTGATTCTTCTCCAATTTTCTCTGTTTCTTCTAAAATTTCTGCTATCTGCTGTTCTACACCTGGCATATGAAGATAATTAGCAAATAAATTCTTAAGTTCCAATGACAGTTCTGATGGAGCTTCTTCTTTTTTATTTTCCTGTTGTATTTCTAATCTGCTTTCTTGTTTCTCTCTTGGTTTTTCCTGCTTTTCTCTTGCTGTACTTTCCAGTCTTACTTCCGATTTTGGTTTCCTCTCAGAACTATTCTCAGGCTTAAGCTGTGGTTTTTGTTTTAAAATTTCCGCTTCAAAATCTTGCTTTTCCATTCTTCCAGCCAAATAATTTTCCGGATCATATCCTGATACCTCATAATAAGCATCTTCTGGTATCATTTCTATTCCATAAACATAATTATCTTCGTCTGCCTCAGATGATGTAAAATCTTCTGGTTCCTCTGGACTTTTTTCTGTATATCCCTCTGGCAAATAATACGTATCTTCTGGCATTTCATCTATACCATAACTACGTAACATAATATACTGATAAAACTCTTCCTTTGTTCCTTCCTCTGGAAATTCCTCATACTCTAATTCTTCTTGTTCAAAATCTTCTTCAAAAGTTTCCTCTTGTGCATCAAAATCTATTTCCTCTTTTATCTCTTGTTTATCCTGTTCTATTTCATATTCCTCTTCTTTTATATCCTCTTGTTCTATTTGATCCTCTTCATCTATTTCTACCTGACTATTTACTTTATCTAAAAATGCTTGTGGATCATAATCAGAAACTCGATAATAAATCTCTGATGGAATCTCATTTGTATCTAATTCATCAAGTGAAAATGAGACTTCTACATACTCAGATTCTTCTTTTTCCTCTTCTGGAACCTGATAATAAAACGCATCTCCCCAAGAATCTATTTCTGAAAAATTCATAGTTTCTTCTTCTAACTTTTCTGGTTCTTGTAAATTCTTCTCAATTTCTGTTTCCTCCAAAAAAGTATCTTCTAAATCTTTAAGATTTTCTTTTATTTGACTTTCTTCTGCTTGTTCTTTTTGAACTAGCTCTTCCTTTCTTTGCTCTTTAAAAATATCTTCTGTTTCTTCCCATATACCTTTTGAAGTCTTTCCTACTTTTCCACTATTTATTTCAAACAATACATCCGTCTTTTCTTCTGGTAGATCATATATTTCTGCTTGTTCAAAAGAACCTTCAGATGCTTCAAAAACTCTTCGAGTCTCTTTCTCCTCAAAGTCTTCTTCCATCTGATTCTCTACTACTGGTAAATCTCCGATTGAAAAATCTTTTGGAAACTCTTGTTCTTCCGTTTTTGGCCGATCTGCAATCAAAGAAGAAATTGGCTGTGTCATCATATTTTTAAATTTTTCTCGTTCTCTTCGCAAATCACGAGTAGCAGCAAACATAGCTTCTCGTTCTTCTTGTTCACTCTGATATTCTTCAAAATAAGATAATCCAGAAGAACGAGACGCTTTATGACGTTCTTCTGCTTCCATAATCTCTTGTATACTTTTTGTAAGCGCTGCTTGCAAATTTTCTGTATTATACATTCCATTCTGATGTCTTCCTTTTGTATTAGAACCAGAATGAACCTCTTCTTTTTGTTCTCTTCTAACTGATACTCGATTCTCTTCTTGTTTTTTCTTTAAGTACATATTATACTTTTCCTGCTGACTTGGAGAAAGTGGCGCATGAAGCATCTTTAACTCCATTGCTTTATCTACATATTGTCCTTCTCCAAACCAAAGAATCAATTCATCGCAGGCAGAAACACACTTTTGACTATAGCCTGCTTTATGATAAAGTTTTGCCAATTCAAAAGACCAACGCTCGTCAAAATCATGCTTTTTAAATTCTTCTAAAATTGCAATCTGATTTTCAATAGGTTCTCCCTTTCGTCTACTTAATTGATAAAGTAATTCAAAACGAGCTGTATCTTTTGGTGCCAGTTCACTAAATTCTTGTATATAACTCTCTGCTTCTTCAAATTCTCCCGCATCAATACAAATATCTGCCATCTGATAAACCAGTCTGCGCCCTAATGGTGCTCGATTTCTTGCCAACTGAAAAATTTCCTTTGCATCTGTATATCTGCCAACTGCTTGATATACACAGCCTACATTAGTCAACATATTAATATTTCTTACTCTACGCCAGTCAATTCCATCTGCAATCTTTGCTGCCGTTTTAAAATCTCTTCGGTCAATTAGTTTCATAATTTGATCCGCTTTTATATTGTATTCGTATTTATCCACGACTCTTCTCCCGTTTCTATCTCTTACTTTCAGTTTTCCTCAACATATTTTTATTTATTATCCTATCCCTGTACTGCTTCCCCAATCCGATCTAATAAATTTTTAATAACTGCCTTTCGTATATCTTTATCTATTAATTTAAACATTTTATCCATTTTATTGCTCCTTTCCTATTATTTTCAATTCTTTATCTCACACATTATTAAAAAATGGACACTAATTTAATATCCAATAAATTTCTAAAACACTCTTTAAGTTCAATAGTATCACATGGTTTTTCCCTTGTCAAACCTATCAAAAAAATCCCGATTATTTTTACTTTAGCCCATAAAAGAAAAACAGGCATCGCCAATTACCTGTTTTTCTTATTTTTTGCTTAAATAAACAATTGTTTATTTTAATTGAAATTGTTCTACCAACGTTTTCATTTTTTCTGCCTGTTTTCGAAGTTCTTGACTAGATAATGCACTGTCCTGCACAGTAGCTGCATTTGTCTGAGTTACAGTTGCAATTGCCATAATTTGTTGGTTAATATAAGCAGAATCCTCTGCTTGTTCTTGTGAATCTTTTGTAATCTCTGTTGTCAACTTTTGTACTACTTTATTCTCATCTACAATTGCAGTTAATGCCTCTGCTGTATCTTTTGCAATCTGATTTCCTTTTCGTACCGCCTGAAGACAATTTTCAATTAATTCTTGTGTTGTATCTGCAGACTCACCCGATTTTTGCGCCAGCCTACGTACTTCATCTGCCACAACAGAAAATCCTTTTCCTGCTTCTCCTGCTCTTGCTGCCTCTACTGTAGCATTTAAAGCTAATAAATTTGTCTGAAATGCAATATCATCAATATTTTTAATAATTTTCTCAATACTATCCGAAGCGGTTGAAATGTCACGAATCGCAACAATTAATTCTTCCATCTTTTGCATACCAGTATCAATATATTGTCTTGTCTGTGTTGCACAATCTCTTGCCTGTTCTGCACTCTTCGAATTTTGCTGTGCCTGATCGGAAATACTTCCCATACGTTCTGCTACATCTTGTACACTTGCTGCCTGCTCCACTGTAGCTGAAGCAAGCTGTTGAAAACCATCTGAAACTTGTTCTGCACCAAATGACACCTGTTCTGCTGCCTGATTAATTTGTAAAAGAGTTTGATTCATAGAAGATGTAATAATTTCTAATGAAGTTTGTACCTCCTCAAATTCTCCTACATAAGCTGTATTTGAAGAAACTGTAAAATTTCCATTTGCCATCGCTTGCAATTGTTGTGACATATCCTGAATATAAGACTTTAACTTATCCTGTGCATAGTCTAATTTCACTGCAGTTTGTCCAAATTCATTTTTTGATTTCATATTTAAAGATTGAGAAAAATCACATTTTGCCATTCGTTCTGCAAGATTTTGTATTTTCTTTAAAGGTTTTGTAACAAATTGCGCAAATATCATAGAAGTAATAATGGAACCCAATAACGTACCTGCCATACAAAGGTTTGTCATTTGCAACTGCCACCGCAACTCTTTATCTAATTCTGCTTTTCGTTCCATATAAACTTGTTCAACATCATCAATATAGACTCCTGTGCTTATAATCCAACCCCATGGCTCAAACAACATAGAATAAGAGCGTTTTGGTGCAACAGTTACTCCATCTGCCTTTGTGTAATAAAATTCATTAAATCCACTTTTCTCTGCAGATTGTATCGTTTGCATAATTGCTTGAATAATCTTAACTCCATTCTGATCTTCCAATTCGTAACGATTACTTCCCTCTTGTTCAGGCAAAATAGGATGTGCAATTAGCACATAATTTGTATCATCAATCCAAAAATAACCACTTTTATCTTTGTCATAACGAAGAGTTTTTACACAAGTAATTGCTTCTTTCTTTGCCTCTTCCTCTGTCCATTCTCCCGATAGCTGCCTCTCATAAATTCCCTCTAAAAGACTTATCACATTTTGAACCTGATATTCCACTACTTCATCATATCCGCTGTAAAGTATACTCTTATAAGTCTCCAATGAAGTTTGAATCTGATTCTTCATCCGATCCCTAGCTGTCAATCCGATAATTGATACTGCTATTGTTACTATTATAACATTTACTAATATCAATAGTGCCTTTACACTTCTCATTTCCTATTCTTACCCTCCTAAATCTTTTTCGAATATAATTTTAATCTATCATAAAATATAGAAATAATCAATCATCTTATCCATTTTCTCTTAAATTAAAATCCCCTTTATTTTTATAATTCAGCAAAACACAATTTGTTTCCATACAACAATCATGGTTTTACAAAATCTTTATAAATTTTCTAGTGCAGAATACCTATCTTGTGTTATAATGTTTCTGATATAACAAAAATAAAAAAAGAGAGGTAGCATATGTCATTCAAAAATAAAAGTAAAAATGAAACAATCCCAACAGAAGAATCTCAAGAAGAAAAGCCCTCATTAAAAGGATTACTGATTGACTTAGTAGAAGTAGTGGGAACCGCATTAGTTCTAACTTTTGTCTTATTAATTTTTATACAGCCAAGTATTGTAGATGGTCGTTCTATGTTTCCAACCTTACATGATAATGACAAACTTCTGCTCTGGAAACTTGGTGATATCGATCGTAATGACATTGTTGTTTTCGATTCACATGATATGGAAAATAATAAATATGTCAAACGTGTTATTGGTATCGCTGGAGATGAAATTATAATTAAAGACAGCATTGTAACTGTAAATGGAACTGTCCTAAATGAAACTTATATCAATGAACCTTCTTTTAATGGAGATATTTCTTTAATTGTACCAGAAGATGAAATCTTTGTTTTAGGAGATAATCGAAATCATAGTAACGACAGCAGAGCCTTTGGAACAGTAAAACTAGATGATGTAGATGGAAAGATGGTTTTCAATTTAAATGGCTGGATTCGGTCAATCTTTGAGTAAAATAAGACTCTAACTTTATAAATAACCAGATTTTAGAGTTTATCATTTTTTCTAATTCACTCTAAAATCTGGTTATTTATTAAAAATATGTATCGTTTTCAATACAGATAACAGAAGATACAAACGATTTTACTTGACGATTATGTTCAATATATATTCTGATTTTATTATCTAGCATCGCTTCTACACTATGAAAAATTCGAAAAAATGTGTCAGAATCTAAAGAAGAAGACAATTCATCAAAAATAAAAATATCTGCCTTTTGATCGGCTAAAGTTCTCGCAAGCATCAAGCGTTTTCTCTCTCCTCCAGAAAGTTTCGAACCATTCTCTCCAATTGCTTCTAAATGGTTCTTATATACTTCTTCTAATTCACAAATTTTAAGAATCTGCTTAAAATTTTCATCAGATAAATCAGGATTTCCTATCCGTATATTCTGTAAAATGGTATCATCAAACAAATATTCTTCTTGTATCATATAACTAATATATGGTCTGCCATAAACAAAATTTCCCTGATATCTATAATTTATAGTGCCTTTCTCTGGTGAAAGAATCCCAACAATTAAATTAGCTAAAGTACTCTTTCCTGAGCCAGTTTCTCCAAATATTGCTAATGAAGCTGGTGCTTTTATATTTAGATTCAGATCATGAAATAGTTGGCGATCTTTTATAGACTGAGAAATACAATTTAGCTGCACCTCATCTATTTTACAAAATGGTACCACTTCCTCATCCTTCGGCAGATTTAAAATAACTTGGATTCTTTGAAAGGATACATTGACCTTTACAATGTTTTGATTAATTTTTAGAAGATTTAAAAGAGGATCTGTAAGCATATGATTGTACATTAAAATCGCTGTCAAACCACCTATAGATACTCTATTCTTTGTTACTAACAACGCTGCTGTTACAAGAATAATTCCTATTGTAGACATAAACAGTGTTTTTGTCCAAAATAATACCTTGCTTTCCAACACTCCCTGCTGAATTTGTATATGTCGAAGTTTTTCCCCATTCTCTTTCATTTTACTAAGATATTGTTCCGTATAATAATGTAACTTAATAGGCAAAAATCCATAAATTCCTTCATGAAATACCTTCCATAATTCATTCATTGATTCACGTTGCTTCGTTAAATTTTCAGAGGATTTTCCTGTAACATACTTTATCATAAAAGAAGATATCAAACCTAATGGTAAAATAAGTAGCGTAAGCATACAATTAATCTTCAACATAAAATATAATCCAAAGAGAAAAGATAGGATAGAATGAATTGCATCTACATAAGGTTGAATTAAATTTTGACTAATACACTCCGTATCTCTTACAAGTGAACTATTTAACTCTGTTAAATTGCTTTCTTTAATTGCACTAATTTTTGTTCTTGTCAGTGCCTGAAATAATTGCAGCTGAGCACGAAAGGCGATATCTGCTTGTAAAGAGCCTGCCAGCCCCTTTGCTATCGCTTCCATTCCAGCACCAACTATTTGAATAAAAAGATAGACTCCTCCTACTTGTAAAATATCAAAGATAACATTCTCCGAATTTATAACAGCAAGATCCACAATTTTCTGAATCAAACGTACTGGATAAACCCCTGCTATAACTCCTATTAATGTACAAATAAAAAGTAATATTACTTTTACACGTGCTTTTCTATGAAATAATGAATAAATATAAACTAACATATTTTCCCCTTTTTTAATCATGACTCATTTGTTTATAATAAAAATCTAAGATATCTTAATTAAAAATTCTACACTAAATAACGTTACAAATTGTCCTTAAATTAATCAAAGTTAGCAAACTACTATAACATTAGTCTACTAACTCCGATATAAAGCAAAACTTTTTCTATTTATAATTCCACTCGTCCATCTAAGGCTCTTAAAAGTGTAACCTCATCAATATATTCTAAATCTCCTCCCACTGGCACTCCACTGGCTATACGAGTTACCTTAATCTGAGTAGGCTTTATCAGTTTGCTAATATACATCGCCGTTGTTTCTCCCTCTAAGCTGGAATTTGTAGCAATAATCACTTCTTCTACTGTTTCCTCTGCCAATCGTTTCATCAATTCCTTTAACTTAATATCATTTGGCCCTATTCCAAGCATAGGAGAAATTGCCCCATGCAGAACATGGTAAAGTCCTTCATATTTTCCAGTTTTTTCATAAGCTGCTAAGTCTCTTGGATTTTCCACTACCATAATCATCTTGGTATTTCGTTTTGTACTACTACAGATAGGACATAACTCTTGATCTGTTAAAGTAAAACATTTTTTACAATATTGTACATTTTTCTTTGCTTCTGTAATCGCTGTTACCAATGTTGTTACCTGCTCCAAAGGCATATTAATAATATGAAAAGCCAATCTCTGTGCTGATTTATTTCCAATCCCTGGAAGTGAGGACAAAGCTTCTATCAATTTTGTAATTTGACCACTATAGTAATCCATAATTAAAATAACCCACCACCAAGTCCGCCAAGTCCACCAGTTACCTTTGCCATAGAGCTTTGACTATCTTCTTCACATTGACGAATTGCTTCGTTTGTAGCTGCTACAATCAAATCTTCTAACATTTCAATATCATCTGGATCTACTACCTCTGGTGATAATTTCACTTTTGTTACTTCCTTTTTACCGGAAATTGTTACCTCAACTGCTCCGCCTCCTGCTTTGGCAGTATACTCCTTCTCTTCTAATGCTTTTTGTGTTTCTTCCATTTGACGCTGCATTCTTTGTGCCTGTTTCATCAAATTATTCATATTGCCTGGCATACCGCCTGGAAATCCACCATGTTTTGCCATACTTATTCTTCCTCCTGAATCTCTGTATCAATATTTTTTTGTGCCATTAGAAAGATATTTTTCTGTTCCTCTTCCTTATGGATTAATTTTATGTCAACTTGTATTTCCTTTCCTATTAAATTAGAAAGTATTGTTCCAAGTTGTTCTCTTCTTTCTTTCTTATTTAACAAACCCTCTGCTACTTCATCTGTAACTACCACCAAAAGACGATTTTCTCCTCCAGCTTGGAAACGTGCCATCCTTAAGCAAGTTGCTACAGGCGCTCCAATCATTTGAATTACTTCTGGCATAACATTTACTGCTTCCTGTACCTCTTTTGGTACTGCCTTTTGCAATTCCCTTGGTTCTAAATTTTGATCATTCAGCTTTTTTTTACTTTCTATTTCAAAAACCTTCTGTTCAGAGGAGATTACAATTCCTTCTTCTAACTTCTTTTCTAGTATCGACAATCGGTTCAATATTGAATCATAATTTTTTTCCATCTCTGGTTTTGTTAGTTTAATCAAAGCAATCTCTGTTAATACCCTTTTTTGGGAAGAATATTTCATTTGTCCAGTCAGCTCAGAAAATATTCGAATATAACGCATTAATACTTCAGGCTTAATTAACTTAGCTTCTTCTTCCAATGCAATCCGATTTTCTGTAGATACATCAAGCACATCCTCTACTTGCTCTGCTGCCTGTACTAATAGCAAATTTCTCATATACCAAGTAAAATCCACAGTAAACTGACCTAACTCTCTTCCTCCCATAATTATCTCTTCCAAAAGTTGAATACATCCTAGTGTATCATCAGCAATGATTTTTCGCAAGAGTTTACTAAACACTTCTGTATCCACTGCTCCTAATACATCCAAAACCCTATCATAGGTTAAATCCTGATTAATATAAAAAGCAAGGCACTGATCTAATAAGCTTAATGCGTCACGAAAAGAGCCATCCGCTGCCTTTGCAATATAACGGATGGCCTTTTCCTCTACGTTTACCTGTTCTATCTTCATCAGTTCCATCAGACGGCTTGTAATTGTCTGAATTGAAATTCGTTTAAAATCATATCTTTGACAACGTGACAAAATTGTAATTGGTATCTTGTGTGCTTCTGTAGTTGCCAAAATAAAGATTACATAAGAAGGAGGCTCTTCTAATGTTTTCAATAATGCATTAAATGCTCCTATCGAAAGCATATGAACTTCATCGATAATATAGACCTTAAACCGTCCCCTTGCAGGAGAATATTGTACCTCTTCTCGAATTTCCCGAATATTATCCACACCATTATTGGAAGCTGCATCAATTTCAATTACATTCATGGAAATCCCTGCCTGTACATCCTGACAGCTTCTGCATTGATTGCAGGGACTTCCATCTTCCTTTGGATGTTCACAATTTACTGCCTTTGCAAATAGTTTTGCTATTGTTGTTTTTCCCGTTCCCCGTGTTCCACAGAGCAGATAGGCATGTCCAATGCGTTCTGCCAATATCTGGTTTTTCAGTGTTGTAACAATATGATCCTGACCTTTTACATCTTCAAAACAATCTGGTCGAAACTTTCGGTATAAGGCAGTATAAGACATAGCTTTTCATCCCTTCATTCTTTACTTTATATTTCTTACTTCATAGGAGCATCTCCAAAGCAGATTCCAATTAGTTTTGCTTCTTTTACAATAGAGCTATCTGGTTGAATCATCTTCAATTTTCCAGCAACTTCTTTTAATGGAACCCGAACAATTTCATTATTCCGTACACATGCCATATTTCCAAAGTCACCATCCATAATCATCTCTGCTGCTTCTGCTCCCAATCTAGTAGAAAGTACACGATCGTATGGGCAAGGCTCTCCTCCACGTTGCATATGTCCTGGAACGGTAATACGAATTTCATCTCCAGTCTGTTCTTGAATCTTATGTGCAATCTCATAGGAAACACTTGGATATTGCCAATCCTTTCTTTTTTCCTTAAATGCTTTTTTCGAAAGCTTTGCATCTTCTTCTGAAACGGCTCCCTCTGCTACTGCTAAAATTGTAAAACGTTTGCCTGCTTTTTTTCTCTTGTTAATTGCATCAATTACATAGTCAATGTTATATGGAATTTCTGGTATCAAAATAATATCTGCTCCACCTGCAATTCCAGCATGTAATGTCAGCCATCCCACTTTATGTCCCATTACTTCTACAATAAATACCCGACCATGAGAGGCTGCTGTTGTATGGATACAATCAATCGCATTTGTCGCAATATTTACTGCACTTTGAAATCCAAATGTCATATCTGTTCCCCAAAGATCATTATCAATTGTTTTTGGAAGTGCAATGACATTTAATCCCTCTTCTCTTAGCAGATTAGCTGTCTTTTGGCTACCATTTCCGCCAAGCACTACTAAACAGTCCAAACGAAGCTGAAAATAAGTATGTTTCATTGCTGCTACCTTATCCAGTCCATTTTCATCTGGATCACGCATCTGCTTAAATGGTTGTCTGGAACTTCCTAAAATCGTTCCACCTTCTGTTAAAATACCAGAAAAATCAGAAGATACCATCTTACGGTATTCCCCATAAATCAGACCTTTATACCCCTCCAAAAATCCATAAATTGTAATATCTTCTACATTCTCATATAATGCTTTTGCAACTCCTCTCATTGTTGCATTTAAACTCTGGCAGTCCCCGCCACTTGTCAACATACCAACTCTCATCTGTTACTCCCTCCATTTTTATAATTTGCTTATTTTAAGCTATTTCCATTATAAACCTTTTTTATAAGAAGCTCAATATTTTAGTAAAATTTTTCTCTTACTCTTGTCAAAAAAAGAACTGATAATCTACGGGCATTTCCCGTTCTTATCAGTCCCACAAAAAAGAGGAAGGATATGAAATTTACTGCATTTGCAGTTCTATGTAAAACAAGCAATCACTCTTGCTTTGTACAATATTATCATACGAAACAATTGTGTCCAAAGTTTGTCTGACTTCTAAAAAACCTCTAAAGTCTTTCTAAAAAAAATACATGTAAATCTAAAATCCGTGCGCCCTGCTTCGAGAATGCCTCATAAGCGTTACCCCGACAGTTAACTCGGCCCAGGCACCCTTACGGCACACAAGAGCTTCCACTTAGTGCTGCTCCATTCCTGACCTGACACGGTTCATGGATTCCTGTTGCGTAAGACCCAAACTTCATCGCCACTTATCGGGGGCAGCCCTACAAGGACATCCCCTAGGCCGGACATCACCCCTACTAAAGCGGATTGTAGGTACAGGGCACCGCTAACTCCCCGGCTGCACGGATTCTAAAATTGTATCATAAAAATTAATATTTGTCAAATCTATAATTTCAGAATTCTATTTTCTTACTTTACATAAATTCCAGCTAAATTCATCTCTTTATCAAATGTAATTGTATAAGTAACGCTTACATTCTTATATACAACTACTACTTGTGTAATCACAAGCTGCTGTCTTTGCTGTTTTATTACTGCCATATAAATTGTACCAATCGATTGCATTTCTCCCCAGTCTAGACCAATCTGTTCTCTAATTGGGTCAAAGGTATCCTGTGTCAATACTTCTTGCATCTCTTCTATTGCATCTTCTTTTAACTCTTCAAATTGATTGTTATTTAGTTTTTCTATTACTGCTTTTACCTGTTCTTCTACAACTTTTTTTTGAAAAACACTGTCCTCTAGCAAAACTGTCTTAGGCAAAAACCAATACCCTATTGTGGCTATTATAAAAATCGTAAAAAGTACTCCAAAAAAGATAATTCTTTTTTTTCTTTTCTGATAAGTCTTTCCTTCTTCTTCTGGTAGATTCTGATTAAATTCTTTTACTACTTCCTCTACATTTCCCATACGCTTCAATATCTCTTCAAATGCTTCTCCATTTTCCAATGCCGCAGAAATGTCAGACAATAATTGCTGTTTAATCTCTATTCTTTTTTTCTTTGAACACTTTATCTTTCGTACAATACCATTTACATATTTCTCCGCTGTCATACTTCTTCCTCCATAATACATGAAATTCCCATACATATCTGCGTCCAGATATCGCCTATTTCTTGTAAAGCCTTTTTTCCTTCTTTGGTAATCTTATAATACTTTCTTGCTACCTGTTTTCCCTCTGGTTCACTCCACTGACTTATTACAAATCCCTCCTCCTCTAGTCGATATAAAACGGGATACAACGTTCCTTCTTTTAATTGAAATACATTTTTACTTTTCTCACTCATTTCATTAATTAGTTGATAACCATATTTTTTCTCTTGTTCTAGCAATTTTAAAACTAGCATATCTAGTACCCCTTTTTTCATCTGCCTTTCATATTTTTCATTCATAATTAGTATCTCCATATATTTAGTATTACTAAGTATAATATAAAAGAATATCCTTTTTCTGTCAAGCAAAACTAATAAAAAGTATTATCTTATTCTAAAATCCTCTTCCATTCTTGACAAAGACGTTTTATTTGATAAGTTGCATTTGCTGGACTAGTAGAAGGTAGTTTTTTAATCTCCCTTTCTGTCTGCGAAAAAACATACTTTTGATAAAGTTCATATGCCTTCCCCCCATTTGCATAAATTCTTTTAATATTTGCTATTTTTAAGATTTCTGAAAAATCATTTACAACCACATCTCGAATTGAACCATCACTAGAACCTATAATTGAACAGCTTTGAATCACATCCCAAATTGCAATATGATTCTCTTTTAATAATCTCTTCTTTTCTTCTATTGTAATAGGCAAGTTACTATTGGTAATTGTAGCAATAACTCTCCAAAACCGATTCTGTGGATGCCCATAATAAAATTGATTCTCTCTAGACTTTACAGAAGGAAAACTTCCCAAAATCAATATTTCTGATTCTTTATCATAAATTGGCAAAAAAGTATGTTTTACTTTTTTATAATCTTCTATTTTTCTATTATTTTCCATTGTTCTTCCTCTTTTCTTCCTACTTTTAAATAACCATATAAAGAATCATTCTCAAGCAAAACTCTTGTTTATCCCAAGCGATTTCCATTGTTCCATAATTATTTCTTAAAAGTTCTTCCATAATTGAGATTCCAAATCCATGATGAATCGTTTGTGCTTTACGAGTAAGCAACTTCCCTTTTGTATCTTGTAATAGTGTTCCATCATAAGGATTCTTTACTTCTATAAATAAATTTTTCTTCTGTACCACCATAGATATTTGAATTCTTCGTTTTCCACTTTGTATCCGGCGGCAAGCTTCTATTGCATTATCAATTGCATTTCCTAACAATCCACACAATTTTACATCATTTATATCAAATTTCGTTGGAATATTTAAATTTAATTCAAATTGTATGCCATCTTCTTGTGTTGCCGCAATTTTATAATTTATCACTGCATCTACCGCCAAATTTCCTGTTTTACAACGCACAAGCCCCTCTACTTCCTGATGCATCTGCTTCATTATCTCAATAATTGCAGGACAATCCCCTTTTTCTGCCAATGCTTTTATTAAAATATATTGATTCTTTAATTCATGCCTCATCTTTCTTGTTTCCTGCTGTGTACGAGAAATATCCTCATATTGTCTACTGTAATACTCCAACTGTTGCTGATACATTGCATCTCGAACTTTCTCATCTACATCTTCTTGTATTCTGTCATAAAGCCCAAGTACGATAGAACTAACTAATAAAATAGAAAAAATTCCACAAGCACTTAACATCTGAATTCGATTCGTTCCATAAACCAAATAATAATATAAAACAAACATCATAAGCCATAAAGCTCCCCATCCCCCTAGAAAAAGGAAACGTCTGTTATAATGATGTTTTAAAAAAATAGAAAAATATCCATATCCTAAAAATAGATAGAATAAATTCATAACCAAAAATAATAATATTCTCCAAGTCATTTTTGTCTTCTTCTTTCTTACTATTGTCATTCCTTTTTCTCTACTGTTTTTCCTATTTCTGAAACCCCATGATAATATTTCCAAAATTCACTTCGAATTCTAGGACGATTCTTTTGACTAATACTTAAAATTGTTCCATCTGACATAGCTACTCTTTCATATTGAAATGCTTCTACATTGTCAATGTTCACTAAATATGCCTTATGAATTCGAACAAAACGCATATCCTTTAGATTTTCCTCAATTTCATTTAGTTTATTATAATGCTCATAACTACGCTGCAATGTATGGACAATTACTTTTCGTCCAGCACTTTCAAAATAAAGAATATCTTTGCAGGGAATCTTTACGAAAGATTTTCCTGTTTTAAAGTGAAAATAATTACTTTGTTGTTCCAAAATCCGTTCTGCTGCCTGCCAAAATACAGTCCGAAATTCTTGATATTTTACTGGTTTTGATAAAAAACGAAATGGCTCCGCCTCAAAAAGTTGTCGTAAATATTCTTCATGACTGGAAATATAAACAATCAATACATGATAATCATTTTGTCGAATCTGCTTTGCTGTTTCAATCCCATCTGCTCCACACATCTCAATATCCAAATAAATTAAATCAAATAAAACTCCTTTCTTATATTCTTGAATTAACTCATTTCCCGATAAAAAACACTCCATTTCCAATTCTATATGTTCCTCTTTTGCAAGTTTTTCCAAATATTCTTGTGTTGCTCCAACAAATTTTGGATCATCATCACATATTGCAATTTTAATCAATCTTTTCATCTCCTTTTGTATAATACCATTTGGCTTTTCCTTATTAGTATACGTTCCTGTCCTATTTTTATCAACTTAAAGTTGTATCTTTTTTCGTATCATGGTATGATAGGGTATAGTGCTTCGTATAAGAAATGGAGAATAACAATGAAGAAAAAAATAAAACTTAAAGGACAATTAAAGACATATTTGCTATGGCCTATTTGGTTAAGCATACTTTTACTTTTTATAACTTTATGGATTTTTACAATTAATATACAATGTGGTATTATTATGAGCATCGCTCTTTTTGTATACTTTGGTATCTCACTAATGCTTTATCTAAGAAATCGTCCTGGTATGATGAATGAATTAATTTCTTTTGCAACAGATTACGCACAAGTGCAGCGACAGCTTTTATCTGAATTTGAATTGCCCTATGGCGTCTTAGATGAACAAGGAAGAATTCTCTGGTCTAATCAAAAAATGCAGGAGGTTTTACAAAAAGATGCCAATCGAAAAAAATTTATTTATTCTGTTTTTCCTATGATTGAAAAAGACTTTTTCGAGCTAGAAACAGAACATACACTGACAGTTGAATCTGAATATAATGAAAAAATGTATCGCATTGTATTAAGAAAAATAGCAATTGGAGATTTGATCGAGGATCATTCTTTGTTAGACTACCCTGATAATGGGGTATTTCTGACTTCTTTTTATATGTATGATGAAACAGAAATCAAGCGATATAGTCGTGAAAATGAAGAACAAAAACTAATTGCTGGTCTGATTTATATTGATAATTACGATGAAGCACTAGAAAGCGTAGAAAGTGTACGACAGTCCTTGCTGGTTGCATTAATTGATCGGCGGATCAACAAGTATATTAGTGATATTGATGGGATTGTTCGCAAAATGGAAAAAGACAAATATTTTATTATTTTCCAGAAAAAGTATTTACCTATTCTTCAGGAAAATCGTTTTGCTCTTTTAGACGAAGTAAAAAATGTCAATATTGGAAATGAAATGGCTGTTACTATTAGTATTGCACTAGGTGTCAATGGTTCCACTTATGCAGAAACTTGTGAATACTCTCGTATTGCTATGGATCTTGCTTTAGGAAGAGGCGGAGATCAGGCAGTCGTAAAAGTAGGCGAAAATATTCTTTATTATGGTGGAAAAGCCAAACAGGTAGAAAAAACAACTCGTGTAAAGGCAAGAGTAAAAGCACATGCACTTCGAGAAATTTTAGAAAATAATGATAAGGTTTTAGTAATGGGACATAAAATCGGTGATGCAGACAGTTTAGGTTCCGCAGTTGGAATGTATCGAATTGCAAAGTCTATGGCAAAACGCTGTCATATTATTATTAATGATGTCACTACCTCAGTAAAACCTCTAATTGATAGTTTTTTAAGCAACTCTGAATATGAAGAAGATATGTTTATTAACACAAATGAAGCAATTGATAAAGTAGACAATAATACAGTCGTAATTGTGGTAGATGTTAATCGGCCAAACTATACTGAATGTCCTGATATTCTGCGAATTGCCAAAACAATTGTTGTTCTTGATCACCATAGACAAAGCAGTGAAGTAATTGACAATGCTGTACTTTCTTACGTAGAACCTTATGCTTCCTCTGCCAGTGAAATGGTTGCTGAAGTTTTGCAATATATTGGAGATAATATCAAGATGCGTCCGATTGAAGCGGATGCTCTTTACTCTGGTATGGTAATTGATACCAATAACTTTGTCAACAAAACAGGGGTCAGAACATTTGAAGCTGCTGCTTTCCTTCGGAAAAATGGCGCTGATATTACTCGTGTGCGAAAGATGTTTCGTGATGATATGGAGGATTACCGTGCAAAAGCAAAGGTTATCCATCAGACAGAGATCTTTGAAGAATACTTTGCTTTGTCTGCCTGTCCATTTGATGGCATTGAAAGCCCTACTATTGTAGCTGCACAAGCTGCAAATGAGCTTTTAAATATCAAAGGAATTAAAGCATCCTTTGTACTCACTTATTATAATAATAAAATTTATATGAGTGCACGCTCCATTGATGAAGTAAATGTACAAATTATTATGGAGCAGCTTGGTGGCGGAGGACACCAAACAGTAGCTGGTGCACAACTAGAAGGTTGTACACTAGAAGAAGGTCTAAAACGACTAAAAGAAACAATTAAACGTATGTTAATGGAAGGAGATATTTAAAATGGATGTAATTTTATTAGAAGATGTAAAATCTCTTGGTAAAAAAGGAGAAATTGTAAAAGTAAATGATGGATATGCTAGAAATTTTATCCTTAAGAAAAATTTAGGAATGGAAGCTACTTCAAAAAATCGAAATGATTTAAAACTAAAACAAGCAAATGAAATAAAAGTTGCCAAAGAATTATTAGAACAAACACAAGCTTTGGCTGCTCGTGTTGAAGAAAAATCGGTTACTGTTACAATTAAAGCTGGAGAAGGTGGAAAAATTTTTGGTTCTGTATCAACAAAAGAAATTTCATCTGCTGTTAATTCTCAACTTGGACTAGATTTAGATAAAAAGAAAATGCAGCTTACTGATCCAATTAAATCACTAGGAACACATATTGTTCCAGTGCGGCTTCATAAAGATGTGATTGCTAAGTTGACCGTTAAGGTGGTGGAGGAATAATCGGGTATGGGTATGGATGAAGCCCTTATAAAACGTGTTCTGCCTCATAGCTTAGAGGCAGAGCAATCTGTGATTGGTTCGATGCTTCTCGATCCAGAAGCAATCTTAACTGCTTCTGAACTTGTTACTGGAAATGACTTCTATAGTAAACAACATGGTATTATCTTTGATGCAATTGTAGAACTTTACAATGAAGGAAAGCCCGTTGATATGATTACGTTGCAAAATCGATTAATGGAAAAAGATGTTCCGCCAGAAATCTATAGTATTGAATTTGTTCGGGATTTAATCAATGCTGTGCCTACTTCTGCTAATATTCAGCACTATGCTACAATTGTAAATGAAAAATCAACACTTCGAAGTTTGATTAAAATAAATGAAGAAATTGAAAACGCTTGTTATCTTGGAAAAGAAAAATTAGAAACCATTTTAAATGATACCGAAAAAAGAATTTTTGATTTGTTACAAAATCGAAACCGAAACAGTTTTGTTCCGATTAAAGATATTGTAATTCACACTTTGGAAAAAATAGAAGCTTCATCAAAACGAAAAGGACATGTTACAGGAATTCCAACTGGGTTTATCGATTTAGACTACAAAATGGCTGGATTACAGCCTTCTGATTTTATTTTGATTGGAGCACGTCCTTCTATGGGAAAAACAGCCCTTGTACTAAACCTTGCAGAAAATATAGCTATAAAACAGCAGATTCCTACTGTAATATTCAGTCTTGAGATGTCAAAAGAACAGCTTATGAACCGTATGTTCTCTTTAGAATCAAAAGTAGATATGCAAAATATCCGTTCTGGAGATTTAAGTGATACCGAGTGGGAACAATTAATTGAAAGTGCTGGTATTATTGGAAAATCAAATCTAATTTTGGATGATACCCCTGGAATTTCCATTACAGAATTGCGTTCTAAATGTCGAAAATATAAATTAGAACATAATCTTGGCGTAGTTATTATTGATTATCTGCAATTGATGTCTGGCAGTGGTCGCTCAGAAAGCAGACAACAAGAAATTTCAGAAATTTCCCGATCGTTAAAAGCACTTGCACGGGAAATTAATGCTCCTGTTATCGCTCTTTCTCAGGTAAACCGAGCTTGCGAAAACCGTCCAGACCGCCGGCCTATTATGTCAGATTTGCGAGAATCTGGATCCATTGAACAGGATGCCGATGTCATTATGTTTCTTTATCGAGATGAATACTATAATAAAGATTCAGAAAACAAAGGAATTGCAGAAATTAACATTGCAAAACAGAGAAATGGACCAATTGGAACTGTCAACCTAGCTTGGTTGCCTCATCTTACTCGATTCGCTAATTTAGAACGATAGTATTCTCAATTTATCAAAGACTGTCACATTAAAAATCAAATCATGTGACAGTCCTTTTTATTCTTATTTTGTTTTTCTATTTTTTTGACAAGTCAAACCCACCTCTAGCATTTCTCCAAGTGCTCTAAAATAAACTGCAAGCTGTTCTAGCTCTTCTTCTGAAAGACATTCCGATAACTTACAAGCAATGTTCATTCTTCCATTCTTGTCCCATCCTAGTTATACGAATAATTTTATCCGCCTCTTTTTTGGATAATCTGCTAGTCACTACTTGTATACACTGCTCTATTAATCCATAGTTCTCCCATAGATGCATAGGAAATACTTTTTCTACAGATATTTTCTCTAAAAACTCACAAATTCCCTCAAAAGCTTCTTCTTCTTGCCGTGGATCAAGTGGAAGAAACGCAATAGTCACTTTATCTGTTTTCAATCTTTCTTGCAATTTCTTAAGCTGTATTGTATATCTTTCTGCCATATCTCGATTCCATACTTCACTTTCCCCTTTCCAAACCCAACGATTCAAATCCCCAGCATGATAAATTTTATATCCTTTATAAGAAACCAGAAAAGCAACCCCAAGATCTGTTGATTTTAACGTATCAATCCGAATCGATTCTCCTTTTCTATCCTCTAAAAAATAACATTCATTTGCACGTACTTGAACCACACTTTTACAATCTTCTTCTAAAATCCCAAGTAGCTCCCTCTGCTTTGCAGAAAATGGAACATCTTTTGATAATACAAAGCAAACTTCTCTATCATGATTCTTTAACTTCCAAATTTCTCGATTATAATGATCTTGATGCTTATGGCTAACAAAAATAAAAAGTTTCTTCTCTTGAATAAATTCTGGCAGTTCCCCTTTATCATAATCAAACAACAAATAAATCTGTTCCATTTCTACAAGGAAGCCACTATGTCCAATATATTGTACTCGTATCATTCTACTTTTTCCCTTCTAAAAAAGAAAATTTTTTATTTCGCATATAAAGATAAGCCCTTCCCTTTTTTCCACTTTGTTTTAAACTTCCAACAAAAGAAAGAATAGGAACAACAATTTGTGCCTGTTTCAAAGAAATCCCTGCACATTGTGCAAACTCCTTACAAGTAAATGTTTCTTCCAACTCAGCAGGAATTAATTTTGCATAATCCTCTGCTTTTTGAAATACAATTTCTTCCTCTATTCCCATAGGAACCCGATCCAATCGTGTTGCTCCCTTTTTTCTATCTTTACTCCATCCATCTAAACATTTATACTCCCGAATAGTAAGCACAGGAATTCGTATCGTTATCCCTTCTATTATAAGAAAAGGCTTAATCTTATAAAGTTCATAAAAAGCATCAAATATACTTCCGTGCTTAGGAGAAACTCTTCCTTTTGAAACTTTCCCTGTCTCTAATTCTACCCAATAGATCCACTTTTTCCCATATATAGGATATACTATAGTAACAGGATAGTCTTCCAAAAAAACCTTTAACTTTTCACGAAGTTTATTCAACTGCCGTGTCTGAATCTCTACAATCTCTGTACCAGTAAAAATATCTGCAATATACCGTCCAACCCGAACTTCATGCTTCCTTTTATCTGGCTCATAATAGTTCTTAAGTATTGCATGTACCGTTTTTTCCTTTAATGTTCCAATCCCATTTCGATCCCATTTTATAGAATCTATTTCTTGGCAAATTTGCAGAAAACGTTCTTGATCCATAAGATATCAAAAATACCTGCCTTCCTAAATTTTATTACTCATTTTCTTGTTTTAGTAAAGCTTCTATTCCATAAACTTCTAACTGTGTCAATGCTGGAAAGGGAGAAGGTTCCTCTGACTGTATCAAATTTTCTAACTGTAGCCACTCCACTGTTCTTTTCTCAATCTCCAAAGACTGTCCTCTACTCGTTTTCATCAACCGCCATTCCAATAAACTTCCATCTGAAAAATGTACAGTTACCTGCTTCCACCAATTGTCATGAGGAAAATCTGCACGTAGATAAATTCGAAGCTTATTAATCTCCACTTCTCGTCCAAATTCTAAACGCCATACTGCATCTTTCCTTTGATTAATTCCCCAAGAACCATATGGCCATTCTCCATGTGAACGATTCTCTTTTATTCCATCGATTGCATTTCTAGCAGCAAATACAGATTCGCCCCTCGTTTCTACATTAGCTACAGCATGAGGATAGCAAAATGTTTCCCCATGTTGATCCAAACGATTCCTTGCTAAATTTTTATAAGAAGCTATTTCCTCCTTTTGCGCTAATCGAGCCATAATAAAATGTTTTTCTCCAGAAAATATCTTAGCAGAGTAACAAATCTTCTGTTCTTCAAAAGGTATAAAAAAAGAAAAACTTCCTTTTGAAAGATAAACAAATTCTTCCCCTAAAGCATCGTCCACTGCAATTACATAAAATCCTTCCGAAAGAGAACTTTCCAATACAATTTTATCCCCTCTTTGATAAACTCCTGTATATACTAAACTTACTTCATCTTCTGCACGGCTTACACTAATTGTATTTCCCTTTTCGTTTAATACCTTTAAAGTCAAAATAGCCATTCTTTTACCCTTCCTTTCCTAAATTTATGTAATATCATTTAACACTTATTTTTGTGATTTCAATATTTAAACCATAATAATATAAATTTTTCCAAATTATACATTTGATTTATATTTTCTTTATTATAATTACTTTCTCCATATTTCGCAAGTACAAATCTTTATCTCCTCTCTTTATTTAAAAATCATTTGATAGGTAAGTAATCTTTGTTTTACAGAAAATCCTAATTTTTCATACAAATTCATTGCCACTGTATTTTCTCCAGAAACCTGAAGAAATACTGTCTTTTTCTCCTGTTTCCATAATTGTCTTAACAGTTCTTTAAGAAACCTTTTCCCATATCCTTTCCCTTGTTCCCTTTTACAGATACTAATTGCAGATAAATAATACCCCTGTTCGATTGTAGAAACAAAACAAAGCCCAATTACTTGATTTTCAATCCAATATCCCCAAAGCTCTATTCCTTCAGAAAAATTTTCCTCAAATATCCATTCTGATTCCATATTTGTTCCACCAAAAGCAGAACAATGTATCTCTACTAATTCCTGTTTTTTTTCTTTTATTTCAAAAGGTGTGAAACATCTTACTTCTTCCTTATTTTCTTTTTCCCCCTTTTTAGGTAATAAAATCATAAAACAGTCCATCTGTATCTTACTATACTTCCAATGTTCTAAAATTTTTTTCGCTTTATCATTGTCATCCTCAATTCGAAAACTTACCTTTTTTATGCCATGCTTTGTAAGTACTTGTAAAGTTTCTTTCATAACCTTAGAAAATAGCCCTTTCCTACGATCTTCAAATCGTGTAACAGCCGAAATCTCTGCCTCTCTTTTTACAATAAAAGCAGATACTGCACATAAAAGCTGTTTTTCTCTATAAAATAAAAAAAAACAAGGACAATCCAAAATTTCATTCCACTCTTGCTCCATAAAAAAATCTAACTCTGTAAAATCCTTTCTTTTACAATCTTCCAATAACTGATAGATTTCTTCCTTTTGTTTTTTTGAAAGTGTAATTACAACTTCAATTTTCTCTTCCATTTTAAATTTCATCCTTTCTCTTCAAAGCAAATCAATTCTGTCTTTATAGCAGATCCCAAGCAAATTACATTTATTATAAACACACTTCTTTTATACTGCAACTTATATTTCTTTTTCTAATTATCTTAAAAATACTATCAATTACCTTATTGAATTTTTATACTCCAATTATCTTTTAAAAATACAGCATATTTGTATATACCACACTCTATTATTTTTTCAAACAATCTCTTCAAGCTTGCAAAAAATACAAACATATGTTCATTTTTCCACTAACAACTTAAATAATTATTTACAATTTCTTACAATTTTACCATAGCACGATTTATACGTTTTTAGTTGCTTTTTTAAATATTTTGATGTATGATAAGGCTATGAAGTAGTAATCATACTGATCTAGAAAGGAGGGTTCTATATGCACTCAAGAAGATTTACTGGAAGAGATTTAGACATCTTACAAATTCTGTGGAATACATCTGATTCTATGACTGCCTTAGAAATTGTAAAACAATATCCTGAATTAACTATGAATACTGTACAAGCCGTCTTGCGTAAACTTTTAAAAGAAGGTTTAATTAAAATCAATCGAATTGTCTATAGTGGAACTGTTTTATCTCGTAGTTTTGCATCTATTATCTCACCTGAAGAATTTGTTATTCTACAGATGAAAGAGAATGTAAAAGAAATAGATACTGTTAATAAAATATCTTTTGTTACAGCACTATTTGAAGACGAAACGGATACAGAAAAAGCTTTAAAAGAAATAGAAGAATTAGAAGCTATGTTATCTGAAAAAAAGGACATGTTGAAAAACAAAATTTAACTTATTTATGGCACTAGGTGCCTCTTAAATATAACTATAATAATGAAGAAAGGAAATCCCACATGCGTTCAAAAAAATTTACTGGAAGAGATATTGATATTATGCAGATTTTATGGGATGCACCTGATTCCATGACTGCTTTAGAAATTGTTAATCAACATCCCGATTTAACTATGAATACAGTACAGGCAGTATTACGTAAACTTTTAAAACATGAACTTGTAAAAATCAATCGCATTGTTTACAGTGGCACCGTTTTATCAAGAAGTTTTGCTCCTGCTGTTTCATCCGAAGAATTTGTTATCTTACAAATGAAGGAAAACGTAAAGGAAATTGAGATTATCAATAAAACCGCTTTAGTTGCAGCTCTTTTTAAAGAGGAATCAGACCCTAAAAAAACTTTAAAAGAAATAGAAGAATTAGAATTGTTTTTAGAGGACTACAAAAAATCTTTAGCCTCTAATAAAAAAGAAACAAACAAGAAAAAAAAGGCTCTAACTTAGAAAATCATTCCTTCTAATCAAATCACAACCAAAATACAACTATAAAAATAAATAAAAATTATAAACTATAAAATAAATGAATTTTTTAAATTTTGTACATAAAACTTTATTTTATATATCAATGTACAAAAATTACTTTTACATAAATAGCCATCACTTAAAAATAGTGGTGGCTATTCATTTCCGATTCCTTTCCTTGATTTCCCTTGACAACCCTATTCACATAGGATAGAATAAATTTGTTTTCTATTTACTATAATCAAACAAATTTGTAAAATATTACAGCGAAATCAATCACTTCAGATTGTATTTTTAATAGGAGGTCTATTGTGTCACAACTAACTGATGAAATAACAAAGCGACGAACATTCGCTATTATCTCACATCCAGATGCCGGTAAAACGACCCTAACTGAAAAATTCTTACTCTATGGTGGTGCAATCAATCTGGCAGGTTCTGTAAAAGGAAAAGCAACTGCTAGACATGCTGTATCTGACTGGATGGAAATTGAAAAGGAAAGAGGAATCTCTGTTACATCATCTGTACTACAATTTAATTATAATAATTACTGTATCAATATTTTAGATACCCCAGGCCATCAGGATTTCTCAGAAGATACCTATCGTACTTTAATGGCAGCCGATTCCGCTGTAATGGTAATTGATGCTTCTAAAGGTGTAGAGGCACAAACTCGAAAATTATTTAAAGTTTGTGTTATGCGGCATATTCCAATCTTTACTTTTATCAATAAAATGGATCGAGATGCAAATGATACTTTCGATCTATTAGATGAAATTGAAAAAGAATTAGGTATTGCCACCTGTCCAATTAACTGGCCAATTGGCTCTGGTAAAAATTTTAAGGGAGTCTATGATCGTAATACAAAAAAAATAATGTTATTTTCTGATACTGAAAAAGGAACAAAAGAAGGAAAGGAAATCGAATTTGATATTCACAGCTCTGAATTGGCTACCTATATAGGAGAGTCTGCAAAAGAAACTTTATTAGAAGAAATTGAACTTTTAGATGGAGCTAGTGCAGAATTTCAACAAGATTTAGTAGATAAAGGTAAACTTTCCCCTGTCTTTTTTGGCTCTGCTTTAACTAACTTTGGAGTTGAGACTTTTTTAAAGCATTTTTTAAGTATGACATCTTCACCGCTTTCAAGAAGAGCTGATATTGGAGAAATCAATCCACTTGATGAAAACTTTTCTGCTTTTGTCTTTAAAATTCAAGCCAATATGAACAAATCCCATCGTGATCGTATTGCATTTATGCGTATTTGCTCTGGTAAATTTAATGCAGAAAAAGAAGTATACCATGTACAAGGAAATAAAAAACTTCGTCTTTCCCAACCACAGCAATTAATGGCACAGGAGAGAAAAGTAATTGAAGAAGCCTATGCAGGAGATATTATTGGTGTATTTGATCCAGGTATTTTTTCGATTGGAGATACTATCTGTGCTCCTTCTAATAAATTTCAATTTGAAGGAATTCCTACCTTTGCTCCAGAACATTTTGCACGGGTACGCCAACTTGATACCATGAAGCGAAAACAATTTGTAAAAGGTATTTTCCAAATTGCACAAGAAGGTGCCATTCAAATTTTTCAAGAAATCAACAGTGGTATGGAAGAAATTATTGTAGGAGTAGTAGGTGTTTTACAATTTGAAGTATTAAAATATCGTTTGGAAAATGAATACAATGTAGAAATTCGTTTAGAGCCGCTTCCATATGAACACATTCGTTGGATTGAACATCCAGAAGAATTTCCAATTGATCAAATTGTTGGAACTTCAGATATGAAAAAAATTCAGGATTTAAAGGGAAACCCCTTATTACTATTTGTTAATAGTTGGAGCGTAGGTATGACTTTAGATCGTAACAAAGGTTTAGTTCTATCAGAATTTGGAAGGAATTAATAAAATGAAATACCATAAAAAAACAGTGGATATTGTCGTCCCATGTTATAATGAAGAGGACGTATTGCACATGTTTTATAAAGAAACACAAAAAATATTAGATCATATAGATGGATATCATTTTAACTATCTTTTTATTGATGATGGGAGTTGTGATAAAACATTATCTATTTTAAGGGAATTGTCTATCACTTATTCCCATATCACTTATCTGTCTTTTTCCAGAAATTTTGGAAAGGAAGCTGGCATGTACGCTGGATTAAAACATACAACTGCTGATTATATCATTATTATGGACGCCGATTTACAGCATCCCCCTTCATTAATTCCTACAATGATACAGGCAATTGAAGAGGGTTATGATTGCTGTGCCGCTATGCGTCTTTCTAGAACAGGAGAATCAAAAATCCGAAGTGCATTTTCTCGTATCTTTTATAGAATTAGTAATCAGCTAACTGATGTAAAAATGGAACAAAACGCTGTCGATTTTCGTATTATGTCCCGTCAAATGGTAGATTCTATCTTAGAACTTTCTGAAGTACAACGCTTTTCAAAAGGAATTTTTGCTTGGGTTGGCTATCACACCAAATGGATTCCCTATGAGAATGTAAAACGTCCTGCTGGTAAAAGTAAATGGAGTTTTTGGGGACTATTTAAATATGCAATTGATGGCATTACCGCATTTTCTATTGCACCGCTACGTCTTGTTTCTACAATGGGTTGCATTATTTCGCTCTTTGCTTTTATCTATATTGTAATTACATTGATTCAGACATTAATTTTTGGCATTGATGTTCCTGGTTATGTTACTACACTATGTGCTGTATTATTTCTTGGTGGAATTATGGAGTTATCAATTGGTATTTTAGGCGAATATATTGGACATATTTATATGGAAGCAAAAGATCGGCCAATTTATCTAATAAAAGAAACAAACCTACCAAAAAAATGTACTTCTGCTTCTAAACCTGCACAAAAGCCTACACCAAGAAATGAGGAAAACTATGATACAAGCACTATGGAGTAAATTGATTAATCGGGAAACTATCTCTTATCTAGTTTTTGGAATCTTAACCACCATTGTAAATTATGTGGTATTTGAACTTTGTGGATTACTTTCCATTCATTATTTAATTGGCACTTTAATTGCATGGGCACTAGCTGTTATTTTTGCTTATATTACAAATAAATTGTTTGTATTTGAAAGTAAAAGCTGGAAAAAAGAGGTGGTTGTAAAAGAATTAACTTCTTTTGTAACTTGTCGTATTGTCTCTGGACTTTTCGATTTTGGTTTTATGGCACTGGCTGTTGAAATACTTGCTATGAATCCATCCATTGCCAAATTAGTTTCTAATGTATTTGTTGTAATTGCAAATTATATATTCAGTAAATTATTTATTTTTAAAAAATAAATAATTGATTCCATAAATTATTATAACCAAGCATAAATTATTTATCTTTAAAATAGCTTGGTGCACTGCATAGGGAGGACTTTATGAGAAACTTTTTCATAAAAAAACGAAATAACCATTCCATATGTTTCAAGCAGCAAAAAGATTATCTATTGGCATTTTTTTTACCAGTATTTATTCTCTTTCTTATCTATATTATTCGTGGAATTTATCCTTTTGGTGATCAATGTTTTTTAAGAAGTGATATGTATCATCAATATGCTCCATTTCACGCTGCCTTTTTAGACAAGCTACAACATGGAGAGAGTCTTTTATACTCTTGGGATATTGGTATGGGAGTTAATTTTATTGCTCTATTTGCCTATTATCTTGCCACACCATTTAACTGGCTACTGCTTATTATTCCACAGACAATTTTAATTGAAGTAATGAGTATTTTTATTTTTGTAAAAGTAGGCCTTAGTGGTGTTACATTTACTTACTATATCAATCAGCACTTTCAGACTCGTTCTTTTTCTGCTGTTGCTCTTTCTGTTTTCTATTCTTTATCTGCCTATATCTGTGCTTATAGCTGGAATCTTATGTGGTTAGACTGTATCTGGCTATTTCCACTTATTATGCTTGGCTTAGAACGATTAATACAAAAGAAACAATGTTATTTATATTGTATCACACTTGGACTTTGTATTTTATCTAATTATTATATTGCCTTTATGGTATGTATCTTTTGTGTACTTTATTTTATTCTACAGTTATGTATACACCCTGATACTATCCCAAACTTACTAAAAAAATGTGGTCAATTTGCGCTTTATTCTCTTTTAGCAGGCGGATTTGCTGCCTGTCTATTGATACCTGAATATTTCGCTTTAAAACTTACAGCTTCAGGGGATTTCAATTTTCCAAATTCTTTTACTTGCTACTTTTCTGTTCTTGAGATGATTTCACGTCAATTAATTATGGTTGAACCAGCTATTTTCTCTGCACATGAACCTAATATTTACTGTGGAATTATTATCTTTTTATTAGTACCACTTTATGCTATGAATCCAAAGAGCAATATAAAAGAAAAAATAGGAAAATTCTTTTTATTAGCTATATTCTACTTAAGCTTTAACTTAAATATTCCAAACTATATCTGGCATGGTTTTCACTTTCCAAACAGTCTTCCATGTAGGCAAAGTTTTATCTTTAACTTCCTTTTATTAGTTATGTCCTATGAAGGATTAAAAGATATCCGTGACTATACAAATAAAGAAATCTATACAACATTAGGGGGCTGTACAATACTCTTTTTGATTATTGAAGAAATATTTTCAAAAGACTCTTATCCCTATTATATTATCTATATCAGCCTTGCTTTTCTTGCCTTATATGCGATTTATTTTGGCCTAATACGCAGTGATAAGCTTCCTCGTCTTGTCTGTTATGAAATATTTTTTGTCCTAATTACACTAGAAGCATTTATTAATACAACAGCTACTAGTGTCAACACAACAGGTCGTACCTCTTATGTAACAGATAATCAAGCTATTACAAACTTATTGGAAACCGCTTCTAAACTAGAAGGAGATTCCTCATTTTATCGTGTAGAAAAACTAAAACGACGTTCAAAAAATGATGCTGCATGGAGTCATTATCATGGAATGTCCTTATTCTCTTCTACTGCAAATGCTGGTGTCAGTGCGTTTTTAAGTAGTCTTGGTGGAGAGAAATCAACAAATTCCTATGCTTATTATGGTGCTACTCCTTTTGTCGAAGCAATTTTTAATGTAAAATATGTATTATCTGCCTCTGATAAAGAAGAGCAAAATTTACGTACCTTAGTTGCTAAAGAAGATGTTATGAATCTTTATAAAAATCCTTATTCTCTGTCACTTGGATTTCTTATTCCTTCTACTTTAGAAGAAAGCTGGAACATAGATTCTTCCAATCCTTTTAGTGTACAGAATAGTTTTGCTGATTTAGCCGCAGGGGTATCTCCTCTTTTCTCTACTGTAGAACACACTATCTCAGAAAATAAACTAACAATAGAAGTAGAAACCGATCAACATGTTTATGCTTATATTACCTCTAGCGGAGAAAGCTTTAGTGTTACTTATGAAAAATTAGATGGAACTAGCGATTCTAAAAGTTTTTCTAGTGTAAAACAGAAATATATATTTGATCTTGGATATTGCACAGCAGGTACTACAATACGGCTGACTGCAAATGAGCAAAGTACAATCCAAGGCTATATTTACTCTCTCAATCAACACAATATGGACTCTTTTTATGATGTTATGAAAAATCAGTGTATGACTATTTCTAAATATGACGATACACATATTACGGCTTCTGTGATTGCCAATGACGATCGTGTTTTATTTACTACAATCCCATATGAAAAGGGGTGGTCTGTTACTGTAGATGGAACTAAAGTAGAAACCTTTGCATTTAAAGATGCTTTTCTTGCTTTTGAACTAGAAGAGGGAACACATCAAATAGAATTTCAATATACCCCTTATGGACTAAAAGTTGGAATTGGAATTTCTTTTATTAGTTTACTGATATTTTGTTGTTTGATATATCATAAACGAAAGTATAACAGAGCTTTTAGATTAGGAAAACTTCAAGAAAATTAGAAGGTCATAATAATAAAATTCTTATAATTATTACCTAAATGTTTCTATCAGAGAGCAGGTTTTTTGTTTCCTTTTCATCGGCATATAAAATGCCCTGCAAAATCATGCTCTCTGATAGAAATTCCAATACTTATTATCTTAAGTTTAAGATATTGTTACAGTATTCATATCCTTTATCGTTCCACTCTTATAATCCATTGCATTATCTAATGTAGTTCTGCTAATTGCTGTCAATGCTTCTTCTGTTAAAAATCCTTGATGAGAGGTTACAATTACATTAGGAAATGATAATAGTCTTGCTGTCACTGAATGTTCCAAAATATCATCTTCCCTATTTTCAAACACATTATCTGTTTCTTCCTCATATACATCTAATCCAACTCCAAAGAATTTCATACTACGAATCCCTTTTATCAAATCCTCTGTCTTAATTAGTGCTCCTCTTGAAGTATTTACTAAAACTACATTATCTTTCATTTTTTCTATTGTACTTTCTTGTATTAAATGATGAGTTTCTTTCGTCAGAGGACAATGTAATGATATTAAATCACTTTCAGCAAATAATGTATCCAAATCTACATATTCCACAAAATCCAGCTCTTTATTTGGATAACGATCATAAGCAATTACTCTCATTCCAAAGCCTTTACATATACGGCACATTGCTGCTCCAATTTTACCTGTTCCAATAATTCCAGCCGTTTTTTGATAAAAATTAATACCTGTTAATCCAACTAAACTAAAATTATTCTCACGTACTTTAATATATCCTTTATGAATATGACGATTTACTGCTAATGCAAGCCCCATTGCATGTTCTGCTACTGCCTCTGGCGAATAACCAGGTACTCGTAAGATTGTCATATGATACTTTTTCGCTTCTTCCAAATCGATGTTATTAAATCCTGAGCAACGCATTAAAATTAAATGGATTCCTTCCTCTGCCAGTCTTTTTATTGTCTTTGCCCCAATATCAGAACTTACAAAAGCGCAAACTGCATCACATCCATTTGCAAAACGAGCTGTGGAAGGTGATAAATCAGTTTCTAAAAATTCAATTTCTATTCCTTTATATTCTGGTAAAATTGATTCAAAAGACTCTTTATCATATTTTTTTGTATCATAAAATAAAATTTTTATAACAATACACTCCCTTCTTTATCCCTTAAATTTTTTATCTTATATTCAAAACCAATCATATTTCTACTATATATTGAAATGAATATAAAAACAGTATGTGTATTTTTTTAATTTCGTATTCATAATAGATTCTATCTTATCTTCTGTAAAATAACTATTTTTAAAGGGAAATAGTTGACATTAACTTAAAAAAATGCTATACTACTTTTAATAAAATGAATGTTATAGTTAGGATTGTAACTGGTGGCAGGCAAGACCTAATATTGTATAAACGCAAAAGATTTTTGTTTTTATATAATATTAGGTCATTTTGTTGTTTCAAAAAACGATTCATTATGAGGAAAAGCAATGAATGGAAATAAATTTAGAGTAATTAATATAATTAATAATAATGTAATTGTCGCCATAAATGAGCGTCATCAGGAACGAATTCTAACTGGAAAAGGGATTGGGTTCCAACTAAAAAAGGGGAATCTTGTCGATCCAGAAAAAATTGAAAAAGAATACTACTTAAAATCAAAAAATATCTCTGGAAAGCTTTATGCCTTATTAGCACAGACCCCTGAAATTTATATGGAAATCACAAGTCAAATTATTAAACGAACGGAAGAAGCTTTAAATAAATCTCTAGACGAAAGTATTTATCTTAATTTAATTGATCATATTAATTTTGCAGTTACAAGATTAAAACAAGGAATTGAATTTAAAAATATCCTTCTTTGGGAAATTATTCATTTTTATCCGCTAGAATATGAGGTTGGTTTATATGCACTAAAACTAGTACAAGAAAAAACAGGATACCAACTTCCACAAGATGAAGCTGGAACAATTGCTATGCATATCGTCAATGCAGAATATGACACAAAAAATATGCAAGATACTATGAAAATGACTGAACTGATTCATAAAATCATCAATTTAATTCGTTACCAATATCATATGAATTTTGATGAAGAATCGGTACATTATGTTCGTTTTATTACGCATCTAAAATTCTTTGTCAGTCGTCTTTTTACCGATAAAATGCTAGATGATCCAGAATCTGGTTTACGAGATTTAATTGGACAATCTTATCCAGATGCTTATCAATGTGCTGAAAGAGTTGCAAAACTTATTTGGAATGATTACCAAATCGCAATTACAGAAGATGAAACCTGTTATCTGGCAGTCCATATTCGCAGAATTACTATGCAAACTTAAATTTTAGTTTGTAATTAGAGCTATATCTTAGAAGTGTTTGCTTACTGCAGGAGCAATAGATTTCTAATATGATAGAAATATTTTACCAATTAGGAGGAAAACTATGGATTATAAAAAACTAGCTTCTGACATTGTTTTAAAAGTCGGTGGTACAGAAAATATTGCAAGTGTTACAAATTGTATGACTCGTCTACGTTTTAAATTAAAAGATTTAAAAAAAGCAGATATAGAAGGTTTAAAAAATTTAAAAGGGGTACAAGGTGTTGTAACAAAAAATGGGCAGTTTCAAGTGGTTATTGGCACAGAAGTAGGTTCTGTTTGTCAAGAAGTGAAAAATTTAGGTGATTTTAAAGATACCGCTTCTATTCAAGATGATGGTGCTAAAAAAGGAATTATTGCTATGTTCTTTGGCACTTTAACTGATATTTTTCAGCCAGTTATTCCTGCTTTAGCTGGTTCTGGTATGATTAAAGCTTTATTAGCACTGATGGTAGCTACAAAACTTGTCAATTCACAATCCCAAACTTATCAAATTTTCAATGCGTTTGGTGATGCATTATTCTATTTTTTGCCTTTTATCTTAGGATTTTCAGCAGCAAAACGTTTTAAATGTAGTCCATATCTTGCTGCTGTACTAGCTGGTGTACTAATTCACCCAAGTTTCACTGGCTTAAATACAGGTGATGTGGTTCGGCTTTTTGGTTTTATTCCTGTTACTATGATTTCTTATAGTGGCAGTGTTGTTCCTATTCTTTTAATCGTATGGGTACAATCTATGATTGAGCCGTGGGCAAATCGTATTTCTCCAAAAGCAGTAAAGATTTTTCTTGCTCCACTGATTACTGTAATCCTAACAGGTATTATTGCAATTGTATTAGCTGGACCACTTGGCAACTTAGTTGGTCAAGTATTAGCGATTGGTTTTAACTGGTTAAATGATTATGCTGGTTGGGTAATTCCTGTTCTTATGGGAACATTCTGTCCATTCTTTGTTATGACAGGTATGCATTACTGTTTTGCTCCAATTCAAACAATTCAGTATGCTACATTGGGCTATGGCACTATTTTGGGTCCTGGTATGTTAGCATCAAATATTGCACAAGGTACTTCTTCCCTTATGGTAGGTTTCAGAACTAAAAATAAAGAACTAAAACAGTTAGCTGTTTCCTCTGGTGCTACTGCTCTTATGGGAATCACAGAGCCTGCTCTTTATGGTGTCAATTTAAAATATAAAAGACCTCTCTATGCTGCTATGATTGGTGGAGGTGTATCTGGACTTTACGCTGGACTTACTGGAATCCATACCTACTCTTCTACTACAGCAGGTCTATTAGCACTTCCTGTTTATATTGGTGGGGACGGATTTCGTAATGTAATCAATGCTGCTATTACAATTGTTATTTCTATCGTAGTAACTGCTGTTGCTGCATGGTTCTTAGGTTTTCGTGACCCAGTAGAAGAGCCCTCAAAAGAAACAATAGCAAAGCCAGAAACTTCTACAACACAGGAAAGTACGAAAAAAGAAGTTATTTCTATTTCTTCTCCACTAAATGGAAAGGCATGTCCTTTATCTGAAGTAAAAGATGATGTGTTTTCCAAAGAAATTGTTGGAAAAGGAGCTGCTATTATTCCTTCTGAAGGAAAAGTATATGCACCAGAAGATGCTACTGTAATCTCTCTTTTTGATACATTTCATGCAATCGGACTTCAGACAAAAAATGGCGTAGAAATTTTAATTCATATTGGAATGGATACAGTAGAACTAAATGGAAAATATTTTACTGCACATATTACACAAGGAGAACAAGTTAAAAAAGGACAGCTTTTAATCGAAATGGATTTAGATGCAATTCGACAAGCTGGATATGATATTACTACTCCAGTTATTATTAGCAATACTGCCGATTATCTAGATATACTTCCTGTAAAAAATGGAGACATTCGTTCGCAGGAATCATTCATTCATATTATAAAATAAATGGAGGGTACTATGAGTTTTCCAAAGAATTTTTTATGGGGTGGTGCTGTTGCCGCCAACCAATGTGAAGGAGCCTATCAAGAAGATGGCAAAGGATTATCCATTCAAGATGTAATGCCCCATGGAATTACTGGATCAGTAAGTGATAAACCTGTTGCAGAAAATTTAAAATTAATCGGTATTGACTTTTATCATCGTTATCAGGAAGATATTCGTCTTATGGCTGAAATGGGATTTAAAGTATTTCGCATGTCTATTGCTTGGAGTCGAATTTTTCCTCTTGGTGATGAAGAAACACCAAATGAAGCTGGTCTGGAGTTTTATGATCGTGTATTTGATGAGTGTAAAAAATACCAGATTGAGCCACTTGTCACTTTATCTCATTATGAAACTCCTCTCCATCTGGCCAAAACCTATGATGGCTGGAGAGATCGACGGATGGTCACTTTCTTTGAACGTTATTGCCGTACCGTATTTACCAGATATCGGGATAAAGTAAAATATTGGATTGCTTTTAACGAAATTAATGCTTTATGGAACTTTCCATTGATGGGAGCCGGAATTTGGACACCAAAAGAGCAGCTCTCCCTTCAAGATAAATATCAGGCAGCACATCATGAATTTGTAGCCAGTGCAATTGCGGCAAAATTACTTCATGAATTGATTCCAAATGCAAAAATGGGATGTATGGTATTAGGTGCTTTAAACTATCCTATGACTCCTAATCCATCTGATTTAATTGCTATGATGGAAGCCGATCGAAATGTTACCTTTTTCTGCGATGTAATGGCAAGAGGATATTATCCGTCCTATACGAAAAAGACTTGGGAAAAAGAAGGAATCCAAATCAATATGGAACCAGAGGATCAAGAACTTCTTTTCCATAATACAGTAGATTTTATCTCGTTTAGTTACTATATGAGTAAATGTATCGCTTCTGATCCATCCAAATACCAAAAAACTGGTGGAAATCTTTCTTTGGGTGTAAAAAATCCTTATCTTCCAGAAAGTCAATGGGGTTGGCAGATCGATCCACAAGGATTACGATATACATTAAATTATTTTTATGATCGTTATCAAAAACCTTTATTTATAGCAGAAAATGGACTTGGTGCTATTGATGAACTAGAAACGGATACAAATGGAAAAAAAATAATCCAAGACGACTATCGAATTCAATATCTAAATGACCACCTAAAAGAAGTAAAAAAAGCAATCGAAGAAGGTGTGGAAATTATGGGATATACTGCATGGGGATGTATTGATTTAGTCAGTGCCTCTACTGCACAGATGAAAAAACGCTACGGATTTATCTATGTCGATCGCAATGATGATGGAAGTGGCAGTTTTGAACGTTATAAAAAGAATAGCTTTTATTGGTATCAAAATGTAATTGCTACGAATGGGGAAAATCTTCTATAATACAATAAAGCAGGAATTTCTGTAAAAATATTTCTTTTGCAGAAATTCCTGCTTCTTTTAAATCAGTAATTTGATGTTCCTATTTATTCTCCATTTCATATCTTTGGGCTGTTACAGTTCCATCTTGATCTTCATTTTCAGTTAATACAATGACATTTATCTTTTTCCACTCTTGTATTTCTTCATTATCATTGTTACCTTTATAAGAAATTAAAATTATATAATCTTGTCCATTTTGAAAATCTTCCTGATAAAAATGAAAAATTTCTGTTTGATCTTCACTTGAACATTCATAACGATACTCTCCATTTTCTTCTGGTGTAATTAATACTGGCTCTCCAACAGCTACAAATGCTTCTAAAGCCTCCTCATTTCGTCCCTCTGCAAGTAATGCTTCTATTTGTGCTACTATTTCTGAAAGCTGTTCATCCTTTTTTCCCTCTTCTTCGGAATCTTGCTTCCAAGATTCTTCTAATTTTTCTAAATACGCATTGGCAGCTTCTTGATTCGCCTTAGAAATATCCACTGGAAGCGAAAACAATAAATTAATTCCACTATACTCTTCATTTCTGCTAACTTTTCCACTCTTCTCATCATAATGATATGCATTTGTATCATAAAAACTTGTATCACTTACACAAAGATAAAGCTCTCGATCTGCAAAAGGAAGAATACTATCACACTCAATTAATCGATAAAGAATTCCATCTTCTACAATATCTACATATCCTCCATTCATAGAAGCAATATTATACTGCCACGGTTTTAAGCCTTCAATTAAAGGAGATATAAATAACTCTAACATGCCATATGCATCTTCACTTGTATCTGGCATAGCAGCTCCATCTAACCGTTCCACTGCAATTGCAGCATACGTGCCCTGTAAATTTGTCACTTGTTCTGAAAGACTACTTTGTCCCCATACTTCTCCAGACGCAATTCCCATTAATGTAAACCGATATTCTCCTGCTTCTCTTGTTTCATAAATTTCAGTGACATCTTCTCCTGAAAAAACATTCTTCATAGTTTCTATCCCGCTTTTATCAGCAAGATCTGTCAGCCTCATATAATTTGCTACTGCTAATACACTTCCAGTAGCAAGTATCATACATGCTGCCGCTACTGCTATTACTATCCCTCTCTTCTTACTTTTTTTCATACCCGTTTTCTCCTTCCATACTTCCAAAAGATATTGATTCAATTCTTCTTTTGGCTTTTGATCTATCTTAAGGGCAACTTTTAAAATTTCATCAAATTCTTCATTTTTATCATTTCTGCATCTCATAACCATACTCCTCCAATTTTTCGGCTATTGTCTTTCTAGCTGTGTATAACCTACTTTTCACTGTTCCTTTTGGAATATGCAGTATTGCTGCGATTTCTTCTACACTCATTTCTACAGAATAATACAAATAAATTGGAATCCTATATTTTTCGTTTAAAGACGCCACTTCCGTTCTTATAAATCTGCACAGCTCTTTTGATAAATATGTTTCTTCTGGTGAAGGTTCTGTTCCAGCTAATTCTATTCCAAACTCCTCCTGATCCAAAGATGCCATACTTTGTCGATATCTATTTTTTCTTCTTTTATTTTTCCAATTTCTTATTGCTATCCCTATTAAAAAGTTTTTCGGATTGTTCGATACTTCCATCCGTTTTAAATGTCCCATTGCTTTTAACATCGTTTCTTGATATAGTTCATCCGCTTCATCTGTTTCCCTTGTTAAATAACAGCAAAATGTATAAATTTCCCTCCCTTCCTTTTCTATCAATTCTGCAAATTCCTCACATGTCACAATGATTTCCTCCCGTATCGTCTCTCACAGATTTTTGCCCTTCACTATTATATTGTCTAAAAAAAGAGGTTGGTTCATTTTTTTGATAAAAAAATTAGAACACACTGAAAAAATTTTCCTTATTAAAAATTCTTTTCCAGCATGTCCTATTTCCAAAAATTTATTAACTCCATAATTTATCTTTACTTTTTATCTTATCTCCACTGTATTAAATCCTTTATTACTTCTCCAGCAAGAATCAATCCTGCTACTGATGGTACAAAAGATACACTTCCTGGTACCACTTTTTGATTATTTTCCTTTTCCAAAAATATTGGAGCTTGTAATCTTAAAGGCTCTTCTTTTGAATATACAACCTTTAACTGTAAAATTCCTCTTTTTCGACATTCCCTTCGCATTACCTTCGCTAATGGGCAAACACTTGTCTGATAGAGATCTGCAACTTCAAGCATAGTTGGATTTCTTTTATTTCCAGTTCCCATACTAGAGATAATTGGAATCTTTGCCTGCTGTGCCCTTACTATTAATTCTAACTTTGCTGTCACAGTATCTACTGCATCTACTATATAATCATATTGACTTAAATCATAGTTATCCGCATTTTCTGGCAAATAAAAGACTTGGTAAGTATCTACAACTGCCTCTGGATTAATATCCAAAATTCGCTCTTGCATCACCTCCACTTTAGGTCTTCCCACCGTACTTTCTAGCGCTACTAACTGACGGTTTCGATTTGAAACACTAACACAGTCTGGGTCAAATAGAGCAAATGTTCCTATTCCGCCTCGTACAAGCGCTTCAACTACAAATCCTCCTACGCCTCCTATCCCAAATACGGCTACTTTTGCTCGATGCAGTTTTTCTATCGCTTCTGCCCCCATTAGAATCTCTGTTCGAAGGAACGCTTCTCGATTCACTTTTTCTCCTCCCATCCCTTTGCACATCTTATCGCTCTATGCCAGCTATCTAATCTATGTGTCATCTCTTCCACTCCTAATTTCGGCTCAAACACTTGAGATATTGCCCAATTTTCTCGAATTTCCTGTTTATCTTTCCAATATCCAACAGAAAGTCCTGCCAGATAAGCAGCACCTAGTGCAGTAGTTTCTATTGTTTTAGGACGCTGTACCTGTACCCGTAAAACATCTGCCTGAAATTGCAAAATAAACCGATTTGCGCTGGCACCTCCATCTACCTTTAAAGTCTTTAATTCAATTTTCGCATCCGATTCCATAGCCTTTAATACGTCATATGTCTGATAAGCCAATGATTCCAAAGCAGCTCGTACAAAATGCGCTTTCTTTACTCCACGTGTCAATCCCACTATTGTTCCACGTGCATAGGAGTCCCAATAAGGTGCCCCCAATCCAGTAAATGCAGGTACTAGATACATTCCATTTGTATCTTCTACTTCTTCTGCCAATCGTTCTGTCTCTGCTGCATAGCGAATCAATTCCAGTTCATCTCGTAGCCATTGAATAACTGCTCCGGCTACAAATATGCTTCCTTCTAATGCGTATTCCACCTTACCATTCATCGCTACTGCTATTGTAGTAAGGAGACCATTTTGAGAGGAAACCGCTTGTTTCCCAGTATTCATCAGAAGAAAACAGCCTGTTCCATAGGTATTTTTTGCCTCCCCTGACTCAAAGCAACACTGTCCAAATAATGCTGCCTGCTGATCACCAGCCACTCCAGTAATTGGAATTTCTGCTCCAAAAATAGTACTATCTGTTATTCCAAATAAGCCAGAAGATTCTTTTACTTCTGGAAGCATACTTCTTGGAATCTTCCACCGATCTAACAGTTCTTGATCCCAACATAGTGTATGAATATTATAAAGCATTGTACGGGAAGCATTTGTATAATCTGTAGCAAATACTTTTCCTTTTGTTAAATTCCAAATAAGCCAAGTATCTACTGTGCCAAATAAAAGGTTTCCTTTTTCTGCTTCCTCTCTCGCTCCCTTTACATGTTCTAAAATCCAGGCAATCTTTGTAGCAGAAAAATAAGCATCTGCAATTAAGCCTGTTTTTTCTCGTATTATCTGATCAAATCCATCTGCTTTTAATGCATCAATCATAGACGCTGTTCGCCTACACTGCCAGACAATTGCTGGATAAATTGGCTCTCCACTTCGTTTGTCCCATATAATCGTTGTTTCTCGCTGATTGGTAATTCCAATTGCAGCGATTTCTTTTGTAGAAATTCCGGCTCGTCCCAATGCCTCTGCTGCCACTCCAAGTTGAGAAGACCAAATTTCTCTTGGATTATGTTCTACCCACCCCTGTTTTGGGTAATTTTGAGTATATTCTTTCTGCGCTATGCTTATCATTGCTCCCGATTTGTCAAATAAAATACAGCGTGAACTAGTAGTTCCTTGATCTAATGCCATAATATATTTTTTCAATTCTTTTCACTCCTTAATAATTGAAATTTTTATTTTTATGCCATTCTATTGAGAACATGAAGCCGAATCGGAACTTTCTATATTAGGAACTTCCAATACAGCTGTTAAAAAGGCTAAAGCTAGTCCTTGTCCCCACCCCTGAATCCAGTCTTTAGGAACATTTCGATATCCATCTCGATCTTTCATAACTGCTGTACCCCCAGACACATTTAATACCCTTCCATCTTCTGTAATATTTTCCAATACACCTTTTAAAGCTCTCTGTACATATTTAGAATGTAATGGATTTTCATTTCCAATCATAGCTGCTGCAATTCCAGCAGAAGCAGAAACTTCTTCATAAGAATCTATATCATCTAATATTGTTCTCCAAAGTCCATTCTCTGTTTGTAACAGTTTTATTGCAGCTAGTTGATCCCGAAGAGAGCACTCGATATCCATACATTGAGGATATAAATACCAATCCGTTAATTGCTTCTTTACCTGAGACATAGTATAAGCTGCCCAGCAATTTGCTCTTCCCCAATAAAACCCAGACATATGATCTTGATTGATATGATTATAACCATGATACCACAAACTAGTCTTCTCATCTTGCAGATATTTAATATGCCAATAATACTGATTTAACGCATCTTGAATAATATCTGAATCCTGTAATTTTGCTCCAACCCGAAGTAAAAAAAATGCTGCCATAAATAATGTATCCGCCCAAGCCTGTTCTGGAAAATCATTCTTTACAGAAACAGTATGCTGTAAAACATTATTTCCAAAGCGAAGGGCATCTTTCCGAATATACTCTACCTTACTCATTACCAAATCCCAATACTTCTGTTCTTTTGTGGCATCATAAAGAGTGATCATTGCATGTCCCATCGCACAGGCATTGACTGTCCAATCTGGTAATCCCATTTCTAAATATTCTTCTGTCCAACTTATTAATTTATCTAAATATTCCTTTCTTCCAGTTACTTCATAGGCTTTCGAAACCCCATAGTAAGCAACTCCGCAGGGCCAATCCCATACCATATCCATAGTCATTGTTTTCTGTACAATCGCATCGATTACTTTTAAAATCTTTTCTTTCTCATATGTCAATTTTAACATAATATTTTTCACCCTTTCCTTTTTTAATTTATAATCTCCCTTTTCCTGCTTTCCTACAAACAGGCTTCCCAGTATAACCTGAGAAGCCTGCCTGATGGAAATTAAGAAAAACCTTTCTCTTTATTTTACTTTTTTGCAGCCTCTGGAAGAGAAGTTGTCTGTCCTGCCTGATAAGCAGCTAATCGATCATCTATAATTTCCTGATATCCTGCTTCTAAATACCGCTTCTTATAATCTTCATATAAAGTATCAAATTCAGCTGGATCACACTTTATCAATGCAACATAATATTCTTGGAATAGGCTAAGTAAAGAAGAAGAATATTCCGATTCTGATTCAATTGTAGTTCCAAAAACTGGATCAGAATATGCCCAACCATTGTTTGCAATCTCTTGCAGTTCATTATAGTTATCTAATATTGCCTGCTCAAAATCCTGTGGCAATCCCTGTGGTGTAATTGCTGCAATTGATTGTTCAATCGTTCCATTCACTTTGGAAGCATGAGCAATACAAGTCATATCAATATTACAGTTATGATTTAACATCTCTTCGCCTCGATAGTCACCATCTACTACTGGAAGTCCATTCTCATCTAATGTATAAGTTACACCTTCAATTCCATTTTCCATTACAAATAACGTATCTTCCTGAACCATCCATTCCATATACATCCAAGCAGCTTTTAACTCGTCCTCAGTAGCTAGATTACTAAAACCAATAATCATACCAAATGGATTATCTGCACGAACAGTTGGTACATCAACAACACCTTCTTCTACACGCATATAGTTCGAAGCAATTGCTAATTCTGCATCTGGATTTGTTTCATAAAATGCTGTCAGCCAGTCTACATTTGCCGACATATATCCACCATATTGGAATATCTTCCCATTAATAAAATCTGCTTTAATATCTGTATCATATAAGAAAAGATCGAACTCTGGATTTAAAAATCCTGCATGAAATTCTGCATTTCCTCTCTTTAAAAATTGATAAGTTGGCTCCCATGATAAAGAACCTGTTCCTAAACTAGAATGTTGTACCCATTCTTCTTCACTAATTGGAAACTCACGGAATGGGAAATTTCTTGTATAAGCATCTGTCTGTAACGCAGCCAGCATTAACTCACCAGATCCTGGATGTTCACAAAGACCAGCTTCCATAATTTTTGTCAATGCATCTGTATATTCAGCATAGTTTTCTGGCACATGATCATATCCAACTTCTCTTAACCAATCCATCCGAACAAATGTAACATAGGTATATGGAGTATTATAATAAGGTCTTTCTGATAATACAAAATAAGTTTCTCCATTAACATCAGTATATCTTAACTGATCATTTTCTACCATTTTATTATAATATGTAGGGGCTACTTCTGCAAACTTATCTAAATCAATTACTTGCATTGCTCCATCATTTGCCCACTCTGTTACTTTTGGATAATCATATTCCATCAAAATAGTAGGAGTTTGATCACCCGCAATCAGCATAGAATATCTTGTCATAACATCAGTACGAGGAATTGGAACATATTTTACTTCTATATTATATTTATCTCCAAACTCCGTCTGTACCCATTTCGTCCAATAGTTATCATCTACTGCCGGATATCCCTCTTTCGAACGATCATATACTGGAACTGTGATCTGTACTCGTTCTGCAAATGGTTCCCATGCATCCATTCCTGTTGCATTGGATGTAGCAGATGTTGTAGGCTCGGTCTGTGATGATGAATTCGCTGTTGTGGTTGGCTCATTTGCTGTTGTGGTTTCTGCTGTTGTAGTAGGATCATTATTTCCACCGCAACCAGCTAAACTTCCCATTACCATTGCACTTACAATAGCAAGCGCAGAAATTTTTTTCAAGTTTTTTCTCATAATTACTTTTCCTCCTTTAATTTCGTTTTTATAGAAAACCCTTTCTTTGAGTTTACTATCTTAGCCTTTTACTGCTCCTACCATAACTCCTTTTACAAAATATTTCTGTACAAATGGATAAATACACAAAATTGGTACAGAAGCAAACATAATTGCAGCCGCCTGATAAATTTCAGGTGTATTTGTCGCAGCAGAACCTTCTGCAAGTGAAGTTGCCGAATCAGCCGCATTTCGAACCATATCGCTTAATAATAATTGAATTGGCTTTAAGGACTTTGTTGTAATATAGTACTGTGCATCAGCAAATGCATTCCAACGTCCCACTGCATAAAACAATAACAATGTTGCAATAATCGATTTTGAAAGGGGAAGTACAATCCGAAACAAAATCTGAAAGTTTGTCGCTCCATCTAAAAAAGCAGATTCCTCTAAGCTATCTGGAATCGAAGATTGAAAAAAGCTTCTCATAATCAACATATTATATGGTGAAAAAATCAATGGTAAAATTAACACCCACATACTATCTAGCAGATTTAAATCTTTATATAACAAATAAGTTGGAATCAAACCTGCACTAAAATACATTGGTATCATTAAAATAAAAGAGAAAAATGTTCTTCCTTTCAATCGCTTTTTAGAAAGTGGATACGCTGCACAAGTACATACCACTAAACCTAAAACTGTGAAAATCATAGTCATATAGACAGAATAAAACATTGCATGAATTAGTTGCCCATCTTTAAAAATAGTTTCATACATACTAATATTAAAGCCTTTTGCTACAAAATATACCTCTTTTGCCATAACTGCATTACTTGAGCTAACCGATTTTGCTAATAAATGAATAAATGGAGTAATACAGGTCAAACTTAAAATTCCTATAAATAACATAATCAGAATATCGCCGATTTTTATTTTTTCTACACCATGAGGGACTCCATCACGTGATTTTTCGTCATCCATTACGGCTGTTGTCTTTTTCTTTGCCATGCCTTCTCCCTCCTTATATCAATCCATCTTCACCCAGCATCTTTGCAATTCGATCGGATATAATTACCATTAATAATCCTACAGCAGACTGGAACAAAACCACAGCAGTTGCTCGACTAAAATTGCCTCCTGAAAGACCTTTATCATAAATATAGATTGCTAATTGATACTGAAAATCACGAACCTGTGTATTGTCGAATGTAAACAATCGTTCAAAATTACTACCCATCAATCCACGTCCAAGATTCATAATTAACAGGGTGACAGTTGTACTTTTAATTCCTGGCAGTGTAATATGCCACATTTTCTGCCAACGGTTTGCGCCATCAATTCCAGCCGCCTCATAAAGTTCTGCACTGATATTTGTAATTGCCGCAAGGTAAATAATACTTCCCCAACCCATCGACTGCCATACACCAATAATAATATATGTAACAGCCCAATGCCATTTCTCTGTCAAAAACGGAATTCCTTTTTCAATAATGCCATGATTCATAAGCCAAATATTTACCAAACCAGTCGATGGACGAAACATCGTATACGCTACGTTTGCTACAATTGCCCATGATAAAAAATGAGGCAGATACAAAATTGTTTGTGTTACCTTTTTAAATCTTGGATAGCGAAGCTCATTCAACATCAAAGCAAGAATAATTGGCATTGGAAAACCAACTAACAAGTCAATGATATTAAAGACTAGTGAATTTCTTAATGCTCGTTTAAAATCTGCATCTTTAAAGATTTTTTGAAATATCTCCCATCCTACCCACTCACTTCCAGCATAGCCTTTTGCAGGCTTATAATTCATAAATGCCATTCGAAGTCCTGGATAAGCTGCATAGTTAAATATAATAACTAATGCAAGTGGAATTAGCAAAAGTACATATAGCTGCCAGTCACGTTTTATGTAAAACCCGATACTTCTTTTTCGTGGCTGATAAGGTGACAGTTCTTTCTTTTTTTTTGCCATCTTCCTTCCTCCTGTCTTTGGCAGAAATTTTATATAAACTTCACAAAATATTGTGTAATTTGTAGAAATCTGCCTTTATTTTATCCTTCAATATAATCATTTTAACCAATTTAACTTAAAATTTCTAGTTAATTTTCTAAGAATATCATGCGTTTTCGACCATTTTATTATAAAAAATTTCTTTCTTAGCAAAATCAACCATTTATTTTCTTCCTTTTCCAAATCTATATTGGTTAATTTTCAAGTTTTTTCTGTTTATTTTTCAAAATCTTTGATAACTTATTTTGTAAATCATGATTGAAATTGCATATTTTTTTCGTTATAATAAAACTGCACGAATTGTACCATGAAAGGAGGTACTTATGGCAAAGCAAAAATACCCTGTAACGGAATACCGTCCTTATACTCTTCCTATTGAATTTCCTATTCTACTTCTAACAGGTGAACGCTGGCATATCTCTGATCAAAAAAGTGGACGACTTCACTTTCATAACTGTTTAGAATTGGGAATTTGTCATAGTGAACATGGCATTATGGAATTTGAAGGCAGACCAACAGAATTTTATGCAAATGATATCTCATGTATTCCAAAAAATCTTCCCCATACTACTTACAGTGCAAAAGGCTGTTCTAGTCTATGGAGTTATATTTTTATTGATATAGACAATTTATTTTGGGATAATCCCTCGTTAAGACCACTACTTTCTCGTCTTTCTATGTCAGATATCCCCAATTTCCAATATATTTTACATAGTAATGATTATCCAAAACTAGCTTCTCTTATACAATATACGTTTGAAGAGTTAAAAGAACAACCTCCCCAATATGAACTTTCGGTTCGCTCTTTAATCTTTTCCCTTCTATTTGAAATGATAAGAATACAAAATGGGCAACAGACAAAACACTCTGATACAAAGACAATTCCTTCTTCAGAATCCACTTTACTGATTGCCCCAGCACTTAATTTTATAGAAAAAAACTATATGAATCAATTTACAATCGAAAAACTTGCTGATTTGTGTCATTTAAGTGAAACCCATTTTCGTCGTATTTTTTTACAAACAATGGGAAGTCCACCATTAGAATTTGTAAATAATACAAGAATCAATAAAGCTTGTGTTCTATTAAAAACCACACAAGAATCCATTCTTTATATAGCAGAGCAAGTTGGTTTCCATACTATTTCCAGTTTTAATCGTTGTTTTTCAAAAGCAATGGGAGCACCACCAAGAGAATGGAGAAAACAAATTTTATTTTCTGAAGGGAAATCAGAACAAGGAGCCATTGGTATTATAGAGGAATATAAAGGATGGTTATAATGTCATATTTTACCTGAATACCTACTTTTGTGATGAAAAAACACATTGTTTTTCTGTGGTTTTTTCGATAAACTATAAAAAGAATACATAATAACACACATAAATACACATCTATACAGCGTCTAATATATGATAAAGCGACTGTTATAGAAAGAAATGGAGGACTTCTTTATGGAAGAACTGGTAAGAGACAGTTTTACTTTACCTGGAGAATCTGGTTATGAAAATTTAACTTTAAAACTAGCCGAAAAATGGGGGGCTGATGTGATTCGTGACAGTGATGGTACACAGCTTTCTGATGAAATCACAAACTCTGGTTATGGAATTTATTCTACTCTTTGTTTAATTCGTTCTGACAATGCTTGGGCAAAACAAAATATGGATAAATTACAACAGAATTTTCTAATGAGTTTTCCAGTTATGGCAGAGGGGGAAACTGTAACTATATCCCCTTTAAAAGGATTTTTTAGGGAACAATTTAAAATAGATAATAATAGCAATGCCAAAGAATTTTGGCAGGTATTTGATCGTACAACACAAAAAGAAGTTCCTCTTTCTGACTGGAACTTTGACCCTGTTTCTGGTCTTGTAACAATAAAAAATACCCAAAAATACCACTATTATACAGTAAACTTCCTTGCAATTCGTCTCTGGGAAGAAATTTCAATGTATAATCATATTACCAATAACTGGGGAGATAAAGAACATCTAATGGCTGTTGAACCCCGCTATCCAGAAACACAAACTCATATTTTAAACTGGTTAGAAGATTGGTGTATTCAACATCCATCCACTACCGTTGTACGTTTTACTTCTATGTTCTATAACTTTGCATGGTTTTGGAGTGATGAAAAAAATTGCAGAGATATTTTCAGTGATTGGGGATCCTATGATTTTACAGTAAACCCAATTGCATTACGGGAATTTGAGAAACAAAAAGGCTATAAAATGACCTCTGAAGATTTTATCAACAATGGAAAATATAACCAAACACATAATGTACCTTCTGCAAAATACTTAGAATGGATGGATTTTATTAATGAATTTGTTGTCTCTTTTGGAAAAAAATGTGTGGATTTAGTACATCGCTATGGAAAAAAAGCGTATGTATTTTATGATGATAGTTGGATTGGAATAGAACCATATGGAAAACGTTTCTCTGAATTTGGTTTTGACGGATTAATTAAATGTGTATTTAGCGGATTTGAAGCAAGGCTTTGTGCTGGTGCACAGGGAGTCACGACAAAAGAACTTCGCCTGCATCCTTACTTATTCCCTACAGGTCTTTCTGGTGAGCCTACTTTTGCTCCTGGCGGAAACCCAAAACTAGATGCGCAAAAGTTTTGGCAAAATGTAAGGCGAGCTCTACTTCGTAAACCAGTTGATCGAATTGGCTTAGGAGGATATCTTCATTTAGTAGAACCTTTTCCTGATTTTTGTGACTATATTGAAAAAGTAACCGATGAATTTCGTTTATTAAAAAGCTTTCACCAGTCTGGAGAACCTTACACTATACCCGGTAAAATTCTTATCTTAACCGCTTGGGGCACATTGCGCTCTTGGACTTGTTCTGGACATTTGCATGAACATCCTGAAGTAGATTTAATCAATATAATTGAATCCTTATCTGGACTTCCTTTTGAAGTAGAGTTTAAAAACTTTGAAGATATCAAACGAGATGGAATTGGAAAAGATGTTAAAGTAGTTATTAATGCAGGAATCTTAAATAGTGCATGGAGTGGTGGTGAACATTGGAAAGATACAAAGGTTATCGAAATTCTTACTGAATTTGTTGCAAATGGCGGCGGATTTCTTGGTATTCATGAACCTTCTGCCTGTGATTTTTCCAGTCAATTTTTCCAATTAGCTCCACTTTTGGGAGTAGATAAAGATCTTGGTACCAAAAAGTGTCTTGGAAAATACCATTATTCTGTACGGCCTAACCATTTTATTACTGCAGAAACTTCTGATATTTCTTTACCAGTATGTGAGGGAATTTTCGTATTAAATAAAGAAGTAGATGTATTAGCCCAAAAAGATAATACTCCAATTCTTACAGGATATTGCTTTGGCAAGGGACGAAGCGTCTATTTCTCCGGATATCGGTATGGAATAGAAAACACTCGGCTTTTCATGCGGGCAATCCTCTATGCTGGTCAAAATGAAAATGCTATAAAATACTATATCTGTTCAAATCCTATGACAGAATGTGCTTATTATCCTTCAGTTAAAAAAATCGTTGTAATTAATAACAGTGGAATGATACAAAAAACAACTGTTCAAACAATGGAAGAAAAAACATTTCTAGTTACCTTAAAACCTTATGATATTGAAATTATAAGCTTAAATTAAAAAGAATTGGTAGGTGATGGGAAAATAGAACGTAAAGGCGGAAAACGATTTGGATATTGGGAAGTAAAAAAATAGAATTTCTTCCTGTCCCGTTCATTTCATGTTATAATTTTTTACAGGTCTTTCTTTCCCTTATTTTTGCCCTTATAAGGATTCGTAACATGAGAGAAAAGGATATAACAGTTAATACTTATTTTTTAACCCACATTTATCCACAACCGCTTACACAAAAATAAGGGTATGTCGGCTTACTCCAACATACCCCTAAATCCTTAAAATATTCGCTTTTATAGCATTTCTTCTTAACTGAAGTATCTCTTAAGAAGCCCCTCAAATGCCTTTCCATGTCTAGCCTCATCTCTAGCCATTTCATGCACTGTATCATGGATAGCATCTAAATTAGCAGCTTTTGCTCTCTTCGCAAGATCTACTTTACCTGCTGTAGCACCATTTTCAGCATCTACTCTCATTTCCAAATTTTTCTTTGTACTATTTGTTACTACTTCACCTAATAATTCAGCAAACTTTGCAGCATGTTCTGCTTCTTCATAAGCTGCCTTCTCATAGTACAAACCTACTTCTGGATATCCTTCTCTATGAGCTACTCTTGCCATAGCCAAGTACATGCCTACTTCACTACATTCACCCTCAAAATTTGCTCTTAAGTCTGCAATAATATCTTCGCTTACGCCCTGTGCCACACCAATTACATGTTCTGCTGCCCAAGTCTTTTCTCCTGCCTGAAGAGTAAACTTAGAAGCTGGTGCTTTACATACTGGACAACTTTCTGGAGCTGCATCTCCCTCGTAAACATATCCACATACTTGACATACATATTTAGCCATATTTTTATTCTCCTTTTTATATAAATTTTATTCCCTTTTCCTATAGTAGCTTTATTACTGATAACTTTCTCTAAATCAATATCAGTAATCATTACTGTTTTAATATAACATTAAGTATCAAATTTGTCAACACCTAATTTATAATTTTTCTCAATAAGTATTTTCATTGCTTAGAGTCTCTATTATAGTATGTTTCATACAACTTGCACACTGTCCATAAAAAATCAATTGATGACTCTCAATCTTTCCATTAAAATGTTCCTCTGCAATCTGATTCATTTTTGTCTGTTCCGGCATATCTAAATCGGAAACTGAACCACAACTCTTACAACAAAAATGATAATGTGGATGGACTGTTCCATCAAAACGATCGGCTTTCCCTTCACAAGAAAACTTTAAAATTTCTCCTCTATCTACCAAAAAAGACAGATTCCGATAAACAGTTCCCAAACTGATATTTGGATACTCTTCACGAATTGCCATATAAATCGTATCCGCCGTTGGATGATCGGTACAGCTTGCCAAAAAAACTTTAATTGCTTCCCGTTGTCGGCTGTATTTTATCTGTTTCAACAAAAATCCTCCTTCCTCCGTTTGGTAACAGCCAAAGTATAAAAATAAGAATAATTCCTATTTTATAATAAAGGATATTTCTTCCTTTGTCAACCCATTCCATCTTGTATCTGTAATTCCATCTGTTGCTGCACTTTTTCCATCTGTTCTAATACAATGGCACGAATCTCTTCTTCCATCTTTGCTTGATTTTCTCTATCTTCTTCTTCTGTCCCTTCCCCTGCCTGATGTTCTATCTCTGCATTCCAAATTGCTCGAAAAGCAAGTTCTAATTCCATCCAATAATCCGTAGTTTTCAATAGTTTAGGAAGCTGTACAGAATTTATATATGCCTTTTCAATATTGACTAATTCTGCATTTTCATAATTTCCTATTGGTTTACAGCTCATCTTACCTGTCAATTTATAAAAATTTTCAATATAAGTATTCGTCAAAAATACAGCAAAGTCTTTTGCTGCTGTTTCACTTGCTCCATAGGGATTGATTTGTACAAGATAATTTGTAGCAATCGCTTTTGACTTTAGAACATCGTTCATATCTAAAAGAGGAGCAATCCCATACTGCATCCCATTTGCTGCCGCTTCCTCCAAACGAGAAAGGCTTTGTGTTCCAGCAATGGTATAAAGAATCTTTCCATTTAAAAATTCCTCAAGCACTGTATCATAGTCACTTTCTGCTGCATCAAAATACAAACTTTGATTCAAATTTTTATAAAAACTTAATGCCTGAATAACGGATTCATTTGTGAGATCTATTTCTGTTTCATCGTCTCCATAAGTACCACCTAAATTTAGGTAAGCCCCTATAAATCCATAATTATAATATAGATTTTGTACATCCCATTTCAATATTGTTTCAATTCCTTCAAAAGTCACTCCATCCGATCCATATTGCACAGAAAAATCAAGAATCTCCTGAAAATTAGTAGGACAGTTTTCTATAAAATTTTTATTATAAAGAAAAAAAGAAGTTTCATAATAAAAAGGATATCCCAAATTTTTTCCCTGCCAAACACATGCAGAAACAGCCGCTTCTGGATAATCTGCAATTCCTATATCCGTTTCTGCAGTAAGCCCTGCAAGATACGCTTTTTCTAAAGAATCACTATTTAAAACATAAAGATCCACACCCGCCTGCTCCCCAGAAATATTGGTTTGATTAATGGATTCCAAATAATCTATGGAAGATTGTTCCTCCACAACAACTGATATTCCAGTCTGCTCTTGATATGCCTCCGCTGCCTGATTTATATAAGATGCAATCTCTGAATCCGTATACCATATGGTAAGTTCCTCTACTTCTGCTTTTGTTTCAAAATTACTTTCTGATGTCTCCTCCTCCTGCTTTTGTCCACAGCTTCCAAGTACTGCAACTAAAAAAAGAACCATTATACCTGTTGCAAATATCTTTCTTTTTCTTGTACCTTTTACAAACTCCTTTACGTTTTTTAAACATACTTTTCTTGGCATGATTTTCTCAATCCTTTCTAAAGGAAACCAGTCAATTGATTCCACTTTTCTTATGTCTGCCTCTTTGTTACAAAAAAGGAAATCATTCACAACTCCCGTCGCTTCTGATTTCCTTTCGATTCTTTACAAAACAGATTGTATTGTCTTTTCTAATATCGACAACATTTCATCTATATCTTCTTTGGTAATGACAAGCGGTGGGACAAAACGGATTACATTGGAACCAGCCGATATCAAAATCAATCCTAAATCCAACGCTTTTAGTATAATGTTCCCAACTGGAATTGTCAATTCCAATCCTTGCATAAATCCCTTTCCTCTTCTTGCCTTTACTTGATCATATTTCCTTACAAACATATCTAATCCTGCTTCCAAATAATCACTATTTTCTTTTACATGTTCCACCAAATGAAGTTCTTCAAATAGATCAAATACTTTAGAAACTGCTGCACAAGCCAAAGGATTTCCACCATAAGTTGTTCCATGATCACCTGGCACAAAGGAATCTGCCACACGTTTTATTGCTGCAAAAGCTCCTACTGGAATTCCGCAGCCAAGTGCCTTTGCCATAGTCATAATATCTGGCTTTACTCCATATTGTTGCCAAGCAAACATGCTTCCCGTTCGTCCCATCCCACACTGAATTTCATCAAAAATCAACAAAATATCCTTCTTGTCGCAGACTTCTCTTAATCCCTGTAAAAATTCCAAAGTTGCAGGATAAATTCCTCCTTCTCCCTGTATTGGTTCTAGAATAATTGCGCATGTTTTGTCTGTAATCTGTTCCAATACACTTTCTAACTGATTAAATTCTGCAAATTTTACTCCACCAATTAATGGTTTAAATGGCTCTTGATATTTTATATTTCCTGTTACAGAAAGTGCGCCAAGACTTCTTCCATGGAAAGAATGTTGCATTGCAATTATTTCATGATCTGTTTGGTTGTCTTTTTGATAAGCATATTTTTTTGCTAATTTTATTGCACCCTCAATTGCTTCTGTTCCACTATTGGTAAAAAATACTTGATCCATCTGTGATGCTTTTACCACCTTCTGAGCTGCCTCTGCTAACGGAGTATGATAGTATAAATTTGAAGTATGAATTAGATGATCCACTTGATTTTTTATCGCATCATTATAAGTTCTATTGTTATATCCTAGTGCAAATACTGCAATCCCTGCCCCAAAATCCAAATACTTTTTTCCATTTACATCATATAAATAAACCCCTTCCCCACTTTCTAATACAATCGGATAGCGGTTATAAGTATGAATCAAATTTTCTTCTGTTATCTGAATATACTCTTGTTGTTTCACTTTCTTTTCCTCCAACTTCCCTTTTATTCTATTTATTTTCACGTTCACAATAATATCTAGGTTCTGATCTTCCTAAAATTGCCGTTCCAATTCCTTTATTTGTAAATATTTCCAAAAGTAAACAATGTGGTATTCTCCCATCTAAAATATGTACACGAGAAACCCCATTCTCTATTGCATCAATACAATTATTTAACTTTGGCAACATTCCTCCGCCAATCGTTCCACCAGCAATCAACTCCTTTGCCTCTTCTACTCCCAATTCTGAAATTAAACTACTTTTATCAGAAGGATCTTTCATCACTCCCTCAATATCTGTTAAAAATGCCAATTTTTCTGCTTTTACTGCACGTGCAATCGCACAAGCAGCATCATCTGCATTAATATTATAGCTATGGAATGTTGCATCCATACCAATTGGACATATAATTGGCAAGAAATCCTTTTCCAGTAAATCATAGATAATTTTAGGTGTTACTTCTGTAACTTCTCCTACAAATCCAATATCTTCTCCATTGGAATATTTTTTCTCTACTTTTAATAATCCTCCATCTTTTCCGCTAATACCAACTGCCTTAATTCCCAATTCCTGTACATCTTGAACCAGTTCTTTATTTACTTTATTTAATACCATCTCTGCAATTTCCATTGTTGCTTCATCTGTTACACGTAATCCATTTATAAACCGAGGTTCCATTCCAACCTTATTTACCCATTTACTAATTTCTTTTCCACCACCATGTACAATAATCGGTTTAAAACCAACCAATTTTAATAAAGTAACATCTTTAATTACATTCTTTTTTAATTCTTCATCTACCATTGCACTTCCGCCATACTTTACCACAATAATCTTCCTATTAAAACGTTGAATATATGGCAATGCTTCAATTAAAACTTCTGTTTTTTGTAATAAAAGATCCATATCTTTCCGATCCATTTCTTTTTCCTCCAAATTATTTTTTATATTTCAGTTCATTAAGGGAACATTGGTACTTGCATCAATCCTTCTTGTTCCTTTAATCCAAACATTAAATTCATATTTTGAACTGCTTGCCCGGCAGCTCCTTTTACCAAATTGTCCATTGCTCCCATCATAATTATATGATTTGTTCGCCGATCAATTTTAAAGTTCACATCTACATAATTACTACCTTCCACCCATCTAGTTTCAGGACACACCTGCGCATTTAAAACTCGTACAAACTGCTCTTTTTCATAATAATTATGATAAATTTCTCGTATTTCTTCTTCCTTCATATCCTTTAATAAAGTCGCATACGCAGTAACTAAAATTCCTCGATTCATAGGAACTAAATGTGGAGTAAAATTAATAATAACTGGTATTCCTGCCTGATAAGAAAGTTGTTCTTCTATCTCTGGTGTATGACGATGCGTTGTAACTCCATATGCTTTTATATTCTCATTCACTTCACAAAATAAGTTATTTACCTTTGCCCCACGCCCTGCTCCAGAGGTTCCAGATTTTGCATCAATAATAATTGTATTTGGATCAATAATTCCCTCTTTCACAAGTGGATAAATTGTTAAAAAAGAACAAGTTGGATAACATCCTGGATTTGCCACTAGTCTTGCTTTTTTAATCTGCTCCCGATTCACTTCACATAGACCATATACTGCCTCTTCTAAAAATTGAGGGCTTTTGTGTTCTATTCCATACCACTTTTCATAAACTGCTTTATCCTTAATTCGAAAATCTGCACTTAAATCAATTACTTTTGTCTTAGATAAAATTTCTTCATTCACTAATGAAGCACACAAGCCCTGTGGAGTCGCCGTAAAAATAACATCCACTTGCTTTGCCAATTCTTCCATATTATCATCCAAACAAACATCTTCTACCAATTGAAACATATTTGCATACACTTCCGCATACTTTTTATCAATATAACTACGGGAACCATACCATATAATCTCTGCTTCCTTATGTTGTAATAGTAATCGAACTAATTCATTTCCTGCATATCCAGTGGAACCAATAATTCCTATTTTTATCATAGTTTTCTTCCTCCTCTTTCTGATTTTCCTATATTAAATAATAAATTCTTTTAATTCCTCTCTATTATAGCCTTTTTTTCAAACAAGTAAAGCATTTTCTTTTTGATTTTATAATTATACATATATAATGAATATTATGCAAGTATTTTTTTCTACAATAAAAAATCTTTTTTAAAAATTCAAAAAAGTACTTGCACATTCTCAAGCGCTGATGTATATTTAGTATTGATTTATAAACTTACAGGAGGTTGATTATTTATGAAAGAGAAAGTAATTTTAGCGTACTCTGGTGGTCTTGACACCACAGCAATTATTCCATGGTTAAAAGAAAACTATGACTATGATGTAATCTGTGTTTGTGCAGATGTAGGACAAGGCAATGAATTAGATGGATTGGAAGAGCGTGCTAAATTTTCCGGTGCATCAAAATTATATATTGAAGATCTAGTAGACGAATTTGTAGATGACTATGTGATCCCAACCGTTCAAGCAAATGCAGTATATGAAAATAAATATTTATTAGGCACTTCTTTTGCAAGACCTGTTATTGCAAAAAGATTAGTAGAAATCGCAAGAAAAGAAGGAGCTGTAGCTATTTGTCATGGTGCAACTGGCAAAGGAAATGATCAAGTCCGTTTTGAATTAACAATTAAGGCTCTTGCTCCTGATCTAAAAATTATTGCTCCATGGCGTTGTAACGACACTTGGAAAATGGAATCCCGTGAAGACGAAATTGAATACTGCAAACAACATGGAATCGATTTGCCTTTCTCTGCTGATAGTAGTTACAGCCGTGATCGCAATTTATGGCATATCAGTCATGAAGGTCTAGAACTGGAAAGTCCTGCAAATGAACCAAACTATGAACATTTATTAGTACTTGGTGTCACACCAGAAAAAGCTCCAACTGAAGGGGAATATGTTACAATGACATTCGAAAAAGGAGTTCCTACCAGCGTAAATGGAGAAAAAATGAAACCAAGTGATATTATTCGCAAATTAAATGAACTTGGTGGAAAGCATGGTATTGGTATTATTGATATTGTAGAAAACCGTGTAGTTGGTATGAAATCCCGTGGAGTTTATGAAACTCCTGGAGGAACGATTCTTATGGAAGCACATACACAGTTAGAAGAATTGATTTTAGATCGTGATACATTAGATTATAAAAAACTGGTAGCTGTAAAATTTGCCGATTTAGTATATGAAGGAAAATGGTTTACTCCTCTAAGAGAAGCATTACAAGCATTTATTGAATCTACACAAGAATATGTTACAGGAGAAGTAAAATTTAAACTTTATAAAGGAAATATTATTAAAGCAGGTACTACATCTCCATACAGTTTATATAGTGAATCCCTTGCCAGCTTTACCACTGGAGAATTATATGACCACCATGATGCAGAAGGATTTATCAATTTATTTGGATTGTCTATGAAAGTTCGTGCAATGTTAGAAGCAGAAAGAAATAAAAAATAACTATCACAGTTCAAAAATCTTTTCATTTTGGACCACTTAGAATGGCTTAACAATTTGTGTAAAGCCTATTGTTAAGCCATTCTAAAAACCTTTATATTTTATTCATCTGTTCCCTGCATAGCATCATATCCTTCCTCTCCGGTTCGAACCTTAATCGCATTTTCTACATGATAAACAAATATCTTTCCATCTCCAATATGCCCTGTATAAAGTACTTTCTTAGCTGTATTAATTACCTCAATTGCTGGAATTTTAGCTACTACAATCTCTACTTGAATCTTAGGCAGCAACTGCATGTCAATTGGTATCCCACGATAAAATTCGGCAGCACCTTTCTGAACTCCGCATCCAAGCACCTGTGTAACAGTCATTCCTGTTACTCCAATCTGATTCAAAGCATTTTTCAAAGCTTCAAATTTTGCTTGTTTTGTCAAAATCTCAATTTTCGTCAATTTCACCTCAGAAACTGCATCAATATCACTGGTTTTAACCTGTACTGGAACCGCTTCGTTCATAGAAGCTGCTACTGTAAAATCTCCTATATCTTCCGTTATCATAGCAGAAGTAGTAAAATCTGCATAGGCACTAACTAACCCATGCTCTGTACTATCTAAACCCTCTACTTCTTCTTTTACTGTTACTCGTAATCCAATTGTTTTATTAATAATATGAAAAATAATAGTCATAGTTACAACTACCCAAAGAATCACACTAACTACTCCCAAACACTGAACTCCAAGCATATGAAATCCGCCGCCATAAACCAATCCTCCATCTACAGCAAATACTCCTGTTAAAATCGTTCCTAACGCACCACAACATCCATGTACACCAATTGCACCAACTGGATCATCCACTTTTAAGACCTTATCTACAAATTCAATCACTACTACAACTACAATCCCAGCTATCACTCCAACCATTGCTGCTCCAAATGGCGAAACCACATCACATCCAGCTGTAATTGCAACCAATCCAGCTAATGAACCATTTAAAGTCATAGAAACATCTGGCTTCTTATAACGAATCCAAGTAAATAACATTGTTGTACAAGTTGCAATTGCTGCTGCTAGGTTTGTTGTTACAAAAATACTAGATGCAGAAATAATTGCTGTATCAGAATCCATCGCTACAGTAGAACAACCATTAAATCCAAACCAGCAAAACCAAAGAATAAATACTCCAAGTGCCCCCAATGTCAAACTATGTCCTGGAATTGCTCTCGATTTTCCATCCTTTGTATATTTTCCAATACGAGGTCCAAGAATTCTTGCTCCAATCATTGCTGCAACGCCGCCGACCATATGAACTGCAGTCGATCCAGCAAAATCATGAAATCCTAACTGACCTAACCAGCCGCCGCCCCAAATCCAATGACCAGAAATTGGATAAACAAATAAAGAAATCGCTGCACTATAGATACAATAAGAAACAAACTTTGTTCGTTCTGCCATAGCCCCAGATACAATCGTTGCCGCTGTAGCACAGAACACAGTCTGAAAAATTAAAAATGCAAAAAATGGAACTCCATTTGGAAGAATATAAGAATAATCCTTTGTTGTAAAAAAATCAAGCCAACCTAAAACACCATTTCCTGCTCCAAACATAATTCCAAAACCAACCAGCCAAAAAATTGGTGTTCCAATACAAAAGTCCATTAAATTTTTCATAATAATATTTCCTGCATTTTTTGCTCTAGTAAATCCTGTCTCTACCATAGCAAATCCTGCCTGCATAAAAAATACTAATGCAGCTCCAAGTAGTACCCAAATCGTATTAATTGCTGAAAACATAATAATCTCCTCCTTCACTAAAATAAACCCAACAAAACTATACAAAAAAAAGACGCATTGCCAAAGCAACACGTCATTGTGTTTGATTTATTTTGTTTATCGTTTTTTATTTCGGTGGTGATTTTAACTCCAATTATAAAAAAAGGATTGAAAAAAACGGACATCTCTGTTAAACTAAATAAAAAATTTTAAAAAGGAGTATTTTATGTATAAGAATTCGTTTCTGCTCAACTGTATGTTACAGCCTCTACTCTCATTAACCACAGCAAATTATCAAATTTACCAGGAAAACACCCTCTTTCCTATTACCTTCTCCACTTTTCAAGGTACTTCCACTCCTTGTCTATGGCTTCCAAATACTTGTTATACCCTTATCTGCAACTTAACAAAAAGCTATCTCTTAGATCTTCCTTCTACAAACGCTCCAAAAGAACTTAGCTTTGAAAAAAATTATCATTATTTTTGTATTACTTTCTTCCCTAGTGTTCTTCCCTCTGATATCTTAAAAACCACTCTTTCTGATCTTCTCTCTTCTTCTCTCTTTCCTATTCAAATTTCTTCTCTTATTCCTCTTTTCACCGTTAGCTATCTACAATTCCCTCCTTTATTTATGCAGCACATCCTCTCTGCTTTCACTGCAACTGTCTCAGCCTCCAACCACTCTCTATCCATTCAGCAGCTAGCCCAAGACTTATCCTATTCGGAGCGTCATATTCGCCGCCTCTTTGAATCCTACATAGGCTATCCTCCTAAAACCTTTTTTCGAATTTTACGTTTTCAAAGCTCTCTTCAGGAAATCCTAAAAATGCCTGACAGAACAAACTCCGAGTTTATCAATCTTCTTGCTTATTCTGATCAGGCACACTTTCAACGTGAATTTAAAACATTTACTACTATGACACCACGCCACTTTATTCAATTTTTACAAAAACTACAATACTGGTCCTAAAAGTCTTGAAACCTGTTCCTTAAAACGCACGATTAAATTTCTCCGACTATAATCATATTTTGTAATCTCTGTTGATTTATGCAAATCATTTAAAAAAATATCAGTCAGCCTCTGTCCAATTTTAGAACTGTAGATCACAGCGTTGACTTCAAAATTTAAAAAGAAACTGCGGCTGTCCATATTTGCAGTTCCAAAACAGCACATCATCCCATCTACTATAATCCCCTTTGCGTGTAAAAATCCATTGTCATACGTATAACATTTTACGCCAGCTGCTAACATATCTCCAATATAGGAATATGTCGCCCAATAAACAAATGGATGATCTGGTTTACAAGGAATCATAATTCTTACATCAATTCCAGACATTGCAGCAATTATTAATGCATCCATCATAGATTCATCTGGTATAAAATAAGGTGTTTGAATATAAACACTTTTTTTTGCTTTTGCAATCATCCTTACATAGGTATTATGAATCTGTGGATAGCGAGAATCTGGTCCACTTGAAATAATCTGAATTCCTATTTTTTCCTTTTCTGGTTTATTTTCTATTTCTTCTGTTACTACTACTTCTTCTTGCCAAAGTTTTTCATCAGAAAACAAATTTTGTTTTGCTGCATAGTTCCAATCCATCACAAATCGTAATTTTAATCCAATAACTGCCTCTCCAATTACTCTAAGGTGAGTATCTCTCCAATATCCAAACTTTGAATCCAACCCAATATATTCCTTTCCAATATTAAATCCACCTACAAATCCTATTTTTCCATCCACTACTACAATCTTCCGATGATTTCTATAATTCATACGAAGTTGCAAACGTCCAAATAACGCTGGGAAAAACTCTGTAACCTCAATTCCTTCTGTCCGAAGCTTCCTCCAATAAGACTTCCGAACAAAACGTCCTCCCATTCCATCCACCAAAATCCGCACGGAAACTCCTTCTTTTACTTTTTGTTTTAAATGTTTCACTAAACGTTCAAATAAAATATCATTTTTAATAATATAGTATTGTATTAAAATATAAAATTTTGCTTGATCAATTGCTTCTATTAAAGCATCAAATTTTGCATTTCCATCTATATAAATCTCAACTTCATTCTCTTCTGTATAAACTGCCTGTGATGCTTCTAAATTATAGAGCACCAAATCTTGATACTCTTTTAGTTTCTTATCTGAAATACAAAATTGATTCCGAAAAATATTTTCTTCTTGCTTTTGAATATAAAAATTCAATGCATCTTCTATCTCCTTTGTTTTAAACATTTTAAGTTTTCTCATATTCATTCCAAGTAACAGATAAAATACAAAGCCTATCACAGGAATAAAATATAATAAAAGCAGCCATCCCCATACAGCTCTTGGGTCCTTCCGTTCAAAAAACACAATAATAATCGCAAAAAAGCAATCCACTAAAAGCAAATGTTCTGACAAAAATCCCATAAAAAAATATAACTTTTCCCATAATTCTTGCATAATAAATCCTTCCTTTCTCTACTCATTTTACCCACACCCTAACCATAGTATATCACACTTTAAAAAAATAAGTTTGCATTTCTTTCATTTCATGTTACAATATAGACTAAGACGCCAAAGATACTTTTGTACTAAAAGAAATTCGTTTAATAAAATTTTGAAATCTAGCTTTAAAAATAGGATAAAACGTTAAATTTTAGTGCTTTAGTGTATGCTATGGGGAAATCCTAAATACAATCTTACCCCAATTCGGTTGGTCTAACCGATTGACCACCCGAACTATTTTATTCAGTTACATAGAGTTATGGAGGTTATTATGACAATACTAAAAGTTCTTCTTATCATTCTAATTATCCTTGTTGTTATTTTCACTGTATTATATTTCTTAGGCAGAAAAATGCAGAAAAAGCAAGCAGAACAGCAAGCAACAATGGAGGCAGTAGCACAAAATCTATCTCTTTATATTATTGACAAAGCAAGGCTAAAACCTGCTGAAGCTAATCTACCAAAGATTGTCGTTGATTCAATACCCAAATATATGAGACGCTTTAAACTACCAATTGCAAAAGTAAAAGCTGGTCCTCGTATTATGTCACTTATTTGTGATGAACAAGTATTCTCTCAGATTCTTCCAAAACAGGAAGTAAAAGCTACTGTAAGCGGCATCTATATCACCAGCGCAAAACGAATTCGTGGTCCTGTTCCAGAGCCAAAGAAAAAGAAAAAATTTCTTGACCGTTTTCGAAAAAAGACTACAGAATCGATAGACCAAAAGAAAGCCAACAACGAAAAAGGAAAAAAAGAAAATAAAATAAGTAAAAAGAAATAAAATAAAAAAGCTATAAAAGAATATTATTCACGAATTCTTTTATAGCTTTTTTCTATCTAATTTCTTTCTGAAAGTGCAAGCTCTGCATTTTGCTTTGCTTTTACTACAATCGTAATTACACAATCTGATATAAACTCATAATTAATATCTAATGCATAGTCTACTACAATCCGAATATCTTCCTCATTCTCTTCAATTTGTATTCGATTTGTATATAATCCAATCATCAAGTTTCCAAATGGTGTATTATAGTAAGTCATATTCTTTTTCTTTTCTTCAAAAATCATATGCACATTTGTCAGTCCTTTTTTCGTAATATCCACAATCCCATTCATAAACTTAATTGTATTTTTAGAAACTCCTTCGTACTCTTCTATCATTTCATCATAGAGGATATATTGTTTTCCACCACGGTTAAAATATTGTCCGCCTGTAATTACCTCTATTACTTCATCCGAATTTACTGCAAATTGCAGTCCCGAAACAGATACTAATACCTCTTTTGTCATAATCTTCCCTCTAATACTCCTCAATATTTATCTGCATTGTCCGTTCTGCTGAACATGGCAGAATCGATGCTGCAAATTGTTTAAATCGCTCTGGCGTATCACTTACATAGAACATATGCATCTGCTCTATATCTTGTTTTTGCCTATTTTCCAATTTTTCTTTTCGTAACAGCCGTTGTAATTCTCTTGCTGTTTCATACGCTGGATTTACTAATGTTACATTCTCTCCCATCAATCTTCCAAGTGTACTTTGTAAAAGTGGATAATGTGTACATCCTAAAATTAATGTATCAATATCATATTGTTTAACCTCATCCAAATAACGATTTGCTATTGCATCTAAAATAGGATCGTTTAAAAAAGTTCCCTCCTCTACAATTGGTACAAAAAGTGGACATGCTTTTCCAACCACAGTAAGCTCTGGATTTAAATCTTGAATAAAATGGGTATAAATTTTACTCTGAATCGTTGCTTGTGTAGCAATAATCCCAATTTTCCCATTTTGGGTTGTATTTGCCGCAATCTTTGCTCCTGGTTTTATTACACCAAGAATAGGAATCTCTAACTCTCTGCGAATCTCTTCTAATGCAAGCGCACTCGCTGTATTACATGCCACAACAATTGCTTTTACTTCTTTTGTCTGTAAAAAGCGAACAATCTGTTTGGAATACTTTAAAATTGTTGCTCTTGACTTTGTTCCATATGGCACACGAGCCGTATCACCAAAATATACAATCTTCTCATTTGGTATCTGACACATAATCTCTCTGGCAACTGTAAGACCACCAAATCCAGAATCAAATACACCAATGGGTGCATTTTGCAATTCCATCCGTTTCACATCTCTTTCTTTGTCTAATTTTACAAATCCTTATGTAAACTTTTTTATTCTTTAAAGCCTTTCAAATCTTACCAACGCACTTTGCAGCAGTTTTCCCACCAATATCCGTTTACTGATTCCTTTTGCTTCCCAAAGCATTGGATACATACTGATACTAGTAAATCCAGGAAGTGTATTCATCTCATTAAATACCACTTCATTGGTATCCTCTGTTAAGAAAAAGTCTACTCTTGACAATCCATACCCATCTAACGCACGAAAAATTGCTACTGCATCCTTCCGTATTTCTTCTTCCTTTTCTTTTGGTATCTCTGGTGAAATCACAGTTTTTGATTCCATACTGTGATATTTTGCCTTATAATCATAAAATTCTGCAGCCGCTAATATCTCTCCAACACCAGATGCCCGACTGTCTGCACCACCTAACACAGCACACTCTAACTCTCTTCCTACAATTCTTTCTTCTACAAGTATTTTTCGATCATGTTCTGCTGCCAACATTAACCCATCAATTAGCTCTTCCTGATTCTCTGCTCTAGACACCCCACAAGAAGATCCAGCATTAGATGGCTTTACAAAAACAGGGTAGGATAATTTATCTTCAATTCGCTTAATTGTCTCTTCCATTTTACTTAAATCTTGTTTTGTTACTGCTACATATGCTGCTTGGCGAATCCCCAATGTATCTACTATCTTTTTTGTATATAACTTGTCCATAGCAAGACTAGATGCTAATACACCACAACCTACATAAGGAATCTGAGCCAACTCCAAAAGTCCTTGCACTGTCCCATCTTCTCCATATAAACCATGCAATGTTGGAAATACCACATCTAATTTCTTTTTTGTTACTTGGCTGCCTTCGATTAAAAGCAGACATTTCTCTGTCGCATCTGGAGAAAGAATTGCCTGTGTCTTTCCTGTCTTCCATGTTCCATTTTCAATTTCTTTTACAGAATTTGTAAGAATCCACTTTCCTTCTTTTGTAATTCCAATCAAAATGATGTCATATTCTTCTTTATCTATATTTGAAATAATAGTTACTGCCGAAATGCAGGATATCTCATGTTCTGAAGACTGTCCACCAAATAACACTCCAACTGTTTTCTTCATCGTTCTTATCCCTCTGCAACTGTTCCCTACTTTTTCAGTTACATCCTTTCTTAATTCTTATTCTCTTTTTCATTCTCATAATAATAACTATTCTGTCGCAATAACAGATTCCCTTTTATACTGTATGAATCCTTTTTATAAACTATACCTATTTTTTATTATTTTCTAAATAAAAATATGATAGTTTTCTTTATTCTACCCTGAATAAGAAAATTGTTCAACCCCTGTATAATTATTTTCCAAAGTGGGAAGGATTTTTATATTAAATCGATAAGGAGGTTCCCTATGATTTCTTATAAAAATAAACTTTATTCATTTATAGTTTTTTTGTTACTTATTCTATTAATAGGATCATTAAGCACCACTTTTATTCATTTGCGAAAAAACTCTGTCTATGCTGCGACACAACAAGAATTAGCCTCTCATGTTGTTCGTTTTCATGTTTTGGCAGAAAGTGATTCAGAGGAAGATCAAAAATTAAAACTATTAGTAAAAACTGCTGTTTTAGAATATATGGAACAACCTTTAGCTCGTGCTTCTAGTGCTGAAGAAGCACTGGAAATTTTGGACAGATACACAGACGATATTATTCGAGTAGCCTCTGATACATTGGCCAAACAAGGTTCTACTTTATCTGTAAAAGCTGGAACAGAACTCGTCTACTTTCCTGAAAAAACCTATGGTGATCTTACCTTTCCAGCAGGTTACTATACCGCTTATCGTATTTTACTTGGTTCAGGCGGTGGTCAAAACTGGTGGTGTGTTCTCTACCCTCCTCTTTGCTTTATTGATGTTACCCACTGTATTGTTCCAGAAGAATCGAAACAAGAAATCAAATCTTTTTTAAATGAAGAAGAATATGCCCTTATTACAACCAATTTACCAGATGATCAAAATACTGTAGAAATTCGCTTTCGTCTTTTAGACTGGCTTACTTCTAACACTTCATCTGCAACACCTTAACTCTCTTATTCTTTCTTTACCTTTTGTGATACCATTATCTCCTGATTATCAATATGAAGACGAATCGCAGACTTGGCACGTTCTATGTTCCGAGTCTGAATTGCTTCTGCAATTTCTTGGTGTTCTTGAACCAATTTGCTTCTCTGTTGTTCATCCTTAATATACTCCAAACGATAACGATACATTTGTTCCCGAAGGTTATTCAGCATCTGTTGTAATCGCTCATTTCCAGTAGCTAAATAGATAATCTCATGAAAATCAATATCTTGTCTTGCAATTTCTGTTAAATCCCCAGATTTTAAAGCTTCTTCAAAAATATGATTATGTACATCAAACTGTTCAAACTGTTCTTTATTCATTCTTTGACAAGCCAATGTCACTGCCAACTCCTCCAAAGCTTTTCTTACCTCCAGCACATCACGTACATTCTTTTCTGTAATACTGGCAACCTCTGCTCCCTTTCTAGGTATCATAATTACTAAACCTTCTAACTCCAACTTTCGAATTGCTTCTCTAATTGGTGTACGACTTACACCCAGCCGTTCCGCAAGCTGAATTTCCATTAATCTCTCTCCTGGTTCTAACTCTCCCTTTAAAATTGCTTGTCGCAATGTCTGAAATACTACATCACGTAACGGCAGATACTCATCCACTACTGCCTTTAATTGGTCCTGCATTTGCTTGCCTCCTCTATCTGTTTCCTCTTAAATTGTATCATCTGTTTTTGTTTGTTTTTTATCCTTTATCAATGAATTGGCTGATAAAACCTAGTAATATAAATCTGTCGGCTAATTTCAGACTGCTTCAAAAGTTTATATCCTTGTTCGGCTTGTTCCCGACAATCAAACAGTCCAAATACAGTAGGTCCACTTCCACTCATTAATACATTTAAAGCACCACTCCTTTGAATTTGTTCTTTCATCTCTGCAATAACTGGATAATTTGGTATTGTAACTGTTTCTAATACATTTCCCATCTTATCTGCCAGATAATATAAATCACCTGTTTCAATTGCTTTTAACATTCCATCAATATCAGGATGTTGTTCTATTTTCTTCAAATCCAAATTTTCATATACAAATTTTGTTGATACACTTATAGGTGGCTTTGCCACTAATACCCAACAATCAGGGGCAGCCAAAAGAGGAGTCAGCCTCTCTCCGATTCCCTCAGAAAGAGCTGTTCCTCTAAGTAGACAATATGGTACATCGGCTCCTAATTTTACCCCTTGTTCCATTAATTCCTTTAAGGACAATCCAAGCTGATACATCCGATTCATTCCATAAAGAACAGCAGCAGCATCACTGCTTCCCCCTGCCAATCCTGCTGCTACAGGAATATATTTTTGTAAGTTAATCTCAATTCCGCCTTTGATTGGATACTCCTTCATCATAAGTTCTGCAGCTCGATAGACGATGTTCTCTGAATCTGTAGGAAGATAAAACAAATTTGTTTGAATTTGAATTCCTGGTTCTTGCTTCTTTGTTAGACAAATACGATCATAAATTCCAACTGTCTGCATAATCATCCTTACTTCATGATACCCATCTTCCCTCTTTTTAAGTACATCCAATCCAAGATTAATCTTCGCATACGCTTTTAACTTCATTCGATTCAATCATCATCCCTCCTGCCTTTGTAAATTATTTCTCTATTGTAACGTCTTTTATTTGTATTTTGTATACATGGCTCTATTATAACATACCAAATAAAAGCTGTCTATATAAAAATGGCACTTCACTCAAGCAAAGTGCCATTTTCACAACCTTATTCTTTCATTACAGCAAGTGAACCCATTGGATCCCATGGTGCCAATTCAATTGGCTCTTCTTCAAGTGCTTTACACCACTCTTCTGTCAAATGCTTTTTATGAATAATTACCTGATATGTAAACTCATCAAACCAAGCATCACTAGCTACAAAATACCCTTTTTTACCAGGCTCCTCTCCCCAACTATTCTCAATTTTCCAACGATTTGGCTTTTCCTCTCGATCCAAATTTACTCCTGTTAATATCATAGCATGATTCATTGCACTATCCCGATAATCCAAACGTTCCTCCTTTGTCATAGACAAATCTAATCCCCCAAGAATCTCTCCATAGACAAACGAATTTTGATCCCAAATGCCATCTGTTCTACTGCCATATTTTCCACAATCGCTGCCAAACCATACCACTTCTCCATCTTTTAACTGTTGTATTGCTAATTTTTTTAATTCCTCCATTGGTAAATTCAAATAGCGAATCTTTCCTTCAACCACATTTCCAAGATATTTCACGGTATACGTTTTTCCATAAGGTTTATCTTTTGTAGGAGCATGAATTACACTTACATAATCTTCTAATGACAGTTTAATATATTTTTCATAAAAAGAACGAGGTGTCATGTCATAATCCACATGGTACTTATGATCTTTATCCATATATTCAAAATTAAATTGATCCACTGGTCTTCCAAAACAAATACAAAGTGCTCGAAATAGTTCTTCTAACATTTCTTCTTTTCTCTTAGAAGGTTCTTTTCCTTCTTTTACCAATGTACGCAGTTCAATCGCATCTTTACGAAGTTTCATATTCAAAATCTGTGACATATTTCTTGTACTATTTGATTGAAATGTTTCTGGCATTACACTAGCTGGAACAATCCCATATTTTTGAATTAAGCTTACCATCATATCCCATTGTCCACCATCACTTAATCCAGAGGACAAAATCCAATCAACTGTACGATCTGAAATTTCTAAATCAACTGAATCAATAATTGATTCCAAAAAGAAATTCATCTTTTCAAACTTATCCCAAAAAGCCAAATAATTTCCAGATAACTCAAACTTTTCCATATTGCAGTGTTTTGCTACTATCTCTCTCATCATATTCATAGAAGCAAACAGCCAGCAACGTCCACTTTGTTTTTGTGCTGTAATTCCTCTAGTCAAAACTTCAACCGAAAAACTATACTCTAATTTTGCTGCATCCATTGGACTAAATGCTATATCAGATAAAACAGTCTTTGCTGCAGCCGCTGTATAAATCTTAGTTGTTTTGTCTTTATCATAATTCTTTTTAAATCGTTCAATCATTTCTGTTGTGATTGGTTTTGCGTTCCTCATAGTTTTCATCCTTTCTGTATTCTATCTTATAATCTTCCTTTTATTAGCCATAGTTATCATAGTCTTTTTCTCTATAATTGTCAAATCCTTTTAAATCTCCTCCACCTTCTTAATCAATACCAAACGGTCCCCTGCTCTAATCCGATCTTCTGTCAGCTCATTTACTTCTCGAATACTTTCTACTGTAGTATAATACTTCTTCGCAATTTTCCACAAGCTATCCTCTTTTTTCACAATATAACCAACTATTCCAGGCAGCTTCTCTATCTCCTCCATATCATAGGGTTTTGCTTCTACATCTGTAATAATATCTGCACTAAGCTGTTCCATAACCAGTACTTCTAAATGAATCATTGCTTTTAATTCTGCTTCATCTCCGCCAAGCATCACGGCACCCAGTTGTTCCAAAGAATGTCTAAGGTGCCAAATCGTACGTTCATGCATCCCTGGTACTTCAATCTGATAAGAAAATGGAACCATACCCATTGTTTGCTGGATTGGTTGATTATCATCTGGTGCCAGATAGATTACTGATACACTAACAATTCCATCAATCTGCAATCCATTTTCTGTTCGTGATACTTCATCAATTTTAATTGTTCCACTACTGCTTATAATTTGAAGAATCTTAGGCTGTTGTCCAGACAATTTCATTTTTTCTGAAGCTTTACATTTAGAAGAATTTCTTGCCAGCAAATGTTCATAAAAAATTGTTTCCTGAACTGGCTCCAAATTTCTCATAGAAGAATATACATCATTCATAATTTCACAAGAAGCATCTCGATAAAGTGTAATATCCATATCAATTACATAATCTAACCCAATTACTCTCTGTTCTCCATCATTATCTGGTTTCGCTTCCATTTCATTTCCATTTAAACGATAGTGAATATCTGGAATCATATCTTCTGCTGCATCCCGACATTCCACATTTCCCTGTACAGGAATCGTTAGTTCTACCCATTGATAAGAAGCATTTTCATCTTCACTTTGATAAAGAACAAAAACAGCAATTTCTCCTTGTAAATAAAGGGAACCATCTAAAGGTCGTGTATCCATCATTCGAATCTGTGCTTCCGTCCAAAGAATCCTTGCAATATTAGGTTTATTTGCAGACAATTCCATATCATCTTTAATTCGATATACATCTCTTGTTTTTACTGCAGCTGGAGTAAATGTAAGTTTCTGTGTTGTATATTCCAAATCTGGTTCTCCAGATAAGGCACTTCCTGGTTCTTTTGTAAGTGTTTCTTCTGCATATGCATGTAATGTTACAACTGCACGCACACTAATTTTTCGGGAATGAATTAATGTAATAGAACTATCTTCAATATCAGGATCAATGGATACTTCATCTCCTTCTTGTACCCCTTCCATATTAATCAATTCATCAAATGGAACTTCTCCCTTTAAATTATGTATACTATGATTTCCCCTGTCTTCACTTCCATATAAAATTCGATAAATCAGCTTTCCTTTTACATTTACTTTATCCGGAAGGATGCGCACCATATCAATCTGTACTTCACTTGCTTGTTTCATAATTCTTGCTATATCTGCATTAGCATCTGGTACATTACGATCATCATCCATAACAATTTGTGTATTTCCTTCTGCTTTACGATGAGTAAAAACCATCATTTCTTTTATAACTTCCATACTTCTCCTCCTTCTTGTTCCCCTAATTTCTCTCACTGAAATACAACTGGTTCTTCTCGTTTTTCTATCTTTATGACAATATAAGGATAAGTTGGCACTTCATCTACTTTTTCTCCCTTTGTTGGTCCTATTAAACTTGTATCCAAATAAACTGCATCTTTTCCTAAATAACATTCATTTACAGTAATGCTATAACCACTTGTTTTTTGTTCTCCATAGCCAACAATTAAGTAAACTGCTTCATCTGTAGTATAAGTATTTTTCATCTCTCCTGTCTTTTTTGTTTCAATAAAATCCGCAACTTCCTTTGGAAGCTCTGCATCTGGCACTACTGTAAAATCAATATCCTTCTGTTTTTCTTCCTTTTGTATTGTCATTTGACAAGAAGTCAATGTAAGAGGAATTGTTAAAAAAAGAATGACCATTAAGCCATATAAAATAAATTTTTTCATAAAATCACCTAGTATTATGTAATTTGAATTGATATTATTATATGAAATGGATTAGAAAATATGCAAAAAAATAACCCTTCCTTCAAGAGTTATTTGATGTGTAAGGTATTTAATTATAAATTTTTTATTTTATCTATAATTTTAAATTTAATACGAAATATCATTGAATTCTTCTTGTTATTTTTATAAAGTTGATTTATAATCATAAAAAATAATTTAAAATTTAAAAACAGCTATTGATCGAAACTTTAAATATTCAATATAATAATAATTTTATAAAAACAATTTATCAATTAAGGAAGCAGATTTTTTGTTTACGACAAATGAAAGAAGGAGTTTATTTATGAAAATAACACTTGAATTATTTCTATCTATTTTTCTCTACTTACTTACGCCATCTACAACACTTTCTCCTAATCTTAACGTTTGTCCATCTTCTAACCAAACTATGACAATGGAAACACTGATTCAACTTTGTAATGACAATAATTTATCCCAACTTATTCAGCAAAAGGGACTAAATGGCTTTCTTATCTACAAAAATATGGAACATATCAAAAATGAGTACTCCCTTACTTGGATGTATACCTGTAATCTATCCTATCAGAACAAAGAATATGAACTTCAAATACCCTATTGGCTTCCAGAAACTGCTCTGAAATATGGACATCTTGGTTATGAAATTGATTCCGTTGCTCTTGTAGAATTAGAAACAAAAGATATGCAATTACTTTATTCTTCTGAACCTAGATTTACTGCTAATACAGATATTCTTTCCTTTTTAGCAAAACAATATCATATGGAACAATATATGACGCTATCTCTTCCAGAAAACTATTATCTTGGACACTATAATACAATTGATTCTATTTTTGATGAATGGCAAATTATAACAGATAAAGCAGAAATCTATAAAGAAATACCACATGGGTCTGCACCAGAATCTTGGTATGCTCCAGGTGGTATAGGTATTTTTAATAATATTGATCTTTTATATTTTGAAAATGGAAACTTAACGAATATTTCTCTTTTAGGAAATCATAGTTGGATTTCTTCGGAACCAGAGCCAATAGATGGATGTGAAGTATCAGCTCTTCTTGTAGAATATTCTTGTGATCTGTTTACTCTTCCTGAGTGGGAAGAATATAAAAAACAGTATGGTGAAACAACATCTTCCACTTCACATTTTTGGTATATTTTCCTTGCAAAAGAAAATAACCCAAAATCATACGTTGTTTTTCTAAATCAAAACTATTTTACAAAAGAAGATGCTATTCATCTCGCTCAATCTATCCATTTTACAGAAAAAGCATTTTAATCTTGTTACTTTTAAGAATTCATCTGACACAAAAAGGGAGCTATTGCTTTTATAGGTTATTTTGCAACAGCTCCTTCTATTTTAATTTTTCTTTTCTTCTGCTACTTGGATTGTTACTGTAATTGTAACTGGTTTATACTTCGCCTTATCTTCTGGAGTAAATATAACTTCAAATGGCTGACCAACCTTTACAGCTGATGTTGCGCAACTAACGGATCCTTTTACTTCTGTTGTATCTGTAGCAGATACTTTCGCTATTACACTAAAATTCTCTACTTTTACTGTAGAAGTACTGGTAATACCAGCCGCACTACCTGTTGTTGGCTTAAGTTCTGCAATGGTTCCATTTACTGTCGCTGTAATGGAACTACCACTTACTGTTGCTGTAATTGTACTAACTACTGGTGCTACTGCTGTTATATCCCATTTTGCTGTTAAGTTAATATCCTTTTCTCCCACTACAAGTTTTGTTAAATCAACTGCTTGATTTGCATTTGCTGATTCATACCAACCAGTAAAAACTGCATTTTCTTTTACTGGATCTCCAATTTTTGTTGTTGTTAAAATATTGGCTACTACATCATTTTTCTTAGCTTTTAAAACTTGTGTAGGTAGCTTCTCTGTTACCTCAACCGCTTTATCATCTAATGTTTTTACTTCCCAATATCCTCCATTTGCATTTAAAACAATATTATAATAATCTTTGACATTTCCCTCTCCTGTAAAGATAACATTTCCTTCTACTGCTTCCACTTTTGCATTTTTATCTACTTCTACTTTTGGATTGATACCTGCTATTGTCTTAATCCTATTTGCTTGAACCTGATCGGATAAAACAACATTGATATCTGCTGCAATTTCAAAACTGCCCACTTTACCATTTCCTTTCAGTAAAACAGAAGATTTTGTATAAATTGTCCCAATATTAATATTTGTAGTAATAATTACATTTTCCCCTTCGATCTCTACTCGATCAAGTGAAGTACCTGTTCCAAACAGAAGATGTAATGGATTGGTTCCTTTGGCTTTTTTTGCTTTTAAAGTACTTTTTAAATTACAATTTGTAAACTTAACACTAGAACTGCCGCCACCCTCTACAATAGTATTTCCATTTACTGTAAGTCCATCTATCTCCACTGTACCATCTGCAACTGTACTTTTTATCGTAAGTTTATTAATTCGATCGGCGGAATTCGATACTAGCTGATTGATGGTGTCTTTATTACACACCACTGGCTTTTGATCCGTACCACCTTTTATAATCTCAACTTCTCTAGTAAGCCGATTCACTCGAATACTTCCATCTGAACTAGTTATCCAATAGTTAATATTTGTAGTAGAACTTCCTTTGTCTCGATTAGAGCCTACATATACAATATTTGAATCTGTTGTTTCTTTTCCATCCCATGCACCATTTGCATCTAAAGTCCATACTTTATTCTCTATCGTAACATTTCCTGTTTTCATTGCTCCTGAACTAGTATCCAAATAGTACCATTTCCCATCTCTTGGTTTTATCCAACCATTTAGCATCTCTCCTTTATGGTAATCCATAAAGTACCATTTTCCATCTCTTGGTTTTATCCAACCTGTTCTCATTGCTCCAGTATGATAATCTAAGAAATACCACTTTCCATCTCTTGGCTTAATCCATCCTGTTTTCATAATGCCAGTATGATAGTCCATAAAATACCATTGTCCATCTTTATCTTGTACCCATCCTGTTTGATAAGTTCCATTTGCATTAACATAATGCCATCCTGAAGCATCTTTTCTCCATCCAGCAGAAGCTGCTGTTACCGACATACCATTACTAATTACTAATGCTGCTGAAAGCGCTGTTATAATTCCTCTTCTCCATTTCTTTTTCATCATTCTATTCTCCTTTTTCTATACTTGATTTTTTAATTCTTTATAAGTAAGTAAAGGCACTTTTTTCAGATCTGATTTTACAAAAGTCCTTGAAAATATTATATTTTTCATTGACTGCTATTACGATTCGTACTTAAGTCTTGTAAGGATTATATAACGCTTTTTTATAAAATGCATTAGAAAAAGAAGTTTTTGCATTTATCTTTTTTTGTCCTAAGTATCTACTTGCTTTATACCTATAAACAGGTTTCCTTTCTCGATATTTAATATCATACTAAGAAAATAAACAAAAATAATAGTTGTGAAAATAACACAATTAAAGTTTAAATAAAATTTAATAGAATTATATATGTGTTTGTGATAAGATTAGAAAATAAAACAGGAATTTAATTAAGGAGTAAAATATTATGAAAATTAGAAAAACAAATAAAATACATATAATAGCAATTATCGTTTTATTGGTAACATTTTTGTTAGTGGGTTGCGAAACTAATACAACAGGACAAAAACAGACTATAACTGATGGAACTGAAGAAAAAAAAATAAATGAAAGTTCAACAACTAAACTAAATAATGATGAATTACCAAATGAGAAAATAGATATTTATAATCATATCTTAGAAGAATATAGTGACATGGTTCAGAATGATTTTTATATCGATCTTCGGGACTCAGATTCTTATGACAGTAGTTTTGGGGAGAATATTGGTCTTGAAATCCGTACCCACAAACAAAACGTGTATTATGCATTTTATGATATAGATGGAAATGGAACAAAGGAACTTATTATTGCAGGAGGAGAAAATGGTGTAGCAAGTCCCACTTTTTCACCTTGGAACTATGACTTATATGGTTATAATGGACACGATGTGGTTCACATTTTTCCAGAAATGGAGTTTGGATACAGGACAAATTTCTCGCTTTATGAAAATGGAATTATAGAAGTATTTTATAGCAGTAGTGCTGCAAAATCTGGTGTCGATTTTTATAAAATAGCTGCCGATGGAACTAGCACCGAATTAGTAGATTCCTTTGCTACAGTTAGCCATTTAGAAGGAGATACACCTGTATTTACTTATTTTCAAAATGGAAATGAAATTCCTCAAGAAGAATACGACGCCAAAATTCAAAGCTACACCATTGCACTTACAACTGTATTAGATTGGATACAAATTCAATAAAAACTTCCCAAAAAAGAACACTCTCAAGAATAAACCTTGAACGTGTTCTTTCTTTTATAAAATGTACTTTTGATTTCATCAATTTTTCTCTGGTATTATAAAATTGCAAACATCTTTTTTTCTCTTTCGCAACTTTCGGAAAAACTCCGTAAGCATCATACTGCACTCTTCTTTACAAATCCCAATTTCAATTTCCACTTGATGATTAAATTCTGGAACTTGTAAAAGATTCAGAACTGATCCAGCACATCCAGCCTTTGGATTCATACATCCTATATAAACTTTCCGTATCCGAGCCTGCACAATCGCTCCAGAACACATCTGACAAGGTTCTAATGTTACATACATATCACAATCTTCCAATCGCCAATCCCCTATTACTCGACTAGCTTTCCGAATTGCATTTAATTCTGCATGAGAAAGTGTGTTTTTATCTACACCCCGACGATTATATCCTCTCCCAATAATTGCTCCATTATAAACAATCACACATCCAATCGGTACTTCATCAATTGATGCTGCCTTTTTTGCCTGTCGTATTGCCTCTTTCATAAATTTTTCCTGTTCTGTATATTGTACCTTCAATTATTTCTCCTTACTATTTATTATAGAGCAGCGAATACTGCTGATGATCCACCCACTCTCCATGCACTTTAGCATATCCTCTTGCTGTTCCTTCATAGTAAAATCCAAGCCGCCCAATTAATCGAATTGAGGCTAAATTATCTGGTGCAATATAAGCTGTAATTCGATGCAGCCGATATTTTGGCACAACATTAGAAAGCAGAAACCAAAGTGCTTCAAAAGCATAGCCCTGATGATGAAAATCACTGTCAAATTTATATCCTATATTACAGGAATCATAAGGTGATCGCTGAAATCCTGTTAAAGAAATTGTACCAATAATCCGATCCAAATTTGATTTTAAATAAATATAATAACGCAGACTGCCTCCCTTTATAATCTGGTTATACTCTGCTGCCAACATATCCTTTATATAACTCATTGTATAAAAATTTTCACTTTTTTCACCTTCGTACTTTTCAAATAACTGTCTATTATTTGAAAGAAACGCTAATACCTGAAATGCATCTATAGAATTTAATACTTTTAAAATCAATCGTTCTGTTTCGCAAACTAATTGCATAACTTTCGCCTCTATCAATCTTCTTTTCTATCTTAACTATAGCAAAAATTCGTTCATATTGCAATGTAGTTTATTATTTAGAAAAAAGATTTCTTAAAGCGATACTCTTTTATACCAATAGCCAAACTGTCCAAGCATCTTATCACAAACTTTAACTGGTTTAAAACCGCCAAATCCAAACATAGAAGCCATCATCTTCTCATTTGGATGATAAATCCCTGGAATTCCAAGTACAAACTCTCCATCCTCTTGTGTTAAAATTAAATAGCGAAAATTATAATACCCATGTAGTAAAAAACTATTACTTCCCAATACCCAATTTTCCTGTGGTAACATACGAAGATCTCGTAAGTCAATCTTTAAACAAAGACTTTCTGGTTCATCTACAAATGCACGAATCTTTGGAAATTGATGACACAATCTATCCCATATTGTCTCCTCAGCACGTTGCATCTCTTCATTTTGCCTCTTTTCATCTTGTTGTATATTGCACCTATTACTATCTTGTTTTATATACTCTGTTGGATTTACTTCCTGTTGATTTTCATCGAATGACATCTGTTCTGTTAAATTTCTATTTTGTTCCTTCTTTTGATTTATACATATTTGTACTTGCTTTCTCAACTGCTGTTCTTTCTCTTGGTATTCTTCCCAACTCATCTCCTTCCAAACACTAGGTGCAGGAGTACTCCATAATAATCCATTTTCCTCTATACTTTTTATACTTTGCTGCTTCTCTTCCTCTTGTTTTATTTCATTCCTTTTGTTATGTATATTTGTAATACTTCGTTCCCCATTAACATTTTCCACTATTACAGTTTCTACTCCTTCCGCTTGCTGCATCAGCTCTGACGTTTGCTTTTGTTCTTCATCTTCTTTTTGCATTTTATCCATTTTCTCTTTTCTTTTTACATCACGTTCAAAGTCCTCTTGCTTTTTTTCTATTTTCTCCTCTTCATTCATACTTTGTACTTCTACTTGTGTCTTCTCCTCCAACGTTATTTTGTCGATATTTAACTTTTCTTCCTCTACCTCTACTACCCTTTCCTCTTCTACTTGTTCCTTCTCACCCGATTCTTCTTTCCAATCTCTATCAAAAAAAATAATTGGTTCTTTTCTCTGTTCCTCTACTTCGGAAGCATGAAGCAAATCTTTCTCTTCTCCATTTAAAACTACATTTGTTGTTTCATTATTATGTATACAAAATTGATCAATCAAAATCGCGTAATCATCCCATCCTGAAGCAAAAATTCGTTCATTTCTATCCTCTTCTCGAACCAAAATCCCATTCATTTCATCTAATGATAAATTCGTATCTTTTATATTCTGTGTTTGAAATTGTTCATGAAATTCCCCTATTCCATTAATAACTTGAAAACTTCCAATATAAATACCTAAAATGTTCTTTTGATTTCGATAAAATAGATATACCTTCTCACATTTTCCATTACTTTGTTCTAACCCCTTTATATTGACTGCAATTTTGCATTGCCCATTTCTGGAATCTACTTTTGCAAAACCAACATTACTTTCTTTTACCCCATTGTTATACATATAGATATAAGAAACAAACCTCTTTATCTCTGTCACTACTCCTACCCCTTTCCACTAGCCTTCTTCCGTTATATTAATTGTATGTAATAATCGATTTTCCTATGATTTTTTTAACAGACAAAAAAATATCTCCTTTCGACAAACCTTATATCAAAAAAACAAGTTTTTCTTTCTTAAAAGAAAAACTTGCTTCTTTCTAATCCATTTAAATAATCCATTTAAAATTAGGCTTTTAATTTAAAACGCATTACTAACCGATTTAATGTATCTACTTGAGCACTTTGTTGTTCACTAGTAGCTGCTGTTTCCTCTGCCGTAGCTGAATTATTCTCTACCACACTGGCCACCTGACTAACAGCCTGATTGATTTCTTGAATAGAAATTAAATTTCCTTCCAACGTCTCAGCCATATCTCCCATAGCTCCTGTTGCTATACGTGCTCCATCCATAACCCCATTCATGCTAATCGCAACCTCATCTGCAAGACGTATACCAGTAAATACAGATTCTACTGTTCCTTGTATTAGCACTGTTGTTCCACTGGCTGCTTCTGAGGATTGATTCGCTAACCTTTTTACTTGCTCTGCCACTACTGCAAATCCTCTTCCTGCTTCTCCAGCTCGTGCTGCTTCAATTGCCGCATTTAATGCTAAAAGATTGGTTTGAGAAGCAATCTCATTAATTACCTTTATAATCTCCCCTATTTGTTCCGAACGATCACTAATAATTCCTATTGCACTTTTTAATTCTTCCAATTTTTGATTCGTCTCTAAAAGGGCGGCCCCTGCCCCTTGTGCTGTTTCTGAAGTAACTTTGGCTTCTTCTACACTTTTACGAACCGTTTCTTCCATCGTTACCATAGATGCTGCCAATTCTTCTACAATACTTGCCTGATTTGTATTTCCCTCTGCTAGATCTTCTGATGCCATAGCAAGTTGACTAGCTCCCTGATTTACTTGTTCAGACACTTCTTGAAGTGTAAGAAGCATACTGCTCAAATCCTTTACAATCCGATTGACTGCTGCTTTAATTGGCGCAAATTCGCCAATATAATCTTTTTTCAGCTCTTCTGTAAAATCGCCCTCCGCCATTTTTACTAGCTTTTCTGCCATCTCACTAATCAATTCCTGCAAAAATCTCTTTGTATCTTGTATTGCCTTCGTTAAAGTTCCCATCTCTGTTTCATCTACCTGTAAATCCAATGGCTGTGATAAATTTCCCTGAGAAACCAATAACATTGCATCCTTAATCTTTAAAATTGGATGAAGCAATTCTTCTCTAATAAATCTTACCAAAATCAAAAGTACACAGATTACTACTATCATACAAAAAATAGAAGCAGCAGAAAAAACAAATGCTATAATTTGTATTCGTTGTACATCTCGCTCTGTACGTTCTTCTATCTCAGAAAAAAGCTGCATCATATTATCTTCAATACTCGCTAATTGTTCTACATAATAATCTCCATAAAGAATACCTCTAGCTGTTGCAAAATCTCCTATTGATAAAACTGCCTGCATTGCTTCTTCTTCTAATGGAACTAGATCATTGGAAATTGTTCCAATATTCTCAATTAAATTCTTTTCTATTTCAGACAATCCAATTTGATACATCTTTTCTTTTGCAATATCTCGTCTCTTTGTTACATTTACTTCATTAATATAATTATCATAATGCGCTCGTGTTCCTGTTACAATATAATTCCTAGCTTCAGAAGTCAGATATTGAGATGCTTGCCAAAAATTATAGGCATTATTTACAATTTGATATTGTGTGTCTTTCTTTACAATTAAAAAATTATTCATAGCAATTGTTGTAGTAACAAAAAAAATTGCAATTCCTAATGTAATAATTGTTTGTTTCGTATAACGTTTTGTTCTTGTACTTTGATTTTCTCTTTTATCCATATCTGACTCCTCCAATGCATCTGTCCTCTCCTATTTCCATTTATAAATGTAGCACAAAATCTATTCTGCCGTCAATCAAATTTCAGATTTTTTTGTAACTTTTTTCTACCTTTTCCTTTTATTTTGATTCTTTTTTTATCATTTTTACTAAAAGATTACTCAACTCTGCAAATTGTTGTAACGAAAGCATCTCTCCTCGAATGGAAAGAGATAAATTCTGTGCCTCTAATGCTGCTTGAATCTGTTCTTTCGTATAAGTAATTTCTTGTGAATTTACTAATCCATTTACCAAAGTCTTTCTTCTTTGATTAAATGATGCACGAATCAAAGCAAACAGCAACGTTTCATCCATTACAAAAACTGGTGGTTCTTTATATCTTGTTAAACGAATTACTGCTGAACCAACCTTTGGACGTGGGATAAAACAATTAGGTGGGACATTTGCTACAATCTCTGGTTTCGTATAATATTGTATTGCTAAAGACAATGCCCCATATTCTTTACTACCTGGCATTTCTTTCATACGATCTGCTACTTCTTTCTGTACCATAACTGTAATGCTATCAACAGGCACTTTACTTTCTAATATACTCATAATAATTGGGGTAGTAATATAATAAGGAAGGTTTGCTACCACTTTAAATGCTCTTCCACCATTCTGCTCCTGTGCCAACTTTTTTAAATCCATTTTTAAAATATCTGCTTGAATTACTGTTACATTGGAATATCCAGCTAATGTATCCGATAAAATTGGAATTAAATTTCGATCAATCTCCACTGCAATTACTTGTCTTGCCTGTTCAGCAAGAGCTTGTGTCATAGTTCCAATTCCTGGTCCAATCTCTAGTACACAATCTTCCTTTGTCAAAGTGGCTGAAGTTAAAATTTTTTCTACCACATAAGGATCTATCAAAAAATTCTGTCCAAACTTTTTCTGGAATACAAAGCTATACTTTTGAATCACCTCAATTGTTCTTTTGGGATTACTTAAATCTGCCATAATCACTCCATTTCTTAAGACCTATTCTTAGTATCCTTTTTCTCCAATCGATATAACTTTTTTGCATTACAAAAAGTAATATCTACCACATCTTCATAAGTAACCTGCTTTATCTGTGCGATTGCTTCTGCTACATAAGAAAGATAAATAGAATTATTTCGTTTTCCCCTATTTGGAACAGGTGCTAAATAGGGACAATCTGTTTCTAACACAATTCGTTCAAGAGGTGCCATTTCTACTACCTCCTGTAACTTTTTAGCATTTGGAAAAGTCACTACTCCTCCAATTCCAAGATAAAACCCCATATTCAAACATTCTTTTGCTACTTCTACTGAATAAGAAAAGCAATGAATTACACCTCCAATTTCCTCAGCTTTTTGTTCTTTTAAAATATCCATCGTATCTTGTGCCGCATCTCGACTATGAATAATAACTGGTAGCTCTACTTCACGGGCTAACTCAAGTTGACGAACAAACCATTTCTTTTGTACTTCTCGTTCTGATTTATCCCAATAATAATCCAATCCAATTTCCCCAATCGCTACCACTCGTTCCTTTAAGGCTGCTTTTCGCAAAAACGCAATTCCTTCTTCTGTCAGCTCTCCTACTTCACTTGGATGAACACCAACTGCTCCATAAAAAAAGGGATATTCTTTTACTAATTCTAGCGTTTGTTTTGAAGAAAAAATACTAGCTCCTACATTTACCACATATCCAATTCCATGCTCTAATAATCCGGCTATCAACTTTTTTCGATCATCTTCAAATGCAGAATCATCATAATGGGCATGTGTATCAAAAATCTTTTTCATCTTCCTATCCCTTTCCCGATCTAGCAAATCTCTGCTCCTGCTGGCATATCTTTTTCAGGAATCATAAGTCCAAGCTGTCCATTCTCATCTTCAGCACAAAGTAACATTCCTTCTGAAACCACTCCTGCCAAAGTAGCTGGTTTTAAATTTACTAAAACCATAACCTTTTTTCCTACCATCTCTTCTGCTGTATAATGTGCCTTTATTCCAGAAACTATCTGTTTTACTTGGCTTCCAATTCGTACCTGAGAGCAAAGCAGCTTTTTCGACTTTTTTACCTCCTCGCAGGCAATAATTTCTCCCACCTGAAATTGCAACTTTGCAAAATCTTCATAACTAATTTCTGATTTTGCTTCTATATCCACCACTGTTTTTTTCTCCTCCTCTTTTTTCATCATTTCCACTTCCTTTTTCTGTTGCTCCTCTACCTTTGCTAACACTTTATTTAGTTCTAATCGAGCAAATAAAATTTCTGGTTTGTCTATTACTTTTGTTCCATCAGGAATCCACTTATAAACATCCATTTTATCTAAATCTCTTTCACAGATACCAAGTTGGTTTAATATCTTTTCTGAAGTCTGAGGCATAAATGATTTTAAAAGAGAAGCTCCTATTCCAATCGACTCTACTAAGTGATACAGCACCGTAGCCAAACGATCACTTTTCTCCTTCTCCTTTGCCAAAACCCACGGCATCGTCTCATCAATGTATTTATTACACCGTTTAAACAATATAAAAATCTCAGTAATCGCATCTGCTACACGAAGTTTTTCCATCTTTTCTATTACTTTTTTTGGTGTTTCCAATGATACTTGAATAAAATCCTCATCTATATCCTCTTTTACACCTTTATCCATTATCACACCACCAAAATTTTGATTTAACATAGAAATTGTTCGATTTACTAAATTTCCAAGTGTATTTGCTAAATCCGAATTTACTCGTTCTACCATCAATTCCCAACTAATCACACCATCATTTTCGAAAGGCATCTCATGAAGTACAAAATACCGAACTGCGTCTACTCCAAATATTTCAACTAATTCATCTGCATAGATTACATTTCCTTTTGACTTACTCATTTTTCCATCTCCCTGTAAAAGCCATGGATGTCCAAAAATCTGCTTTGGAAGTGGTAAATCGAGTGCCATTAACATAATTGGCCAATAAATAGTATGGAATCGAAGAATATCTTTTCCAATTAAGTGTAAATCAGCAGGCCAAAATGTTTTAAATTGTTCTGTGCTATTCCCATCTACATCATAACCTATTCCAGTAATATAGTTACTTAATGCATCAATCCATACATAAATCACATGTTTATTATCAAAATCTACAGGAATTCCCCATTGAAAAGAAGTTCGAGATACACATAAATCCTGCAATCCAGGAAGTAAAAAATTATTCATCATCTCATTTTTCCTAGATTCAGGCTGAATAAATTCTGGGTTTGTTTGAATATGATCAATTAAACGTTGTGCATAGCGATCCATCTTAAAAAAATAAGCTTCCTCTTTTGCACTTTCTACTTCACGTCCACAATCTGGACATTTTCCATCTACTAACTGAGAAATTGTAAAAAATGATTCACATGGTTTACAATACATTCCTTCATAATATCCTTTGTAGATATCTCCTTGTTGATAAAGTTTTTTAAATATCTTTTGCACCTGCTTTTGATGATCTTCATCTGTCGTGCGAATAAACTTATCATAGGAAGTATTCATAAGATCCCAAAGTGATTGTACTTTTTTAGCTATTTGATCCACATATTCCTTTGGTGTTATTCCTATTTCTTTTGCCTTATCTTCAATCTTTTGCCCATGCTCATCTGTTCCCGTTTGAAAAAAGACTTGATACCCCTGCTGTCTTTTAAAACGAGCAATACTATCTGCTAGAACAATTTCATACGTATTCCCAATATGTGGTTTTCCTGAAGTATATGCAATTGCTGTTGTAATATAATAGTTTCCTTTCTTTTTGTTACACATAGTCTACCTCCTATTATCTTATTCTTCTACAATAAAAAAATCCGTCTTTTCTCCTCCTGTTCTTAGGATTCTTAAAGACGGATTACTACCGTGGTACCACTTTAATTTATCTGTATCTTACAATACAAACCTCACTGCTGTCAGGCTGGAATAACTAGAAAAACCATTTCCTATTATTCCTTTCAAACAGCGCTCACTATAACGGGTGAACCCGTTACAATTTTACAAAAATTCTTTTCTGCTCAACTGTAAAGCTCCAAGACCATTTTCCACAATTTCACACACCATCCCTTTTCAGCTTGTGGGACTCTCTGTAGGCTGCTATTATTGTATACTCTTCTTTTCATCGCTTCTATTTTATTTTTTTATCTTTTTGTATTCTAGCGGTTCTTTTCTTCTTTGTCAAGTACTCAACAAAAAATTCATACCTACTCCATCCATGCTTTCATCTCTTCTTCAATAATATCAAATGGTGCTGGACCAGTTGTTAAAATAAAATCGTGAAATTCTTTAACTGAAAACTTTTCACCTAATGTTTCTTGTGCCTGCGCACGAAGTTTTTCAAATTCTAGATATCCAATAAAATAACTCAAATAATTTGCTGGTTCCTGTACAACTGTATAAAATACAAATTCTGTAGTCTCTGCATCTCCTATTCCAATTCCTTCTAAATACGCTTGCACATCTTGTTTTGTCCAGCCTTCATAATTTACTCCCATATCAATATAAGCACAAAGTGCCAAGGAAAATTGACTTTCTAACATACTTAATTTTGCTAAAGGCTGATCCTTTGCAGCTACTCTTTTATAAGTATCATACTCCACATAAGTTGCCCATCCCTCTGTATATCCACTATAGCTTAATAAATTTCGAATAAGAGATAATCCTGCTTCATTTGTATAAGTTGTTTGATAGAGATGTCCAGGAAATCCCTCATGTGCTAAGGTTGTATAAAGCCCACCATCTATATGAAGTGGATTAATATAGATTACATTTTCCAATGCATCATCAATTGGTGGTGTCAGATAAAATGCTGGACTTAAATCTTCTTTTAAAGAATCATCGACATATTTTACAGTATAAACTGTATCTGGTGGATTAGGATAATCTACTAACATCTCTTCAGAAAGTTGTGCTAACATCTCTTCTGGCGTTCCATCTGACATAGAATAACTATCATAAAGTTCTAGTAATTCTGGATTTTCTTCCATTACAGAGGCCATCTCTTCTAATACATCTGACAAAAAATATACGGTTCTTCTTTGAAGTCGACGAATCGTATCTCCAGAGCCCGTTTCCGTTCGCACTAGATACTCATAATAACGAATCCCTTCTGGATAATAAAATAACCCTGCATCATTAATACCAGTTCCTTTTAGTTCTTCTAAACCATCAATTACTAACTGATATGCATTTACTACATCTGTTTTTACTAATTCTAAATTTCTTGTCTTATAGTCCTCTTTCTTATCTTCTGAAAGTCCTTCCATCTTTTCTATTCGTTCATTAAACGTCGAAATCAAATAGTTTTCCTCTGGTTTTTCAATAAACTTTTGACACTGAAGTATAATATCATCTGCTGTTTTATCTGACATAAATAAACCATTTTCTGATTTTTCACGCTCTCTTTCTATAATTTGTGCATATGTTTCATCTAATTTTCCCAAAAGTCCAAGATAATCCTCGATATCTCTTTCTACACGGAATGTATATTCTGCCATTAAAATTGGAAGCTGTGCTTGAAGGCCAAGTGTAGGACTTAATATTTCTCCATAAAGACTTAAATCCTCAATTGAAAGTTCCGTTTCTACGTAATCCTTTAAAATCTTATACGTAAGGAGCCCTTCTCCTTCTAATTGTTCTGGACGAATTTCTTCTAATTTCTTCTGAAGATCTATTAATTCAGCATGAGCCTCCTCATAGGATTCCATACTATAATCACCAAATGTAATTTCATAACTATCAATTCCATAATTCTCTGGATATGCCAATGTATAATGTAAATTTAGCGTATTCGCTTCTAATTCGTTGCGAAATACTTCATCTGTAAGATCACGAAATTTTTTTGAATAAGAATTTTCCTTTTGAGTTGAAGTTGTTTCTTGTTGTTCCGATGGAGATAATGTTAATCCTGCATTATTACACCCTGTTAATAATGAGAGAATCGTCAACCCAATGCATAATACTGCCTGACCTTTCCTCCATATATCTTTTTTCATCATACCAATTATAATGCCTGACACTCAAAATATAACCAAATAGACCTATATCGAAAAATTGAAGTCTTCATAGATTCCTATACGTTCCAATTTTCATTTATTGATATAATCAGTACGAATATTATCTATTTGTTCTTTGAGTAGTCTCTCCTTTCTTTAAATTTTCATATTTACGAGAAAGGCATCTCTGCTCCCTGCGTAATTGTTTTTATTGATAGTTTTATAAGTTTTATCATTTGAAACAATCACTAAATCCTTATTATATCTTCCTGTTTTTCTAGGAACTGCCCTATTTTTGATTATACAACAGACATTGCTTTGTAGCAACTTATTTGGTAAAATTGCTAAAATTATCTTATGACAGCACTTTTTTCAAAAAAAATAAATTGTATCTTACTTGCTTTTTATTTCTATCTTTGTTATACTTATTATTAGTAAAAGTTTCTAAAACAATTCTCTATTTCAAGCACTTTATACACTCGAATCATTTACTCCTTATAGGTTACATAATTATATTCAAATTCAATGCTTTCAAAACTTATCGTCTATAACTTATCCGTTTTTTATAAAAATCACGATTTGTTCTTTCACTAAAATCTTAATACAAAATCATCTAAATACCTAAATTTCGCATAACAGAAAGGGGATTTTTATTGAAACAAATTCATTATAACCAATTTAAAAAAACAATTCTTATTTTATTTTTATGTACATTCTTTTTACCAGTTCAATTTAGCAAATCATTTGACTTTACTGATCTTTATAAAGAAATTTTGACCTTTGATGAAAATGGAGATTTAATTTTAAGCACTTATGATTCTATAGCAACTGCTCCTATCACCTATCAGACAATTGGATGGACAATAAAACGAAAAGATCTTCCAATTGATGATCCAGAGAATACTTGTGTTACTATATCACTAACAAATGCTGGTTCTAAACCTGATCCAGAGAATCCAAATAATCATTTTTATTACTCTTACACTTCTCGAAACACCATTCTTTCTCGTATCGGAGAAATCTCACAAGAATGGCTTGATCAGATCACTACAAAAGGAGAAGTGGTCTATTTAGATGCTATTATGACAGTATGTCATTCTGGTGTGCCACAAGGCCGTCTCTATCATGATGGAAGACTTGCAGAAGGAGAAGTCTATTATACATTAGAAGGAATTCGAAACGCCAGAAATTGGGGAACACAATCTTTATTATCTTTAGGTACCCACTTTAATAAATCGGTTTCTTGCTTTATTCCAATTCCAGCAACAAATTTCGAATTGGAACACCAATATTTTCACTATGGAGAATATGGTCTTTATACCGAACAAACTGCTTCTATCTATTCCGATCAGTTTGATGTAAGAGATGGAATTCCTACTAGTGAAGCACTTTCCCTTATAGGATCTGCTACTCCATATGGATATCATCTAGCTATGGAACTTGTTTCTGGCAACCGATTTTATACTGTTCCAGTCACTGTTACCTATCATCTTACCTGGAATGATGAAGAAGGAATCTTACAAGATGATTATGAAACGATTACTTATTCTTATACTATCGAACGTGTCTATACTTATCGAAAAATTCAGGAACTACAATTATACTATGCAAAATCTATGGATTTTATCAATGTTTTATTGCCAAATACAACCGTCTCTGTTCCAAGCGGTTATATACCCAAACTTCAGACAGAAATTTCTGAAAATGAATTGGATCATCTTATCGATCCAGTTATTCCATCCCTTTCTTTTTACGGTGGTACAATCGATGGTGGTTCTTCTTGCCCTTCTATTCCAAACGAAGATTTCTCAAAAGAAGCAAATGCTGCACTTGATCAAATTTTAGTAAAAAATGATTTTCTTTCTATTGATGGCCAAACCATCCTCTCTGATCAATGGGTAAAAAAAGAAACTTCTTCTGCTATTCTTTTAGAAGAACCTGACTTACTTTCCTTTTCTGCTTCTCCATTTTTTATTCAAAATTCCTTTGCCAATGGTACTTATCCTTCTTCTGCAACCATTCATTATCAAGGAATCTGTATCCCTAATACTTCTATAGAAACCATTCTTTCTACTTGTGATGTCAACAGTATAACAGTTCATACCCCCGTTATCTGCGATGCTTCTATTTCTGATAGCCGTCACTTAAATCAACAAGTCTCACCTGACCTTACAAAGCCCTCTCTTATTCTTGGAGAAACATTTATTGTTTCTATTTCTAGCGATGGTATTCATCGTTCTATTAAAGGATATGGTTCTCAAAATTATGAAAAATATATCCTCGATCGTCAAGTTCAGTTTCCATTTTCAGTACAAAAAAACAACATAGTTTATGAAAAAAACACATGGATATCAATTGATTCACAGGATTCATTCTTTCTTCCTGTTGAAGTAAACGAAGGATACTATACGATTCTTACTCGTACACTCTCTCTTAATTCTAATTCTGTACCTCCAAAAGAACAATTTGAAGGAATTTATGCCAATTATAATCTTTCTGAATACATTGCAACTGACACAATAGAAGTTTCTGTTATGGGTCGTCTTTTCAATTTTCATATCACTGATATTCATGACTATCCTCGTTGGGAAGGAATCTTTTCTACACCAGAAGCACTACAATATCAAACAGATGGATATTATATTGGCAGGCAAGATAAAAATGGTAATCTACGTCCCATTGCAGAACGTTTTACTCTTCCAGTTGTACCTGGCAGCAATCCACTAAAACCTCTTGGAAGTACCATTTATCTAGGTTATCATTACCGTTTTTCTATTACTACAATTGGAAATTTCTATGATTCAAATGACAATTTAGAAGTTCTATGTAGCTATGATTATATTAATAAAGATACAGGGGTTCGTTTCCCTGTAGATTTATATTATACAGAAACGGTTGCTAATACTTATTCACACTTATTGCCACTAAAAACTTCCTTTTTACTAGATACTTCTTCTCGAACTTTATCAGAAGAAAGTGATGCAATCCAAATCTGGAATTCAGAGGATTATTTGCCTTTACATCTTTATGCTATTCCTGCTAAAACTATTCTTCCGCTTTCTAATATCAAACCAGACTATTGGCTGTCCAATGGTTATATTGTTGTAAACTATCATATCTATGCTCGCAATGGGACAACACGTTACCTTGATTATTGGAATCTACCAAACCTATCTTATGGTTGTTGTAATATGTGGCAAATGGAAGGATTCCAAAAAACAAAAACTGGATCAGATGGAATAGACTATTCTTTATCACAAGGAGATATTATATTTTATGATTTAGATCATAATTTCATGGAAGATTACTGGTTTTTTGGAACACATTAAAACACAGTTTACAAGGGACTACACAAGATAACGTTCTGAGTAGAAGTATTCCACCTGTCAGATTTTCCATGTTTCATAAGCAATATGTATCATAAAAACAGATGGAAAAATAAACATTGTTACATAGTATACAGAAGAATTTAAGAATGATGCAGTAATATATTGGAAGGAGCAAGTCGTTTGCTGTCGAAAGCGGAAAATCTGGATATCCTTAAAGGTGCTAGAAAAACTTGTCCCTTCGCTATACGCTGCCACATTTTTTAAAGATTATTAAAAACACAAGCTAACTTATTTGCATCACCAAATATCTCTAGTAATTTCTTTACCTGAAATGTTACATAATTCCCTTGACTTGTAAAAAGTGGTATATGTTCATCTATTACCTGTTCAAAAAATTCATGAATCATCTTTTCTAAACGATATGTTTTTTCTAAAGTAATATGAAAAAAACAAATAATACCCCCACAAATACAATTATTGTGGGGGCTCTTTTCTTTTATACAATTCCCTGTGCTGTCATAGCCTCAGCTACTTTTAAAAATCCTGCAATATTTGCACCAGCAACATAGTTTCCTTCCATTCCATACTTCTTAGCGGCTTCATCTAAATTATGGAAAATATTTACCATAATTCCTTTTAATTTACTATCTACCTCTTCAAATGTCCAACTTAATCTCTCACTATTCTGGCTCATCTCCAAAGCAGAAGTAGCCACACCGCCTGCATTTGATGCTTTGCCAGGGCAGAACAATATACCATTCTTTTGTAAATATTCTGTTGCTTCCATAGTAGTAGGCATATTAGCACCTTCCGCAACTGCAAAACATCCATTTGCAACCAAAATTTTTGCATCTTCTAAATTCAATTCATTCTGTGTTGCACATGGAAGTGCTATATCACATTTTACAGACCATACACCCTTACCCTCATGATATTCTGCACTCTTTCTTGCTGCTGCATATTCTGTCAATCTTGCTCTCTTTACTTCTTTTACTTCCTTAAGCAAAGCAACATCAATTCCTTCTGGATCATAAATCCAACCTGTGGAGTCAGAACATGTTACCACTTTCGCACCAAGTTGCTGTGCTTTTTGTGTTGCATAAATTGCTACATTACCTGCTCCAGATATTGCTACTGTCTTACCTGCAATATCCTTTCCATTACACTTTAACATTTCTTCTACTAAGTATAATAAACCATATCCTGTAGCTTCTGTTCGAGCCAAAGAACCACCATAGGATAATCCTTTTCCAGTCAATACACCTTCATATAATCCCCGAATTCTTTTATACTGTCCAAACATATAACCAATTTCTCTTGCACCAGTTCCAATATCACCAGCAGGAACATCTGTATCTGCTCCAATATATTTATAAAGTTCTGTTATAAAACTTTGGCAAAATGCCATTACTTCCCGATCTGACTTTCCTTTTGGATCAAAATCAGAACCACCTTTTCCTCCGCCAATAGGAAGTCCAGTTAAAGAATTTTTAAAAATCTGTTCAAATCCTAAAAACTTAATAATTCCAAGATTTACAGATGGATGTAAACGTAAACCCCCCTTATAAGGTCCGATCGCACTATTAAACTGTACACGGAATCCATTATTTACTTGAACTTGTCCTTTATCATCTACCCAAGGAACACGGAATAATAACTGTCTTTCTGGTGTAACTAATCTTTCCAGCAAAGCATCCTTACGATAAGCTTCTTCATTCGCCTCAATCACTACTCTAAGAGATTCTAAAACCTCTTTAACAGCTTGATGGAACTCTGGTTGAGCTGGATTCTTTTCTACCACCATACTATAAACTTCATCAACATATGACATACTTTTTTCCTCCTAATTCTCTTAATTGCCTAAGTATTTTCTTTTTCTTGTTTCTAACTCTACAGTATTATATATTTCTGTGATATTATAATACTTTACCTTGTCAAAGTCAAATAATAATTGATAGAAAATGGGAAAAATATTTTTGTTTTATTAATGATAAACCTTCATTCTTTTCTATTATACTAGAAAAAATCTATAAAAAGTACTTGCATTTTTTATAAACCTGTACTATAATCATCTACGTGTTGTTCTAGCACACAAGTACAATTATACTATGCGCTTCTAGCTCAGTTGGTAGAGCACCTGACTCTTAATCAGGGTGTCCAGGGTTCGAGCCCCTGGAGGCGCACTTCTAGTAAAAAAGTACTTGACAAATAAAAATACTTATGATAATATTTATCACATGTTAAAAAGTGTGCGCTTCTAGCTCAGTTGGTAGAGCACCTGACTCTTAATCAGGGTGTCCAGGGTTCGAGCCCCTGGAGGCGCATTGAAGTCCAAGTTTGACAGAATAATCTGTTGGGTTTGGGCTTTCATTTTACCTAAAATATAAAAAAGTTTTGTTTCTGTTTTTTAAACATCTCACTCAGAAACAAAACCTTTTTTATTAATTAAATTTTATCAATTTACAATACACGTTCAATTCTAGCAATCAAATCCTTCTTTGTTACATTTGCTCCCTCAATCGTATCCTTAACTTCACCATTTACAAGAATTAACATAGTAGGAACCGCCATAATATGAAATCGATTTGTACTGTTTGGGCTTTCATCTACATTTACTTTACAAATTTTTACCCTTCCAGTATATTCTTCTGCTAATTCATTGATTAATGGTGCTATTTTTTTACAAGGGTTACACCAATCTGCATAAAAATCTACAAATACTGGCTCCTTTGCTAACAATACCTCCTGTTCAAAATTACTGTCGTCAAAAATTTCTGCCATATTTGTTTTCTCCTTTCAATTTTTCCTTCGCTATTCGAAAAACTATCCTCTTCCTTTTCGACTGTCCTTTTTTACTCCAATCTCATTGACCATTCCTGTTACAGAATGTAATGCATTTTTCCAACCTAATGCCGTCTTTTCCAGTTTCGGTTTATGATATAATTCCACCGCAATCTTATGTCGAAGATGTTTTCCTTTCACACTCATGCTATAAACTTCCTTCTATAAAAAAGTTTTCAAACATAGTATATCAGCAAGTCTTATGATTTATGTGCTTCATCCTCCTTTATCCAAAAATTTTCCCATCTCTTTTTACTATCATCTTAAAAATAGGGTTTCCTTTTAAAGAAAATTTTTCTTCATATTCTGTCATCACATTTTTACTTGCCAATTCACTATGATGCAAATCTAACGTTTTTTCTATTACTTTCCATCCTGCAAGTTCTGCTTCTTCCAATGAAAATTCAAATAATGATTGATTATCTGTTTTAAATTCTACTGCACCATCTGCATCTAAAACTTGATCGTAACGTGCAAAATATTCCTTTGAAGTCAAACGTCGTTTTGCATGACGATCCTTTGGCCATGGATCGGAAAAATTTAAATAAATTCGCTTTACCTCACCTTTTTCAAAAAAATTTGGTAAATACTCTGCATCCTCTCTTAAAAAAAACAAATTTGAAAGCGCAAGTTCTTTCTGTTTTTCCAATCCTCTCACCAGCACACTAGAAAATTTTTCAATTCCTAAATAATTAATCTCTGTATTTTGCTTTGCCAAAGTTGTAATAAACTTTCCTTTACCCATTCCAATTTCAATAAATAAAGGATGTTTATTTTCAAATACTTCAGTCCACTTTCCCTTAAACTGTGCTGGATTTTTCAATACATACTCACTTGCATCTAATAGTTCCTTTGAACCTCTTACATTTCTAAGTCTCATTAATTGGAACACCCCTTATAAGATTAATTATGGAATCCACTCACCATTTACATTTACTTTATATCCATCTGGAGTTGTAGTATCCATAAAGCAATTTCCATTTATGGAATCCAGATAATACCATTTATTTTGAATCTGCTGCCATCCTGTCTTCATATCTCCATTTGTCGTATCCAAAAAATACCAACTACCATTAACTAACTGCCAGCCAGATTTCATATCTCCATTTATGGTATCCAAATAATACCATTTACTATTGAGCAATTGCCAGCCAGACTTCATGTCTCCATTTGCAGTATCTAAATAATACCATTTATTGTTGATCAATTGCCAACCAGACTTCATATCTCCATTTACAGTATCCAAATAATACCATTTACCAGAAACAGGAGATTTTAGCCATCCTTTCTCCATCTTTTTTGATTGACTATTAAGATAATACCATTTTCCACCTACTACCTTCCATCCTTTTGCTGCCTTTCGATCAGCATCAAAATAATACCAATCTACTCCGCAAAGTTGCCATTCATTTTTCGCTAAATCACCATTATTTTTAAGGAAAATAACATCGTTTTCTTTTGAAATAATACAAATTCCATTTGAAGTTTTTTCTACTCTTTGTATTTGAAAAACTCCTCCAAACATCTGACCTGCTGCTGTAGAAACTGCTTCCGCTTCTGTGCTGCTTAAAATGTTTCTGTTTTCATAGGTAGAAGAACTACTTGGATAGTCAAACCGAATTGATCCGCCTGAGCCACCTGATCCACTTGAACCACTTGAACCACTTGAGCTATTGTTATTGTCATTATTATTATCATTATTATTATTGTCATCGTTATTATTATCGTCATTATTATTATCATCATTATCTTCTTCCTGATCAGATAAAGATGGCAACTTGACTTCTTCCATATGAAAAGCGTCATTTACTATAACAAAACTATCCTTTACTACATGAACTGTAGCATTCTCTATTTTGTCACTAAGAACTACTGTTCCTAAAGTAAGCGTATCACTTTCAAATAGTTTTTGATTTCCAGATATGTAGATATTTAATCTGCCTTCCTCTGGATCATAACGATATGTTTTTACTTGGCTTGGTATCCCTTCATTAAATTCAAACTGAATATCATCTTTCGAAGGTTTTTTATCTACTTCAAAGCTTAACTGCAAAGAAACAACATCTTTACTTTTTAAGTTCTCTGTTAATTCCAAATCTGCTCTGAAATTATTTCCATTCTCTTCCTTTGTCAGAGAGACAGCAGGATCTGCTGCCTTTGCTGGCAGCAGAGCTAATTGAAAACATGCTGCTGTAACTCCCACCCCCTGAATTAATTTTTTTACCATTCTACTTCTCCTTTATTTGACAAAATCCGCCAATTTGCACTATTTTGTTAAAGTAATAGAAGGAAGTGTTGTTGGTATAGCCTCAAACTCTGTATCACTTACCAATCTCTGTCCCTCATTTGTCATTGCATTATCTACACGATACAATTCAGCTCTTACTTTAGATGGCAGTGTAACACTTGTACCTGGCTCAAACCAATAAACCCATATACCTTCTGAAGTCTCTCCAAGCATTGCATCCTTTGGATCTGGTGCTATAATAATCTGATGTGCAACCAAATCACCATTTTCATCTGTACCACCTACAATTTGGCCATTTTCATCATAAAGTATCACTACATTATAAGCAGGATTTCCTTTATAACTTCCAGTAAATACAGTTGAACCTGCTGGAATCTTCTTATTTAATCCTTCATCATAAATATAATCACTTGCCAATTTACCAATACCAGTTTGTCCACTTGCAGATAAAAACTCTACATTATCTCCAGAAGGACCATATAGACTTAACTCAGAAATAGAAAGTTCTGTTTTCCCTATTACTGTCAATTTTACAAAAGCTGCATCATAGGTACAAATCCATCCTTTTTCTTCATTATCTAAATATAGTCTAGCTGCAGTAGTATTTAAATTACCTGTTTTTACTTCACGATAAGTCGTTCCATCTGTACTAATTTCAATCTTATAATTTCCAAGTGCCTCTCCATTATAATCGAAAGCAGACACTTCCATAATCTGATTTAACTCAAGAATAATATAAGGGTCCTCTCCGCTTACTGAGCCATGGAATACCGTACTATTATCATTATCAATCATTCTTTCCTTTGTAGATGTTGTTGTTTCACAAGGAAGGTCCTCTGTTCCTTCCACGGATACGTCTTCTTCTGATATTAGATTTGTACTAACACTCCAATGTGATTTATCCTGCTTACCATCTCCTCCGATTTTAACCGTATTTGTCTGACAAACTTCAGAACGATTCATAAACTTGTCTATAGCAGTTATCTCATATGTTATAACTCGATTTGCTGCAAATGCAACAGAATCTCTAAATGTATTCTCTTGAGTAAATCCAGCAATTTCTCTTCTTTCTTCTCCATGTTCAATAAATACACGAGTAACTTCATAGCCTTGTATAACTTCTTCATTTGCATTGCAATCTATTGTTATTGTAACATCACTATCCTGTGCCTCTGCCTGTGCAGTAACAACAGATTTTCCATTAATTGTGTCACCTGTACCATGTTCAATCTCATATACTCTAGCATCATCATCTACATAGTAAATTGCTCGTGTTTCTTTTTCAAACTGTCCCACATAGGATAATGTTTCTTCATTTGGTATCATACCCCAGCGAATAAAGAATTCCGTCAAATCTCGTTCCGCCGCTGCACTTGCCAAACGCATTAATTTCTGATCCCTGTCACCAGTTAATGTTAGTGCGATACTATTTGGAGCTGGTGCACTTTCTGGATTTCTTGCATAGCTATCTACTCTCGCAAAGAAAATATTGTCGAAAATCTCCTGATAGGTATTATAAGTTTTAAAGTTATAACCTCTGTCATACGCCAAGTGAAGCTGCCAATACATACCTAATTGAGTAAATACATTATTTGCATACCCAGTTGCATTAGAAGTCACTTTCTTAAATACCTCACTATACTTAAAACGTACACTATCACTTGTATCTCTTGCCTGTGCTAATACAGAAAAATAATTATTTGTAACTTCTGCATGTGAATAAGCACCCTCATTAATATCATGTCCAATCTCATGTGCAATTCCCCAGCCAAAATATTGTCCACTTATCCATTTTCCATTTTCATCATAGACAGCTGGCGATACACCCACTACTCCAGGTGTAGAACCCCATTCAATTCCAATATGATTTCCTGCCGCATACATAAATGCACCTGCAAACATCTTCATATAACGAATGTTTAGATAACGATTAGGAACATGATTTTTTGCTATTATTTCTGCACTTGTTCCTTCTTCAAAAGAATCAGACAAACCTTTATGCTGATAGAATAAGGTAAGCATTTCATCCATAGACTGAATACCAATTGCCATCCTCTCTTCTGGATTTTCTGTTCCTAATGCAGCAAGTGCCTGACTAGCAGGAATGGAAAGCATCATCTTATCCATTACAATATCTGTCATATTTAAAATACAAGTTTTTGAATTATAAGGATAACTTAAACTTTCATTTTCACTATTTCTATGTATTTCTTCATGTTTTTCTTGTATTTGTGCTACATATGCATTTAATTCTTCTACATATGTCTTAATCCGTTTGGTACGTTCTTCTTCTGACACATGATATACATTTAAAATTGGAAATACTGTTCCACCGCTTACTCTAACTACATATTGATCATTTGTATTCTTTCCTGTATATTCAATATACAATGCTCCGCCTTTTTCTACATCAGTAGTTGAAATCTTTGGTACTGTAATTTCATTTCTTCCTATCTTTAAATTCACTGTTGTTGATAAATTGCTAGACTCTGCATGTTGCTGTGTTACCACTAAACGTACACTTGCATTTGCACCATTTGATGCACCAGGTCTTCCTACATAAACTACAATATCTTCTCCAGCTGCTGCTGTCACTCCCAATGGCTGCCATGAATTCATACCACCAACAGCTACATCATTTGCTGCAGAAATAATTGGATTTACCTGTATTACACCACCCAAACCACCAGTTTCCAATAATTGTTTTGCTGCTTCTAATTCCTTTTGAAGCGATTCTCTTTCCGGATGATATTCTTTACTTACTGGATCAATTGTATTTAAACGATTTTCAAGAGCTTGAATTGTTTGTTCCGTTACGCCTTCCTTCAAAACAACATGCAAACTATCCTCATACAAATTCATAATATCCTGTTCAATACTATCATACTCATAAAAACGAACTTCTGAAATTGTAATCTTTCGAATACCTGCATTATATCTTCCCACACCAAATTGAATTTTTGATGTTTTTACTGGATCTTTAAACTTAATCAAATAGTAATTTCTATCTCCACTCTTTTTTGTATGAATTGAAACATTTGGCACATTTTGTCTCACTCCATTTTCATCCCAATAAAATACACTCACATAAGAATAGGAACCAAGATCAATTGGTTCTGCAAATGTAATCATACCAATTGAATATACTTGGTCTAATTCTGTCGTAATTCCCTTGTCTATACTTGGATAAGCTCCACCATAATCCCAGTCTTCACGATACATATAAGAAGTATAGTCGTTATCAAATACTCCAAGTGCACTATTTGTTCCACTTGCATCTAATGGACTGTCGACCATCTGTCCTGCACTATTAATCGTTGCAGATACAATATGATTACTAAGCTTTCCTGCTCCATTTGAAGTATTAATTAGCTTATATTTTGGTAGACTTGCTTCAATTAAACCATTTAATGTCTTATCTGCTGCTGTCAGAGACTTCGGTCCCTCTCCCAATTCATTTGTAGCAGTCAGATAAACCTGATATTTTGTATCATTTTTCAAATTTGTAATCTGATAAGAACATGTTGTAATTCCTGTTATCTTTTTAAACTTACTTTCTGACTCCTCTTTATAAAAGATATTATAACTATCTGTATCTTCTAATTCCTTCCAGCGAATATCAAGACTTTGGTAACCTCCTACTACAGTAACTCCATCTGGTGCTTTTGGTATTGTATTTGGCTTTGGTACAACTGAAATAAAATCAGAAAATCCACTCTTCCACTCACCATTTAATGACTGTACACGAACTTGATACTCTTTATTATTTTCCATCTTATCTTTGTTAAATTGTGCTACCAAAATAGAATTAGTAGAAACCTTTTGAGATTCACTAATTCCATCACAAGAAACCTCCACTTCATAAGCAGTTACATTTGGTTGTTTATCCCAAGTTAATCGAAATTGCTTATTTCCAGGTTTTCCTTGTAAATTTGTTGGAATATTCATCTCAGGCTCTGGAATCCTGCTCTCCATATCATTTAAAAATTCCACACTAGAGATCTTAGCAAGATTTTTTGTACCAGAAGTTTTTGTAATTCGCAAAGTAACCAATTTTACTGCTACCATACCATTTAAGTTCAGGCATAGCTCTCCATTTCTTAAATCAATAATTGGTTCACCGCCTCCTTTTATCATTCGAAGGCTTTGTGCTTTACCAGAATCCGAAAATGGAACTTGAATTGTAGCAAGCTCTCCATTTTCATCCAAATAAGAAACCTCAACTTCTCCAGCTTCAATTGCTCCAGTTTCCTCTTTTGGAGTCTTAACAACTAATCCCTCCATTAGCATTGGTTCTTGTGATCTTGAAAAGTCAAAATTCACCTCAACAGGACTTTCTTCTGTAATTTCTTTTCCTGTATTTAATGCTAGACTAACTTCTCCTTCGCCAGATAACATCTGATCAAAACCACCATCTTTAATTACTGTCTTTTCTGATACTGTCGATGTAATGGCTTCAATTGGCAGCAACTTTTCTATATCAGCTAACTGTTCTTGGTAATTTAACCAAAAATCAGTAAAATAATTTAAGTCCAACAGATCCACTTTTCCGTCTTCATTTAAATCACACAATTTTTCATATTTTGCCGAATCAATTTTATCTACAATTATTTCTGCATCTTTCTCATCTAGTTTCTCATCTCCATTCACATCTCCCTTTCTTAGTAGTCCAGGATGATTTCCATCAAAGTTTGCCTTTGCTGTATAAAGCTGAACTCGATAAGCCAAATTTTCAACATCTACCTCTTGTTGATAAGTAATATAACCTGGAGCTGATACGGATACAATATAAGTACCTTTTTCTAATTCTGGAAATCGAATGGTTCCTCGTGAAACATCCACTCCTTTTGTCTGAGGAAGTATTACACTTTTTACTTCCTTTCCATTTGAATTGTCAATGTTTTCCAATGTAACCGTAAATTTTTGCTCAGACTTCACTTCCATTCCTGCTGTAACCATTACTTCTAAAGAACCTTTTACGAAAAAAGTTCCCTCTTTGTCTACTGCTAGTACAGCTGGACCTGTTACAGTTTCTAAATCCTTTTCATTTCTTGCTGTTTCTACTTTAGTAGAAACATACAACGGTGTCATAATATTTTCTCCCTGAAACCCATATACAGACTGACTTCCAGAAGAAAAAATAAGCGTTGCTGTAAGAAGTCCGGCAAAGAACCTGCCAAATCCTTTTCTCATGTATTCCTCTCCTTTTCTCATGTAAATTCATTTTTCGTCTATTTACATCTAATATTTGCTACCATAATAAAAACCTTCTTGTCTTCTTTATTATGATAGAGATATAGTATTTCATTATACAATTTTAATATGAACTCAAAATAAATGCAATAGTTTCCTGAAAAATTTTCCACTTATTCCTTTCTCTTCTTTACCGTCAAAATAAAATCTATTAAAAAATATAAAATTTAGACTGGTAATTTTAAAAAAAAAGTCTATAATGATACATGGCAGCATTAAAAATCATTCGAACCAAATAAGGAGGCTTTATTATAATGGAAAACATTATTAACCAACTTTCCCGCATTGAAGAGAAAGCAGTTCGAATTATGGAAGCAGCAGACGACCAAAAAAAAGATATCTCACAAAAAATGGAACAACAAACTAGAGAATTTGACAATCAGTTGGTCGCAGATACGAAAAAACGTCTTCAAAAAATGCAGGAGAAATTAAATCTAGAAAAAGATAAAGAACTAGAAAAACAAAAAGCAGATAATTTAGAATATCAGAATCTCCTAAAACAAAAGTTTCAACAAAATCATACAAAATGGGCAACGGAACTCTTACACGAATTAATTGGAGTATCATATTATGGGAAATAGTTTATTAGCATATAGTGGTATCGCTACAAAAGTAAAGGCTATGAGCAGCCATCTTATTACTATCCAAGAATTTAAAAAACTGGCCTCCTGTTCTAGTGTACAAGATGTTGCACAATATTTAAAAAATCATCCAGCCTATCAAAATGAATTTTCTAGTTTTGATAGTCTATCGCTTCATCGCGGGGAAATGGAACATATCCTCCGTTATTCGGTATATAGTGACTATTTAAAATTGTACCGATTTGCCAGTCAAAGACAACGAGCTTTTTTAAATCTTTACTTTTCTCGTTATGAGATACAAGTATTAAAAGCTTGTTTTAGAAAACTATTTGATCCTCGATCCAATTTATTAAAATTAGACAGATTTTATCCATTTTTCGAAAAACATTCTACTATTCCTCTTCCAGAAGTAGTATCTGCTACCTCTTTGAATGAATTGGCAGAAAGTTTAAAGGGAAGTAATTATGAGAAAGTTTTTTATATGGTAGATTCCTCTTCTTCTCCCACCTTATTTGACTACGAAATTGCATTGGATCTGCTACACTTTACTGATATTTGGAATCGAATCAATAAAATAGCGAATCCTTCTGCACGTAAAGTTTTAACAGAAACCTATGGCAGTCAGATGGACTTACTCAATATCCAATGGATCTATCGCTCCAAACGATATTATAATCTATCTGTTGCTGATCTTTATGCCTTAGTAATTCCAATACAATATCGACTGCAAAAACGTACTTTCACTGCTATGATAGAAGCAGAAACCGCAGATGAAGTGCTAACTCTTTTGCAAACAACTTATTACGCAAAACATTTTCATGAAACAGACACTTTATCATTGGAGCGAATGTATCACCATATTTTAGATGAATTGTATGAACAAGCGGTACGTAAATCTCCTTATTCTGTCGCATGTATTTCTTCTTACTTGTATAAAAAAGAGTTAGAAGTTAATAAACTAATTTCTGTATTAGAAGGAATTCGCTATCGACTTCCTGCCGAAAAAATATTAAAAATTATTACGTAATAAGATTGGAGGTGTATATTTTGATTGAAAAAATGAAATTTCTAACTATAACAGGACCAAAAAACGATATTGATCGTGTTGTTGAAGAATATCTATCCAAATACGATATTCAATTAGAAAATGCCCTTTCTGAGTTAAAAACGGTCCAAAATATCAGTCCCTATATCGAGATAAACCCTCACAAAGATTCTCTTATCAGGGCCAACGTTCTCGCAAGTTTAATAAAAGATACTTCCTACAAAAATAAATTTCTAACAGTAGACGAAGCAGTTTCAATTATTGAACGAGTAGAAACGAACTTAAATGAAATTCAAAAGAAAAAAGAGGAGATTGAAACAAATCTATCCTCTGCACAATCCTTATTAACGGATATTGAACACTTTCGTTCTATTCCTTGCAATATAGAAGATATTCTTCACTTTCAATATGTCAAATTCCGTTTTGGAAAGATTTTACAGGAACATTTTGAAAATTTTGAAAAGCATACAAAAGATGATTTATCCACTATATTCTATAAAGGGCAAAGTGATAAAAATTATGTTTGGGGGGTTTATTTTGTACCTGCAGAAGAAGCAGATAAAGTAGATGCAATCTATTCTTCACTTCACTTTGAACGCTTCTATCTAAAAGACACTTATCATGGTACAGCAGAAGAAGCTTATCATTTTTTGGAAGAACGAATAGCTGAATATACCGCACAACTAGATTCTATTACAACTGCATATCAAAAAAAACTAGAAGAAAATGCAGAGAACATTTTAGCAGCACAACACAAACTAACTGCACTATCTGAAAACTTCGATATTCGAAAATTGGCTGCTTGTACTAAAACAAAACAAGAAACCTTTTATATTTTATGTGGATGGATGACAGAACAAGAGGCTTCCAAATTCTCAAGAGAAATAGAAAAAGATGAAAATCTTTATTGCATTATAGAGGATGCACATAATAACATCTATAGTCAGCCTCCAACCAAATTGAAAAATCCAAAGCTTTTCCAACCTTACGAAATGTATACTCGTATGTATGGTCTTCCAGCATACAACGAATTTGATCCAACCATTTTTGTAGCCTTAACATACTCTTTTATCTTTGGAGTTATGTTTGGAGATGTGGGACAAGGCCTTTGTCTTTTGCTTGGTGGTGCACTCCTTTACAAAATTAAACGTATTAATTTAGCTGCTATTATCTCAATGGCTGGTTTCTTTTCCACTATTTTTGGATTTTTATTTGGAAGTATATTTGGATTTGAAAACATTATTGATGCGATTTGGCTTCGTCCAATCGAACATATGACAAAACTTCCTTTTATTGGAAATCTAAATACTGTATTTGTTTATGCTGTCGCTTTTGGTATGTTTTTCATTATGCTTACTATGATTTTTCAAATTATAAATGGGTTAAAATCTCATGATAAAGAAAATACTTTTTTTGGAACAAATGGTATTGCAGGGCTTATTTTTTATGCTTCTCTTACTTTGACTCTCTTTCTATTTATGAGTGGTCATGCTGTACCAGCTACCTATGTATTAGTAATTCTATTTGGTATTCCTCTTCTTGCTATGGCTTTTAAGGAACCACTTACAGCCCTTATTGAGAAAAAAGCAAACGTGATGCCAGAGAAAAAAGGGATCTTTCTTGTACAGACTTTTTTTGAAATGTTTGAAGCTCTATTAAGTTACTTCTCCAATACCCTTTCCTTTGTTCGAATTGGAGCTTTTGCTGTCAGCCATGCTGCTATGATGGAAGTTGTTCTTATGCTTGCTGGAGCAGAAAATAGTGGTGGTCCTAATTGGGTTGTTATGGTAATTGGAAATATTTTTGTAATGGGAATGGAAGGACTCATTGTTGGAATCCAAGTACTTCGATTGGAATACTATGAATTTTTCAGTCGTTTCTATAAAGGAAATGGACGAGAATTCCAGCCTTATCGAAAAATAAAAACACAACAATAAGATTTCTCCATATTTTAATCAATACTATTACTTTTAAGGAGGTCATTTGTTATGACATTACTAATTAAAATTACGTTGGTTCTTACACTCTTATTAAGTATTATCTTGCCTTTCGGAGCTTTTTTATTAGGTGAGCGTTCTAAAAACAGATATAAAGCAAGTCTTGGTATAAATTGTCTTGCTTTCTTTGGTACTTTCTTAATTGCAAATATTCTCCTCTATTCTGGTAATGCACATGCTGCTGGTGAATCTGTTGCTTCTAATGCTGCTGGATTTGGTTATATTGCTGCTGCACTAGTTACGGGATTATCCTGTATTGGTGGTGGTATTGCTGTTGCAAGTGCTGCAAGTGCTGCTTTAGGAGCCATTAGTGAAGATTCTTCTATTTTAGGTAAATCATTGATTTTTGTTGCAATGGCAGAAGGAGTTTGTCTCTATGGATTAATTGTTTCTTTTATGATTTTAGGTCAGCTTTCTTAAAAGGGAATCTACTCTGTAATCATTTACAAATAAATGTACAACTTTTCCCTTTGATACAAATATTTAAAATACAACAATAAAACTATTGACTTAAAACATCCAAATCATAACAAGAAGAAATTCGAACATAGATAAAAGCTCTGTGTTTATGCAGCTTTCAAAGTTTTACAGCGATTCAATTTTTTTAATATTAGAGAGGAAAATAAAAATTATGAAAATGTATTTAATCAGTGACAATATTGATACACTCACTGGTATGCGTCTTGCTGGTATTGAAGGCTCTGTTGTACACAAGAGAGAAGAATTAAAAGAAATTCTTGAACATGTTATGAACCAAAAAGAAATCGGGATTGTACTTCTTACTGAAAAATTTGGTCGTGACTATCCTGACTTAATCAATCAAATCAAACTTACCTATAAACTTCCTCTTGTTATCGAAATACCAGATCGGCATGGAACTGGACGGAAACCAGACTTTATTACTTCTTATGTAAATGAAGCAATTGGATTAAAATTATAAAGGAGACATTCTTATGACAGTAGAAGAAAAATTAAAACATTTCTTAGATGTGTCAGTGAGAGGTGCTACAAAAAAAAGCACTACTATGATTACCGATTATAAGAATGCTTTAAATCAAATTTTTGAACATCATAAAAGAGATGAACTTAAAAAAGCAGAACTGCAAGTTAAGCTTGGCATTGCCAGTTTGGAACATGATAAAAATAAAGCTCTTTCAAAAGAGCAAATTCGTATTAAAAAAGAAACCTCTCAATTACAGGAAGATTTAAAAGATACACTTTTTAAAGAAGTAAAAGAACTGCTAGACCAATATCAAACTACTCCTGATTACACTCAGCTTTTAATCAAACAAATTCAAGAAGCGAAAAGTTTTGCAGGGACAGAAGAAATTATTATTTATATTGACCCAACTGATGCTGCAAAACAGCCAGAACTAGAGTCTGTTACAAATGTTCACTTAACAATAAGTGAATATCATTTTATGGGAGGTACAAGAGCAATTATTTCTTCTCGAAATATATTAATTGATAATTCTTTTGAAACAAAATTTAAAGAGCAAAAAGAGTCTTTTACATTTAATAACAAATAGTGGAGGAGGAGATACTCCAAATGACTAAGACAGGTAAAATTTTTGGTATTAATGGTCCAGTCATTTATTTAAAAGGAAATACTGGATTTAAAATGTCTGAAATGGTTTATGTTGGACAAGAAAAATTAGTTGGTGAAGTAATTGCTTTGTCCTCCGATCTGACAACCATTCAGGTATTTGAAGAAACTTCTGGATTGAAGCCAGGAGAAGAGGTAGTAGCAACAGGAAGTGCAATTTCTGTTACACTAGCGCCTGGTATTCTCACCAATATTTTTGATGGAATTGAACGGCCTTTAGGAGAAATCGCCAAAAACTCTGGTATTTATATCAGTCGTGGAATCAGTGTAGATGCACTAGATACAAAAAAACTATGGAAAACTCATATTACAGTAATCCAGGGGCAAATGGTCTATGGTGGTTCTATTATTGCTGAAGTTCCAGAAACCTCAGCAATTGTTCATAAAGTTATGGTTCCTCCTGATTTAGAAGGAATGATTCTTTCTGCCGTTTCAGATGGAGAATATACCATCCATGATACTCTTGCCATACTTTCAACAAAAGATGGAAAACAGATTCCTTTAACTATGACACAGCATTGGCCAATTCGTATTCCTCGTCCAGTTCATGAACGCTGTGCGCTTTCTCGGCCATTAGTAACAGGACAAAGAATCCTAGATACCCTATTTCCAATTGCAAAAGGAGGGGCAGCAGCAGTTCCTGGTGGTTTTGGTACTGGTAAAACTATGACACAACACCAGATTGCAAAATGGTCTGATGCAGATATCATTATCTATATTGGCTGTGGGGAACGTGGAAATGAGATGACACAAGTATTAGAAGATTTCTCTAAATTAGTTGATCCAAAATCTGGAAACCCTTTAATGGATCGCACTACTTTAATTGCCAATACTTCTAATATGCCAGTAGCAGCTAGAGAAGCAAGTATTTATACAGGTATTACATTAGCAGAATATTATCGAGATATGGGATATGATGTTGCGATTATGGCAGACTCTACTTCCCGCTGGGCAGAAGCACTTCGTGAACTTTCAGGACGTCTAGAAGAAATGCCTGCTGAAGAAGGCTTTCCTGCCTATCTGGCCTCTCGGCTTTCTGCATTTTATGAACGTGCTGGTTTTATGCAAAATCTAAATGGAACAGAAGGATCGGTTTCTATTATTGGAGCTGTTTCTCCACAAGGTGGTGATTTTTCTGAACCAGTTACACAAAATACAAAACGATTTGTTCGCTGCTTCTGGGGATTAGATAAATCATTAGCTTATGCCAGACATTTTCCTGCCATTCATTGGCTTACTAGCTATAGTGAATATCTAAACGATCTTGCACCGTGGTATTCTGACAATGTGGGCACCGATTTTGTCTTTTGCCGTAACCAATTAGTTGCTTTATTAAATCAGGAAAGCAGTCTAATGGAAATTGTAAAGTTAATCGGAAGTGATGTACTTCCTGATGACCAGAAGTTAATTTTAGAAATTGCTCGTGTTATTCGTCTGGGATTTTTACAGCAAAATGCATTTCATCCTGAAGATACTTGTGTTCCTTTGGAAAAGCAACTTGCTATGATGCAAACCATTCTATATCTCTATAGTAAATCTAGAGCTTTAGTAACTATGGGAATGCCGATGTCTGTTTTAAAACAAAATACCATTTTTGAACGTGTGATCGCAATAAAATATGATGTAGCAAACCATGAATTAGATAAATTTGAAGAATATAAAACAGCAATTAATGAATTTTATAATGAAGTAATTGCAAAAAATGCGTAAAAGGAGGGCAGATTGATGTCAATTGAATATTTAGGACTTAGTTCGATACATGGCCCTCTAATTGCTCTAGAGGGTGTTCAAAATGCTTCTTATGACGAAATTGTACAGATTATGGTAGAAGGAAAAGAAAAAAAATTAGGACGTATTGTTGAAATCTATGAAGATAAAGCTGTGATACAGGTATTTGAAGGAACTGAGAATATGTCCCTAAAAAATACACATACCAAATTAACAGGACATCCACTACAGTTAGCATTATCCCCTTATATTCTTGGACGTACTTTTAATGGTATAGGACAGCCTATTGATGGAATGGGAGATATTGAAGCAGAAAAGCGAGTCGATGTCAATGGAAAACCACTAAATCCAGTTACACGTGAATACCCTCGCAATTATATTCGCACAGGTATCTCTGCAATTGATTGCTTAACTACATTAATTCGAGGACAAAAACTTCCTATTTTTTCTGGAAATGGTCTTCCTCATGATCAACTTGCTGCACAGATTGTAAAACAAGCTTCTTTAGGTGATGAATCAAAGGAAAAATTTGCAATTGTATTTGCTGCTATGGGACTAAAATATGATATTGCTGAATTTTTCCGTAAAACATTTGAAGAAACTGGTGTTTCTTCTCATGTTGTTATGTTTTTAAATTTAGCAAATGATCCTGTAGTAGAACGTTTAATCACTCCTAAAGTTGCACTAACAGCAGCAGAATATCTAGCATTTGAAAAAGGTATGCATATTTTAGTTATTTTAACAGATATGACTTCCTTTGCAGAGGCAATGCGTGAGGTTTCTTCTAGCAGAGGAGAGATTCCTTCTAGAAAGGGTTATCCAGGTTATCTCTATAGTGAGTTAGCTACCATCTATGAACGTGCTGGTATTGTAGAAGGAATTGATGGTTCTGTTACACAAATTCCTATTTTAACAATGCCAAATGATGATATTACTCATCCTATTCCAGATTTAACAGGATATATTACAGAAGGACAGATTGTGCTAGATCGTATACTACATGGACAATCTATCTATCCTCCAATTAATATTCTTCCTTCTCTTTCTCGTCTAATGAAAGATGGAATTGGAGAGGGATATACCCGATCCGATCATCAGGATGTAGCAAATCAGCTTTTTTCTAGCTATGCCAGAGTAGGAGAAGCTAGAAATTTAGCTTCTGTTATAGGAGAAGATGAACTTTCTCCTATTGATAAAAAATATTTGGAATTTGGAAAAGCCTTTGAAACGGAATTTATTGGACAAGGTGCAGATGAAAATCGAACCATCATTGATACCTTAGATCTTGGCTGGAAATTGCTTCGTATGTTGCCTAGAGAAGAACTAGATCGAATCAATACAAAGATCCTAGATCAATATTATGCAATCGAAAAAGAAGAACAATAATCCATCAAAAAAGGGGTGAACTTTATGAATCCAAATATGTTTCCTACAAAAGGAAATTTAATGATAGCAAAGAATTCTTTAGTTCTTGCAAAACAAGGATATGAACTAATGGATAAAAAAAGAAATATTCTAATTCGAGAACTGATGGATTTAATTAAAGAAGCAAAGGGAATTCAATCTGAAATTGATCAAACCTTTACCGATGCATATGTTTCTCTTCAGATGGCAAATATTGAACTTGGTATTAGTTATGTACAAGAAATTGCAGATACCATCCCAATAGAAGATTCTATTCGAATCAAAACAAGAAGCATTATGGGAACTGAAATCCCCCTTGTAGAATATAATAAGCAAGCTGAACTTCCTTCTTATGCATTTTATAATACAACAGAATCCTTAGACGAAGCAAAAAACAGTTTTGATAAAGTAAAAGAATTAACAATTCGATTATCTATGGTAGAAAATTCTGCTTATCGGTTAGCGGCTGATATTAAGAGGACACAAAAACGTGCAAATGCACTTAAAAATATTACAATTCCTACTTATACAGAACTTGTGAACCATATTACAAATGTTTTAGAAGAAAAAGAACGAGAAGAATTTTCCCGTCTTAAAGTTATTAAACGAAATATGGAGAATAAAAAAATTATAAAAGAAACAAATTAATATTTTATCTAATTAAAATAACAGAATAGATCGTGATCTATTACTATTGAGGAGTTGCTTAAAAGCATCTCCTTATATAGTTCTTATTATCTTAATTCCATTTTGAACAGTCCCAAACTTCGGTTGCCATTCCCTGATAAAATTCTGGTTCATGACAAGTAAGCAAAATACTTCCTTTATAAGCAATCAATGCTCTTCGTAATTCTTCCTTTGCATCAACATCTAAATGATTTGTAGGTTCATCTAATACTAAAAGATTCGTTTCTTTGTTAATTAGCTTACAAAGCCTTACCTTAGCTTGTTCTCCACCACTAAGTACACGAACTTGACTTTCAATATGCTTTGTTGTCAAACCACACTTTGCCAATGCAGAGCGTACCTCATATTGACTAAAACCAGGAAATTCCTTCCAAATCTCCTCTATACAAGTTGCAGTATTCCCTGGTGCCATCTCTTGTTCAAAATACCCAATAAAAAGATAATCACCTTGCTCTACTTTTCCTTGTATTGCAGGAATAATTCCTAAAATACTTTTTAATAATGTAGTCTTTCCAATTCCATTTGCACCAGTTAAAACAATCTTCTGTCCACGTTCCATCTCAACTGTAAGTGGTTTGCAAAGAGGCCTTTCATATCCAATAACCAAATCTTTTGTCTGAAAAATATAGCGTCCAGAAGCTCTTGCTTCTTTAAAGCAAAACTCTGGCTTTGGCTTCTCTCGTGCAAGTTCAATTACTTCCATTTTATCTAACTTTTTTTGACGTGACATTGCCATATTTCTTGTAGCTACTCGTGCCTTATTACGAGCTACAAAATCTTCCAATTCCTCAATCTCTTGTTGTTGTCTTTTATAAGCGGCTTCTAGTTGTGCTTTCTTTATGGCATAAACCTCCTGAAACTTATCATAGTTTCCAACATAACGGTTTAATTCTTGATTTTCCATATGATATACTAGATTAATTACACTATTTAAAAATGGAATATCATGAGAAATTAAGATAAAAGCATTTTCATAACCATTTAAATAACGTTTTAACCATTCAATATGCTGTACATCTAAATAATTTGTAGGTTCATCTAAAAGCAAAATATCTGGTTTTTCCAACAACAATTTTCCAAGTAATATTTTCGTTCTTTGCCCTCCACTAAGCTCTGTCACTTCTTTCTCAAGCCCAATTTCTTCTAATCCAAGTGCCTTGCTAATTTCCTCCACTTTTGCATCAATTGTATAAAAATCATGCATAGTTAACATATCTTGAATTGTTCCTAATTCTTCCATCATCACTTCCATTTCTGTTTCTTTTGCTTCTCCAAGATGATCACAGATTTCATTCATTCGTTTCTCCATTTCAAATAGATAAGAAAATGCACTTTTTAATACTTCTCGAATTGTCATACCTGGTTCTAATGTAGTATGCTGATCCAAATAACCAACCCGAACATTTTTTGCCCATTCCACTTTTCCTTCATCTGGCATCAATTTGTCTGTTATAATACTCATAAAAGTTGATTTTCCTTCTCCATTTGCACCGATTAGCCCAATATGTTCTCCTTTTAACAAGCGAAAAGATACATCCTGAAAAATAGTACGATCTCCAAAACCATGACTTAAGTGTTCTACATTTAAAATCATTATTTACTCCTCACCTTTCCATATCTAACCATATATTTTCCAAAATACTACTATATCAATCCAAGAAAGTCAACAAAATTAAATTTCATCCTTGTACTCTATAGCAAAATACCCTATAATAAGCAATGGTACAAAAATATAAGGAGGTAATTACTATGAAACACCATTCCCGTTTACGGGTTTTCATATTCACTTGTCTATTTACACTTTTCTCTACTATCCAGCCACTAGCAACTGCTGAATCAGAAGTTCCTACCACTATGGAAGAAACTTCTCCCTTTCCTGTTGATTCTACTACAGATAATATTGCTGGCTGGCCAGCAGCCCCTACTATAGAAAGTCATGCAGCAGTTGTAATAGAAGCTGAAACAGGTACTGTTTTATATGACAAAAATATGAATATGCGTTGTTACCCAGCTAGTATTACTAAAATTTTAACTGCTATTTTAGGAATTGAAAACTGTTCCTTACAGGATATGTTATATTATTCAGAAGAGAATATTGCCTCTGTTCCAAGAGATTCCAGTCATATCGCTATCAATCCAGGCGAAGAACTTACTATGGAAAATAGTCTTTATGGCCTTTTACTAGCCTCTGCAAACGAATGTGCAAATGCAATAGCAGAACATGTCTCTGGCTCAATTCCTGCTTTTGTAGAACGAATGAACGAACGTGCAAAAGAATTAGGTGCTATCGACACCCATTTTGCCAATGCAAATGGTCTTCCTGACGATAACCACTATACGACTTGTTATGATATGGCTATGATTTCTCGTGCTGCTGTATTTAATGAAACTTACCGAAAAATTAATGGTACCACTTCCTATATGATTCCACCTACTAACCTACAGCCAGAATCACGTCCTGTCAATACAATGCATCGTTTAATATTAGGCGGTTCTTCTCACTACGACGGATGTTTTGGAGGAAAAACAGGTTATACTACTGTTGCAGGCAGTACGCTTGTCACCTTTGCTGAACGAGATGGTATGACCTTAATCTGTGTTGTAATGCAATCCACCTCTCCAGCTTGCTTTACTGACAGTGCAGCTTTACTTGACTATGGATTTCACTCTTTTAAAAAGGTAAATATTGCAGAAAATGAAACCAATTATACCTTTCATAAAAACGCTTTTTTTCCTTCCTCCTGCTCCATTTTTGATCGAGTTTCCATGGATATTGAATTAAGCAAAGATTCTATTATTGTTCTTCCAATTCATGCAGAATTTTCTGATGCAGAAGCAACAATAATCTTTACTAATTCTGAAACTGAAGAAGAAGAAAACCTTGAACCATCTACTTCATCTGAACAAACAGAATTACTAAATCGTTCCACTCTTGCTACAATTACTTATTCCTATAGTGGACATTATATTGGTTCCGCTACTTTAGATATTATTTATGGTGATGTAGATACATTTTCTTTTACCAAAAATACGCCAGTTGAAACTACTACTCCTTTAGAAACAACAAAACAGGAAGAGGAATCCCTTTCACAAGAATATACTGATCCAACATCAGTTGCACCAAAGCATATTATTAAAATAGATATTCGTTATTTTATTGCAGGAGTTATCATTGTTTTATTTATAATTGCATTTCTTTTCTATCTTTCTAAAACGAAGGCTGAACGGGAACGAAAAAAAAGAATTCGTCGACAGCAGAAAAGACAATTTGGTACCTATTCTCGTCTCAACATGTTATATCGATTAAAACGCCGAAATAAAAGAAGTAGTTTTAAAACTAGACGAAGAAACACTTGGTTTTAACTTAACCTTTTAAAAACTATGATATTAAAAAAATCATACAATTATAGTATCAATAAATTATAACATCTACTATAATTTTGTATGATTTTTTTTGTATATTCTTTGTTGTTATCAACTACTTTTATTTAAATTTTATACAAATATATTTCCGTTTTTACTTTAACTACATCATTTATTATGGAGTGCTAATTTTCTGTTACCAATTTGTAGCCACGCCATCTAATTTCATGTTCAAATGTCTTAAATCGGCTTATTTCCGCCTTTTCTCGATACTTTTTTTATACCACATCAGTTTTTTATTTGCCAAAGCAATCCCCTTACAGCCTAAACACCGAAAGGCTTTACAAAAGACGGGCGGTAACGCCCTCATAAGTGCGAACTTAACAAAGCAGTCCTGGTAAAACTGCTGAATGGAACTCCTCATTTTGGTTTATCCGCCACTGC